>DAOTUN010000087.1:0-1506 GCA_034437395.1 Anaerolineae bacterium | reverse complement strand
CGCGTCGGCATACCAGTTGCCACTCGACGCCGACCCCGCCGACCCAAACACCTCGACGCGCTGATCGTAGCCGTAGACCGCCTTGCGACTGTTGTCGATCGTGCCGATCGCGCCGTTGGCGAATCGGAGCGTGATCATGGGCAGGATGTCCGCGAACACCTCACCATGCGCCCGACCGCCTCCCAGTTGCCCGATGTCCACGACGAACATGCGCACGCGCACCACATCGCGCAGCGAAGCGCCTGCCTGTTCGAGCGCGCGCCCGATCTTGGCGAAGATATACTGTGACTGGAGATAGACATCGCCGATGCCCTGCACGACGCCGTTCTCGTCGCTGGCGGTCGTGCCGCTGACCACGACCTGATCACCGACGCGCACCGCCCGCGAGTAACCCACTGTTTTTTCCCAGGGCGTGCCGCTGGAGATATTTTGTCGTTTCATCGTCATTTTTCCTGGACTCACTGTGAATTTACATGCATCGATGACACCGTTCATTTACAATGCCAGGCAAACGCGGATCGACCATGCTGCGCGATCCTGGCGCGATCGTAATCGGCTTGGCGGGGCTGCTGCTGGTAGCATATGTCGTGTTCACGGTGGCGTCGGGGATGGTGCAATTCCCGGATCGACTCAGGAACAATTATGATAAGCTTTTGAAGACGTGAGAGATGAGGTGTCGAGATGAGCGATGTACAGGTGGTACTGACGATCCCAGCGGAATTGTTGGAGCGCGCCAAACGCGCCAGCATGGACGTAAACATTTTCCTGCTCGACGCGCTCGAAAAAGGCGTGGATACGCTCACGCAGCGAGAGCATAAGCCGCTCACACGCGAAGATATAGAAGCCGCGATTACGGTGTCGATCGAGCGCAATGCATCGGGTTTGTATCCGCAGCGTCAGCTCGGACAAAACATCGCGGGCTTCATCGTCAGCGATGATTTCGACGAGCCGTTGCCAGACTCGTTTTGGCTTGGGGAAGACCAATGAGATTTTTGTTGGACACGCAAATCTTGATTTGGCTGGATAAGTCTCCTGAAAAACTGTCGCTGCGCGCCCTGGAAATTTTGCGGGATAAGGATATGGTTTTACTGTTGAGTTATGTCAGCATTTGGGAAATGCAGATCAAACGCGATATTGGAAAGCTGTCACTTTCTGGATCGATCGCTGAGGTTATTGAAAAACAGCAGCGTCAATATCGGTTATACACGTTTCCAATCGAGATCGATGCCATTTACGCGCTGGCAACGTTACCCGACCACCATCGTGATCCATTCGATCGGTTGTTGGTCGCGCAAGCCGTCAGCGAAAATCTGCCCATAGTCACATCTGACCCTCTGATCGCCAGATACCCCATCCTCACCGTCTGGTAACGCTCATTCCCCCACCCGCACCGGGCGATTCTCCCGCAGCGAACGCAGCGCCGCCCCCGCGATCAGCACGGGCGCCCGCCCATCCGCGCCACTGACCGGACTCGGACTGCCCTCCAGCACACAACGCACGAACGCC
>DAOTUN010000086.1:0-30954 GCA_034437395.1 Anaerolineae bacterium | reverse complement strand
GCGCGGTCGTGCCTACGACGAGGATCGCGACGGACAGGGCGAGCAGCATGGCATAAAACAGCGGCGAACGACGCATCGTTGTTTCCCCCGCCAAGGCGCGTCAAATAGTTGACTGTTCAATTTATCCACGGCCCCACCCCACAATGCGATTCAGCGCAGGTTAAAACCTGACGGGCGCATCCCCTTCACCCGTCCGACTCCGCCATCCGCGCTAATTCGGGCAGCCCGCCGTCAGGAATGGCGCCGTCAGCACGTTGGTGTTGACCAGCGCGCTCGTCGGACCCGTCGCCGCGCCCCACCAGTTGTCGCGGGCGTTGAAGTTTCCGGTCTGGCTGAAGACCGCGCCGCCGAATCGCGCCGTGTTGCCCGTGAAGCAGCTGCCCGCGATCCCGTTCTGCGTAGCGCCGTTCTGGTGATAGACCGCGCCGCCACTTTCGGTCGCCGTATTCGTGCTGAACGTGCTGTTCGTCACATTCAGACGCGCACGGTTGGAGATCGCGCCGCCGTAGCGCGCACGGTTGCCCGTGAATGTGCTGGTCGTCACCGTGACGGCGCTCTGATTGCCATTTTCGTTGTAGATCGCCGCGCCTTCCTCGACCGCTGTATTGTTGGTGAATGTCGAACCGCTCACGCTCAATGCGCCGCGCACATAGATCGCCGACCCGTAGCGCGCGCTGTTCGCGTCGAACGTGCCGCCGCTGACCGTGACCGTGCCACGCCTCTGGAACAGCCCCGCGCCTTGTTCGTTTGCTGTGTTCGCGCGGAACGTCACGTTCGTCAGGCTGACCGTGCCGTTGTTCATGTAGACACCGCCACCGTAGCGCGCGCTGTTCGCCTGCACGGTCGAGTCGGTCATGGTGAGCGAGCCATTGTCGAGGTAGATCGCGCCCGCGTCCTCTTGTGAACTGTTCGACGACAGCGTGCTGCCCGTGATGGTGAGCGTTCCGCTGCTGTGGATGCCACCCGCGAAGCGCGCGCTGTTGCTCGTTAGCGTCACGCCGTCGAGCGTCACCGTTCCCGCGCTGAGGATCGCGCCGCCATTGCCGCCGCCCGCGTTGAAATTGCGGATTGTCAGGTTTTGCAGCGTGAGCGACCCGCTCGCTGTCACGTTGAACAGGCGGAAATTCGGTGCGCCGCTGCTACGTTCCAGAATTGCGCCATTCCCGATGATCGTGATCGGCGTGGTGATCGACGGGAGCGCGATGCTGTTCTGCGCGCTGAGAAACGTGTAGCTGCTGTTGGTCAGGCAGATGGTGTCCGGCGATGCGCCGTTGGCGTTAGCGGCGGCGATGGCGTTGACGAGAGCGGAAGGGTCGTTGGCGGCGGCGCAGGTGATGGAAGGGGTGGGGGTGGCAGTAGCCGGAAGCGTAGAGGTGAATGTTGCCGTCGGAGTAAAAGTTGGCGTACTGGTCGCAGATGGTGTGTAGGTCGATGTAGGTATTGGGCTGGAAGTGAGTGTTGACGTAGGGGTAAAGGTGGGTGTGGGTGTGAGGGTCGGCGTGTGAGTTGGTGCAGGAGTTGCGGTTGGCGGCACAGCGACATTTTCCTGCACAGGAAACCAGCTCACAAACGCTTGAACTCGATCAGCCACGAACGTGACCGTGCCGTCCGCCAGATTGAGAGCGGACATCTCGGATTCATCATTTATTAGCAGCAGTCGGTTCCCAGTGGGCTCCCATCTAAGCCGCCTCGGTGTTTGTTCGAGAGGGAGTTCGTATAAACGGGTGCTGCGCGCCAGCAGATCGATGACAATGATACCATTTTGCAGCGGGCACACGCCTTCATCGACCAGATAATTACGACATTCAACGTGCATCGCCACTTTGTTGCTATCGGGTGACCAAGTGAAACCAGCAAAGCGATTAGTCAGGCTGTCGAGCTCAGTTGGCAAAAAACTCAAGTTGAGGTATGCTTTACGCTCGATATCGAAGACTGCGATCAATTCGTTATCTGCTTTATTTGCCAGATAGCGCTCATCGTGCGACCACGAAAACATAGTCCCCGCATTCAGCGGTTGATGATGGATTCTTGTTAAATCGCCTTCTAGCACTCCAACGATACTTTCCGCAAACACATCGTATATTACATATTCTACTACGTTGACCTCATTGACCCGACATGGATCGCTGAAACAGCGAAGGTATACAACATAGTTCTCCGACGGCGACACAAGCATTGCAGTATATTCTTCAGGATATTTTTGTGGTGTCCTGTCTAATTCGCTGGGTACGTAGACAATCGACGTCATCTCTCCTGTCACAGCGTTATAGTGATAGCGTAAGGCGGTATCCTGAAAATCGGAATAGATCAGCGTTATGTCATCCGACCAGTAGGTGCCCGCGCACAGGCGGGACGTATCTGCCTGCCAGACGGGGTCTATGGGGATCTGCGCTACAAATTGTGCAGTGGTGATATTGAAAATCTGCATTTGCGCGGGGTCGGTCAGCGGAAAGACGACGCCGTAAGTCAGGTGAGATGAGGCACGCACACATGATTCGTCGTTGTACTGAAATACACTACCTGTTGTATAATCAACAAGTAAGTTTGTGTCTGCCATATCACGGACATAAATCAGCCGTCCAGTTAATTCCTGGGCAGTTGCAATCCATGGTGTTGATAATGCCAGGCACACAATCTGAATGAGAATTTGAGCGAAGATATTGAATGAACGCTTCACGGTTTTAGCCTCCTGTTGCCACACTGCACGGTGATGGTTCTGGATCAGGTTCTGAGAGGTCTGAAAACCATGTCGGATTTCCGATCTGCGCGGCAAGATAGTTGGTTTCAGGATTACCTGTCGCGCTATCGGTGATCACGAACAGGTATTCGTAAGGTCTTTTATCTTGTCTGTTAGGAGCGTCACGATTATCATACCCCTGTCTACGCTCGCAGTAGATCAGGCTGGGATCGTTGCCATCGGCGAAGCGAATGTAGCCTTCTGTACCAAAGTAATAATTGCCCCAGGCAAAAGGGGTTCCCTCTGGTGTTGTTACCGGTGAGTCTAGTCTGTCTCCACGCGGCACGTTATCAACGACATCTTCTTCATCGAATTTTTCGAGAATGCCTGCTAATCTTTCCTGATTGATCCCGTTCTCCAACGCCGTCTGTACCCAGGCATCACTGGTTGATAGCAGGGCAAGCACATCACTGAATGTACATCCAGCGGGACGGAGGCTGCTTCCGACGCAGTAACCGAAGTAGGTATTGGCGGCGGTCGCCGCCAGAAGCTCCGGTGGCGCAGCGCTCTGACCAGGGGTCAGCTCGGCTGCCAGCAGGATACGAATCACGTCGCGTATCGTCAGGTCACGTCCCAATGTGGCGCGAAATGCGAGATACATTTTCGCAGCACAGTATTCTCGTGCCAGAGCATCTCTGCTTCGATTACACACGATGTCGTTCACATTCAGGGATGTAAAGCCTGGCAGCGCCTGGTTAAGGTTGGATGTAAAGGGTTCAGGCGAGTCAAACCGAAGCGGCTGCGTCAGTTCGTCACAGCCCTCGACTCGCCCAGAGGCGACGTAGCGGGGCAAAGGCGGATTACTGGCACCATAACGCAGGTGGTCCGAGATGCGAAACCACCCAAACGAATACGGGGCGTCGGCAACAGTAGGAATGAGATCGTTGGTCAAGGTAAAACTCATGACGCCAACTTCCGTACCTGCTCTCAGAGCTGTGCTGTAATTTTCGGGTGGTCGCACGCCGGGCACCTGTCGGACGTTCAGGTCGATGATCGCGCCTGTGATCTCATTGACAGCCAGCAAAACGGAACCTTCACAGATCGCCGGGATGAATGCACTCGGAAACGACGTTGTTCGCACCACATCGGTCGGATAAAAACTGGACACGATTATTTCCTGGTTCAACAGCGGCAGCAGCCTGGTGCGATTCTGAGCATCCAGAAGATTGTCAGGACTCGTATTCACGATGAACTCGAGTCGCAGTACTGCCGTGCTGTTCGCCAGGACGATGGGTAACAACCATAGTCCTGTTTCAGAGTCAAAGGTGCCGTCCCCTGCAGCAGAAATAAAGAGCAGCTCGTCTGAAAATTTGGCTGTGGCAAAGAGGCTCAAAAGAGGTTGTTGGGACGTATTTTCCAGCACAATCTCGGCAAATATTGTCTCCCCGACGCGCACTGTTTCCGCAACATCGGTATCTTCTGGAGTTCGCCCATCGTATCCGTCATCGGTGCGCGCACCATCGTCATCGAGCAGCACCGCTGACACGGTAACATTTTGCTGCCTGACAATGAGAACAATGAACTGACTTGTTTCCGTTTCCGCCGCTAAAGTATGATCAGGCATAAATTGTAAAGGGGTTTCTCGTGAGGCAAGCTGAACATCGGCATTTACCAAGAAGCTCCCCGCAAACTCTGGCAGCACCACCAACGTCAATTCGACTGTCTCGGTCTCACCCGGCGCCAGCGCGCCAATCTGGTAGTCCAGCCTGATCGTCGTCCCAACTCCTGAATCGATTTCCGGCTCAATCTGGAGCGTGCGACCGCCGAGCGATCTGAAGATCGCCTCAGCCAGGTCGCGGACGAGTTCAAAGAGTGGAAGGGTGTCGTCGCCAGTACTCACTGTTACAGCTGCCAACCCTGGCGGCACCCGCAGCGTCAGCCTGACCGCGCCCTCGGTCGGCGCGCTGCCGATGTTGGTCACGCGCGCCACCACCGGGATGCGCTGCCCGACGTAGAGCGCAGTGGGGTCGATGCCGTCCGCCAATTCAAGGACAAGCCTCAACTGTGGAGCAGGAATCGCCGTCAGGGTTGCAGTGGGAGTCAGGGTTGCAGTGGGAGTCAGGGTTGCAGTAGGGGTGGCTGTCGGAATAATCCAATCGAGGCGTGGTGCCCAGAAATAAGGACTCGCATTGGCAAGCATCGGGACGAGCAGCGCGTTTTGCATGATGTAGACGCCTTGGTTGGGCGGCGGTGCAGCGATGCTGCTGGTATCGACAAGCATCAGCGTGGGATTCTGCAGGCTGGATCCCACCCGTGTCAGGCGGGTGAACAGGAATGCGCTCGCGTCAGATGCCAGCACCGGATCGATGTAATAATAGCTTCCAGCGGCATCGTCCGGCAGACGAAGACAGGTGTTGACCTGAGCGATCAGCGCATTCAAATCGTCCAGGCAAAGCTGCGATGAAGTCGGGCTGCGCGGTCTTCTGGTTTCCACCTGATACAGCACTCGTACCCCGTCGGCGCTATCGACGACATCGAACGCGATTATTTTGCTGATGCCGTTCGGATGTGCATACTGCAATATTTGCAGGCGTGTAGTGACATCGTAGCCGATCAGAGTGGCAAAGGCGGCATTGATGCTGCGATCACCGATGCAGAAAATCGTGTCATCGACCCATTTTAGATTGCGTCCGCACAAACCAAGCGCGCGCCTATTGCGGGTGGTGCGCGCGACGGGATCTATATCGACGATCGATGTGCCCAATCCGACGGTGCCAGTGATGTATGCCAGGCTGCCACCGTCAGGCGACCACACCGGATTGAGATAAGCGGGCGGCTCCGGTGATTGCTGACAAATCGGATCGTAGGGGGTGGGACAGATGAACGGCGCCGCCTCAATCACGGTGAAGAAGGTGGAGTCGTCGCCATTGGCGGCGATGACACAAATACCTGTCAGACCGTTGGCGCGCGTACACTGAAAGGCGAACCAGCGTCCGTCTGCAGACAATACAGGCTGCGACACCAGATACCCGCCCGGCGGTGTGAGCTGATACAGGCTGCCCGTCGAATCGAAAAACTGAAGTGGATTCCCCGGATTGACAGTGTAGCTATAAGAGGAATAGACGAGCGCCTGAGGCGGCGTGAGGTTGGCGCTGAAAAATGCAGCGTAAGCGTTGTTGGGGCTGCCGATGGCAGAGCTTTGTTCAGGATTCGTGGGCGGGGTGGGTACCCATAAGCGCAGATCGTCCATAAAGACATGTGCCGTATCCTGACCGTGCGCGCTGACGCGCACAGTGCCGCTGGCGAACGGTAGTTCGTCTGTATAGATCAGGACAGGCTGACCGTCGAGCCAGACCGCGATCTCCCCGCCGATCGCCGCAAACCGCAGCGCGTACAGGCGCTCTTCAGGGACGATTTGGGTCGATGCGATTAGGATGTCGCTGCGGTAGAGGGTGAGTTGTCCGTTTGCGCGGAAATGCAGCGCATACCCCTCGACTCCTTCCTGTCGTAAACCGATGCGCAGTTCACCCGTCACTACCGCGACCCGCGTCTCGAAAATCACGTCGTCGTAGTTGTCGTAGGTTACTTCGATCGTCTGCTGGTCGGCTGTGAAATTGAGACCATGCCCACTGACGGTGTACAGCAGCCCGACCGGGTCGCCGTACAGGTCTTTGAACAGGTCGCCGCCGCGATCGAAGCTTTGGTCATAGACCAGCGAGACATTCGAGAGCGGTGGATTACCGGCGCCAAGCGAGCTGGCTGTGGTCGGCGCCGGAATCTCGGTCGGCGCGTCGAGCGTGAACGCTGGCGTCAGCGAGGCGGTCGGCGTGATCAATGGCAGATCGGTCGGAATCTCGGTCGGCGTGGACAGGGTATCCAGCGGCGCCGGGGTCAGCGACGGGTATGCCGTCTCGGTTGCGACTTCAGTTATTTGGGGGGGGGGGTAATAATATCGTTTAGCGTAGCAGTTGGTTCAGTGATTTCCTGTGCGGCACTGCTCACGAACGCCAGCAGCGCGAATCCGATCAGCAGGGCAGCGTAGGACAGCGACGATCGACGCATGACAGATTCCCCATGAAGCTGATGCAAAAATCAGACATCCCGATACACGAACAGCATAACGCGCCTGACGGTGTGGCGCAAGGGGTCTGGCGGGTTTGGCATCCCAGACCCCTGCTGCGGGCATGAACGCGCTATAATTGACGCTCTGATGCGGACTGCATGGCAAAGTGAAACGACACGATGGGCGCAGCCTATGAGGATTACCTGGCAGAAGTATTGATCGATGAGGCGACGCTGCGGCGGCGGGTCGGAGAACTGGGTGCGGCGATCTCGCGCGATTATCACGGCGCGCGCAATCTGGTATTCGTCTGCATCCTGCGCGGTGGAGTCATCTTTCTGACCGATCTGATCCGTCAGATCGATGTGCCGCACGAGATCGACTTCATGTCGGTCTCCAGCTACCACCGGGGTGGGCGCCATTCGTCCGGGATGGTGCGGATCGACATGGATTTGCGCGATCAGATCATGGGCAAGCATGTCGTGATCGTCGAGGACATCATCGACAGCGGTCACACGCTGCGCTTCGTCATCGACGTATTGAGCGCGCGCCAGCCCGCCAGCCTGCGCCTGTGCGCGCTGCTCGACAAGCCGTCGCGCCGCAGCGTGCCGATCACCATCGACTACACCGGGTTCATCATCGAGGACAAATTCGTCTTTGGCTATGGCATGGACCTGGACGAAAAGTTTCGCAACATGCCGTTCATCGGCGTGGCAAAACTGCATGACACCGAGTAGAAAAGAGGGTGGATGAATTCAATCGTGCTGTCCTGGACGGATGCCGTTCTCGATCTGGCAGAGGCGCTGGCGGAAATGCCGGAACAGGCGTATCTGGTCGGCGGGGCGGTGCGCGATGCGATCCTGCGTCGGAACAATACCGATCTCGACATCGTGACACCGCAAAATGGTATCCGGCTGGCGCGACGGATCGCCAATGCTTTCCAGGGTGATTTTTACCCGCTCGATGAGACGCGCGATCTCGGACGCGCGATCATTCCGCGCGAGGGCGGTCGGCTGATCATCGACGTATCCGGGCTGCGCGCGGGTGACCTCACGGGCGATCTGGCTGACCGCGATTTTACCGTCAACGCCATGGCGGTCGATCTGACGGGTGATGTGAGCATGCTGATCGACCCGCTCGGTGGAGCGGGTGACCTGATCGCCAAACGGCTGCGGCGATGCAGCCCCGATGCGCTGGCGAACGATCCGGTACGGGTGCTGCGTGCCGTGCGCCAGAGCGTACAATTCGGTCTGCATATCGACCGCGAGACACTGCGCGACATGAAGATGACCGTCACGCGCCTGAGCGAGGTGTCGCCAGAGCGCATGCGCGACGAGCTGATCAAGCTGCTGTCATTGGATCGGGTGCAGGTCGCCATTCGTATCGCGGACGCGATCGGCGCGTTGGAGGTGGTGCTGCCAGAGCTGACGCCGTTGCACGGGCTGCCCCAGGCACCGCCGCATGTGCATGACGGCTGGACGCACTCGCTGGCAGTCGTCGAGGCGCTCAACGACATCGTGCATACAGTCAGCCACAAGCGCACCGACGACTCTGCGGCGCAGTTCAATCTGGGCATGGTCGTCATCGCCTTCGATCGCTTTCGCCCCGCGCTGCAGGCGCATCTGGAGCGCACCGGGACCGATGAGCGTCCGCGCCGCGCTCTGCTGATGCTGGCGGCGCTGCTGCACGACACTGGCAAGGGGTTGGTCGCGCGCGAGCTGGATGCAGCGGGCTATTTGCGCTACACCGCGCATGAGGCGATCGGCGCGGATGCGCTGGCTGCACGACTGCTGGCGCTGCGTCTCAGCAACAACGAGCGTAAATATGTGACCAGTCTCGTCCGCCAGCACATGGATCAGACTGTGTGGCAGGATGCCCTCGCGCCTCTCGATATTTATCGTTTCTGGCGCATGATGGGCGAGGACGGCATCGATCTGATCCTGCTCAGTCTGGCGGATTATCTCGGCGTGGTCGGACACACCTACAATCAGGCGGTGTGGCTGAAATTGATCGAGAAGGCGCAAATACTGCTCGACGGCTATTTCAATCAGCGCGATCGCCTGATCGATCCCCCGGCGTTGCTCGATGGTGAGGTTCTTATGCAGCACTTTGGTTTGAAACCGAGTCCGATCGTGGGCGGGATGCTGGAAGCGATTCGTCAATCACAGGTTGAAGGCAGCGTCACGAACTTCCATCAGGCAATCGCCCTAGCCGGGCGTATGCTCAGATTTCGCTAATGACCTGCTTGTGATCCGGCGTCGCCTGATCACAGATAGTCGCGTACGTCGAACAAGCGCAGCGCGGCATCGTCTTCCGGGACTTCAAAATGGGCGCTCATCAGGGCAGGCTTGCGCGCGTCGGGTTGCAATTCCTGAATCATCGACGCGGGCATCATGATGGTGCGCGCGAACCGCTGAAATACCTCGTCCGAGTCGATGGCGTCGAAGGTGTTCAAGCCGCGCGCGATCCCCCAGGGACTGGTGGCGATCGTGCGCGCCAGGAAACGCGCCAGCGACATTCTGGGCGAGAATGGCACATCGACCTTGAAGAAACTGAGTGAAATATTCGAGGGATCGATGTCTCCCCACATGCCCGCCGCTGGTGCCTGCAGCATCCGTTCCAGCGGGATCGGTGGCGCCGTGATGGCGTAAAGGATCATCAATTCGGATACGATCTTTTCCAGCTTAACCGAGGTGTCATTCATGAGATCGGGTGAGTGTGTCCAGTTGAAAAACCACAGAACCGTATTGCCATAGGCGCGCGTATCGGTCACGACGAAATTTTTCAATGTCACGTTGGCGCGTTCCAACGGGTCGATCTGGACGACGATCTGTCCTGTGGGATGCACCCACTGGGGCAGGGCGTCGATGAGCTGAAGCGCGTCCGACCACAGACTCTTGTACTGCGGCGGTGCAATATAGAGGATGTCGTAGCGGCGATCGGGCTGACCACGCAAAAATGTGAACGCATCCTGACGACGCACGACCGCACGCTCGCCAAGTCGCGTCAAGATCAGATTTTCCTGAATCGTGCGTATTGCCTTGCTGTCGATGTCGATCAGGGTCGCAAATGCTGCGCCTCGACTCAGCGCCTCGATCGCCACGCTCCCGGTGCCGGCAAACAGATCGAGAAAATTGCTGTCGATCACGGCGCGTCCCAGAATGTTGAACAGCGATTCTTTGACGCGATCCATGATCGGACGTGTGCCATCGCCTGGCACCAGCTTGAGTCGCGTGCCTTTGGCGCTGCCGGAGATCACACGCAGACTCACAGGCTTTCCACCGCTTGCCGCACCGCACGTAAATTGGACTGGGGCGTGGTGATCAACGCCGCTCCACCCGCGCCCAGGATCAGCCGTCTGCCATTCGCCGCCGCGATCGCTTCACGCGCTGCCTGCCGAATGGTCGAGGGTGTACCGTTGTGCAAATGCGAGTCGCGGGTCAGACCGCCGCACACCGCGCCTCCGAACAAGGTCTTTCCCATCGCCAGCCCATATTCGCTCTCCTGATCGCGCCAGTTGAGTACGTGTGCGGACAAGCCGTCGATGGTGTTGAGCATGGGAGACAGTCCGGTGAGATGCACCATGTTCAACCACCATTTCGCCGTCAGGGTGGACAGGATGCGTTGATCGTCGGGCAGTCCAGACTGTATGTATTCCGCCTCGGAGATCAGCGCGTGATCCGCGTAGCTCACATTGTAGAAAATGCCCGCGATCGGCAGCCGCTTGAGCGCGTCGATGAAGCGCAGCGTTGTCTCGGTGAGCGCATTCAAGCCCGTGCGCAGTCGATCGGGCTGGGTGCGCATATGGGCGATCAGGCGATCATGTCCCGCGATCAGCGCGCCCTGACTCAAGGGACTGAGGATCGTCTGCACAATCGGCACCTCGTCACCGAGCGCATCGCAGATCGAGCGCAGCGCGTCGAGCTGGCGTCCGAGCGCGCCGCGTGTCGGGTCGAGTGGACGGAGAGCCGTCCAGTCCAGCGACCGCTCGATCGCTGCTTTGCTGAGTGACCGCGTCCCGTCGATCGCGCCGATCCACGCATCCTGCACGCCGTAATCGACGACCGCAAAAGTATTTGCCGGAGTGACATTTACAAAATCCCAATCGTACATATTTTGGAAGGTGACCACCGCCGCTGCGAAATCACTGGCGCGCTGGTCGTCACCGGGAAAATGACGCCACAATGCCGCCGGGATACGGTCGGTTGCGTCACCTGCTAGGGTGTGCTCTAGACGTTCGCGCTTGTTCATGGCTGTACGGCGTTCGTCGGACGCGGGAAAAGCAATGAAGTCGCTGTCAGGATCGTGGTGGGGTGAGCTCAGCGATGCGCTGATCGACCATTCGCTGCATGATCTCCATACGATCGCTCTTAGGATTCTCGGCAAATGCGCGCGCGACCAGGGTGCGACAGCGATGGAATTCCTCTACTGCTGTCCCTCGGTTGCCTTGTGCGCGCCGCACCAGACCCAATCCGTAATGCGCATCGATACTATCACTTTGACGGCTGACGATCGACTCGAATGCCGTTCCTGCCGCGTCGAATTGACCTTTGCGAAACGCGATCCAGGCTTGACCGATCGCGTCAACCGTTTCTTTGCTTTCCATTATGTTCGCTTTCTGAACGTAAGCGCCATTTCAGCACGATATTGTAGCGCGGGCGGGATAAAAATAACAACATCCGCTGCACAGTGAAATAATGGGATCAGCGTCATGGGTCATGCTCACGAATCTGTGACCACGATCGCTGTCGGCAGCGCGATCACGGAACCAAGCGCTGTCCCATTGGCGGCAAAAAAACTGACCGTCTCGCGCGTTTCGCAGTCGCTGCGACAGGTAAAGGCGGTGACGACAATTTCATATTGACCAGGCGTCAGGCTCGATGGGACGGCGATGCGCCACAGATCACGGGCATAACGGCGCGGCTGCCAGCGGCTGGTGGGCAGGTCGCCAGGGTGACGCACGACCGACAGCGTATCCAGTCGCCCTGTACTCCGATCGCGCAGGGCGAGCTGTACGCGATACAGGGCGTCGAGCGGGTGCAGCGTGCGCCAATACAGTGTGATATTCAGCTCGTCTCCGGGGCTGACCGATGACCTATAGGGATCGACGCCGATCAATTCCAGTCCGACATCGGAACGAATATCCAGTGATTGACTGTGCGCCAGCCCAATACCCGCCTCAGGACGCCAACCGAATACGCGCGCCGCGTCTGGCGTCAGATAAGGCAGCGCCAGCAGACCGATCATGCCAAGCAGCAGCACCCCGAATAGCCGTGTCTCCGATCGACTGAGCAGATCGAAATCCGCCTCGAGGGTGGACACACGCTGCTGCCGGCGTCTAAAGGTCAGCGCGATGCAGCCGAGTCCGCCCGCAATGCTCACCAACCATCCCGCAGTGCGCACAGGGGTAGCACGCTGTGCGATGACGAGTTCGCCGCGCGTATTCTCAGGCAGGCGAATTGTCAACAACGGATCGTCGGTGGAGTCGAGTGTGACTGCCTCGCCGCTCAATTCGGCTGTCCAGCCTGGGAAGTTCGCCGTCAGGATGTGGATGGTCGTGGCACTTTGCGTCTCTACCTGCATCCGCAGCAGATGGGCGTAAGTGTCGATCATGCCCAACCGGGCACTGCCCGCTACCGTCACTGCTTTTATCGGTGCGCCCACGAGATAGCTGCGAATCAGTGCTGCGTCCTGGGCGAACGATGCTGGAATGGTCGCAGGGACGGATTGACCGAGCGCGACTGTCGCTGATCCATAGCCTTGTTGCTCGAAAGCGACCTGTGCAGACGCGGAAAAGTCGCGCTGACCGCGATCGATCAGCCCGCTGCGCGCTGACATCCAGGGCTGCATCACGCTGCCCACGCCGAGCGCGCACAGCGCAACAGGCAGCAGGCGACCGAGTGAGGCAGGCAGATGCGATCGCAGCAGCAGCGGTGCGGTGGCGGTCGCGGCGAGACCGAGCGCCAACGGCACCAACAGCCAGATCGCGCCCGGCTGCATGAGGATACCGAAGGTCATTACCCCGTTTGCCGCCGCCATCAGCAGCAAAAAACGACGGGTTTGTCCGTCGATGCGCCAGGTGATTACCAGTCCAATCGCCGACACGAGCAGCGGAACGGTGCCGAGCGTGACTGGCAGCTGAGGCATCATTGCGGCGGGATCGTGACCCGATGGCAGCGCAAACAACCCCGGCAGTGCCGCAGCGATGTACGGCTGATTGTCCGGCAGCAGCCAGAAAATCTGCGCTGCCTCGACGAGCGCGGGCAGCCAGAAGCAGGCGGCGATCGCGGTGCCACACAGCACCGCGCCGATCCAATGCAGCCACAGACGTGGGCGGCGTCTGGGATGCGTCAGCAGCAGCACCCATGCTGCCGCCCCGCCCAGCGCCGCACAGCGCGGGTCGGTCAGCCAGAGCGCGGCAAGGGTGAGCGTAGGAAACAGGATGTCAATCGCGTCGTCATGCTGGCGCAGTCGATCGGCGCCCCATAACAGCAGGGGCAGCAGCGCCGCGCTGATCATGAGTGTCAAGTCACCCAGAATGTGTGGGATCGCATAGCCAATGAAGGGGTTGAAGAGATATAGTAAACTGGCGGTCAGCCCAGCGGTAGCATCGAATCGCCGGGCGACCCAGCTGTAGACCGCGACCGCCGACAGACACAGCGATGCCACAAACGCCAGCGTGACCGTAACCGCTGGATCGGCAATCAGCGTGAGATCGAGCAGACCCGTCACCATCCCAGGCAGGGGCGCGGTGAAGTGCGGAATTGGCGCGCCGTAACCGCCAAGTGCTTCATCCGTCCAGCGCGGATAAATCTGTCCTTCACGCAGTGATGCCGCGATGTCGGCGGCGCGAAATGCATAGCGCTCGAAACTGGTGCCAATCGGCGTGCCCGGATCGAGTATGAACGCGGATGCTGCCGCCAGTGCGAATATCAGCACGATCAGAATTCCCCAGTCGGTGCCGCGCATCGCACGCCGCATCCAAACGGGCAGGGTAGGATTTTGTGTGGGGGTGTCACCAACGGTTCGAGTCGCCATAGCTTATATTGTCGCATAGGCTCGCTTGATCTGGAAATGGGACGATGTTATTCTTTGCCGTCATGATCACCATCCGTGCAATGCACATCGACGACCTGCCAGTGCTTTACCCATTGTGGCAAGAACAGGTGAACCTGCTGGCACAAGCCGAGTCGCGCCCGACGGTTGCACAACCGTCTGCGTGGACGACGGCGATGACGAGCTGTCTGGAAAATCCGCGTGCGGTCTGCCTTACGGCAGTCGACCCCAGCGACGACAGCGTTCCTGGTTATTTGTTGGGTTGGGAAGGGATGATCGGGTTGCTGCCGGGTCAGGACTCTCGCCTCGGCGTGATCAGCGAGCTCGTGATCGAAATGCACCGCTATCGCGGTGGTTTGGCGCGGGCGCTGGTCGAGGCGGCGCGGGAGGCATTTGCCCAGCGCGGGATCGCCCGGCTGGTGGCGCTCAGTCCGCGCCACGCGGTGATCAGTCAGGCTTTCTGGCGTTCGCTCGGCGGCACGACCGGCTTCGACGGTTTTTTGCTCCCGTGAATAGATCGCATCATGCCGGATCGACCGGGATCCAATGTCAGTGAATCACGGTTTTCTTTGCGGACGCATCGGTATGCGTCCCAACAGGCGTGCTGAGTCCGTGATTCGCCGAATTTACTTCTGCTCCGTAATTCGCACATGATTATAACTATGAAAGAGAGCCAGGCTTGAACCAGCGCATCATTGTGCGGATAGCGGCGCGTCCCGATCTGGACGCGATCGCCCGTTTGTGGCTTGGCTTGGTCGATTATCATCAACAGCTCGATCCACGTCTGCCGCCCGCCGCACCGGACGGTGCGCGACGCTATGCCGCCCGCATTGAGGATCGTCTCGATGATTCGTCGATGCGCGTCCTGGTGGCTGAACGGGACGGTCGGATTGTCGGCTACGTCCTGGCGATGGTGGTCGATCTGATGAGCGATCTCTTCGTGCATGAGACATGTGGCTTTGTCGCGGACATTTACGTAGCGAGCGAGGCACGGCGCGATGGGGTCGGTCGGGCACTGGTCGATCAGCTGCTGCTTTGGTTTTACGATCAGGGAATCGAGTATTATGAATGGCATGTCGCGGCGCACAATCGGGCGGGGCAAGCCTTTTGGCAGGCGGTCGGCGGTCAACCCGTGCTGATACGGATGCGCAGCGGTGTCTCGTCGGCACCGTCGGACGACGTGAATCAGGAGTTGTCGTGATCGAACGTACACTGAGTCAGTTCAGTCTTTTTCTGGGACCAGCACGGCTGCGCGCATTATTTTTGCTGATTGGCGTGACGGGCTTGTTCAGCCTGATCCTGAATGCGGTCGAGGGCGAATGGGTCATCCCGGTGCAGACCCTGCTGGTGATCGCGGCGATAGCCGGCAGCCTGATCGTGATTTTGGGTAAGCTGGATGCCGTCGATCGCGGACGCTGGCTGGCGATCCTGCTGCCGTCGTTTGGGGCGCTGCTGCTGGGTGTGCTGGTCGTGCCACAGTTCATGCTGCCGCTGGCGGGCGCGGCGATCGGCTGGATCATCGCTGGAATGCTGATGTTCCGTTCGCGGATGCCGATGAATTATCGTCAGGCGGTGCGTCACCTGCGCAAAAATGAATACAGTGAAGCTGTCAAGGTCATGGACGAGGTGATCAAAGACGAGCCAGACAAGCCAGAACACTACCGCTTTCGCGCTGAAGTACTGCGCGTGTGGGGCAAGCTGGATCGTGCCAAACGTGATTATCGGCGCATGACCGAGATAGCTCCGGACTCGGCGGTCGCCTTCAACGGGTTGGCGGAGGTATGTCTGCAAGCGGGTGATCTGCGGGAAGCACTGACGGCTGCACAGCGCGCTGCCGTCCTCGCGCCCGATGAATGGGTGGCGATGTACAATCTGGGCATGATCGAAGACCGACTCGCCTACGCCGATGAGACAGTCACACACCTGCAAAATGCGCTGGCGCTCAAAGTGCCCGACGCCCGCCACCGCCTGCTGATTCAGGTTCTTCTCGCGCGTGCCTTTGCGCGTCTGGGACGCCCCGACGAGGCGCGCGGCGCGGTGACAGAATTGAAAAAACTGCGTACAGGTCTCGATGAATGGGATACCATCCTCAAAAGCGAACAGGCGGAGACACTGCGGGCTGCGATTGGCGCTGATGTCGAGGACGCGCGGGCGCTGATCTCGGACGGGCTCGATCCGATGCAGTTGACGCTCACGCCGACGGAACAGCGCTGACCGATGATCCAAAACCGCCGCTGGCTGACGCTGACCTATCTGACATTTTTACTCGGCTTCGCGGGTATCGCTGTCTTCGTCGCGGCGATCACAGCGGAAGTGATCACGCGCGAGCAGGGTCGGGAGTCGACACTGGTAGTGGTGGCATTTGTGGGATTGTGCTTCGCGGGGTTAGTCTTCCTGGGATGGTTCGCGCTGGTCGGCGTGCTGCTGGCACGGCAGACACGCCAGCTAGGATCAGGCTATGGGGATGCTTACAGACTGATCGAGGCGTTTCGCTTTCGTGAGGCGATCCCGCTGCTGGAGCGATCGATCCGTGAAGGCAAAGAGACCTCCGAGGTGCTGATGCTGCTGACGACCGCCTACGCCTATGCCGGACAGCTGGCACAGGCGCAGGCTGCGGCAGACCGCGCGGTACAGCTCTACCCCGATGATCCGACCGCCTATATCACGCTGGCAAACGGGTATCGTTTACAGGCGGCATACGACGAAGCGGTCTCCACCCTGAATCAGGCGGCACGATTGTCGCCCGATCAACCTACAATCTGGGCGGAGCTGGGATTCACACAGCGTCTCAGCGGTGACGAGACGAACGCCATCGCCTCGTTTGAGCGGGCGGCACTGCACGCGATGCCCGCACCCTACGCGGTGCGCGTCTTTTATCATCTGGTCGCTCATTATCAGGCGCAGTCTGATGTGAAGAGAGCGGTACATGCGACCGCGCGCATGATGAGTGCCCGTGATGGTCTCGTGGTGTGGAAGACTGTCCTCAAAGCGTTGAACGGCACTGCCTACGGACAAGCGCTCCGCTACGAACTCAGCGCGATCGAGGCGGCAATCCATGATGCGGATGCAGGGAACCTGGGTTAAGATCGCATCCGCGCTACGACATCGAACGAGAGGATACCCCCTGATGGTGTGGTTCATGCGCAATTTTCCGCGCGATTTTCGTTCCTGGGATGGCTTGAGCCGGAGTGTGTTTGTGCTGGCGCTGCTGCTGCTGCTGGTCGCGGTGGTGGCTTTCCTGTTCGCGCCCGATGCTGTCCGTCCGCTGATCCTGGTCGGCGTGGTGGCGCTGGTGATCACGATCCAGGGCATCGTTTTGTTCGGCAATCGCGGGATGAAGACCACCTTTGCCGCAGCGCAAAGGCTCTATCTGGCGGGGGACTTTGAGGGTGTACGCGAGCTGCTGCTGCGCGCTGATCATGAAGGGCGCTCCAGCTTTCGCAGTCTGACGCTGCTTGGCAACACCTACCGTCAACTAGGCGATCTCGATGATAGTGAGGTGGTTTTGTCCGAAGCTCTGCACAAAGCGCCCAATCATCATTTCCCACTGTATGGTTTTGGACGTACACTGTTGGCAAAAGGCGACTTTGCGGGCGCGTCCACGACCATTCGGCGCGCGGTCGAGGCAGGGGCGCCGCCGGTCGTATTGGCAGATTTAGGTGAGGCGTACTTCTTCAACGACGAGCCGGACGCCGCACGCAATGCACTGGTTTCGGCAGCCGATCAGGATGCGGTCATGAAAATGCCACATCGTGCTTTAATGACCGGGTATTTACTCCATCTATTGGGACAGGGCGCTATGCCGTCGAGCGCTGCGATTCGTGACGGACTCCCGTACTGGCAGGTCAGCGCGGCACGATACGCGCACACGCCTTACGGCGATCGTGTGTCGCTGGTGGTCGAGACGCTGGAACACCAGCTGTAACAGGTTTGGGATGACCTTCATCGGTCGAGCAACCAGATTCAAGAAGCGCGTCAATTACGAGGAGAGAAATTATGGCAGCGGTGGAAGCCAGAAGAAGAAGAAGCGGCAGCAGCGGCAGTATCTCGATCTTTCGGATCGCGCTGATCATCGGTGTCGTTGGATTGGTGATCGTGGTGGCATGGCTCATCTGGTTCATCGTTTTCGATCAGGCATCGCGGCGTGTGCCGTTTGAGATCTCGGTCTATCCGGATTCCGAATTCTGGGGTGAGAGCAATGTACAGGTGGGCTCGCGCAACTTGTTTTATCGCACCACTGACAGCCCGGAAATCGTGGTGAATTTTTACCAGGATAAGCTGAACGAGCATTATGGCGATCGTGAGCAATTCTGTGTCCGTATGCCCTCTGAAGGCAACATGCCGGGCGCGGAAGCAGACCTGTCCCAACTGCTGTACCAGTTCAAATGTGTCTTCGATCGATCCGGATTCAATGCGACCCAGTTCACTCAGGTCTTGATCCATCCAGGTCGCTACAACGCCGATCCATTTCTGAACGCCGAAGGTTTGACGGTCATCAAATATGAACAACAATGGCAGCCCTGATCCGGGTGGCATGTTAGTAGCAACGTCTGGCACCACCGAGGGCGGCACGCCGCGAACGCGACGATCCACTGTCCTGCTGATCGTACTCGCGCTCGCTGTGCTGCTGGCGCTGTATATCGGATCAAACGTGTTAGGTGTGTTGTACGGCATGGTGGCGCCGCCGCTGCCGCCCGCACTCTCTGACCTGACACAAATCAGCTACGAAAACGCCGCTTACGGTGTGGATAGCTGGCTCTACAGCACACCGCGCGCGGCGTGCGATGTCGCGGCTGATTATGCCCGTCTCGGGGTATGTCAGCTGGCACCGTTGCAGTGCGGTGACCTGCGCGAAGTGCCTAATCCTGATATCACACGCCAGGTCGCGGCGCTCTGCTCCGGCGAACAAGCCTTCTCGATTTTTACCATGCAGTGGTCGGCGCGTATCTTCAGCAAGCTTGACGAAACCACCGAGATCGAGATGGCACGCGAAGTCTTTTGGATCGGCACTGGCAAAGAGTGATCGCGTTGTAGGCGTCGATCCCCCTACCGAAATCATCACCATACAGCGATAATGGTGGAATCGATCCCGCGCAATGTCCGCAGTCCGCTCGACGGCTGCGGCGGCATGGAAGGCGCTCATGTTCAAAGCAGTCAGTCCGAAAGTGGATGTACCTAAAGTCGAACGCGAACAGCTCGATTTTTGGCGCAACAATCGTATCTTTCAGCGTTCGCTGGAAGAACGCGAGGGCGCGCCGCGCTATGTCACCTACGAGGGTCCGCCGACGGTCAACGGTATCCCCGGCGTGCATCATGTGCTGGCGCGGGCGTTCAAAGACCTGTTTCCACGTTACAAGACGATGCAGGGTTTCTACGCCTTGCGCAAAGGCGGCTGGGATACACATGGTCTGGCGGTCGAAATCGCCATGGAAAAGGAACTCGGTTTCACACACAAGCGTCAGATCGAGGAGTACGGTATCGCTGCTTTCAACGAGCGCTGCCGCGCCAAGGTGATGAGCAACATCGCCAATTGGGAGCGCTTCACCGAGCGGATGGGCTACTGGACCGATCTCGATAACGCCTATGTCACCTTCACCAACGACTACGTAGAGAGCGTTTGGTGGATCCTCAAGCAGTTCTGGGAAAAAGACCTGCTCTACAAAGGGCTGAAGGTCGTCCCATACTGTGCGCGCTGTGGCACGCCCTTGAGCAGCCACGAGGTGGCGCTGGGCTATAAAGAGGTCAAAGACCCAAGTGTGTTCGTGCGCTTCCCACTGCGTGATCGACCAGGAACCTATTTCCTGGTGTGGACGACCACCCCTTGGACGCTGCCCGCCAATGTCGCACTGGCGATCGGTCCCGACATCGATTATGTCGAGGTGGAAGGGGCGATCCCCGACGGTGACGGTACGGAACGGTTGATCCTGGCGGCGGCGCTGAAAGACAAGGCACTCAAAGAGCCTGAAAATTACACGGTCGTCAGGCAGCTCAAGGGACGTGATTTGCTTGATATGCGTTACAGCCCGCTGTATACCTTCCTGCCCGTCGAGGACAACTATGCCTACGTGATCGAGGGCGATTTTGTCAGTACGGGCGACGGCACGGGGATCGTGCATATCGCGCCGGCGTTCGGTATCGACGACATGGCGGTGGCGAGCGTCAACAAGCTGCCTGTGTTGCAAACGGTCGGCGCCGATGGGCGTTTCATCGACGAGGTGACCGAGTTTCGCGGCATGTGGGTCAAGGATGCTGACCCGGAGATCACGCGCGATCTGCGAAAGCGCGGGCTGCTGTATAAGAGTGAAAAGATCACCCATACCTATCCATTCTGCTGGCGCGATGAGACGCCGCTGCTGTATATGGCGCGCGATTCGTGGTTCATCCGCACGACGGAATACCGCGATCGTATGATCGAGAACAACGCGCAGATCAACTGGGTGCCGGAACATGTGCGCGAGGGGCGCTTTGGCAATTGGCTGACCGAGCTGAAAGACTGGGCACTCGGACGCGAACGATATTGGGGGACGACGCTGCCCGTCTGGATCGACGATCAGAACGGCGACATGATCTGCGTCGGTGGACGCGCGGAACTGGCTGCGTTGGTCGGACGCGACCTGACCGACCTCGATCTGCACCGTCCTTATGTGGACGAGATCACCTTTCCCAATCCTAAAGGCACGGGGGGCACCATGCGCCGCGTCCCGGAGGTGATCGATGTCTGGTTCGACAGCGGCGCCATGCCGGTCGCGCAGTGGGGCTATCCCGCCCACAATGTCGAGCTGTTCAAGGAGCAGTTTCCAGCGGATTACATCTGCGAGGCAGTCGATCAGACGCGCGGATGGTTCTACACGCTGCATTCCATCAGCTCGATGCTGTTCGAGGCGCCTGCCTACAAGAATGTGATTTGTCTCGGCTTGCTGCTGGACGGTAACGGTCAGAAGATGTCCAAAAGCAAGGGCAACGCGGTCGATCCCTGGGAAGTGATGAATACGCAGGGTTCGGACGCGATGCGCTGGTATATGTACACCTCCGGTCCGCCCGGCGAACCGCGCCGCTTCTCGGCTGAACTGGTCGGTGAGACGCTGAGTAAGGTGTGGCTGACACTGTGGAACACCTATTCGTTCTTCATCACCTATGCCAATATCGATGGCTGGACGCCGACCAGCGTCGCCCCGCCTGTCGCTGAACGTGATGCGCTCGATCGCTTCGTGATCGCGGAATTGCACGGCTTGGTCAAGGATGTCACGATCGCGCTGGACTCCTACGATGTGCCGGGGGCGACCCGTCCGGTATCGGCGTTCATCGAGATGTTGAGTAACTGGTATGTCCGCCTCAGCCGCCGCCGTTTCTGGAAGAGCGAAAACGATTCCGACAAGGCGGGCGCCTATGCTACCCTCTACGAATGCCTCGTCACGCTGTCGAAACTGGTCGCGCCCGCGATGCCTTTTATCAGTGAGGCGCTCTATCGCAATCTGGTCGCAGAAGCCGACAGCAGCGCGCCTGACAGTGTGCATCTGGCGACCTGGCCCACCTATGATGCCGCGCTGATCGATCAAACGCTGATCGACGAGATGCGGCTGGTGCAGCGGTTAGTCAGTCTCGGACGCGCTGCCCGTGAGATGGTCGGGATCGGCGTGCGCCAGCCGTTGGCACGCGCGCGCTTTGCCGCCCCCAGCGCGCGCGAGTCCGAGGTGGTGACGCGACTGGCGGGGTTGATCGCGGGTGAGCTGAACGTGAAAGCCGTTGAACTCCTGGATGGCACCGGGGACGCGATCACCTATCGCCTGAATCCGCTTCCGAGCGTACTGGGCAAGAAATTCGGCAAAGACTTCCCGCGCGTGCAAAAAGCGCTGCGCGAAGGGGCGCCGGAAGATGTGCGCGCGTGGGCGGAGGCGCTGCTGCGCGGTGAGTCGATCCGCGTCACGCTCGATGGACAGTCATATGAAGCGGCGCCGTCGGAAGTCGAGGTCAAGCGCGACGCGGCGTCAGGCTATGCCGTCGCTGAAGATGACGGTTATCTCGCCGCGCTGGAAACCACCCTGACCGAGGCGTTGATCCTCGAAGGGCTGGCGCGTGAAGTGGTGCGGCGCGTGCAGGCGCTGCGCAAAGAAGCTGATTTTGTCGTCAGCGACTCGATCATCCTGCATTATGACGCCAGCGATCGACTGGCATCGGCGATCGAACGCTTTAAAGACACGATCGCCGGAGAAACTCTGGCGAAGCGGATCGAGCGGGGTGTGTCGCAAAATGGGGTGGAAGGTGCGTTTGCCGCGTCGTTCATACCCGATGCCGACCCCAGGCTGGACAGCTCGATCGACGGCGAGACGCTGCATTTGCGGGTCATGCGCGCCTGATATCAGCTAGTCAAAATGAATAAAAGCGACGAGCGTAAGGGTGTCCGCAGGGACACCCTTACGTCTTTTTTAGTGAGAGTAACCAAAATCATGCGCATTCGTTTGTCAAAGTCGATAGAAAACGTGGCGGCATTGGTCATTATAATCAAAAGCTATGCATGAGGACGAGCGCATCATAGGTGATCATTGCCATGACGGAGAACAACAGCGCATCGCTGCAAGCGCTTTTGCAATACGCGCTCCCCTTTGGAACACAGTTGATGGCGGGCAACCCTGACGCGGTGATCACCTGGTCGCTGATGGTGCAGGTGCAGCCGCCCGCGTTTCCCGATGTCTACGGCGGTGAGCTGGCGTTGGTGTCGCTGGACGTGCTGCGATCGTATGACAGCCGCCTGACGCTGGCGGATGTGGTGCGCCAGCTCGCCAGCGCGGGAGTCGCTGCCATTGCCGCCAAAGAGGATATCTCGCAGAGCGCGATCACGGCGGCGGCGGAGAGCAATGTCGCGCTGTTGGCGCTGCCCGCTGACAGCAGCCTGCCCCGGATCGAGCGCGCGGTCAACACGCTGATCGTCAATCAGAGCGCTCAGATTACCCAGCGCGCCCTGGAAATTCAGCGTCAGCTCACCCGACTCGCCGCTGAAAACCGCGATCTGAACAGCTTACTCAGTCTGATCGCCCGTGTGACCGCCAAACCGGTCGTCATTCACGACGACGCGGGCGTGCTGATGGCACAGGTCTATCCCAATGTCGCGCGCCGCGCCGGGGGTGGCTCTGGACGCAGCCTGCTGCAAAGCCTGCCCTATGGTGCCTTTCAAAACTGGCTCAACCGCGATGCGCCGCACATCGAGGGCGCAATCGTGCGCAGTCCGCTCGGTTTCACGACGGTGCTGCGGGTCGAGAAGCGAATCGCGGGCTATCTGTCGTTGGTCGATACCCATGAGCAGTTGGACGAATTCGATCGCATGATCCTCAGCTATGGCGCCGATGTGTGCGCCGTCGAGCTTGCCAAGACGCGCGCGATCGCCTTTGCGGTCGAGCAGGCGCGGGGCGACTGGGTGCAGATGTGGTTGAGCGGTACCTCCGCCGACGACGATATGCTGATGGCGCGCGCACAGCAGGGCGGTTTCGACACCGACTCGCTCTACATGGTCGCGGTCTACCGCGCGACCAGCAGCGGCGGTGTCGGTCTGCCGCTCGATGCCCTTATCCCACTGGTGCGCGACGAACTGACCCGCCGTCAGAGCGCGGGTGCTGTCGGACAGTATGTCGATATGATCGTCGCGCTCTATCCGCTGGACAATCTGGCAGCCTCACCGCGCGTGCGCCGCGTGATCGACGAGGTGCGGGCACAGCTCGCCAGTCGCACGCCGAGCGGACGGGTCGCCGCCGGGATCAGCCGTCCGGTGCAGGGCTTGCGCGCGCTGCGGGATGCCCATCGGGAGGCAAAAGACGCGGTGAGCATCGCCAACGAGATCGGGGATCGCGAGCAATCGACATTTTACGGTGACCTCAAACTGTATCAACTGTTGCTCTCGCTCAAGGATCGTAATCTGGAGCAGATGCGCCGTTTCTACGAAGACACGCTCGCCCCGTTGGTGGAACATGACGGACGTAAGCAGGGCGATCTGATCCGCACGCTCAACGGGTTTTTCAATGCCAATGGCAATCTGGCAAAGGCAGCCAGCGACCTCGATGTGCATCGCAATACGCTGGTGTATCGGCTGGAACGCATCAGCGAACTGACGGGTTTGAACCTGGAAGATGCCGATAACAGACTAATCCTCCATATCGCTTTGAAGATTCAGCGCGTTTTGGCGACCCTCCCAGGAAAGTGATCGTATGAATCTTCAAAGACTGGTGAAATTCCATGTCACAATGTTAAAAATGCGTGGTACACTACGCGGAGATGTACCGAAACCTTTTTAACGGCGTGTTGATACAATAAGGGGTTTCCCAATGGCTAAGAAGGTTGAAGTTGAATTTTACGATGTGAAGACCCGTGCGAAGGTATCCCTGGACGAAAAAAGCGTTCAGAAGACCACCTTCACCACCAAGAACGGACAGGTTCGCTACGGCTTTCGCGGCACCACCAGCGACGGACGTAAACTGACTAAGTTCGTGAGCAAGACCGACTGGGATAAGGCGAAGTACGAAGAAGAGAAGAAAACCTCCTAATCACCTCGGTCAAAGACCCGCGCCGCCCCGACGCGGGTCTTTTATTTTTCATCGAACCAGCGGCTCGCCAGTGCATCGATCACCCCTTCGCTCAACAGTGCCTGCATCGCCTGATCGATCGCCGCGCTCACCGAGCGACGATCGGCGCGTGTCGCGGCGGCGAACAGCGAGTCTTTCACCACAGACATCGACAGCCCCCAATCGAGGTCGCGCACGATCAGGCGCGCGCTCACCGCGTCGAGCAGCGCGGCGTCCGCTTGTGCAGAGGTGACGAGCGCCAGTGCATCGGTCGGATTCGCGCGTGGCAGCAGCGTGAAAGGGGCGATTCGCCGTGTCCACTCGATCGCCAGTGCGTGCCCAATCGCGCCATACTCGAAAGCCAATCGTTTTCCAGCGAGATCGTCCATACGGCGCACTGTCGGATCAGCGCTGACCAGCACCCACCCCGCGTTGAAATAGGGCAGGCTGAAATTTACGGCGCCGAGTCGTGCCGGATCGATCGGCAGCGCGGCGATCACCACGTCGGCTCGGTCGGCGGCGAGCGCGTCGTACAACCCGTCGAAGCCCAGACCGACGAAGATCAGCGGTACGTCGAGTCGAATGGCTAACGCGCGCGCGAGGTCGATCTCGAATCCGGCATAGGGCGGATCATCCCCATCGTTAGGAAATGCAAACGGCGGGTTGCTGGCGTCGATGCCGACGCGCAGCGCATCGGTAGGCAGCGCGTCGCGCAGTGGGACAACAGCCGGAGTACAGGCGATCGCCAGGCACAGCACCAGCACGCACAGCGCCCGCCAGACCGTCATGGCAGCCACCCGCGCGCATAGGTCTGCACTTCGCTGTAAATTGGGTGAAGCTGAAACAGGGTGTTCACGAACGTGAAATGGTCGGGATAGCTCAACGTCGGCGTGGGTGTGCGAAATACCCACAGGCAGGCTGTCCGCGCCCATGTCCAGCGCGCGGCGACATACCGCAGCGCGTCGAGGGTATAGGTGATACGTTCAGCGGGGCTGACCGCCATGATCCAGCGCGGATGGTCATTCCAGCCCGTTTCCGTGATGAACGCGGGTGTGTCGGCGTCGCCATGCGCCACCATGATCGCACGCAGCAGCTCGGCGCGGCGGAAATTGAGCCGATCGGCGGCTGGCGGCGCATTGGGCGGCTGCGTGAAGCCGTAGGTGTGGATGGCGAGCGCGTCAAAATAAATGGCAGCGCCCGCGTCGTACAGCCGATCGAGATAGATCAGATCGTCCATGCCATGCGGACTGCCTGGCGGTTCCAGCGTCGGCGCCAGACCTGCCGCCAAAATTATCACATCCGGGTTTGCCGCGTGCGCCGCCGGATAGACCGCCGCCAGCAGACGCGCGTAGGCGGCGGGATCGACCGTCTGAAAACCCCATTCAAACGCCAGATTGGGTTCGTTCCAGATGATCAGGTGATCGATCGACCCCGCGTAGCGCGCTGCAAAGTCCGCGACGAAGCTGGCAAAATCGGGATAAGCGGCTTCTGGCAGGGTGTTGAGCGTGGTTACGTCGAATCCGTTGCCGCGTTCACGCGCCCAATCGGGCACCAAGCCGAGCCTGGCGATGATGCGCAGCCCCTGATTGCGCGCGTGCCGGACGATGCGATCGGCGCTCGCCCAATCATAGCTGTCTTCGCGCCCCTCGATGTACGCCCAGGGAAAAAACTCGACGATAGTCGGCGCGCCGAGCTGCCGTACCAGCCGCAAACTTTGCTGCGTTTTCCATTCTTCGACTTCATCGATCAGCCGTGTGTGCATACACAGATGCGGCTGTGTGGTCTCGACGGTCTGCGGTGGATCAAGTGGGGCACGGGGAGAGGGTGGCAGCAGCGACGACGCCAGCAGCCCTATCAGCGCGAGCCGTATCCCCCACAGCCAGCGGCGCCGTAAAAACGTCGCGCTGGCGCGGGCAATCCGCCGTGCGTGTGTGCGTGTCAGGGTGAATTGGGTCATTGCATCGTCAGATCGCCGCTTTGCCTCGTGAGCGCTGCATCGGGAATGATGGCGTCGATGGTGAGCTTATGATACTAATTTTTCCAGCAGGGATGCCGCCTGGGAAACGCCGTTTTCGAGGCGGATTTTTTCTCCGAGGTCTGCCGCACGCTGACGCATCACGTTGTCGTTCACCGCCTGTGTGATCGAGTGTGCCAGTTTTTCGGCGGTCAGGCGTTTTTTGGCAGTGGGCACGGGACCCACGCCCAATTGAGCGGCGCGCTGTCCCCAGAAAGGCTGATCCCCGAAAAACGGCACGATGATCGATGGAACACCTGCCCGCATCCCGGCGGCTGTGGTGCCCGCACCGCCATGATGGACTACCGCTGCCATGCGAGGAAAGAGCCAGCTATGAGGAACAGAGTCGAGCATGTGAACCATATCTGGCAGGTCGGTCTGGCTCATCCCACCCCAGCCTGATGCCAGCACGCCGCGCTGACCGGAAAGCCTGAGCGCCTCCAACACCAGACGGGTCGTCTCCTCTGGGTTGCGGTTGCCCATGCTGCCAAAGCCAATGTAGATCGGCGCTGATCCTGCCTGCAGGAAATGGCTCAGGTCAGCAGGCGGCACCCAATCAGCAGGCGGATCGAGGAACCAATAGCCCGTGACGTGGGTGAGCGCGCCCCAATCGCTCGGCTGCGGCAATACGTGCCTGCTATAGCCGTACAGGATCGGCACCTGCTTCTGCTGCAAGGCTGCGAAAGGACCAAAGAAGGAGGCGCGCGGCATTCCCAACACTTTCCGAGTGGCAGAATCGGCAACCCGCGTGGTCTGCCACAGCATTTGACGCATGGGCAGGAACGAGAGACGGTTGAGCATGGTTCCAAAAGGCAGTCTCGGCGTCAGTGGACTGGGAAAAGCACGGGTAGGCGTGATTGGAAAGACATACGCTTGAATGACTGGAATAGCCAGCTTTTCAGCGATCGAAAATGTCCCGCCCATCCCTCCCATACCCGTCACGATCAGGTCGGTTCCTTCCAGCAAGCCGGGCATATGCTGTGCCAGGGTGTGCGCTCGCTCCTTCATGGCAGAGGTCATGGCGCGCAAAATCGCCAGAAAGTTGCCGCTTTCCATCAGCTTACGCCATTTTTCGCTTTGCAGCACCGCTTCGACACTTTCGCCTGCCGAAGAAAACGCCAGACCCGCCTCGACGACCAGAGACCGAAAGTCGTCACTGGTCAACACCCGCACGGTGTAGCCGGCATTTTTCAGCCCCTTACCCAGCGCGATGTAGGGCTGTACATCCCCGCGTGAGCCTGATGCAACGATTGAAATTTTCATGTGCGATCGCCTCCAATGCCGTCCAAAAACAGATCTGCCAGAAAAGCGGGCAGTGCTTCCCACTGCGCTTCCAGGGTGGTATCGCCCATGATGTTTTCCAGGATCAGCCCCAGGATGATGCCCGACAGGGCACGAGTCGTCAGCCGGATGTCGATGGATCTGATCGCCTGGCGCTCTGCCCAGTGCTGCAAAAGCTGCTCCCCTCCCAGCAGGGCAGGTTCCAGAATGCGTTGAAAGTAGAGCGTTCTCAACTCGTTGTTGACCATCATTTCCGACACCACCACCCTGAACAGGGCGAAATTTTCCCCTTTGAGCGCCATCAGCGGGTATCGAAAATACGCCGTCATAAAGGCGCGCATGTCCATCTCGCTCAGATTCAGCTCGGATACGTCCGGCTGGACAGAGTCGCGCATCCGGTCAAAGATGCCGAGTAGCAGTGCCGTTTTATTCTCGAAGTAATTGTAGATGGTGCCGTCGGCGATCCCGACCGCGCGTGCAATATCCTTGATCGTGGTCGGATGAAAACCCTTTTCAGCGAATACTTTTGCCGCGCCGTCGAGGATTTGATCGCGGCGCGTGGCGATGAGCTGTTTTTGTACGGCGTCCTTCATGAAACCACCTTCTGAATATCAATTCAATAAAATGAATGAACATTCATTCAGAGTATCGGTTGAATGACGTGCTCTGTCAAGAGGATCGTTTTAAGGAATGGGCAGACCTTGCAGAACGCACACAAAAAAGCGGACGCATAGTCATGCGTCCGCTCGAAAGAATGGTTGAAGTTTTTCATATTCTACAGATTCAGTGAATCGCGATTTCCTGTACGGACACATTGTTATGCGTCACTGCGATCGTGCTGAATCCGTGACTCTCAGTGGTTCAATGAAATTGCATCTGGTTATGCCCTCAGCAGAACTCGAATCTGCGCCTTTGCCTCCGGAGGGCAACGCTCTATCCGCTGAGCTATGAGGGCGAGCATGATTGAAGTGTAACAAAATTTTGAATAACATGCAAGTAGCCAGCAATAACATGCAAATCGAGTGAATTGTTGTCAGGTGCATAAAACAGCGCAATAATATTTAATCTCCGATGTTTTTCACGAGACTCTGGTACAGAACGCATGGCGCACGATACACGTCCCAAATATGCTCGCCTTACCATCAGCGTGCTGGTAATCGGAGTGATGCTGATCGCCACTGTGCTGATCGTGCTGCTGATTGTCTCGAATACGATTCAAAGCGGACGGTCGGATGCAACCGTCGGATTTTTTAATTTTACGGGTGCCGACACCTGGAAACCGGTCGAGCGACTCGTCAATGGCGTCTCGATGATGCAGGTGCCGCCGGGCTGCTTCATAATGGGCAGCGAGACCACGACCGAGGATGAACGCCCAGTGATGGAGCAGTGTTTCGATGTGAGCTTCTGGATCGATAAGACCGAGGTCACGCAGTCGCAGTTCGCGGCATACGGCGGCGTCGCAGAGGTGACCAGTGCGTTTCAGGGCAGCACGCGCCCCGTCGAGCAGATCGACTGGTTCGAGGCGCGCAATTTCTGTCAATCACGCGGTGCGCGCCTGCCGACTGAAAGGGAATGGGAATATGCGGCGCGCAGCCCGGATGGATGGCGCTATGCCTGGGGTGAGGAATTCCGTGTCAGCCGCGCCATTTTCGGTCGCACCGAGATCACCGGGACGGAACAGGTGGGATTGCTGCCAGCGGGCATGTCGTGGGTCGGTGCGCTCGACATGAATGGCAATGTCTGGGAATGGGTCAGTTCGCGGCTCGCCACTTATCCGTATGATGCGAACGATGGACGCGAGATCGCGCCAGACTCGGCGCCGCAGATTGGTATTCGCATGGTGCTGCGCGGGGGTGCATGGAATACGCCGACCGAATTTCAACTGCGATCGACGGCACGGATTAGCGTCGATCCTGGCAGCCGCCTGGATGCCTGGGGCTTTCGCTGTGCCCGTTCAGATACCTGAATGCAGCGCTGACAGACTCTATAGCCCTGGTCAACCCCGGTGAAATCTGCTAACTTCCTGACGCGGGTGGATCACGCCTGCGAGTCTGGAGAGTTTGCAATGCGAGTGAATCATGCTGTGCAGCATGTCCTGATGCTGGTGGGTGCCGTCGCAATTTTATCCGGGTGCACTGGACTGACGCCCGATGATCCCGCCGCGACGCTGCGCGCCGAACGCGACGGCTATTTTCTGGAAGCGACCGCGATTGCCGATGCAGGCGTGCTGCAGCGCACGCAGATCATCGAGACCGCCGCCGCCGCCGCGACGACGGTCAGCCAGCTCGAAGCCCGCAACGCGCTGCTTCTGGCGACACTGCGCGCGGCACTGCCGCCCACACAACAGGTCGTCAATACCAGCGGACTGGTCACGCCAGGGAGTGTCGCCACGCCCGCGCCACCGGGGACATTCGACAGCGCGTCCAATTCTGCCGCCGTGATGAGCGACGGCGCGCCCATCAGCGGATCGTCTTTTGTCGACATCACCACCGCGTCCAGCGTGCGCGACACCGACGGTTGCGTCGATGTCGCGTCCAGCGCGTTTGCCGCCGACATCAGCCGCATCTACATTACCGCGCGTGCTGTCACCATCGCCGCTGGAACGGTGATGCGTGTCGAGTGGGCATATCAGGGATCGCCTGCCTTCAGCGAGTCGTTCACGATCGAGCGCGACAACAGCGATTTTTGTCTGTGGTTTTACATCGAGCCGACGGCTGATGTTCTCTCGCCAGGCGTGTGGACAGCGCAGTTGTACGCCGATGATCAGACGGTCGAGCCGATCGCGTCGTTTACCATCGGGGTATAGGTGGTGGGTGCGTATGGACTCTCATTTGAGCGAATGATACGATCGTGCCATTCAGTTCACCGCTTGTGAGAACTTTGTGAAAATTCCGATCGCCTTGGTGCTGGCTGTCCTGATCGTCAGCCCCATACTCGTTCACGCACAAGATACTGCCACCCCTGATCCCACGATTCTCCTGTCTCCCACTGCGACGGCACGTCTCGCTCTGACACCGACGCCGATCGGCAATTGGGTACAGGGCGATCCGGTCGGGATCATCGTGCGCAGCGGTCCAGGGCTGCGCTTTGACGTGCTGGGCACGCTGGCGAACGGTCAGACCGTCGAGGCAGTCGGACGCGATGCGGAATTAGGCTGGATCATGATTCGTCTGGGCGGGAGTTTTGGTTGGGTGCGGCGTCCGTTGGTCTATTGGGCGGATAATCTGTCCAATCTGCCCGTGCTGCGTATCGGCGCACTCACGCCATCTCCGACGTTCACGCGCACAACCCGTCCGACGGGGACAATGACACCGACGTT
>DAOTUN010000085.1:0-60931 GCA_034437395.1 Anaerolineae bacterium | reverse complement strand
ACGCTGAATTAACCGTTCATTTTTATCACCAAGGGGCACGGCGCGCCATGCCCCTCGCAAACAACCTCGATCCCTAGTCCCCGCTCGGCACCGCGACGATCGGATGCGCGCCGTTGCTGCTGGGCGCGGGCGCTTCCTCGCCTTGTTCCTCACGGCGGAACTGGCTCATATACAGGTCGTAGTAGGCGCCGCGATCCGCGATCAGCGATGTATGGGTGCCGCGCTCGATGATCTCACCGTCCTTCAGCACCATCACCACATCGGCATTGCGGATGGTACTGAGGCGGTGCGCGATCACGAACGACGTGCGCCCTTCGAGCAGCCGCTCGAATGCCTTCTGAATCAGCCGCTCGGTACGGGTATCGACGCTGCTGGTCGCCTCATCCAGGATCAGGATACGCGGGTCTTTCAGCACCACGCGGGCGATGCTGATCAACTGGCGCTGACCCTGGCTGAGACCCGATCCGCGTTCGCCCAGCACGGTCTGATAGCCTTCAGGCAGTCGATCGATGAACACATCGGCGCTGACCAGCTTTGCCGCCGCGATCACCTCTTCGTCGCTCGCGCTGACCTTGCCGTAACGGATGTTTTCCATCACGGTATCGCTGAACAGGAAGGTATCCTGCAGCACGATACCGACCTGCTCGCGCAGGCTCTGCATGGTCACGTCGCGCACGTCGTGTCCGTCGATCCTGACCGTGCCGTCACTGACATCGTAGAAGCGCGGGATCAGGTTGATGATCGTGGTCTTGCCCGCGCCGGTCGGACCGACAATGGCGATCGTCTGACCGGGCTCGGCGGTGAAGTCGATCCCCTTCAGCACAGGTTGATCCGCCTGATAGCCCGCCTTGACGCCCTTGAATTCGACCTTGCCCATGATCCTGGGCATCAGGGTCGCGTTCGGCTTGTCGGCGATCTCTTCGGGCACGTCGAGCAAGCCGAAGATGCGTTCGCCGCCCGCGATCGCGCTCTGCACGTTCGTCCACAGCACCGCGATCTGGGTGATCGGCTGGCTGAAGCGCTGCACATACTGCACGAACGCGAATACTGTTCCCAGCGTGATCCCAGTGATGCCCAATACGGGCGTATCCTGCAGCAGCGCCAGACCACCGACGATCACCACCACGCCGAGCGCGACATAGCCAAGCGCCTCCAGCACCGGGTTGAGCGCGCTGGTGAAGGCGGCTGCGCGGATATTGGCGGCGCGGTTCGCCTCGTTGACGAGGCGGAATTCCTCGATCGTCTCGTCCTCGCGGTTGAACGCCTGGACTTCACGCGCGCCCGCAATATTCTCTTGCAGCTCGGCGTTGACGCTGCCCATCTCTCGACGGGTCTTGCGAAAGGCGCGCCGCGCCTGATTACTGATCCACACCGTAGCGATGAACATGATCGGCACGACCGCCAGGCTCACCAGCGAGTAGGCGACGTTGTTCTGAAACATCTTGATCGCCAGCCAGCCCATCAGCAGCGCGCCGCCGATCACCTGGAGCAGCGCAAAGCTGAACGCCTGGGCGATCTGCTCGGTGTCGCTGGTGATGCGACTCATCAGGTTGCCGGCTTCGTTTTCAGCGTAGAAATTGAGCGACAGCCGCTGCAATTGGTTGAACAGATCGAGTCGCATGGTGCGCAGCACGCGCTGACCGCTGGCGCTCATGGCGTAGAATGCCATCCCCGCCAGCACCGCGCCGAGTACGAACAGACCCAACAGGATCAGCGCGATCGATCCGACGCCGACGATCTTGGCTTCGGCGGTCATGTCGGTGGTCAGCGCCAATGGGTCGAACCAGCACACGCTGTTGGGCTGTGGGAACAGGTAGCAGTCCACCGCCTGACCGATATAGTCCGGCGCGATCACCTGCGTCCAGGTCTGGATCATGATCAGGATCAGCGCGATCGCCACACCGACCCACGTCTTGCTGAAATAGCCCGCGAATCGGCTGAGGGTAGCGCCGATGTTCGCGGCTTTGCTGCTTTCCTGTTCAAACATACGGCGTCCGCCGTCCATACCCATCATGATTGCGTCGTCCCTTCTGCGCTGACCGCTGCCATTTCCGAGGTCAGTTCGGCATCGCCTACCAACTGTGAATTGTAAATGTCGGCGTAGATGGCGCTGTGTTCCATCAGGTGTTCGTGCTTGCCCGTCTCGACCACCTTGCCCTTGTCCAGCACCAGGATCAGGTCGGCGTTGACCACCGTCGAGATACGCTGCGCGATCACGAACGAGGTGCGCCCCTGCATCAGTTTATCGAGCGCTTTCTGAATCTTGTACTCGGTGATCAGGTCAACGCTGCTGGTCGAGTCGTCGAGGATCAGCAGACGTGGATCGAGCAGCAGGGCACGGGCGATAGCGAGGCGCTGTTTCTGTCCGCCCGACAGGGTGGTGCCGCGCTCACCGACCGGGGTGTCGTACCCTTGCGGAAATTTGACGATGTACTCGTGCGCTTCAGCGGCGGTGGCGGCGGCGATCACCTGTTCGTCGGTGGCGTCAGGACGACCAAAGGCGATATTGTCGCGGATGGTGCCGCTAAACAGGTTGGTCTCCTGCAGCACGATGCCGATCTGCGAACGCAGGCTGTCGATGGTCACGTCGCGCACGTCGTGCCCGTCGATCAGGATGGCGCCCTCGGTGGCGTCGTAAAAGCGCGGGATCAGGTTGATGATCGTCGTCTTGCCGGAGCCGGTGCCGCCGAGCAGGGCGACCGTCATACCGGGTGCAGCCGTGAAGCTGACATTTTCCAGCACCGGGTCGGACGAGCTGAAATAGCGGAAGCTCACATCCTTGAATTCGACCGCGCCCGTCAGTTGTGTCAGGGTGAGCGCATTCGGCTTTTCTTCGATGTCGCTCTTGGCGTCGAGAATCTCGAAAATGCGATCGGCGGATGCCGCCGCCTGCGCCAGCAGTGAGATGATGAAGCCGAGCTGTCCGAGCGGGAAGAAGATGTAGACCACATAGAGGCTGAACAACTGATAGTTGCCCAGGGTCAGCGAGCCTTCGATGATCTGGCGCCCGCCAAAGTAGAGCAGGGCAGCCTGTCCCACCTGTGCCAGCAGGAAGATCACCGGGAACAGGAACGAGAAGGTGCGTGCTACCTGGAGCTGCTGCTCCAGCACCGCCTGATTGCGCACCGTGAAGCGCTGGCGTTCGTGTGCCTCGCGTGCGAACGCGCGCACCACGCGGATACCCGCCATATTTTCTTGCAGCACGGTATTGAGCGCCGACAGGCGTTCCTGGATCGCCACGAACAACGGCTGGACGACGATGCCGAAGATCATGAAGACGAGGATCGCTACAGGCAGGATTGGCAGTACCACCAACGTCAGCTGCCAGTTGGTCAGGAACAGGATGATCAGCGTGGCGATCAACAGCAGGAACGCCTGGGCAGCCAGGATCAAGCCCTGCGCGATGAACACGCGCACGCGCTCCACATCGTCGGTGGCTCGGATCATCAACTGACCGGTCTGGTTGCGGTCGTAGTAGCTGAAGCTCAAACGCTGAATCTTCTCGAAAATCTGATTGCGAAAGTCGAAGGCAATTCCTTGGGAGGTCGCTTCCGAAAGATACGCCTGTACGAAGGCAAATACACCGCGCAGTACCGAGAAAATCACGATCAGGATGGTGGCATTGACCAGAAAGGTCACGCCGTTGTCCGCGAAGCTTTGCAGTTCATCGATACTGTAGCCGGCAGCGCGCGCCGCGATCGGCTGTGCCAGGGCGGGGAGACCAAAAATGGTCCTGGCGGTGAAGCCGTCAGTGATGGCGTTGACCATATTCTGGAGTAGCTGCGGCACGGCGAGCTGTGCCAGAGTCGCCACGACGAGCGCGATATACGCCGGAATATTGGTGCCTTTATGTCTGCCTAGATAACGGATCGCGCGTCCCAGACCGCCGTTGCCGCGACTGCGTGCGGGGCGTCCGCGCCCCTGCCGACCTGCTGCTTGTGCTTGCAAGGCTGCACCTCTCTCTACAATGGTTTGCCCTGCTAACGATAGGCGCGACTAACGTTTAAGTCAATAGACAGAAAGGTTAGGGAATAGGCGGGTTCGTTAAACCTGTTCGCTGTTGCACGGGGGTCGCTTGCCGTTGACCTCCACTTGACCTCCACATCCATTGTGGGTGCCGATTGCCAAGCGCCGATCCGACAGGTAGACTCGCACGCACAGGTAAAAAACGAGTCTGTCATCAATACGATGAGGACGGCTGCAATGGCTAATTTTCCAAGAATCAATCAGTTGATCGCCGATTTATGCGAGGGCGACGTGTTGCGCCAGCAGCGGGCAAAACGCTCGTTGATGGCGTTGGACGATCCAGAAGTGCTGCCCGCGCTGGTCAGGCGGCTCGATCACCCGGATATGGGCGTGCGTTTGACGCTGGTCAGCCTGATCCTGCAGTTCGACGACACGCGCGCGGTGCCGCCGCTGATCGAGCTGTTGCAGGTCGATCCTGAGCCGGGCGTGCGCGCCGCTGCTGCCGAGGCGCTCGGTGAGCTCGGTGGTGACGACTCATCTGCCTCGCTGGAATGGGCGCTGCTGCACGACCCTGACAGCATCGTCCGCGCCGAAGCCGCCAACGCGCTCGGCACGATCGCCGATGTGCGCTCGACCGAGACGCTGATCCGAGCGCTCGGTGAAAAAGAGACCGAGGTCTGGCACGCTGCCGGGGAAGCGCTGTGGCAAATCGGAGAGGATGTCATGCCGCGTGTGATCGACGCGCTGATCGATCGTGATCATGAGCTGCGCAAGGCGGCGCTGCGCGCAGTGCTGTGGCTGTCGATCGATGCCGACGAGGAAGAACCGCTGCCGCTGGACGATCTCGGCTGGGTCGAGACCTGGGGCTGGTGGAATTGATGGCATGGCAGGCATACCACGCCAGGCACCTACGCTTAGAATCTGCTGAATGTTGATGCGGCGCGGGCGCGGGTGGGATATGCTACACTCACATCATGCACCCGCTTAGGGTGCTGTTTTGCATACTCAAGGAGCGATAATCCATGCCCGCACGTCATGCACACGCGCAGTGGAACGGGAATCTCAACGAGGGTAACGGCACAGTCAAGGTCGGCAGTGGTGCATTTGAAGGCGCCTACTCGTTCAATTCGCGCTTTGGGGAAGGTGATCCTCAGGTCAACCCGGAAGAACTGCTCGGCGCCGCCCACGCGGGTTGTTTCTCGATGGCGCTGGCTGCCCGTCTGTCGCGTGAAGGACACACCGTCAATTACGTGCGCACGACCGCGATGGTGCATCTCGACAAAGGCGACAGCGGCTTTGGCATCAGCAAAATCGATCTGGTGACCGAGGGCAGTGTCGATGGCGTCACCGCTGAATACTTCGCCCAGGCTGCCGACGAGACCAAGAGCGGCTGCATCATCTCGCGGGCGCTGGCGTCGGTGCCGATGACCATCAGCGCGACCCTGGCGTAAATACGCCGCATCCGCATCAGCCTTGACATTGACGGCTGGCACACTCGAAATGGGTGAGTCAGCCGTTTCTTTTTGTCCGGCTGTCTCAGCACGCGCGTGCGCGACCGACGTACACTGGTGTCTACTGTCAATCCCTGTCGAGCGACTAGGAAAGCGGGCGCATGGCGGAGTCTCTGATCCTCGTGACCGATGCTGGGCTGTACTGTCCGATCGGTGACTTTTACATCGACCCCTGGTTTCCAGTGCCGCGCGCGGTCGTCACCCATGCCCACGCCGATCATCTGCGCTGGGGATGCGGATCGTACCTCATCAGCGCCGACGGACTGCATGTCACGCGCGCGCGTCTCAGCGACGACGCTGCGATTCAGACCGCCGCCTATGGTGAAGCTGTGCTGCTCAATGGCGTGCGTGTCTCGCTGCATCCCGCTGGACATATTCTGGGATCAGCGCAGGTTCGCGTCGAATACGGCGGACAGGTGTGGGTGATCACAGGAGACTATAAGACCGAGATCGACGCCACCTGTGCCCCTTTTGAGCTGGTGCGCTGCCATACCTTTGTGACCGAATCGACCTTTGGACTGCCAATTTACCGCTGGCAGCCGCAGCGCACGATCTTCGACGATATCGACAGTTGGTGGCGTGCCAATCGCGACGCCGGACGCGCCAGCGTGATCTACGGCTATGCGTTGGGGAAGGCACAGCGCATCATCGCCGGGGTCGATCCGACCATCGGCGGCATTTACACGCATGGCGCCGTCGAACGAATCAACCGTGCCTATCGTGAATCAGGCGTGCAGCTTCCAGCTACGACTTACGCAGCGGCAGCGGGCAAGCGTGATTGGGGTGGCTCATTGATCGTCGCGCCGCCGTCCGCCAACGGTACGCCCTGGCTGCGACGCTTTGGCAATCTCTCGACTGCGTTCGCGTCCGGCTGGATGAGCATACGCGGCGCGCGCCGTCGTCGGTCGGTCGATCGCGGTTTCGCCTTGAGCGATCATCTCGACTGGGACAATCTGATGCGCGTGATCGATGGCACAGGCGCTGAGTCGGTGTGGGTGACACATGGCTATACCGCTGTCGTCACGCGCTGGCTGACCGAGCGCGGCATCGACGCGCGTATCGTCACGACCCGCTATGAAGGCGAAGCGATCGAAGCCGCCGAGTCGGTCGAGAGCGATGAGCTGACCGATCCCGTGATCGCACCACCCGCATCGGATGGTATTGCTGGAATAGCAGGTGACTTATGAAGCAGTTCGCGGCGCTCTACGCCGCGCTCGACTCGACCACCAGGACCAACGAAAAAGTAGCAGAACTGACCCGTTATTTCGCAGCCGCTTCCGCTGATGATGCGGCATGGGCGCTGTATTTTTTAAGCGGACGGCGGATCAAAGGACTGATCAACAGCCGCAAGCTGCACACCTGGGCGATCGAGGGGGCGGGCATCCCGGAATGGCTGTTCGGAGAGTGTTACGACGCGGTCGGCGATATCGCGGAGACGATCGCGCTGCTGCTGCCGCCACCCGACCTGACCGATGATCGCACGCTGACACAATGGGTCGAGGCGCACCTGCTGCCCTTGCGCAGGCAGGACGAAGCCGGACAGCGCGAGTCGATGCGTGACGCCTGGCGTCGTCTTGACGGCACCGCGCGTTTCGTGTGGAACAAGCTGATAACGGGCGGCTTTCGTGTCGGAGTCTCACAGTTGTTGATCGTGCGATCGATCGCGGAGGTCAGCGGCGCCGATCGCGCGGCAGTCGCGGGACGGCTGATGGGGGAGTGGAGTCCATCGGCGGACTTTTGGCATATGCTGACGGCGCGTGAAGGCACCGAACGCGCACCCAGCCAGCCCTATCCATTTTTCCTGGCGCACGCTCTGTCCAGCGACGCCGGTGCGGCGGCGATCGAAGCGGCATTGGGTGATCGCGCGCTGTGGCAGGTGGAATGGAAATGGGACGGCATTCGTTCGCAGGTGATTCGCCGTGCCGGACAGACCTTTATCTGGTCACGTGGCGAAGAGCTGGTCACGGAAAGGTTTCCAGAGCTTGCCGCCGCTGCCGAGCGGCTGCCCGACGGCACCGTATTGGACGGCGAAATCCTCCCCTGGGATGCAACGATCGATACGGTCATGCCTTTTGCACAGCTCCAGCGGCGCATCGGACGCAAGACGCTTGGCAAGAAAATCCTTTCCGAGGTGCCGGTGATCGTCGTGGTCTACGATCTGCTGGAAGAGAGTGGTGTCGATGTGCGCAATCTGCCACTGCACCAGCGGCGCACGCGCTTGGAGTCGCTGCTGCACGATCTTGACGACCCCCGGCTGCGTCCCTCCCCGATCGTGAGCGAGCCGAATTGGGACGCGCTGGCGGTGGAACGGGCGCAGGCGCGTGCTACTGGGGTCGAAGGGTTGATGATCAAGCGACTCGACTCGCCCTTCGGAGTTGGGCGCACGCGCGGCGACTGGTGGAAATGGAAGATCGAGCCGCTGACTGTGGATGCGGTGCTGATCTACGCACAGCGCGGCAGCGGCAAGCGCGCCAGTCTGTACACCGACTATACCTTTGGCGTGTGGGACGAAAATGGCGTGCTGGTGCCATTTGCGAAGGCGTACAGCGGCTTGACCGACGAGGAGATCGGGCGTGTCGATGCTTTCATCCGTCGCAACACGCAGGAGAAATTCGGTCCGGTGCGGACGGTCAAACCGGAGCTGGTCTTCGAGCTGGCGTTCGAGGGTATCCAGCGATCGGCGCGCCACAAATCAGGGATCGCGGTGCGCTTTCCGCGGATACTGCGTTGGCGCACCGATAAACGTATCGAAGATGCCGATTCTCTGGCGACCATCCGCGCTCTGCTGCCCCCGGAGACAACGTAGCGAATTATAAAAACGGGTAGGAATGGAAAATTGAGCAATAATGTGAGCGGCTTAGACCAGATAGAAGGCTATTTTGCGTCAAGAGGATGGGCGCCCTTCGCATTTCAGCGTGAGGCATGGCATGCCTACAGCGCAGGTGAGAGCGGGTTGATCCACGCCGCGACTGGGACAGGCAAGACGCTGGCAGTCTGGCTGGGTATCCTGTCAGCATGGCTCGACGCGCCGGGTACGGTCACGGCGCCGCCGCTGCAGGCGCTGTGGATCACGCCATTACGGGCGCTGGCTGCCGATACCGCCGCTTCTCTGCAAGAACCGCTGACGGCGTTGAACATCCCCTGGACGCTGGAGACACGCACGGGCGACAGCTCGTCTACGGTGCGCGGACGCCAGCGCAAACGCCTGCCTTCGGCACTGGTGACGACGCCGGAAAGTCTGACGCTTTTCCTGGCGCGCGCGGATGGACAGACGCTCTTTAGCGATCTCAAGCTGATCGTAATCGATGAGTGGCACGAGCTCATCGGTAGCAAACGCGGCGTGCAGACTGAGCTGGCGCTGGCGCGACTGCGGCGCTGGTGTCCTGAGGCGCGCGTATGGGGGGTGAGCGCGACGCTCGGCAACCTCGATGTCGCGCTGCGGGCGCTCCTCGGCATTGCCGACTTCGAGACAGGCGAAATTCGCCGGGGGCTGTTGATTCAGGGACACGAACCCAAAGCCATCCGCGTCGAGTCGATCCTGCCCCGGCGTATCGAGCGCTTTCCCTGGGCGGGGCACCTGGGACTGGCGCTGCTGGATGAGGTAATCGCCGTGATCGCGCGCGGACGGACGGCGCTGGTGTTCACCAACACCCGTGCGCAGGCGGAAATATGGTATCAGGCGATCCTCGACCGCCAGCCGGACTGGGCGGGCGAGGTGGCGCTGCATCACGGCTCGCTGGATGCCGATTCGCGTCGGTGGGTGGAGGCGGCGTTGAAAGAAGGACGACTGCGCTGCGTCGTCTGCACGTCGAGCCTGGACTTGGGTGTCGATTTCGCGCCGGTGGACAGCGTGATCCAGGTTGGCAGCCCTAAAGGGGTGGGGCGGCTGCTGCAACGTGCTGGACGCAGCGGGCATCAGCCTGGTATCGAGAGCAAGGTGACCTGTGCGCCTACGCACGCTTTCGAGCTAATCGAGGCGGCTGCCGCGCGCGACGCTATGCTGTCCGGTCGCGTGGAGCCGCGTATCCCCGTAGAAAATGCGCTCGATGTGCTGTCGCAGCACCTCGTGACGATCGCCTTGGGGGGTGGCTTTACCCCCGACGACCTGTACCGAGAGGTCAGGACCAGCTACGCCTATCGATCGCTCACCCGCGCTGCTTTCGAGTGGACGGTCGGCTTTGCGGCGGATGGCGGCGCGCTGGCTGCCTACCCCGAATACCATCGCCTGACGCGCACGGACGAGGGGCGCTACATCGTCGATCGTCCTGATGTGGCGCGTGTGCATCGCATGTCGATCGGGACGATCGTCAGCGAGGCGTCGCTCAAAGTGCAGTTCATGAAAGGCGCCGCGCTCGGACACATCGACGAGTCGTTCGCGGCACGGTTGCAGCCGGGCGACAAATTTACCTTTGCCGGGCGGGTGCTGGAATTCGTGCGCGTGCGCGACATGACCGCCTGGGTGCGGCTGGCACGCAGCAAGCGGGCGATCGTCCCACGCTGGTTTGGCGGTGGCTTTCCGCTGTCGGCGGAGCTTGCCAGCGCGGTGCGCGCGCAGTTGGATGCGGCGATCGCTGGACGTTACGAGTCGCCAGAAATGGTCGCGGTCAAACCGATCCTCGATCTCCAGGCGAAATGGTCGCGTATCCCGGCGTCCGATGAGACGCTGATCGAGCGCACGACCACACGCGACGGCAATCATATTTTCATATTTCCATTTGGCGGCAAGCTGGTCAACGAGGGCTTGGCGGCGCTGTGCGCGACCCGTCTCAGTCGGCGCTCACCGATCACTTTCACCATTGCGGTTAACGATTATGGTTTTGAACTGCTGTCACCTGACCCGATTCCCATTCACGAGGCGATCGACGCCGGGCTGTTCACCACCGCCAACCTGACCGAGGATATTCTCGCCAGCCTCAACGCGGGCGAGCTGGCTCGTCGTCAGTTTCGAGAGATCGCGCGCATCGCCGGACTGGTCATTCAGCGTTTCCCTGGCGGTCAAAAATCTGCCAAACAGCTTCAGGCTTCGACCGGGTTGATCTACGATGTGTTCGAGCAGTACGATCCCGGCAACCTGCTGCTGCTGCAAGCGCGCTATGAAGTCCTGGAGCGTCAGCTAGAGGTGTCGCGTCTGGTGAATACGCTCGACCGCATCAACGCCGGACGGCTGACCGTGATCGACGTGCTCCGTCCGACTCCGCTGGCGTTTCCACTGATCGTCGAGCGCATTCGTGAGACGATTAGCAGCGAGACGCTGGCGGATCGTGTCGCCAAAATGCAGCTCGCCCTCGAACGCGCCACCGCTGCGTTATAATCGAGACAAAGCAGGCGCTGCGAGGACAGCATGACCACCATCACGATCGTCGATGAAACCCTGACGCTGCTGCCCGACGCGGCGCTCTATTGGGCACGCACGCACACGCTGTTCATCGCAGATGTGCATCTGGGCAAGACCGACTCGTTCAGGCGGGCGGCGCTGGCGGTGCCATCAGGCACGACCCTGAAAGACCTGGCGCGTTTGACACGGCTGATCACCACTTACGATGTGCGCCGGGTGATCGTGCTGGGTGACCTGCTGCACGCCTATGGCTCGCTCTCACAGTCGGCATTGGCTGCTTTTGGCACCTGGCGCGCGGCACATGTCGATCTCGAACTGGTGCTGATTCGCGGTAATCATGACCGGGCGACTGGCGATCCCCCAAAGTCGTGGGGCTTCGACGTGCATCATCCTGGCATCGTGATAGCGCCGTTTGTGCTGCATCACGAACCGCCGCGCAGCGTGCCAACGGCGGGTTACGCGCTGTGCGGGCATCTGCATCCCGGCGCGCATCTGATCGGTCAGGGACGGCAGCAAATGGTGCTGCCGTGTTTCTGGTTTCAGCCCAAAGTAGGGGTGCTGCCCGCGTTTGGCAGTTTCACGGGGACAGGTGGCATTCGACCCACCGAGGGCGATGCGGTCTACGTGATCGCCGACGGCATCATCATGTCTTTTGCATAATACGAATGCGCATATCAGACCAAAAATGCACTGATGGTGAGACCGAGTGCCCATCCGATCACCAGCCAAAACCCGAAGGCGCCATGCAAGCGCGCCGTGCGTCCCTGTGCCTGGTGCAGCAGCGCGTTGTCGCGGCTGGTATCGATGATGCGGATTAGTTTGAACGCTTCGGGCAAGGTCAGCGTGACCAGGATCGTCGTGACCGGCATGATCCGCGCCGCGATCAAGACCAGAACCGCGACATACGCGCCCCCAACCAGCAGACGATATTCCCAGCGCGCCGCGCGCAAACCGAATAATACCGCCAGCGTGCGCTTGTTGACCGCACGATCGGAGTCGATGTCGCGCACGTTGTTGGCGTGCAGGATCGCCGCCACCATGAAGCCGATCGGGATGCCGACAACCAGAGGCAGCGTGGAGAATTCGCGCGCCATGACGTAATATGCGCCCAGCACCATCAGCGGACCCATGAACACGAATACCGCCAACTCGCCTAAGCCATTGTACGCCAGCGGAAACGGACCCGCCGTGTAGGTGATCACCACCAGCACGCCTCCCAGTCCGATCCACAGCAGCAGCGTTCCGCTCTGAGTCAGTAGGAACAAGCCGATGAGCGCGCCCATCAGCAGCGTGACGATCGCACCGATTAAGACCTGGCGCGGTGTGAGAATGCCCTGTTTCAGGATCATCCCCTGACCGGACTGCTTCAGGTCTTCGGCGCCGCGCCGAAAATCGACATATTCGTTGATCAGATTGGCGGCGATCTGCAGCAGCAGCGCAGCGATCAGCGATAGCGCGAAGCGGGGCAGGTCGAAGACGCGGCTTTGAATCGCCAGCGCCGCCGCCGCGCCCAGTGGGACGTAGGTCGCGGTCAGCGTGCGCGGACGAGCGGCGCGATACCATGCCTGGAGAGGGGTGAGGGTGAGCGGTGTCATGATTTCCAATTCGTCAGCTTGTGAATAGTGTAACAAAAAAGGCTGCGCCCGGCGAATGGGGCGCAGCCTCTCACGATGTCAAGAATTCTGCGCCACCTCGTCTGGCGTGCTGCCCGCCTCACCCAGCAGCGCCAATACCTCGTGGTAGAGCGCGCCATTGGTGGCAAATGACTCGGCGCCATCGATGCGGCTGACGCCTTTCCAGTCGGTGAAAGTGCCGCCCGCTTCGGGCAGGATGACTGCAAACGGGGCGCAGTCCCAGATCGCCATCCAGGGATCGATCATCATCTCGGCGCGCCCGGTCGCTACCAGCGCGTAACCATATGAGTCGCCCCAGGTGCGTTGAAAATAGGTCGCCGCGACAACGCGCTGCCAGGAGTCTTCGCGTTCGCCCCAGGTGTTGAAGTCGCTGGTCAGGGCGATCGCGTTTTTCAGTTCCCCTGTGGACGAGACGCGCGCACGTCGTCCATTCCAAAAGGCGCCGCCGCCTTTGCGAGCGTAGACCGTCTCGTTGAGCGCGGGAAAGTGCGCCACGCCGACGAGCGGATGATTGTTTTCGTCCACCAGCGCCAGCAGACAGCCATACAGGGGCACGCCGTGCGTGAACGACTTGGTGCCATCGATCGGGTCGATGATCCAGGTCATGCCGCTGCCGCCGGGCTGTGCGCCGTATTCCTCCCCGATCAGCCCGTCGGACGGATAGCGGGTGTGGATGATTTCACGCAGATATTCTTCCGCCATGCGATCCGCTGCCGTCACCGGGCTGTCATCTCCCTTCCGCTCGATGGCGATGCTGCGCTGAAACATGCCCAGGGTGATCCTCCCGGCTGCAAAGGTGGCGTCCAGCGCAAATGTGAGTGCATTGTCCAGTAATTGTTCTGATATGTCCATCGTTGTCACTCCGTGATACCATTCGTGTCTAGTCAATTCTGCAATTGTGATCCCATCGTTGATTGATTGCCCAGTGCCAAAAGGACAAACATGGCGACCCAAACTCAACTTGACAGCGTCCTCAACGACCCGATGAGGATCAAGACTATTCGCGCACTGGCGCTTTTTGATTCGCCCAGCGAAGAAGCCTTCGATCGCCTGACCCGTTTGGCGAGTCGGATCGTCCATGCGCCCGTGTCATTGGTGTCGCTGGTGGACAATAAACGGCAGTGGTTCAAGAGTATCGTCGGCTTGCCGGAACCCTGGCGCAGCCAACGGCAAACACCCCTGTCACATTCTTTTTGTCAGCATGTCGTCGCTACCAACAAGCCGTTGGTGGTATCGGACTCGCGTCAGGTCGATTTTCTAAAAGACAACATGGCGATCCCTGATTTGAACGTAATCGCCTATCTGGGGATGCCACTCACGACGAAAGACGGTTATGGATTGGGATCATTCTGTGTCATCGACGGCGTGCCGCGCGATTGGACGGAAGATGAGATCGCCATGCTCGAAGACCTTGCGGCGATCACGATGGCACTGATCGATATGCGCGCAGAAATGATTGACATGCAAAAGCTAGGACAGAGCAAGCTCGAAGCGCGAACAAATGAACTCAAAGAGGTGCGGGCACGTGCTGGCGATGACTATCGAGATGTTTTAGAAAAGGTAGTCACGCTGCTCGCCAATCATCAGCCGCCGGAGCTGATCACGAGCTTTATCCTCAGCACACCGCAGTACTCCATTAGGCGTTAGGGATAAACAAAGGGGACCTGGCATCTGCCAAGTCCTCTTTCAAAAGTCGTCGCCTCTAACCCAATGGTTCCAACGGCTCCTTGCGGTTGGCGACGAATATTTTCGGTCCCTCGGTCGGCGCCGCCCACTTGACTGCGTTGGCGATCACACGACGAATCTCCGGCTGGAAATAGACCGGATGTGTCTCATGACCGGGGCTGAAGTAGAAAATCTTGCCCCGTCCGCGGTAGAAGCAGCAGCCGCCGCGAAAGACCTCACCACCCTGGAACCAATTGACGAACACCAGCGAGTCCGGTTCAGGGATGCCGAATGGTTCACCGTACATCTCATGATTGGGGATCTCGAAGTGATCCGGAATACCCTCAGCGATTGGATGCGCTGGGTTGACGACCCATACCCGTTCGCGTTCGCCCACCTCGCGCCATTTCAGGTCGCAGGTGGTGCCCATCAATTTCTTGAATACTTTGGCGTAGTGTCCGCTGTGCAGCACGATCAGCCCCATGCCATCCAGCACCCGCGCCGCGACTCGCTCGACCACCTCGTCCTTGACTTCACCATGCGCCATATGACCCCACCACAGCAGCACATCGGTCTGCGCCAGCACGTCCTCGGACAGACCGTGTTCCGGGTCATCCAGGGTGGCATAGCCGACCTGGGCATAACCATGTTCGCGTAAGCCGTCACCAATGACCGTGTGAATGCCGTTCGGATACACGGCGATCACCTTGTCGTGATGCTTTTCATGCCGAAATTCATTCCAGACTGTCACTCGAATATCGCTCATTCAGACTCTCCTGTGCCCGCGAAATGCGCAGTGCCGCTAATCAATAATGTGAGACGGACGCATTGTGATGCGTCTCTACTGTACCGTGGAAACCTGCGACTAATGTTCGCCCAGATACACCTGGCGCACCATATCGTTATCCAGCAGCGCGCTCCCAGTGTCGCTCAGGACGACTTCCCCCGTTTGCAGCACATAGCCGCGATGCGCGATCTCCAGCGCCATGAGCGCGTTTTGCTCGACCAGCAGGATCGTCTTGCCCGCTTCTTTATTGACGCGCACGATGATGTCGAAAATTTGCTCGACCAGCACAGGTGCCAGCCCCATCGAGGGTTCGTCGAGCAGCAGCACGTCGGGATCACTCATCAGGGCGCGGGCGATCGCGAGCATTTGTTGTTCGCCGCCGGAAAGCGTGCCGCCTTTTTGCGCGATCCGTTCTTTCAGGCGCGGAAACAGCACATAGGCTTGCTCCGTGCGCGCCAGAATGGTCGCGCGGTCGCGCACATTCCAGGCGCCGATCTCCAGATTTTCACGCACGGTCAGCAGCGGAAAGATGCGTCTTCCTTCGGGTACATGCCCGACGCCGCGCGCCGCCACCAGATGTGACTTCAAGCCGACGATGCTCTCTCCTCGCAGCATCACCGATCCCTGACGCGGCTTGACCATACCGCTGATCGTGCGCAGGGTAGTGCTTTTGCCCGCGCCGTTGGCGCCGATCAAGGTGACGATCTCACCCTGATGCACGATCAGCGAGATGCCATGCAGCGCGCGGATGTTGCCGTAATAGGTGTGCAGTCCCTCGATCGCCAGGACGGGAGTCGGTTGCGTGGCTGTAGTCATCGAGCTGCCTTTGATTTTTCGGCGTTCGGGTCGTTGGGGTCGATACCGCTGGCGGCGCCGCGTCCGAGATAGGCTTCGATCACGCGCGGGTTGGCGCGGATGTCCGCTGGGGCACCGTCCGCAATTTTTTCACCGTAGTCCAGCACGCTGATATGCTCGCTGATGCCCATGACGACGCGCATATCGTGTTCGATCAGCACGACCGTGATGCCGAGTTCGTCGCGCACGCGCCGAAAGAGGTGCATAGCATCGGCGCTCTCGTTGGGGTTCATACCAGCGGTCGGTTCATCGAGCAGGACGAGCTTAGGATCGCTCGCCAGCGCACGCGCAATTTCGACGCGGCGCTGATCGCCGTAGGGCAGATTGCGGGCAATTTCATCGCCTTTTCCGGTCAAGCCGACAAAATCGAGCAGCGCGATCGCCTTCTCGCGCAGCGCGAATTCCTGCGTGTAAAATCCACGCGGGCGCACCAGCGTCTCGAACATCGACATGCGCAGCCGTGCGTGCGCGCCGACCATGACATTTTCGATCACGGACATATTGGAAAAGAGGCGGATACTCTGGAAGGTGCGCGCCATTCCCGCCGCGTTGACCTGATCGGGTCGCATGCCCAGGAGCGATTTGCCGCCAAAGCTGACCTCGCCTCCGTCGGGCTTGTAGATACCTGTGAGCAGGTTGAAAAATGTCGTCTTGCCGGCGCCGTTGGGTCCGATAATGGCGCTGATACTCTGATCTGCAATGCCCAGGCTGACGCCACGCACCGCGCGAATACCCCCAAACGATTTACTCAAGTCGCGTACATCGAGCAGCATGGCGTCAGTCTCCTGCCGCTGGAGCGGATACAACGGATGATGGCGTTCCGGCGTTAAGCGCGCGCTGTTCGGCTTCGAGCTTGCGGCGCGTTTCTGGCAGCAGTCCTTTGGGGCGGAACAGCATCATCAGAATGAGCAGCAGCCCGAACAGGAATTGCTCGTATTTGACGGGTTCGAGTTCCGAGGGCCAGTTGCGGATCGGAAAATTAAGTATCGGCACGATATAGTCGATATTACGCAGCGTGTTCAATTGTTGTGAGAAATTTTTCAGCACATGCAATTGCAGCAGTGTGACGACGACGGCGCCCAACAGCACGCCGCGCACGCTGCCCAGTCCGCCGACGATCACCATCGCCAGGATCGAGATCGAGTTGAGCAAACTAAACGAATCCGGGCTGACAAATGTCTGCTTGGCGCCGTACAGCACGCCGATCGCCCCGGCAAAGGCGGCGCCAGTGGCAAAAGCGATCAGCTTCATTTTCACCAGCGGCACGCCCATCGCAATCGCAGCGACCTCATCCTCACGGATGGCAGTCCAGGCACGTCCGATCACCGAATTTTGCAGCCGGGTGGCGATGATCAGGATGACGCCGAGCATGGCGATGGCGATGAAATAGAACAACAACTGCTGTGTGAGCGGCGCGATATTGCCGACTACGTTGATACCGAGACCATCCGCCAGATTGCCGACAAATGTGATGGCGCTCGGCGGCACCAGCGGTCTGCCGACATTGAGCAAACCCTGGCTGCCGTTGGTGAAGTTGATCGGATCATCGCCATTGCGCGCCAGGATGCGGATCAGCTCGCCAAAGCCGAGGGTGACGATCGCCAGATAATCGCCGCGCAGTCGCAGCACCGGCAAGCCGAGCAGCACGCCGACAGCAGCAGCGGCAATCACGCCGATGACGATGAAGATCATGAAGCCCAACCCCTGTGCATCAGGAGAGAGAACCCACCCGTTTTCCATGAAGACGGTCGGTGCCGTCGAGGTGAACATCGCCCACAGGTAGGCACCCACCGCGAAGAAAGCGATATAGCCCAGGTCGAGCAGCCCGGCAAAGCCGACTACTACGTTCAAGCCGAGTGCTAAGCCTGCGAAAATGCTGATCTGGATCGCCAGTTCGAGATAGCTGCTGTCATAAATGCCGATGACTGGCATGGCGATCAACAGCACGATAGCGATCAGGGTTATTTTCAGACGCATAGCCAGCGGTGACGCCAGGATGACCATCGGCGACATGACGAAAGCGGGGAAGACGATCAGGCTGTAGAGCGGAAAGAGCGTATCGGCGCGATCGAGCGAGAGCAGCGCCCCGACCGCGATCACAAGATACAGCACGATGAAAAATGCCGCGACCAGCGGGTGGCGCAGCCATTCCCAAAAGCCGCGCGGCTTTTGGGTGGGTTGGGGTGAGCGGTTGATGGTCGTCATGATGATCTACACCTTTTCGTCCACACGTTCGCCCAGCAAACCATTGGGGCGGAAGATGAGGATCAAAATTAGGACGGAGAATGTAAAAATATCGGTGTAGCGCTGACCGAGCGCCGGGAAGTAAGCGAGCGTGCCATTTAGGAAAGACTCGACCATGCCGAGCATCAGTCCGCCCAGCAGCGCGCCCGTGACATTGCCGATCCCGCCCAGCACGGCGGCGGTGAAAGCTTTCAAGCCGGGAATGAAGCCGACGTAAGGCGTGACCGTCCCGGCGTTCAGCCCGAACAGCGCCCCCGCGCCTCCGCCAAACGCGCCGCCGATGAAAAAGGTGATGGCGATCATCAGATTGACGTTGATACCCATCAAGCCCGCCGTCGCCTGATCCTGCGAGACCGCGCGAATGCCGCGCCCGATCTTGGTGCCGTTGACAAAATAATTGAGCAGCACCAGCATGATCGTCGCCGCCACAACGATGATCACCACCGTGACACGCACATTGACGTTGTTGGCGCCGTCCTCGATCACATCGAGGTCGGTATTGTTCACCAGTACCGATTCATACTCGGTCTCGCCGCTGCGGATGTCGCGTATCTTCACTGATTCGCCGCCGACGGTGACGCCGCCGACGGTAATCGTGCTGTAGGTCACGTCCTCGACCTGCCACTCGTCCAGCACGGTGCCGTCGGCGGTGATCTGTCCGTAGGAGGTGCCGCCGATGTTGAAGCCGCCAACGACGGGTCCGTTGAAGGTGAGTGCGATCGGGCTGCCCAGATAGGGCAGTTCGCGGGTGGGATAGGTCATATTGAAGGGCTGACCGGAGATCGCCAGCAGCGCGCGGGTGGCGTCGATCAGCACAAACGATAGCCCGATCGCGGTGATCAGCGGCACGAGACGCGGCGCGCCGCGCAGCGGACGATAGGCGACGCGCTCGATCACCACCGCCAGCGTGCCGCTGACCAGCATCGCCGTCAGTACCATCGCTGGTATCAATACGAACGGGCTGATCTCGCCGATCGCGCCTGAGCTGGCGAGCAGATTGGTCAGTACGTAGCCCGCGACCGATCCGACCATGAAGATTTCGCTGTGGGCGAAATTGATGAATTTGAGTACGCCATACACCAGCGTATAGCCCAACGCGATCATGGCATAGACAAAGCCGATGCCGATGCCACTGATGATCATGCCTGGAAGCTGTTTGGAGATTTGGTTGGCAAGAAAAATATCTCTGTCAGGATCAGGGACGGGAAAGATCAGGGCGACAGCGTAGGCGATCACGGTCAGCAGCAGCGCGGCGCCGATCACGAACACCAGAATTTGCCCGATCGGAAAAATAATATAGCGATAAAACCAGTTATCACGGATGGCTTGCAGGGTCGGGTTGACGCGCCGTACTTCGGTCGTGCTGGTGCTGCCCGCGGGCGGGCGGGGCGTGAGAGAGTCCGTCGTCATCATGTCCTCAGCGGTGAACGAGAAAAATATATCGAGGCGGAGCGACGTGCGCCCCGCCTCGACATGCAGCATCAGCCAGGTGGCTTCAGCTGCTCATTGCCGCCGCCATGAGCGGGGACGGGATCGCCTGGGTGGACAGGACTTCGTTGCTGTTCCATTCCGCATCGTCAGCCGACACGACCTGGAGGATGTAATAGTTGGCGAGTTCCGGGTCACCATTTTCGTCGAAGGTCACCGAACCAGCCAGACCTTCAAATTCTTCGGTGGCGCGGATCGCTTCAGCGACCTGGGCACGGGTCGGCAGTTCGCCGCCGTTGGCTTCGATCGCGGCGGCGATGCCCGCGAGCGCGATCGCGGTCGAGTCGTAGGCTTGGGCGCCGAATGGCTGCACGCCTTCACCGAATTTCTCTTCGTAATCGAGCGCGAACTGCTCGGCAGCTTCGTAGACGGTGACCGGAGCGGCAACCGAGGTGTAATAGGTGCCGACGCCTGCATCACCGGCGAGCTTGGCGAATTCCGACGAGTCGAAGCCATCTGGTCCGACGAAGAAGCCTTCATAACCAGCCGAACGCGCCTGGCTGATGAAGATACCCGTCTGCGAATAGATGCCGCCGAAGTAGATCAAATCCGGTTCCTGAGACAGGATCGGCTGGAGGATGCCGTCGAAGTTGGACGCTTCTTCGGTGCCCTCGAAACCGAGGACTTCCAGACCCTGCGCTTCGGCTTCGATCTGGAAGAATTCGGCGACGCCCTGACCATAGGCGGTGGTGTCGTGCAGCACATATACGGTCTCGACGCCCTCGAGCGTGGCGGCGAAAGCGGCACCAGCGGCGCCCTGGGTATCGTCACGTCCGCAGATGCGGTTGACGGTCAGGTAGCCACGGTCGGTGATGTTGATGTTGGTATTGGCGGGGGAGACCATCGCCAGGTCGTTGTCGTTGTAGACTTCCGACGACGGCAGGGCGACACCGCTGTTCAAGTGACCGATGATCGCGAGGATCGCCGCATCGTTGACGATGTTGTTGGCATTGGCGACGCCGACATCCGAGGTGGCTTCATCGTCGAAGGGAATGAATTCGACGGTGTAGCCCAGTTCGTTGAGGGGTTCCTGGAGCTGCTCGATCGCCAGCTCGACCGAGTTGCGGATGCTGATGCCCAGCACCGACTGTGGCCCGGACAGCGGACTCTGCGACGCGATACGGATGACTTCCATATCCTGCGCCTGCACCATCGCCGCGCCGAGGGTCAGCACGAGCGACAACGCCAGCACGATCACAAAAAACTTCTTAGTACGCATAGACACTACTCCTAGAAATCATAGAGACAGCAGTCGAAGGGACGATCACCGCCTGACTGTTAAGGCTGAATCGTCCTATCGGGACAAGTATATCGAAATGACTTAAAGTTACAAGCATAGTGGCATCATGAAATAAGGGCGCATTTTGTACGCAAGCGCCAATACAGACCACTGGCGCCGTGCCGCGTGCTGCGTTATCGTCAGGGTCTACAACGTCCACGTATTGGGTCAGGTTTCTCATGATCGCAGCCAATCCACGCCTGCGCAGCGCAATTTATGGGATCGGCGCCGCCGCCATCTGGGGCGGGATGTATGTCGTGTCCGACCTGGTGCTGCCAGTGATCCCGCCGTTCACGCTGCTGTCGATCCGGCTGGCGATGGGACTGGTCGTGTTGTACTTCGTCGCACGATCGAGCGGCGCCCGGCTGCGTGTCAGCCGACCTGACGCGCTGCGTCTGCTGGCGGTCGGTCTGGTCGGCTTCGGCATCAGCGTGGGCGCGCAGTTTGTCGGCACCGACGCCTCGACCGCTGTCAATGGCACGTTGATCACCAGCGCGTCCCCCGCATTCATCCTGGTGTTTGCCGCGCTGCTGCTGCACGAACGGCTGACGCCGCGCCGGATCGCCTCGGTCGCGCTGGCGACAATCGGCGTGATTGTGATCATCGATCTGGCGAACGCCGATTTTTCGTCGCAGACTTTCTTTGGGGACGCGGCGCTGGCGGTCGCGGCGCTGTCGTGGGGATTGTATTCGGTGCTGGTGCGTCAGGTGAGCCTGAGCCTGCCCAATGTCAACACCACGATCATCACGCTCTATGGATTCGTCGGCGGACTGCTGCTGACCCTGCCCGCGTCGGCACTGGAACTACGCGATCGTCCAATCGGCGTGATCACGCCGCTGATCATCCTGGGAATCCTGTACCTGGGCGTCATCTCGACCGCGCTGGCGATGTGGCTGTGGGGGCGGGCATTCGCGCTGGTGGATGCCTCGGTCGCTTCGCTGTACTTCTTCGCACAGCCGCTTGTGGGAGCGCTGCTGAGTGTGCTGCTGCTCGGTCAGGTGATGACATCCAATCTGTGGATCGGCAGCGCGCTGATCATCGCCGGGGTGATTCTGGCGACAGTGCAGATTCGCCGCCGTGCGGGGGGCGCGGTATGATCTCGATTTTGGGCTATTTTTCGCGCATGATGGAGTTTTTACCGTGACAGATTACGCTCCCACCTCTGATAAACGTTTTACATTCGGCTTGTGGACAATCGGCAATATCGGGCGCGACCCGTTTGGCTTGCCGACGCGCGAGCCGATCTCGCCGTTCGATGTGGTGCGTCTGTTGGCGGAGGTCGGCGCCTATGGCGTCAACTTTCATGACAACGACCTGATCCCGATCGACGCCACCCCCGCCGAATACGATCGGCTGGTATCCGAATTTGCCAGAGTGCTGGCGGAAACCGGGCTGAAAATGCCGATGGCGACCGCCAACCTGTTCAGCGATCCCGCCTTCAAAGATGGTGCTTTCACCAGCAATGATGCGCGTGTGCGCGCCTACGCGCTGCAAAAAGTGCTGCGCACGCTCGATACGGCGATCGAATTGGGCGCGGAGGTATTCGTCTTTTGGGGTGGACGCGAGGGTACCGAGAGCGACGCGACCAAGAGTCCGCTGGACGCGGTGAAGCGTTACCGCGAGGCGGTCAATTTCGTCACGCATTATGCGCGCGGACAAGGCTACAACATCCGGTTTGCGATGGAGCCGAAGCCGAATGAGCCGCGCGGCGATCTGTATCTGCCCACTGTCGGCGCCATGCTCGGCTTCATCGCCACGCTCGATCACCCGGAGATGGTGGGAGTCAACCCGGAAGTCGCGCACGAGCATATGGCGGGCTTGAATTTCGTCCACGCGATCGCGCAGGCGTGGGACGCGGGAAAGTTGTTTCACATCGACCTGAACGATCAGATGTTCGGGCGCTACGACCAGGATTTCCGTTTTGGCTCGCAGATGCTCAAACAGAATTTCTTCCTGGTCAAGTTTCTGGAAGATGTGGGCTACAGCGGCAGCCGCCACTTTGACGCCCACGCCTTTCGCACCGAGGACTACGAGGGTGTACGCGCCTTTGCACGCGGGTGTATGCGGACGTACATGATCCTGGCGGACAAAGCGGCGCGCTGGAATGCCGATGCGGAGATTCAGGCTTTGCTCACACAGATCAACGCCGATGACGGATCGACCGCCTACATGGGCGGTGGTTACAGTGCCGACTCGGTGGCACAGTTGAAGGCGGCACAGTTCGATCGTGTGGCGCTGGGCGCACGCGGGCTGGCGTATGAAGCGTTGGATCAGCTAACGGTCGAGGTGCTGCTCGGCGTGCGCTGAGACGCAGCGCGTGAGGGCGTGGCACCCGCCACGCCCTCACTGTAGGTGCTAGGGATAGGTGCTAGGGCATAGGTGCTAGGGCATAGGTGCTAGGGCGCCTCGGTCGCTTCGGGCGTGGCTTCCGGGGTGTGCGGCTCTGCCAGCAACGCCTCGATCGCCGCCTCGGTCTCGGCATAACGCCCTTCACCAATATGGCGGTAGCGGATGTTGCCCTGTTTGTCGATTAGATACATGGTGGGCCAGTAGCGCTGACGGTAAGCACGCCAGGTAACGCCGTCGTTGTCTTGTGCGATCGGGTAGGTGATGCCGAGTTCGTCGGCGGCAGCGACGACATTTGCCAGGACGCGCTCATAATCGAATTCCGGGTAGTGATTGCCGATGACGGTGAAGCCGTCGTCCTGATAGGTCTCGTACCAGCGTTCGACGTAGGGAATGGTGCGAATGCAGTTGATGCAGTCGAATGTCCAGAAGTGCAGCAGCACCACCTGACCGCGCAGCGACGCCAGCGGCACAGGTGCCTCATCCTCGGTGTTCAACCACACCTCGTTGTTCAATTCAGGCGCTGCACCCAAATCAGGATACGTGACCACGTTTGTTTCCTCCTGTGCGGTCGCCAGCAGCAGACCGAGGCTCGACGCGAGGGCGATCAGGATGATCACGGCAGCAAATGGACGTTTGAACATGATTCTCATCTACAGACTCCTTGTTGGCGTGCTTATTACGGTACTTGTTTCAGATCGGGCGAAACCCATTCCAGCGCGCGCTGCTCGACTGCGATCGAGATATCCGCGAATTGATTGGCAAAGCGGCGGCTGATGCTCTGCAACTGACCACTCACCAGCCCCAGCCCCAGTATCAGCAGAAAGATGCCGCTGACGACCTCGATCGTTCGCATCGACCGTTTCAGCCGCGCCACCAATGCGCTCGCGCCCCCGATCAGGGCAGCGGTCAGCACGAATGGCAGCCCCAGTCCCAGCGAGTAGACCAGCATCAAGCCCACCACCTGGTCGAGCGCTCCCCCGTTGATACCCAATGTCAGTACGGCGCCGTAGACGGGTCCAATACACGGCGTCCAGCCCGCTGCCAGCGCCATGCCCAAAATGAACGAGGGCACAAATCCGCCTGTGCCGCCCATCTTTGGCTGCCAGCGGGCGCTGCCATAAAACAGCCGATCGGTCAGCGCGACCAGCCTCGACGCACGTCCATCGGCGCGCACACGATCGATCAGCGCGGGCATGACTCCGATGAAATGCAGCCCGTATACGATGGCGAAACCACCGCCGATGCGACCGATCCAGGCGGTCACATTGTCTACATCCCCGCCGCTCACCTGGTCGATGAACACAGTGGTGAGCAGCCCAACCGAGACGAATACCAGCGTGAACCCCAATACGAAGATCAGGCTGTGCCAGACCGTGCGCCGTCGTGCGCTGGCGGGTGTTGTCTGAGTCGCATGGCTGACCTGTCCGCTCAGGTAGCCGAGGTACACGGGCAGCAGCGGCAGCATACACGGCGAGATGAACGAGACGACTCCGCCGACAAAAGCCAGCGTGAAGGTGAGTTCCACAGGGGACATCCTCTGGTGATCGTAAAAAAAGCGTATTCTGTAGCTGTTTAGAACCTGTGTAGGAAAGCCATATCCGCTTGTTTGAAGAGTAATAGAATCTAAGTTTTCACCTGATTTCTTTGTCATCTTCCCCTACAACTCTTAACAATTGACTGATATAATTGTCCACGTTCCCATAAAAACCAAGCTATAAAGGCATACTGTGACACAAACCCGCAGTGATATTCGCAATATCGCCATCATCGCTCACGTTGACCATGGCAAGACCACGCTGGTTGACGGGATGCTCAAGCAGTCCAAAGTGTTCCGGGACGCCAACAATGCCGCCGCCGCTGGTGAGCGCATCCTGGATAGCAACGCGCTCGAAAAAGAGCGCGGCATCACCATTCTCGCCAAGAACACCGCCATTACCTGGCAGGGCACCAAGATCAACATTGTCGATACCCCCGGTCACGCCGACTTTGGCGGCGAGGTCGAGCGCGTGTTGAACATGGTGGACGGCGTGCTGCTGCTGGTCGATGCTGTCGAGGGCCCGATGCCGCAGACGCGCTTTGTGCTGCGCAAGGCACTCGCCCAGAATTTGCGCGTGATCGTGGTGATCAACAAGGTCGATCGCGCCCACGCGCGCCCCGCCGAAGTGTTGAACGAGACCTTCGACCTGTTCATCGAATTGGGTGCCAACGACTTTCTGGCTGACTTTCCAGTGGTGTACGCGATCGGTCTGGACGGCAAAGCGGGCATGACTGCCGATGGACTGGTAGACAGCCTGGAGCCGTTGTTCGAGACCATCGTCCGTGAGGTGCCCGCGCCGACCATCGACGCCGATGCGCCGCCACGTCTGCTGGTGACCACGTTGGAATATGACAGCTACAAAGGTCAGATCGGCGTCGGACGGCTGCTGTCCGGCACGCTGCGCAAGGGTCAGCCGATCCTGCGTATCCCGGTCGAGGGCCCGATCCAGAAGGGCAATATCGCCTATCTGTTCACCTATCACAATCTGGCGAAACAGGAAGTCGATGAAGTCAGGGCGGGCGACATCGTGGCATTCGGCGGCTTCGAGCATATCGGTATCAGTGACACCATCGCTGATCCGGCATTCCCGGAAGCGCTGCCCCCAATCAGCGTCGAACAGCCGACTGTGCGGATGACCTTTGGCATCAACACCTCACCGTTCACCGGACGGGAGGGCAAGGTCGGTCTCGGCACCTCGCGCAAGCTGCGTGAGCGCCTGTACAACGAGACTCGTTCCAACCTGGCGCTGCGCGTCCAGGATGGCGACTCGCCTGAAAAATTCGTGGTCAGTGGGCGCGGTGAACTGCACCTGGGCATCCTGATCGAGACGATGCGCCGCGAAGGCTACGAGTTCGAGGTCAGCAAGCCCGAAGTGATCTTCATAGTGGATGAAGACACAGGCGAGACGATGGAGCCGATCGAAGAAGTGCATATCGAGGTTGCGGATGACCTGACGGGCACCGTCGTCGAGATGATCGGTGGGCGTCGTGGACGCATGATGGATATGAATACCGAACGCGGTACGACCTTCATGACCTACCAGGTGCCGACGCGCGGCTTGCTCGGCTTGCGCTCTAAATTCCTGACCGCGACGGGCGGCATGGGTCAACTGCACACGATCTTTCACGGCTACGAGCCGTATGCGGGCGGTATCCCTGGTCGTCAGTTTGGCAGTCTGGTCGCCTACGAGACCGGAAAGTCCAGCACTTATGCCTTCGATCAGGTGAAACAGCGTGGCACCTTCCTGATCGAGCCGGGCACTGAGGTCTATCAGGGCATGGTCGTCGGCATCCATATCCGCGCCGAAGATCTGGCGATCAACGTGTGCAAGACCAAGCAGTTGAGCGCGGTGCATACGGTTTACTTCGGCAAGGAAGACAAGGTTAACGTCGATCTCAATAAGAGCCTCGACGACTATATCGAATTCCTGGCGGAAGATGAGCTGCTGGAAGTCACTCCGGTCGCGCTGCGAGTGCGCAAGCGCATTCTGGATACCGAAAAGCGCCAGAAAGAACAGAAAGCCAAAGAGCGGATGGCAGAAGCTTAGGCTTCGGCTAGTCTGCCAGAAATAAAACAGGCGATCGACCTCGATCGCCTGTTTTGTTTTACGACGCCACTGCCACCGCATCGCCTTTTGCAAGCGGGCGGCTGGTGATGTACACATCTCCATCCCCCGCTTTCAATGTCAGCACCCGGTGTCGCTGGCGCCGCGCATCTTCCGCATTCAGCCAAAAGCTGATCGCCCGCTGCTGCTCACTCGCCAGATGATTCAGCCCCGCCAGTACATGCGAACATGCCGCTCCGCCATGCTGCGCCCAAGGACAGGTGCAGCGCGCCCGGATGCCGCCGTCGTGCTTGTCCCATTCGATGGTGACAATGTGCTGAAGCTGTGGGTTGGTGCGGCTGAATACCACCAGGGTAGTGCTGGAGACCCGTTTTACGCGCATTTCACGGCTGCGCCGCTGTAGTTTTTTGATGTCGTGTGGCTTCATCGCAGACACCTTTTTGTTCTCTGTTTCTCCCCTAATGATAGCACATGATTTCTAAAATACACATTAGAAGTTGGAAGTGCAGATGGTGCTAAAATAGAGGGCTAATCGCATACGATAGGAGTCGCTTTTCATGACCCTGCCCAATTTGTACGTCCCGACCTGGACGACCACGATTCACAGTCTGCATGATGCCGCGCAGGTAGTCGGAGGGGTGCAGCGGGCGCTGCTGCCCAAACGTCATAACTCACAGCATTTGCCATTGCAGCCGATCCCAATGGGCATTCATACGCAGACTATCCCTGGCGGATTGTCGCTCTCGCTCGACTATGGCGAGGGTCGGCTGCTGTTTGAAACGCCAGGGTTAGGGTCAAAATCGATCGCTCTGGAAGGCTTGAACGGGGACAAGCTGATGAGCGAGGTGATAAAGCTGATGCGTCAGGCAGGTTTCGACCAGGAGGTGCCGCTGGAGGCGCCGCTCACCACGCCGATGCAGATCGACGGCACGATTGCAGCCGGGTATGCGGCGGTACAATATGCTGTGTTCACGGGTCTGGCACGCTTCAAGGCGCGGATCGAAGGGCGCTTTTCACCGATCGTGGTGTTTCCGCATCATTTTGACATATCGACAGTGATTTTTGCGCCGGGTAATGTCGAGATGGACGAGGGTGGGGCACATCTCAATTTCGGCTTCGCGCCCTTCACGGATGGGCAATACGAACACCCCTATCTCTACGCTTACGCACACCCGTTTCCTGAGGATTTTGCCTATTCCGCGCTGCCCGGCGCTGCCTACTGGCATCGTGAGGGCTGGACGGGGGCTGTGCTGAACTATGACGCCATTTCCGCACACAACGAATCTGAATGGCTGATCGAACGGACGGCATTGTCATTCTATGAGACACTGATCGGCGCCATTGCGGACAAATAATCGAAAAACGAAGACAAATCCAAATAATCCTGCGCTCGGACGCATTGTTATACGTCCCTGCGTCGTTTGACTTGCTTTTGGGAACTCCGTAAGTTCTGCGATAGTGGCAGGGGCATGGTACGCTTTACCATGCCTCTGTGAGGCTGTGTGACGGTTCAGCCCTGCTTCGCCACGTCCGAGACCAGCGAGCGCACGAACCCGATTTCATCCTCGTTCACGGTGTGACCCATTCGCGGGTAGATGCGCTTTGTGACCGCCGCGCCCAGAGTCGTCAGCAGCGCGGCGGACTCATCGACGCGCGCCAGCGGAATGTGCATATCGACATCGCTGCATCCCAGAAATGTCGGCGTGCCCACGAGGGGGTGGTATCGTGTTGGATCGAGGACATCGCCGATCAAGCCGCCGCTCAACCCCGCCACCCCGCCCAACCGCTTACCAAGCCGCGCACCGTATTCCAGTGCCAGGCACGCGCCCTGCGAAAAGCCTACCAGCACGATCCGCTCGTGCGGAATACCGGCTGCATTGAGCTTTTCGATCTGCTCATCGATGATTTTGAGCGCCGACGACAGATGCGGCTCGTTTTTGGCGATCGGCTCGATGAAACGGTTCGGATACCAGGTGTAGCCGGATGCCTGCGGCGCGATGAAAGCGCAGTCGGGATGTTCGATATCCGACGCCAGACTGAGGATGTCGCGCGCCGACGAGCCGCGCCCGTGCAGGAGGATCGCCGCCGCGCGCGCTTGTTCCGGTGCTTTGCCGACTGCCAGGACAGGCTGCCGGGTATGTACGTGTATGAATTCGATCATTGTGCCATCCGATCGAGTAAGCGGCTCAGGTCACGCAGAGGTCCGCGCGCGATCGCGCCCAATACCGTCGGGATCGCCGCGCGTGTATCGCTCAAGTCCACCTGCCGGGTGAGCATCAACCCGAAGCGCTCCTGCATCACTGGGTCTTGCAGCATCCAGCGCATCGGTATTTTCAGCCATTCCGGGGTGCGGGCATACAGACTGACGCGCGACCGCTCGACGGTGGCATTGTACATTGCGAAGGTGGCGCGGCGAGCGTTCTGATCATACGCGACCAGCGCCTCCGACCACAAGCGACCATCATGACGATGGGCGACGATCTGCTCCGCGAGCAGTTTCGAGGTCAGCAGCGCATCGTACACGCCCTGACCGTCGAGCGGGTCTTTCTGGTGATAGGCGTCCCCGGTCAGCGCCCATCCCATGCCCCCCGGCTGCCGATACAGATTGCCGATCGCCTTCATGCCGCGCACCGAGGTGATCATCTCAGCGCCTTGCAGCCGCCGCAACAGAGTAGGGTGTTTAGCGATCATGGCGCGGTAAAACGCCTCGGTCTCGCCAGGCGGGGGGTCGAGCAGCGCCGCCTGCCCCTCGAATCCGAGCGCGACCGAGCCGTCGGCGCTGTCCATCATCAGATAGCCATAGCCGTAACCGGGTCCACCCGCGACTGCCGCCGCTCCCAGGTCGTCGTAGGGCGCGACGTTCGTCCAGTAGGCATAGTAGATCGAAGCCGGGAAATCGTCGTGTTCGTCCCGTTCCGGGGCGCCGACCTTGCGCGCGACCGTGCTGAAACGTCCGTCAGCGCCGACGACCAGATCGGATGTGACCCGTGTTTGTATCCCGTCCGCATCTTTGATCAGCGCGCCCGTCACCCGTTCACCGTCCCAGATCAGATCGAGCAGCGACGCGCCCATGCGCCCATCGACGGTCGGCAGGGCGGTGGCGGTCTGCCAGAGCGCGTAATCAAAACGAGCGCGATCGATGGCGTAGGCATAATCACGCCCGTTCAGCATCGGAATCCAGACTGTTGACTCCATGCCCACTGTCTCGATGATCATACGGCGGATCTTGGGGGTGTCGCGGGCATACGCGGACTCGTCGGCGCCGATCTCGTCGAGCAGATTCATCGCGGCGGCATAGATGATCGGGCAGGATGCACCGGGCAGCACGGGCATATGCGCGCGTTCCAACAGCAGCACCCGCAGTCCTGCCAATCCCAGGCGGGCAGCCAGTGTCGAGCCGGACGCGCGCCCACCAACGACGATCACATCGTAATCACTCATCGCAATTTCAAGCCTCATGTTTATGCTTTCGGCTATAATTATGGCGTGTTAGATGGGGAATAGCTCTCCGGTTAACCAAACGCTTATTACAACAGGAAAGAAAAATCCAATGCGTTCTTTACGAATCTGGCTGGCTGTGTGCGCGTGCGTGCTGGCGCTGGCGCTGGCGCTGCCCGCTGCGGCACAGGAACAAGCCGACTGGTGGCACGACACCGTATTTTACGAGATTTTTGTACGCAGCTTTTACGACAGCGATGGCGACGGGGTAGGTGACTTTAATGGCGTCACCGAAAGGCTCGATTATCTCAACGATGGCGACCCCGCTACCACCGACGACCTGGGCGTGACCGGACTCTGGCTGATGCCGATCATGGAGTCGCCCAGTTATCACGGGTACGATGTGACCAACTACAACGAAGTCGAGCCTGACTACGGAACGATGGCGGATTTCGAGCGGCTTGTGTCCGAGGCGCACTCACGCGGGATTCGGGTGATTATCGATCTGCCCTTCAACCACAGCTCGCGTGAACATCCCTGGTTCGTCGAGTCGCAGGCGGGCGCCGAGCCGTACAACTCGTGGTATCTGTGGGAGGAACGCAGCCCTGGCTGGAAGGGACCGCAAAATCAGACCGTGTGGCACGCAGCGAGTGGGCGTTACTACTACGCGCTGTTTTGGGAGGGGATGCCCGACCTCAACTATACCAATCCCGATGTGACCGCCGAAATGACCCGGATCGCGCAGTTCTGGCTCGACAAGGGTGTCGATGGCTTTCGTCTGGATGGGGTGAAACATGTGATCGAGGAAGGGCGCGACCAGGAAAACACCGCCGCGACGGTCGCCTGGCTGACCGACTATCGCGCCGCCATCCGCGCGATCGACCCGGACGCGCTGATCGTCGCTGAAATCTGGAGCAGCACCTTCGAGGTCGCGCCTTATGTCGAGTCGGGCGCGGTCGATCTGGCGTTCGAGTTCGACCTCGCCACCGCGGCGCTGCAAAGTGCTGGCAATGAGCGCGCCAGCTCGGTGCGCAATATTCAGGCACGGGCGCTGCGCCAGTTCAACGGCGCCAACTATGCGCCGTTCCTGACCAATCATGATCAAAACCGGGTCATGTTCGGTCTGCGCGATGAAGATAAGGCGCGTACCGCCGCGCGCTTGCTGCTGACCAGTCCCGGTGTGCCATTCATCTACTACGGCGAAGAGATCGGCATGACGGGCGCCAAACCCGATGAGCGTATCCGTACCCCGATGCAGTGGACGGATGATGACGAGAACGCCGGATTCACGACCGGGCGCCCCTGGCAGGGTTTGCAGTCCGATCTGGAGACCGCCAATGTCGCCGTGCAGACCGATCAAGCGGGTTCGCTGCTCGACACGTATCGCACGATGATTCGGCTGCGCGGCGCGCTCGGACTCGGACGCGGGACATGGCGCGGGGTCGAGTCCGAGGCGGACGCGGTCTACAGCTTCGTTCACATGAGCGATGATGCCGATGCCCCGGCGTCCCTGGTCGTGATCAACCTGTCCGATGAGCCGATCGCCGACTACACCCTGACTTACGACGGCGATCTTGGCGGACGCGCCACTGCCACTGGCTACGATGGGTTGGATTCGGCGGCGGGCGCGTCACAGCCGATTCTGAGTACTGACGGCGGGTTCGTCGCCTATCAGCCCACGCCAGGATTAGCGCCATATGAGGTCTTGGTGGTGTGGCTGGCGCGTTAGCGCGTTCGTGGTGTCATTCGCTGATTCTTGCCGCTACAATGGCGCTTCCAGAATAAAAAAGGAGTTCGATGTGAAGTGGAATCATTTGTTTCGCGTGACTGCGCTGTCTGCTCTGGCGCTGATGCTGACTGTCCCGGCGCTGGCGCAAGACGCTCAGACGCCGCAGGCGCTGTGCGATGCCGCGCTGCCCGCCGCCGACCCAGCCACGCGCGAGTTCACCGGCGCTGAGGCGGTGTTGGAGAGCGGTGTCGATTATGCTGCCATCCTTTGTACGGGCGCTGGGGCGGTCTATATCGACTTGTTCGAGGAATTCACGCCGATCACCGTCAACAATTTCGTCTTCCTGGCACAGCAGGGCTACTACAACAACACCACCTTCCACCGTGTCCTTCAGGATTTCATGGTGCAGGGCGGTGATCCGACTGCTACTGGCGCGGGCGGACCTGGCTATCAGTTCGAGGACGAGTTCGTCGGCTTTTTAAGTTTCGATCGTCCGGGCTGGCTGGCGATGGCGAACGCGGGCGCCGGCACCAACGGCAGCCAGTTCTTCATCACCACCGTGCCAACCCCTCATCTCGACTTCAAGCACACCATTTTCGGTGAAGTGCTGCAAGGGCAGGAGAACGCCACCGCGATCGACCTGCGTGAACCGGAAACTGCCACCACACCCGGCGAAGCGCTGAATACGGTGCTGATCGTCACCGACCCGGCGATCGTGCAGACCAGCTACGTCGCGCCGGAAGCGGCGACCGTCGAAGCCTATGAAGCGGTGCTCGCGGAGCTGTCGGGCACACTCCCTGAACCGCTGGCTGTGGACACCGAGGCGATCGGCGTGTTCACCACCGAGGAGACAATCGCGGCGCTGCCAGAAGCGGCGCGCGACGCGGGCACGACGCTGTTCGAGCGCTATGGGCATGAACTGCGCGCTCGTCACCGCGTGACCAACGCGAGCTGCGTGCTGGAACAAGTGCCGTACATGGCGATCGGCTTCACGCTCGACCGCTTTGCGACGACCGCCGACGCCGACGCCGCGCTGCTGGATGGCTGGTACGTGCAGCAATATCTCGATCAGGGCTTTACTGCAGAGGTCGTCGAAGGCGCGCCTTATCCGCTCCTGAGCAGGAGCAGCACCGTGTGCGATGTCGAGGCGCGCGAAATCGTGACCTTCTTCCAGCGCGGACAAGCTGTCGAGTCCATCGAGGCGATCATCCCGGCGGATCATGAAATCCCGCCGTATCGCTGGCTGAACGAGCTGGTCGCACTCAGCACCTACGAGTACATCTTCGGGGAAGAAATTCGCACCGAGCTGCGGTAAAGCGTCACACTCGTTTAGAAAATACAGCCCTTCTCCAGGCACTCAGGGGAAGGGCTGTATTTCATTTTACAGCGTGATCGGAGTCAGCCTACAGCGCCAGCAGCCGCAGTGCCGTCTCAGCCAGCAGCGCGGCGCCGGTCTTGAAGCTGCCTTCATCGAGGTCGAAATGGGGATTATGATGCGGACGCGAACGGCTGTCCTTCTGCGCGCCCAGCATGAACATGGCGCCGGGGACGCGCGCTGTCATCAGGCTGAAATCTTCCCCACCCAGGCTGACCGGACGTGTCATCAGCCGATCCGCGCCAAACAGCTCGATCGCTGTCTTGCGGATCATGCCCGCGACATGCGGATCGTTATAGGTCGCTGGACACCCTTTCTTGAGCGTGTAAGCATAATCCCCGCCCAACGCCCGCGCGACTGCAAACGCCTTTTCCACGTCTGCCCATAATTTTTGGCGCACCCCTTCGTCGTAGCTGCGAATGGTGCCGCTCATCGTCACCTCGTCGGGGATGATATTTTCCGCGCTGCCGCCGTTGATTTTGCCGATAGTGACGATCGCCGGATGAATGGGATTGCGCTGCCGTGAGATCACGCCCTGGATGGCATTGATCACCTGAGCGGCGATGAAGATCGGATCGACCCCTTGTTCGGGATGCGCGCCATGACAGGCTTTGCCGATCACCGTACCGTAAAAATTATCGGCGGCGGCGGTGATGTGTCCATCATTGATGGCGATCGTCCCGGCGGGCATATCGCTGGCGACGTGCAGCGCGATCACCTCGTCCACCCCGTCGAGCGCGCCGTCCTGGATCATGTAGTGCGCGCCGCTGAAACCGAGTTCGTCGGAGGTTTCCTCGCACGGTTGAAACAGCAGTCGGATTTGTCCCGGCGGACGGTTGGGCATGGCGACCAGCATCCGCGCGACGCCGAGCAAAATGGCGGTGTGGGCGTCGTGACCACAGGCGTGCATCACACCAGGCGATGACGAGGCGTATCCGACCTCGTTCGCCTCCAGAATCGGCAGCGCGTCCATATCGGCGCGGATGGCGATCGTGCGCTCACCTTCCCCGATGATGCCCATGACGCCGGTCTTGCCGACGCCGGTCACGACTTCGATGCCCATCTCGTGCAGCTCACGGGCGACCGCCGCCCCCGTGCGAAACTCGTGAAAGCCTAATTCCGGGTGCTGATGAAAGTCCCGGCGCCAGGCAATGATTTGCGATTCCAGAGCGTCGGCGCCAGCGATCATGTCGAAGGTCATGAGTCCACATCTCCATTGTAAAATTTTCTTGTGCTAGAATCTGCAAAGTATAAACCATCGACGATGCGCCAGGATCATTGAGGATGAATTTATGTACGACCTGATCGTCATCGGCGCCGGAGCGGTCGGCAGCGCCACTGCCTACGCAGCCGCGCGCAGCGGTGTACGTGTGCTGCTGTTGGAACAGTACGCAATCGACCATGATCGGGGCAGCTCGCACGGAGCCTCGCGTATCATCCGCTACGCCTACGACCATCCGGTCTATGTCGGCATGGCGCGCGACTCGTTTCGCGCCTGGGATGCGCTGGAGCAGGCGGCGGGCGAACGATTCTACCACAAGAGCGGCGGCATCGACTTTGCTCCGCCCGGCGAAGCGCTGTTGTCAGGGATGCGACGCACACTGCTCGCCACCGGAATCATGCATGAAATGCTGGACGCCGCCGCAGCGATGCGCCGCTTTCCGCAGTTCACGCTCGACCCTGATTGGGTGGTACTCTACCAGGCAGACGCGGGTGTGCTGCGGGCATCGGCGGCGGTGCGAGCCTTTGTGCGGCTGGCGCGTGACCAGGGCGCGACTATCCGCGATCATACGCGCGCAGCACGCATCGTGGTGCATGAACACACTGTGACGGTACACTGCCAGAACGAGTCGTTCGACGGTGCGCGACTGGTGATCGCAGGCGGTGCCTGGATGAACCGGCTGATCGCGCCGCTCGACATCCATATTCCGCTGCTGCCGATCGCGCCCCAGGAGAATTATTTCACTGGAACGAGCGGTGTCGTCGGCGCCGACTATGCGCCCGATCGCTTTCCTGTCTGGATCGGGCATCTGCAAAGCGAGTATGGTCAAATCCTGTATGGTGTGCCCGATGTGGACGGCAGCGGAGTCAAGATCGGCTTGCACGACGGCGCCCCGATCGACCCGGAACAGGTCGAGCGCAGCCCCGATCCGGCGCTGATCGAGTCGATGCGCCAGTTTGCCGAACGTCACCTGCCTGGCGCCGCTGTACACAAGGCGTCACGCGTGTGCCTGTACACCAATACGCCCGATGAGCATTTCGTGATCGACACCCACCCAGCTTATCGCCATGTCGTGATCGCGTCGTGTTGTTCTGGTCACGCCTTCAAGTTCAGCCCGATCCTGGGCGAGACGATCGCGCATCTGGCACTGAACGGTGAATCAGCGCGCGATCTGTCTTTATTTCGCCTGTCCCGTTTTCCCCTTCCGTAGGGAAAGAACACGATTTTTTGTTCGCACCCTGCATTCATTCGGAGTTATCATGACTGTCTCGACCCTGCAAACGCAAACAATCTACCGCAACGATACTGCCAGCCTGCGGGCGCAATTTTTACTCGATCCGTCGGTGGTGTTTCTCAATCATGGCTCATTTGGCGCCTGTCCGAAACCTGTTTTCGAGACCTATCAGCGCTGGCAGGTCGAGCTGGAACGTCAGCCCGTCAGATTTATAAAGGATCGGCTGCCTGGCTTGATGGCAGACGCACGTGACGCGCTGGCAGAATTTATCGGCGCCGCTGCCAAAGACACCGTTTTCGTCTTCAACGCCACCGCTGGTGTGCAAATGGCGGCGAACGCGATCGCGGCGTCGCTGCGTCCCGGCGACGAGATCGTCATTACTGATCACGAGTATCACCCATGCGCGGTCATCTGGTACGATGTCGCGGCGCGGACGGGCGCGCGCGTGGTCGTCGCCCCGGTGACACTGCCCTTCACCGACGACGACTCGTTCGTCGAAGCGTACTGGTCACATGTCACGCCCAGCACACGGGTGGTCTTCATGAGTCACGTCAGCTCGATCGCGGCGCTGCTATTCCCGGTAGAGGCGATCGTCGAGCGCGCGCGCGCAGCCGGGATCATTTCCGTCATCGACGGCGCGCATGTGCCCGGTCAGTTTCCGCTGCATGTCGAGTCGGTCGGCGCCGATTTTTACACAGGCAATTGTCATAAATGGATGTGCGCGCCCAAGGCGTCTGGCTTTCTGTGCGTTGCCGAACCATTTCAGGCGGCGATGCGCCCGCTCTTTTTGAGCTGGGGCTGGCGTGATGATGCCGACTTTACCACCCGCCAGCACGAGCAGGGCACGCGCGATCCGGCGGCGATCCTGGCAGTGCCAAATGCGATCGCCTTCCTGCGTGATCACGACTGGTTCATGGTGCGGGCACGCTGCCGTGATCTGCTGCTGCGCACGCGCGATCGGCTGCACGCCATCAGCCATACTTCGCCTGTCATCCCGGCGTCCCACATCGGACAAATGGCGAGCGTGCCGTTGACGCTGCCCGCTGGTGTGACGGCGGACGCGCTTAAAGATCGCCTGTACGACGGCTATCGCATCGAGATTCCCGTACATGACATCAACGGGCAGACCTACATCCGCGTCTCGATCCAGGGTTACAACACCGAGTCCGATGCCGATACGCTGATCGGCGCGCTGGAGGAACTGCTTGCCTGAATTACTCGATCTTGCTGCCCGCATCTTCGTATTCGCGGTCGGCGCGTATATCATCGGCGCGGTGGTCATTGCCGCGATCCGCACCTTCGTGCTGCCACGCAGTGCGTTTGTGCCGCTGACCGGGATGGTCTTTCGAGTGATCTTCTGGCTGTTTCGCCGCCGCGCGCAGAGCAAGGAATCCTACGAACAGCGCGATGAGGTGATGGCGATGTTCGCGCCGGTCGCGCTGCTGGCACAGCCGATCGTGTGGCTGGCGCTGCTGACTGTCGGCTACACGCTGATCTTCTGGTCGTTGGGTGTCAACGGCTTGTACGAGAGCTTCAGCCTGGCGGGATCATCGCTGTTCACGCTCGGATTCACAAAATCTGATCTGTTCGTGAATATGATTTTCGAGTTCACGGCGTCCGCGCTGGGCTTGATCATGGTGGCGCTGCTGATCGCCTATCTGCCCACCATGTACAGTGCCTTCAGCAAGCGTGAGACGCTGGTGACGCTGCTGGAGACGCGGGCGGGATCGCCGCCGTCGTCGGCTGACTTCATCACGCTGGCGCAGAGTATCGACGATCTCGAACTGGTCAACGAAATCTGGCGCGAATGGGCGACCTGGTTTGCCGAGATCGATGAGACCCATACCTCGTTGGTGGCGCTGGTCTTCTTCCGGTCGCCGCGCTCGGAACGGTCATGGGTGACCGCCGCCGGAGTCATGCTGGACAGCGCCGCGATTATGCTGTCGTCGGTGGCGGTGCCTGTCAGTCCCAACGCGCGCCTGATGATCCGCACGGGCTATATCGCCCTGCGTCATGTCGCGGACTACTTCGATGTCGCTTTCGACCCTGAACCCAAGCCGACCGATCCGATCAGCATCTCACGCTTTGAATTCGACGAAATGCTGAAACAGCTCGAAGATGCGGGCGTGCCGCTCCGTTCCGACCGCGATCAGGCGTGGCTCGATTATGCCGGGTGGCGCGTCAACTACGATCGCCCGCTGCTGGCGCTGGCGTCGCTGACGATGGCGCCCTATGCTGCCTGGGTGAGCGACCGTTCACTGCCGGGTATGTACCGTGTCGTGTCAAAGCGCAAAGGCGTTGGCGCGATGATCGCTGCGCGCGCGACGCGGTGGCGGGTGGCACGGTCACGTCCGGTGTGAGCTACCCGTGACCGCGCCGTTTGTATGGGAAATGAAAAGGGCGCACCATCGTGTGCGCCCTTTTTTGTGACTCTAAATCACGTCTGTATCGCTCGAAACTGAGAACTACTGCACCTCGGCATCCAGCGCGACGAATACCGCTGTCGTCCGTCCTGGCACCATGAATGTCCCGCTGTCGCCGTCGAATGCGGCATCGCGCACGACCGCATCCGCCGACTCTGCCTGGATCGGGTGCAGCCTGAGCGGATAGCCCGCCAGTGACTCGACCGCATAGGCGACGGGTTCGGGTGAGGTATTGAACACGACCACGATCGCCGCGTGGGCTGGGTCGATGCTCTCACCGACTGTGTCGTTCAGCTCCATCACGATCAGTCCTGGCACCTGATCGATGCCGGTGTTGTGGAAACGCACGACCTGGTTCACCTGGTCGGCGGTGCGCAGTCGGAACAGCGGCGAGCTGCGACGGATGCGCAGCATGTCCTCGAAATGCGTGATCGAGGCGCGAATGTCGGTCTCGGTCGGTTTGAGTGCTGGGTCAGCCAGCAGCGGCTCCCACAGCGCCCAGTTATCCTGATTCTTGTCAGCGATCGGCAGCCCACGTCCCCAGCCGTTATCCTGATAGCTAAAATCGAGGAAATTGAACCAATCGCCGCTGTTGTAGCTGTCTTTGTCGCCCGACTTGGAACGCAGCATATCCATGCCTGCATGGAAGAAGGGAACGCCCTGGCTCAACATGGCGATGTCGATACCCTGGCTGTGCATACGGATACGATCCGCCAGCGGCATATCTGTCGGGGCTTTGGTCTGGATCACGTCGAACAAGGTCTCGTTGTCATGCGCCTCGACGTAAACAATGTGTTCCTGCGGATCGAGTGTATAACCGCCGGGCGCGCCGTTGTAATCGACCTCGGCACCGGTGATGGTCTCGCCCGACGCTCCAGTGAAAGCGTAATCGCGCAGATTGCCCGCCAGGGCGGTGCGGATCAAGTCCTGGAAACGCAGCAGCCGTGCCAGATCGTCATCGGCTGAATTTTCGCTCAAGCCGTTGGGATCGACCACCAGCCCGGTGGCGAAGCCCTGTTCGGTCAGCCCGCCAAACGGACTGCCGCCGCGTACCGCGTCGCGCACGCGATCGTTGAATGTGCCAATGCCTGTGCCTGCCATATTGATCTGGGTGGCGTTGACGCCGCGCGCGTTGTCCGCGACCTCACCAAAATTCCAGCCTTCGCCGTATACGTAAATCTGTGACCCGTCCACGCCGTCGGTCTCGACCGTCAGACTGTCGAACAGGGCGCGCACGTTGAGCATATTGTCTTTCATGTGGTGACCCATCAGGTCAAAGCGGAAACCATCGATCTTGTACTGGGTCGCCCACACGCGCAGCGAGTCCAGCATCAGCCGTTCCATCATCGCGTGTTCGGTGGCGGTGTTGGCGCAGCAGGTCGAGGTCTCGACGCGCCCCTGCGCACTTAGACGGTGATAGTAGCCTGGGACGATCTTGTCCAGTACCGATTTGTCGTTTTGTCCGGCGGCATTGGTGTGGTTGTATACCACGTCCATCACCACGCGCAACCCCGTCGCGTTCAGCGCCGCGACCATCTGGCGAAATTCGCTGATGCGCGCTGCGCCGTCGGGGTCGGTGCTGTAGCTACCTTCGGGAGTGGTGTAGTGGAAGGGATCATAACCCCAGTTGAAGCCGTCATTGTCGCGCTGCGAATTGACCAATTCCTGCTGCTGCGCGCTGTCAGGTGCGAACAGTGCCATCGCTTCGCGGGCGATCGCGGTGCGCGCGCTGCGGTCTTCTTCGATGGTGGCAATGTCGAACACGGGCAGGAGGTGGACGGCGTTCAAGCCTGCCTCTGCCAGACTGCGCAGATGGGTCATGCCCGCCGAGTCAGGGTGGGTGAACGCCATGTAGGTGGCGCGGTGTTCGCGCGGGACGGTGCTGTCGTAGACGCTGAAATCGCGCAGATGCAGCTCGTACAGCACCAGGTCTTCGGGCGCCTCCAGCGGCGGCTTGACGACATCCGCCCAGCCTTCAGGCATGGTGGCGGGGTCGGTCAGGTCGATGATCTGCGAGCGGGCGCTGTCCAGCCCCAGGCTGAACGAGTATGGATCGGTGACAAAGTTGGTCTCGACCTGTCCGGTGGACGGCGCGAAAACGGTCACCTCGAACAGGTAGAATTTGCCATACCACTCCGGCTCACCCCAATACTGCCAGACACCCGGTCCATCCCCGATCGACATTTCCTGGATTTGCAGTGCTTCGGGGCTGGTGCTGGTCTCGAACAGATGGACGCGGACGGCGGTCGCCGTCGGCGCCCACAGGTTGAACAGCGGCGCGCGCTGATCGCTGAAGCCAATGCCGAGACCCGCGTCGGTGGCATACAGGTCATCCAGCACGCCGGCGATCTGGACGCTGGTGGCGTCCTGGATCACACCATCGCCGTAGCTGCTGATCAACGCCAGTTGTCCCCGCAGCAGATCAGGCACACGCTCCAGGTCGGCGGCGTCCACCTGCAGCGCGGTGTATCTTTCGAGATGGGGGTATTGCGCGACCAGCTCATCGCTCAATCCGGTGCGGATCGCTTTCAGGACGATGAATTCACCGCCCGCGATGCCCTCGTCGCTGAGAGTCAAGCCGCCTGTGGGATTGTAGTAGAGGTGAAAATCGGCGCCGGGAATACGGGGTACGTTCCAGGCGAGGACATCCTCGGTCAGCCAGAGTGCCGACGCCTGCGACAGATTTCCGGCTTTGGGGGGCACTTCGCCACCGACGATCACCGACATGGTGAATTTGTCTTCCCTGGTGTCAAACATGAAATCGACGCTCTTACCATCTTCAGAGACCACGAACGGAATGTTGGCGCCGCCGGGGACGCCACCGTCACCCCAATTGAGGTTCCAGTTTTCGTTCGCCGCCACTTTCGCCTCGTAGCTGCCCGCCGGGATCAGCGCTGTCGTGAAGACATATACGCCATCACCGTCCGGGTCTTGCAGCAGACTGCGCAGGCAGTCTGGCTGCCATTCGCCGGGACAACCGATGCTGTCCTGATAGCTGCCAGCGACATTGACGATCAGCGAATTCACACTGTCGGTCACCCAATGAGTCGTATGCTGATAGATGAAGCGGACTTCGGTCTCCTCGGTCAGCACCAGCGGAATGTTGGCGCCGCCCGCTTCGGCTTTGGCGCCATAGTTGACATCCCACGTCCCTTCTAAGGCGACCTTGTACTCGTATTCGCCCGCTGGGAGGGTGAAGGTGCCCGACCACAGATCGTCGTCGGCGTCGTAGGTCAGCGCGGTATTGGTGCAGTCCGGCTGCCAATCGCCGGGACAGCCAAGGACACTCTGAATGGTGCCAGGAATCACCACCATGCCCGGCTGCTCGGTCTGTGCCACCGCCGTAACCGTCAGCACCAGGATTAAAAAAGCAAGACAACAGTTGCGTAAATAGCTGCGCATCACACTTTTGCTCCTGATAAAATGAATTTATCGAAGCCAACACACTTCGATTGTGCCTGTATAACGTATTTTGTCGGGGCGCGCAATCGAATCTGCACAAATCCAGACTCTGCTGCACCTCTTATTGCACACCTCGAATGGCATGGCAACAGTCAACGGGGTACACTTTCAATGGTAGACGATCGAGCTATTTCAATTGCTTTCCTTTCCTTACGTTGAGGATGTTTCCATGTCAGCCTATGTTCTTCCCACAGTCACACCGACCGTTCGTGTCGGACAAAATGAAGCGATCCTGATCGCCAGCGGCGATCTGCGCCAAAGTGCCAATCGTGTCTGTTGGGACGCCCAGGCAGAAATGGAAGCAAAAGTAATCGCCGCGTTCGCCCTTGAAGGGGTGAGCGTCAGACGCGGACACCCCTTCGATCCGGCAAAAGGACATGGCTTCATCGACAGCCAGCGCATGGGCATGGATGTATTCGCCGGGATCGACCCGGATGCGCCGTTGATCGTCGCCGAGGCGGTCTGGCAGTACAGCCACCATGTGCTGGCGGGATTGCGTGACCATCGCGGTGCCATTCTGACAGTCGCCAATTGGAGCGGACAGTGGCCCGGCTTGGTCGGGATGCTCAATCTCAACGGCTCGCTGACCAAAGCGGGCATAGGTTACAGCACGATTTGGAGTGAGGATTTTACCGACGAGTATTTCAAAGTCGGGGTGCGTCAATGGCTGCGTGAGGGGCACATCGATCACGATGCCTCGCATGTACGTGCCGTGACCGCCGCCGACCTGCCCGCCGACGAACGGGCGCTCGGTGAGGCGCTGGCACGTCAGCTCGCCCACGAAAAAGCGATCCTGGGCGTTTTCGACGAGGGCTGCATGGGTATGTACAATGCCATCATCGACGACGAGCTGCTCAATGCCTGTGGCGTGTACAAAGAACGCCTGAGTCAGGCAGGGCTGGTCGCGGGGATGCGCCTGGTCTCCGATGTCGATGCGGACAGTGCCCGCGCCTGGTTGGTGACGCGCGGGATGACTTTTGTCACCGGGTCAAATCCCGATACCGACCTGACCGACGGGCAAATACGCGATCAACTTAAAATGTATATTGCCGCCGTGCGCATCGCCCATGACTTTGGCTGTGACGCGATCGGGATTCAATATCAACAGGGTTTGAAAGATATGGCGCCCGCCAGTGATCTGGTGGAGGGGCTGCTGAACAATGTCGAGCGTCCGCCTGTCTACCACGCGGAAACTGGTGTCGAGTTGTACGCCGGGCGGTCGCTGCCGCATTTCAATGAGGTGGACGAGTGTGCCGGACTCGACGGGCTGGTGACTGCGCGCGTGTGGTCGTCGATGGGCTTTGACCCGGCGAATACGCTGCACGATTTGCGTTATGGAGAACACTACAGCGGACAGGGTGTGGATGATTACGTCTGGGTCTTCCTGATCTCCGGCGCGGCGCCCGCCTCGCATTTCATCGGCGGTTATGCGGGGGCGTCCAGCGAACGCCAACCGTCGATGTATTTTCGTCTGGGCGGCGGCACGCTCAAAGGTATCAGCAAGCCTGGCGCGATCGTCTGGAGTCGGGTCTATGTCCAGGATGGCAAACTGCACGCCGATCTCGGACGTGCGTCGATCGTGACGCTGCCGCCTCAGGAGACCGAGCGCCGCTGGCAGATGACGACTCCGCAGTGGCCAATCATGCACGCGGTGCTGCACGGCGTCAGCCGCGATCAGATGATGGGACGTCATAAAGCGAATCACATCCAGGTCGCCTATGCGCCCTCCGACGCCGACGCGGATCGCGCTCTCGCCGCCAAAGCCGCCATGTTTCTGGCGATGGGCATCGAAGCACACCTGTGCGGTGAGGCGCTGTCTGGAGTCGAGTCATGAGCGCGGCGAATCAGACGCGCGTACCGAAGCTGGTCATGGTCGGCAGCAGCAATATCGACCTGATCGTCTATACCCCCCATCTGCCCGCGCCGGGTGAAACGTTACACGGGTCGCGCTTCGAGATGGGGTTCGGCGGCAAGGGGGCGAATCAAGCGGTGATGGCGGCAAAGCTGGGCGCCGAGGTCAAGGTGATCACCAAGCTCGGACGCGATATGTACGGTGAAATGACGATCGGCAATTATCGCGCACTGGGCATCGACACCAGCACGATCCTGTTCGACGAGGAACGGGCGTCCGGTGTGGCATTGATCGAGGTGGACGAGAGCAGTGGACAGAATAATATCGTGATCGTCGGCGGCGCCAATGACTCGCTGACGCCACAGGATGTGCGTGAACACGCCCGTGCCATCCGCGCTGCCGACGCGATCATGTGCCAGCTCGAAACGCCGATCCCCGCGACGATCGAGGCATTCAAAATCGCTCGCGCCGCGGGTGTGATCACCGTGCTCAATCCAGCACCCGCCGCCGTGCTGCCCGCAGAGCTGCTAAAATACACCGATTGGCTGATTCCCAACGAGGTCGAGGCGTCGATGCTCACGGGAGGGGTGGTGCGCACTTTCGAGCAAGCGGAGGCGGCAGGACAGGCGCTCAAGCTGAGTGGACCGCGCGGCGTGGTGATCACGCTGGGGGATCGCGGCGCGCTCCTGGTCACCAGCAGCGGCGAGGTGCACTCGATCGCCGTCGAACCGGTGCAGGCGGTCGATACGACCGGGGCGGGCGATGCGTTCGTCGGCAGCTTTGCCACACTGCTGGCATCGGGATTCCCGCCTGTAGAGGCAGTCGAGCGTGCGTGTGCCATTGCCGCGCGCAGCGTGCTGCGCGCTGGTACACAAAAATCATTCCCGACAAGAGCCGACGTCATCGATCTCATAAGGTAACTCATTATGTCGTTCAACATCGCCCTCATCCTGCTGGGAATCAACGCTCTCTTTGTCATGCTGCTGGCGGGGTATGTCTGGAGCCGTCGTGGCGCCAGCGGCCGCGCGACCAAGCTCATGATCGTCCTGCTGCTCGGCGTGGCGTGGTGGACGGTGCTCTATATGTTGGAACTGCTGGTGAGCGAGCCATCGCTGAAACTGATGCTCTGGCGGCTGAGGTTCATCGGGGTGGTGATTGTGCCAACCGCCTGGTTCGCCTTTTGCGTGGAGATGGGCAATCAGGGGGCGCTGCTCACCCGATTCCGGCTGCTGATGCTGTGCATCGTCCCGGCGCTGACGCTGTTTTTTGTCTGGACGAACGGCTTGAACGGCTTCATGTGGGAAGATGTCCGCGTGCAGCAGTTTGATTCAGGGGTTTCGGTGATCCTGGCGACCAATGTCGCCGGTTTTTGGCTGCACGCAGGCTACTCGTATCTGATGATCGTCGGCGGGACAGTGGTGCTGCTGCGTCACTTTCTGCGCACACCGCGCGCCTACCGCCTGCAGCTTTTCTCGCTGTTCATCGCCGTCATGGCGCCGCTCGTCGCCAATGCCTATACGATCGCGGTCGGGACTTTGATCGATATCACGCCATTCGCGTTTGCCATCACGGGCATGATGATGACCCTGGGCATACTGCGCTTCAAACTGCTATCGCTGGCGCCCGCTGCGCGCGATCTGGTGATCGACAGCATGGTTGATGCGCTGATCGTACTGGACGCGCAGGAACGGGTGATCGACATGAACAAGGCAGCGGCGACGATGTTTGGACGTGTGCCGTCGGCAGTACTCGGTACGCCGCTGCGTGTGGCAATGCCGGCGCTGGTGGACAATATCGCGACCGCACAGCGGCGGCGGGTTGGAAACGTACTGCAAAACGAGGTGGTCCTGCATCAGGGGAGTGAACCGCATAATTTCGAGATGCGCCTATCCCCGATCGTCAATACGCGCGGCGCGCTGACGGGGCAGGTGCTGCTGCTGCGCGATATCACCGACCGACGCTGGGCGGAAGAACGCATTCGTGCGCAAAATGATGCGCTGGTGCAGACCAACCGCGAACTGGCGGAGGCGCGTCAGCAGGCGGAGAGCGCCACACGCCTCAAGGATCAGTTCCTCGCCAATATGTCGCACGAGCTGCGCACACCGCTGAATGCGATCATGGGCTACAGCGAGATTCTGGTCGCAGGCATCGGCGGCGATCTGACAGCCGATCAACTGCACTATCAACAGCGTATTCTGGTCAATTCAGAGCAACTGTTACGGCTGATCAACGATGTATTGGACATTGCCCGCATCGAGGTCGATCAGGTCAGGCTGCACGCTGAATCATTTACCCTCCGTCCCTGGCTGGAGACGCTGATCGATCCATTTCGCGCGATGGCGAGTGTTAAGGGGTTGAGCTTCGATGTCGATATCGATGAGACACTGCCCAAGAGCGTGATCGAGGATTCCGGTCGTCTGGGACAGGTGATCATCAACCTGATCGGCAATGCGGTCAAATTCACGGAAACGGGTGGGATACGCCTGTCGGTCGAGCGTCAAAAAGAGTCGGAATGGCGCTTCATCGTGGCGGACAGCGGCATCGGTATGCCAGCAGAAGCGCTGTCGTTCGTCTTTGAACCTTTTCGGCAGGTGGACGGCAGTGAACGGCGGCGCTATGGCGGCACTGGGCTGGGGTTGTCGATCGCGCGCCAGCTGGCGCAGATCATGCACGGAACGATCGTCGTAGAGAGCGCGCTCGCACAGGGCAGCACCTTTACGCTCACACTCCCGCTCCAAACTGCCGACGAGGTGGTGTCCTCTAGCTGACCCGCTGCCCGTAACGTATCGACCAATGTTGAATGGATCCAGCAAATATGACGATGAAAGAACTGCGACAGCAGCTTGCTCAGGTCATCGCCACCCACAAAGATTGGACGGTACTGGCGATCGACAACGAACCGGACAATCTCGCCTTGATTCAGATTTTGCTGAAGGGCATTGGGGCGCATGTCCAGATCGCGGATGGGGGCGAAGTCGGATTGCGCATGATCGAGAATAAAATGCCGTCGTTCGTGCTGCTCGATCTGTCGATGCCGACGGTGGACGGGTGGATGGTGCTGGCGCAGATACGTGCCAATCCACGCACGGCGGCGCTGCCTGTGGTCGCGGTGACGGCGCACGCCATGCCGAGCGACCGCGAGAAGATCATCCAGGCAGGCTTCAACAGCTACATCATTAAACCCTACCATATCGAGACGCTGCTTAAAGAAATTTTGCAACAGCTTACCAGCGCAAGCGGGCATGAACCCGTCACCGGGAAATGAAAAGTAAATCCCCCGGTGACGATTGTGCGCTGCTTTTACTTCGTCGCGGGATGCGGCGCCCGTCCGTAGAGCGCGGTCAGTGCGCCCAGCCGCGCCGCCAGAGTCGCTGTCAGCATATCTGGCGTGTAGCGCCACGTCCAGTTGCCTGATGGGGTGCCAGGGGTATTCATGCGACCCTCAGCCGCCAAGCCCATCACATCCTGCAGTGGCACGATACATGTATACGCGACCGAACCCATCGCCAGACGCATCATGTCCCAGCTCGGCTCGACACGCTTGTAATCGCGGTCGATGTAGCGCAGGAAATGCTCGCGCGCCTGATCGGTGGCGTCACCGTCGCTGCCGTCGGTGAACCAGCCGATGGTGGTGTTGTTGTCGTGCGTTCCTGTGTAAACGATATAATTCTCGCCGTAGTTGTGCGGTAGATATTTCGAGTCGGCGGCGATGCTGTCATCTCCGAATGCGAATTGCACGATCTTCATTCCGGGCAGACCGAGCGAGCGCCGAATTTCGTCTACAGGCGGCGTGATTACGCCCAGGTCTTCCGCGATGATCGGCAGCTTGCCCATCGCCGCCTCGATCGCGCGGAAGAATGCCAGCCCCGGACCGGGCACCCATTCGCCTTTTTCGGCGGTCAGGGCGCTGCCAGCGACCGACCAATAGGCTTCGAAGCCCCGGAAATGGTCGATGCGCACGATGTCTACCTGGCGAAAGACCGCCTCGAAACGACGAATCCACCAGTGATAGCTGTCCTTTTCCATTACATCCCACAGGTAATGGGGATTGCCCCACAACTGCCCGGTGGCGGAAAAGGCGTCCGGTGGCACGCCGGCGACGGTGAGCGGCTTGCCTTTGGAGTCGAGCGCGAACAGTTCTGGATTCGCCCAGACATCACTGGAGTCGTGCGCGACGAATATCGGCAGATCACCCACGAAACGGATGCCACGTTTGGCGGCATAGGCGCGCAGCGCCTCCCACTGCATCTGAAACACCCACTGCTCGAAACGAACCTGCTCCATCGCCTTGCTGTTGGCGCGGGCGGCGATCTTCAGCGCGTCTGGCTGGCGATGTGCCAGTGCTGGTTCCCATTCATGCCAGGGTGCCCCCCCATGTGCGCCTTTGCACGCCATAAACAGCGCGTAATCTTCGAGCCAATGAGCGTTGGTCTGGCACCACGCGCGAAAGGCAGTGACGTGGGCGGGATTGGCGCGCGCCTGAAAGCCTTCGAGCGCTCTGGTCATGATGCCCGCGCGGTAGATGTAGATCCAGCCGTAATCCACCTGTGTATTCGGGAAGGGCGGCAGATCGCGCATATCGTTTGGTGTCAGCCATCCTAGTTCCAGCAGCCGATCGAAACTGATCAGATACGGGTTGCCCGCCATCGCCGACAGCGACTGATAGGGCGAATCGCCGTAGCTGGTCGGACCGAGCGGCAGCACCTGCCAATAGGACTGACGAGCGTGGTGCAGCCAATCGACGAAATGATATGCCGCTGTGCCCAGGTCACCGATGCCATAGCGACCAGGTAATGAGGTGGGATGCAGCAGGACGCCGCTGGTACGGGCGAGTGGGGCAGCCGGGGTGGTCGCCATCGTCATGGGTAAAATCTCCATCTGGAAGCTGAAAGCGTAACAGGATGAAACATAACACAACACTCTGGCGCTGTGCTATCCTTTGATCTGCACGACCGATCTGCACGACCTAACGATAAGCATAGGCGAACGCCGTAGGCGCGCCAGCAGGTGAGCGAAATCATGGATACGCTGCGCGGAAGCGTCGATCGCATCAACTACAACAATCCAAACAACGGCTACACTGTCCTGGTCGTGAAAGCCGATGCTGTGCATTCTGTGCCGAAGGTGAATGGCTTTGTGACGGTGGTGGGGGTGCTGCCTGATCTCAGCCAGGGGATGGAGCTGGAATTTATCGGGGCGTGGATTGAAGACCCCAAATATGGGCGCCAATTCAAAGCTGAACGCTGCACCCCGGCGGCGCCCAGCTCGCGCGAGGGACTGGTCGCCTATCTGGGTGGCGGACTGGTTAAAGGGATCGGTCCTAAAACGGCGGAAAACATCGTCCGTTTCCTCGGTAAAGATGCGCTCAACATTCTCGATCGCGATCCCGATCGTCTGTTCGATGTGCCCAAGCTCAAGCGCGACCATGCTGAAAAGCTGATCATGGCGTGGCGCCAGGGGCAGCAGAGCCGCCGCGCGCTGATCGAGCTGCAGGATATGGGCATTTCCGGTGCGATGGCGTCGCGCATCATCAAAGACCTGGGCGCCGAGTCGCCGAAGATCGTGCGCGATAATCCGTATACGCTGGCAGACGAGGTGTATGGCTACGGCTTCATGCGCGCCGACACGGTGGCACGCGGACTCGGCGTGACCGACGACGACCCGAATCGTATTCGCGCGGGACTGCGTTACACCCTCAATCAGGCTGCGTTCGACGGTCATGTCTACCTGCCGCGCGGCGTGCTGATCGAGCGGGCTGGCGAGGCGCTGCGCGTGGAGAATCCCAGCCTGGTCGAGACGCTGATCGCGCAGGAGGTATTTCACGATCGGCTGATGATAGACGGCGACGCTACCTCGATCGATGCTGCGGTCTATACGCCGGAATTTTTCGAGGCGGAGACCAACGCAGCATCGATGCTGCACAAGCTGGCGACCTCTCCCTCTCCCATCGCGCCGAAAGCCGCCGATGCGATCGACGATGGGCTGTTCAAGACGCTGGCAAAGACCTATCAGCTCTCATTGTCCGAGCAGCAGGGCGAGGCAGTCGCAGCGGCGCTGATGAATAAGGTCACCGTCCTGACAGGCGGACCCGGCACGGGCAAGACAACCACGCTGCGTGCCGTCATCCACGCGCTGGAGTCGCTGGAACAGTCATTCATGCTGGCGAGTCCGACCGGGCGCGCCGCCAAACGTCTGGGCGAGGCGACCGGGCGTCAGGCGCTGACCATTCACCGTCTGCTCGGCTATTTCCCCAATACAGGCGAATTCCTGCACGACGAGACCAATCCGCTCGACATCGCCATGCTGGTGCTGGATGAAACGTCGATGCTCGACCTGATGCTGTTCGACGCGGTGCTGCGCGCCTTGAAGCCGGAAGCCCATCTGATGCTGGTCGGGGACGTGGATCAACTGCCGAGCGTGGGCGCGGGCAATGTGCTGAAAGATGTGATCGACGGCGGTGTCGCCCACGTCACCCGATTGCAGACGATTTTCCGTCAGGCGGAAGGCAGCCGCATCATCGCCAATGCACACCGCATCAACGCTGGCGAAGAACCACTGCTGGACAATCCCCCTGGTGACAACGACTTTTTCTTTTTCAGCGCCGAAGACCCGGAACGTGCTGGCGATCTGATCGTAGACATCGTGGTCAATCGTCTGCCATCGAAATTCGGCGTCGATCCGGTGCGCGATGTCCAGGTGATCGCGCCGATGTACAAGGGTGCCGCCGGGGTGGATGCACTCAATGCCAAGCTGCAAGCGGCGCTCAACCCGTCGCGCGGGATGCCAGAATATAAAAGCGGGATGAAGGTGCTGCGTGTCGGGGACAAGGTGATGCAGACCAAGAATAATTATGATCTCGATGTGTTCAACGGCGATATTGGTTATTTGCTGGAGATCGACCGTGAAAATGCCGGGATCGGCGTCGAGATGGACACCGGAGAGGTCTTTTACGAACTCAATCAGGCGGAACAACTGATTCATGCTTACTGCATCAGCACGCATCGCAGCCAGGGATCGGAGTACCCGGTCGTGGTCATGCCGATCCTGACTGGGCAGTACATGATGCTGCAGCGCAACCTGCTGTACACGGCGGTGACGCGCGCTCGGCAGATGGTCGTGCTGGTGGGCAGTAAAAAAGCGGTGGCGATCGCCGTCGGCAATGACCGCGTGACCGAGCGTTACAGCGGACTCAAGGCGCGGCTGCGCGCCAAAGTGCGGCGCTGATCGAGGACGATCGGACTCTTACAATCCCGATTCGCGTCAGGGTGATCAGGCGATATAATCGGCGGATTCCGCTTAAAGCGGAACCTTATCCGAAAATATCCTGAGGAAATAGTTCATGTCCGACGCTGTCGTCCGTTACGATCTGCCTCAATCGGAGATTCCGACAAGCTGGTACAACGTTCAGCCCGATCTGCCACGTCCGCTGCCACCCGTGCTGCATCCCGGCACGCATCAGCCTATCGGACCTGACGATCTAGCGCCGCTGTTCCCGATGGCGCTGATCATGCAGGAGGTCAGTCAGGATCGGCATATCGAGATTCCCGAAGAAGTGCGCGAGATTTACAAGCTGTGGCGTCCGACACCGCTCATCCGCGCCCGCCGCCTGGAAAAAGCGCTCGATACCCCGGCGAAAATTTATTACAAATATGAAGGCGTCTCTCCCAGCGGCAGCCACAAGCTCAATACCGCCGTTCCACAGGCGTATTACAACAAACAGGAAGGTGTGTTTGGTTTGACGACCGAGACGGGCGCCGGACAGTGGGGGACGGCATTGTCGCAGGCATGTACCTTTTTTGACCTGGAATGTATTGTCTACATGGTCAAGGTCAGCTATCAGCAGAAGCCGTACCGCCGCCTGATGATGCAGACCTTTGGCGCCACTGTCCACGCCAGCCCGTCGGAGAACACGCACGCCGGACGTGGCATTCTGGCTGCTCATCCCGACAGCCCAGGTTCACTGGGAATCGCCATCAGTGAGGCGGTCGAGGCAGCGGCGACCAGCGGCGGTAAGTACAAGTACGCGCTCGGCTCGGTGCTGAATCATGTGCTGACGCATCAGACGGTGATCGGACAGGAAGCGATCAGACAGTTGGAGCTGGCGGATGCCTATCCCGACGTGGTGATCGGCTGCGCGGGCGGCGGCAGTAATTTTGCCGGGATCGCGCTGCCATTCGTCCAGGAAAAGCTGAAAAACGGGCGCGATGTGCGTATCGTCGCTGTCGAACCCGCTGCCTGTCCGAGCCTGACGCGCGGCGTATACGCCTACGATTACGGCGACACGGCTGGTATGGCGCCGATGGTCAAGATGTATACGCTGGGCGCCGGATTCGTGCCGCCGCCCATGCACGCGGGGGGACTGCGTTATCACGGCATGGCGAGCATCGTCAGCGAGCTGTACGACCAGGGTATCATCGAGGCGATCGCTATCCCACAGATGGAGACATTCGAGGCGGCGCTGCGTTTTGCCAAGTCCGAGGGAATCGTCCCGGCGCCAGAACCGTCACACGCGATCGCGGCAGTGATCAAAGAGGCGCTGGATGCCAAAGCCGCTGGTGAAGCTCGGACGATCCTGTTCAACCTGTGCGGACACGGTCATTTTGACATGAGCGCCTATGAAGCCTATTTGAATGGTCGGCTGGAGAATTACGCCTATCCCCAGGAAGAGATCGACGCGGCGATGGCGGCGATGCCCGTCGTCGAGGCATAACACAACCTTAATCGCGCGCGCCGTAGGGGGCGTTTGACTCTCTGTGCCATACCTTTTATAATAGAACACATGGTCTATTGCGCACATGAGGAACGACAATATGGCGATCAATGTAACGTGGGTCGAATTCCCGGTCATCGACATCGAGCGGGCGGCGAAGTTTTATCAGCATGTATTCAAGATGGATGAGGGCAGCCGCTACGACGATGAGCAACGCCGCACGCTCATCCTGTCGGGCGATGGGATGCCGGGATTTTCGCTCAATCAGACCGCCAATTTTGAGCCGAGCGACAAGGGCGCGTATGTGTATCTGTCGTGTGGCGACGACCTCGGCGGGCACATGGCGCGCGTCACCGAGGCGGGCGGGACGGTTATGACCGAAAAAACTTCGATGGATGATACGGTATCCTATTGCACCGTGAAAGACACCGAAGGCAACGTCTTCGGCTTGTCCGGTAGTTAAGCCGGCAGGAGGGGTGTGGCACACCGCCATACCCCTCTTGATCGTGCGGCATTACCCCTCGATCAGCAGCCGATCCGGGTCCTCGATCAATTCCTTCACCCGCACCAGGAATTGCACCGCTTCGCGTCCATCGACGATGCGATGATCGTAGCTCAATGCCACGTACATCATCGGGCGGATCACCACCTGACCGTCCAGGGCGACCGGGCGCGGCTGAATCTTGTGCAGCCCCAGAATGCCGACCTGAGGCGGATTGATGATCGGCGTACTCATCAGCGAGCCGAATACGCCGCCATTGGTGATCGTGAAGGTGCCGCCGCGCAGATCGTCGAGCGCCAGCGTGTTTTCCGTCGCCTGGGACGCCAGTTTCTTGATGGCTTTTTCGATGTCCGCAAAGCTCATTTTGTCGGCGTCGCGCAGCACCGGCACGACTAAGCCTTCCGGTGCGCCGATCGCCATGCCGATGTCGAAATAGTGCTTCATCACGATGTCGTCGTTTTGAATTTCGGCATTCAGGCGCGGCTGAAATTTGAGCGCGCCGATCGCCGCCTTGACAAAGAACGATGACAGTCCCAAGCCGACGCCCAGATCGGTCTTGAAACGCTCTTTGTGCTTCTCGCGCAATGCCTGCACCGCCGTCATATCGATCTCGTTGAAGGTGGTGAGCATGGCGGCAGTGTGCTGTGCCTCGACCAGTCGCTGTGCGATCGTGCGGCGGCGGCGCGACATTTTAATGCGTTCTTCGCGCCGTCCGTTGCTAGAGGCTGCGGACGCTGCTGGCATGGTCGCAGCGGGAGCAGTGGCAGCGGATGGAGAGGGAGGCACGGAGGCAGGGGACGCTATCGCTGTCGGCGCCACAGCGGACTCGACATAGCGCTGCACATCGTTCTTGGTGATGCGTCCGCCTGTGCCGCTCGCCTCGACTTTACCCAGATCGACCTGTTGATCCTGTGCCATCCGTCGCGCCACCGGGGTGGCGTCGGCGGGCGATGTGCTGCTGGCGGAGGCGGATGACGCGGCAGCAGATGAGGCTGTGGTGCTGACGCTGGCTGCCGCCGCCTGCGCGGGGGCTGGCGCGGGCTTTGCCGCCGCCGGAGAGCCAGAGTCGTCGATACTGCCCAGCACATCCCCGATTTTGACATCGCTGCCGGCTGGCGCGGCGATCGCCGTCAGCACGCCCGCGCGCTCGGCGCCGACCTCCAGGTCTACCTTGTCCGTCTCCAGTACCACCAGCGGCTCACCGACCGCGACCGCATCCCCGGCGTTTTTCAGCCAGCGGGCGATCGTCGCCTCCAGCACCGACTCGCCCAGATCGGGCACGACAATTTGAATCGCCATGATTTATCCTTTGTGAACCACAATATCCGCGATCTGTGCCGGGACTATGCCATTGTAAGCGGCGGCGACCAGCGCCGCCTGATTTTGTTGATGCTGTGCCGCCGATCCTTCGGCAGGGCTGGACATACGAGCGCGTCCGACGTAGTAGAGCGCGCGTTCGCCGATGACCTCGCTCAACAGCGGACGCGCGAATTCCCACGCGCCCATATTTTGCGGCTCTTCCTGCGCCCACACGACGGTATCGAGATTGCGATAGCGGTCGAGCAGGGCGCGTAACTCGCCGATCGGGAAGGGGTACAACTGTTCAATGCGGGCGATCGCCACATCAGGGCGCGCCGCCCGCTGATCGCTGCCCGCGAGGTCGAGATGCACCTTGCCGCTGCACAGGATCAGCCGCTTGACCGACTCCATCTGCGCGGCGCCGTCGTCGATCACAGGCTGCCAGGCGCCATTCGCCAGATCGCGCAATGACGAGGAGACCGCCGGATTGCGCAGCAGACTTTTAGGCGTCATGACGATCAGCGGCAGCGGATCGCTCTCCAGCAGCAGCGCCTGGCGGCGCAGCAGGTGAAAATATTGTGCGGCGGTGGTCGGGTAGGCGACGCGCAGATTGATGTTGGCGGCGGTATTCAGAAAGCGCTCCAGGCGCGCGCTGGAATGATCGGGACCGGCGCCCTCGTAGCCATGCGGCAGCAGCAGCACCAGCGACGGCGTTTGTCCGTATTTGTCGCGCGCCGACACGATGAATTCATCCAGAATCACCTGAGCGCCGTTGACAAAATCGCCATACTGCGCCTCCCACAATACCAGGCGGCGCGGGGCGTGGACGTTGTAACCGTACTCGAATCCCAGCGCAGCGCCTTCGCTGAGAGGGCTGTTATGCACCTCGTAGCTGGCTTGTGCATTCGGGAGCGCCTGTAATGGCGTGAACGATACGCCGGTCTTGTTGTCGTGCAGCACGGCGTGACGCTGATTGAAGGTGCCGCGTTCGGCATCCTGCCCGGTCAGACGGATGCTGATGCCGTCCTCCAGAATGCTGGCAAACGCCAGGTCTTCGGCGGTCGCCCAGGCGATCGTGCGGGCGTCGGCATCCGTCAGGGCGTCGAGGCGCGCTTCCATACTCTTTTTCAGCTTGGGATGCAGCTCGAAACCCGGCGGGAAGGTCAGCAGCGCTTTGTTGAGGTCGCGCAGGCGCGTCATCGGGACGGCGGTCTTACTGCGCCGGGCGGTGCCGGGTTCGGGCAGACGCGGACGGTAATCGGGGGCGTCTTTCTCCGGGTCGAGCGACTCAAGCTGTGCCTGCAAGCCGTTCATGCAGCCTTCGACCATTGCCTCAGCTTCGCCAGCCTGGATGACGCCACGCGCCAGCAGCGTATTCGCCCACAGCCTGCGCACTGTGTCATGTGCCGTCACGAGCTGGTACATGCGCGGCTGCGTGAAGCTGGGATCGTCGCCCTCGTTGTGTCCATAGCGGCGGTAGCCGATCAGGTCGATCACGAAGTCTTTCTTGAACGCCACGATGAACGCCACCGCCAGCCGCGCCACCGCGATGCACGCCTGTGGATCGTCGGCGTTGACGTGGACGATCGGCATCTTGAAGCCCTTGGCGAGGTCACTGGCGTAGAGCGTGCTGCGCGAGTCGCTGGGGTCGGTGGTGAACCCCAACTGATTGTTGGTGATGATGTGAACCGTGCCGCCGGTCGTGTAACCCGCCAGATTCGATAGGTTGAGCGTCTCGGCTACGATCCCCTGACCGGGAAATGCCGCGTCGCCATGAATGAGGATCGGCTGCGTCGCGCCCGGATCAAAGCTGGGGGCGCCGCGCTTGCTCACATCGGCTCCGGCTGCCCGCGCCATGCCCTCGACCACCGGATTGACAAATTCGAGGTGGCTGGGATTGGGCGCCAGCATGATCTCGACCGGGGCTTTGACATCGGTCATTAGCTGGCGGCGTCCGCCCATGTGGTACTTCACGTCGCCCGTCCAGCCGAAATAGTCGCGTCCGGGTTCGCGGCGAACGGGGTCTTTGAACTCCGCCAAAATCTGACGATACGGCTTGCCGACGGTGTGCGCCAGCACGTTCAGCCGTCCGCGATGTGCCATGCCGATCAGGATATGGCGCTCGCTGAATTCATCGATCAGCGTGTCCAGGATCGGCACCAGCATATCCAGCCCCTCGACCGAAAAGCGGTGCTTGCCCGGAAAGCGGCGATGCAAAAACTGCTCGAAGGTCTCGACCTGGGTCAGACGCTCCAGCAGCGCGCGATCGTCTGCGGCATTGTCCGACGGCAGATAGGCGCCGCCCTCGATCGTCGCGCGTAACCAATCGCGTTCGTCGGGCTTGCGGATGTGGTCGAAGTCGTAGCCCGTCGTCGAGCAGTAGATGTGCTTGAGCCGCTCGATCGTCTCGTGTGCATTTCTGGCGCCGCGCGCGACCTCACCGCCGATCAGCGATGCGGGCAGATCGCGTAAATCGTCGTCGCTGACACCGTGAAACGCCGGATCGACGGTGGGATCGCCGGGCGGCGCGCTCCCCAATGGATCGAGCTGGGCGACGGCATGTCCGTTGGCACGGATGGCGTCGGCATAGCGCACCGCGCCGACAATCCTGGCAGGGTCGAATGTCGGCGCGGCGACATTGACGATCGGCGCCGCGCCATTGGTCGGGGGTGGGGCGCCCGCTGCGTCGAACATCTGGCGCGTGGAGTCATCGACCGACGCCGGGTCTTGCAGATAACGATCGTACAGTTCGAGGACGTAAGCCGCGTTGAGACCGCTGAGTTCGTTCCAGAACGTCATAGACAGTTCATCCAATCAGAATGGGGTGATCGTTGTGAATCATAACTGGTACGGGGGGATATTGCGAGGACGAGCGGTGCGCAAAGACAAATCGCGATTGCAACGGCGGGATATTGCGGGGATAATGCGTCCTCAACCCAAATGAGTGATTCACATGAAAAAGTGGTCGTTGATCATGCTGTGTGCGGCGCTGCTGTGCGCAGGCGCACGCCTGGGCGCGCAGGAGACCCAAACCGTGACGGTATTCGCGGCGGCATCACTCGCGGAGGCGTTCGAGGCGATCGGGACGGTATATGCGGCTGAAAATCCCGGAGTCGAGGTGATCTTCAGCTTCGCGTCGTCGTCCGATCTGGCGGCACAGCTTGCCGAGGGCGCCCCCGCCGATGTATTCGCCAGCGCCAACAGCCGTCAGATGACGGTCGCCCGCGACGCCGACCGCATCGCGGGGCGCCCGCGCGTGTTTGCGCGCAATCGGCTGGTGCTGATCGTGCCGGCCGACAATCCGGCTGACATCACGACGCTGCGGGATCTGGCGAACGACGGCGTGAAACTGGTGATCGCCGCGCCCGCTGTGCCCGTGCGCACCTACACCGATACCCTGCTGGAGCGGCTCGCCGCCGATCCCGCCTATGGTGAGGAATTCCGCGAGGACGTGCTGGCGAACGTGGTGTCAGAAGAGCAGAACGTGCGCCAGGTGGCGGCAAAGGTGGCGTTGGGTGAGGCGGACGCCGGGATCGTCTATGTCTCGGACGTGACGCCCGACCTCGCAGACGCCGTGATCGCCATCCCGATCCCCGTCGCGCTGAACACGATCGCGGCGTATCCGATCGCCGTCACGGACGACGCCGCCAACCCCGACCTGGCTCAGGCGTTCATCGATTATGTGCTGTCCGATGCCGGACAGGACATCCTGCTAAAATGGAATTTCATCCCGGTACGCCGTTAGCGCGTGACCAGCGCCAGGAAAAGGCATGACAGAGGGCGTGAACGAGCCAAAACGGGCAGCCTTTTCACTGGCAAAATCCTTGAGCGGGATCGGTTCAGCGGCGGTCACCTTCATGGGCGTGACCGCGCTGGCATTTCTGGTCGTGCCGATCGCCGCGCTGATCGTGCGCAGCATCGCCAACCGCGCATGGGAGGGCGTGCCGGAATCTGCCATCCCCGATGCCATCTGGATCAGCTTCATCTCGACGCTGTGCAGCGTCGGGCTGACGGTGCTGTTTGGGACGGCGCTGGCATACCTGCTGGCGCGGCGGCGAATCCCTTTCAGCCGGCTGATCGGCGTGCTGGTCGAGCTGCCGATCGTGCTGCCGCCGGCGGTGGCGGGGCTGGCGCTGCTGATCGCCTATGGGCGGCGCGGACTGCTCGGCGCGACCTTCACCGATCTGGGAATCACGCTGCCATTCACGATCTACGCGGTCATCATGGCGCAGACCTTTGTGTCGGCGCCGTTCTACATTCGCGCCGCCATCGCCGCCTTTCAGAGCGTCGATAAAGAGGTCGAGGATGCGGCGCGCGTGGATGGTGCCGACGGGCTGGCGCTGTTCTGGACGATCACGCTGCCGCTGTCGAGCCGCATCCTGGCGGCGGGGCTGGTGCTGAGCTGGGCGCGGGCATTGGGCGAATTTGGCGCGACCATCCTGTTCGCGGGCAGCCTGCAAGGGCGCACGCAGACGATGCCGCTGCTGATCTACAACGTGATCGAGCGCGATATCGACGCCGCCATCTGGACGGGGCTGATCCTGATCGGGATCGCGCTGTTCGCGCTGCTGCTGTCGGGCTGGCTGGCGCGCCGCGCCAACGATGGGAATGGGAGGGCTGGTTTGGTGTGAACGGCGCACCTTGCTATACTCGGTGCAGTTGCAGTCCACATGGGGAAGCCGCACATGACCACCAAACAGCGCATCGACGTATTCATCAGCAGCACCAGCCTCGACCTGCCCGAATACCGCCGTGCCGTCAGCGAGGCGATCGTGGCACTGGGGCTGTTTCCGAGCGGCATGGAGACGTGGGCGGTGCGCGACGAAGACGCCATCCAGCTCTGCAAGCGCAAAATCGACGAAGCCGAGATTTACCTGGGCATCTACGCCTACCGCTACGGCTGGACACCCGACGGCTACGACGGCAGGAGCATCACCGAGCTGGAATACGACTGGGCGACCGCGCGCGGTATCCCGCGCCTGCGCTTCATCATGGCGGACACCCACCCCTGGCCCGAAAGCGAGAAACAGCACGAGGCGCAAGCCGCGCTCAATGCCTTCAAGACGCGGCTGAAAGAAAAAGGCAACATAGTCGGCTTTTTCACCACGCCCGACGATCTCAAGGCACAGGTCATCGGCGCGCTGGCGGGCTACGCCCCGCAGGTCAGCGCCGCGCCACTCACCCCCTATCTGCGCGCGCTGCATCATGCCAGCGCGCAGAGCGGACTGCTGCGCGCGCTCGACCCGCGCACCAACGATCCCAGCTACGGCGGGCGCGGGGTCACGGTCGATCAGGTCTACGTGCCGCTCGATATGCGCCAGCGGGTACGCCGTGACACCGATGAGACGATCCTGTCCGGTTATCTCGGTGACGAGGGCAAGCCCGACGAGGGTCGCACCCCGCTGACGGCGATGGAGGCGGCGAACGGCATCCATAATCTGGTCGTCCTGGGCGATCCAGGCAGCGGCAAAAGCACCTTCGTCAACTATCTGACGCTGTGCCTGACCGGGGCACTGCTCGATCCGGAGTCCGACTGGCTGGCGCGCCTTGAGCATCAAGGGTGGAGACACGGGGCGCTCTATCCGGTCGTGGTCGTGCTGCGCGACTTTGCCCAGAGCGTCGATGTCGGCGCCGCGCCGACCGCCAACACGCTGTGGAATTATATCGAACGCGAGGTAGTGGGGGTGCAGGCACCCGACTCTGCCGCGGCGCTGCGCGCGCTGGCGCATCGCGGTGCTATGCTCTACCTGCTCGACGGTCTCGACGAGGTGCCTGGCGAACGGCGCGCGTTCGTGCGCGACGCGATCGACCGCTTCGTCGCCGCGCAGCCGCCCCTGACGCGCTTCGTCACCACCTGCCGCATCCTCAGCTATGCCGATCCGACCTATCACATCCCGGCGTTCATCTCGCACACGATCGCGCCGCTCAACGACGAGCAGATCGCCGCCTTCATCGGCACCTGGTACGCCGCGCTGATCGCGCTGGGATCGATCGACCGCGAGACGGCGGCACAGCGCGTCAAAGACCTGAATGACGCTATTTCTCGGCAGGTACTCACCCCGCTGGCAGCCAACCCGATGCTGCTGACGGTGATGGCGCTGGTTCACAACCATCTCGGCACGCTGCCACGCGAGACGGCACGCCTGTACAGCCAGTGCGTCGAGCTGCTGCTGCTGAAATGGCGTCCACACGATGCGCGCGCGCTGATCGATCTGCTGGAGATCACCGAGGGCGACCTGGTGCGACTGGTGTGGGCGATCGCCTTTGACGCGCACGATCAGCAGGCGGAGCGCGAAGGCACGGCGGACATCACGCAGCACGCCGTCGAGATGATCGCGCGCAGATTTCTCAACGACGACGCCGCCAAAGGGCAGGCATTCTGCGAGTATGTCGAGAAGCGCGCCGGGCTGCTGATCGGGCGCGGATTCGACCGCTATGGCGGACGCATCTACACCTTTCCGCATCGGACGTTTCAGGAATATCTGGCGGGCTGCCACATCTCGTCGAACCGCTTCACCCGTGAGGCGGTCGAATACGCCCGACGCGGTGCGGCGTGGCGCGAGACGCTGCTGCTGGCGACCGGACAACTGATCTTCAATGATCGCAAGATCGATATCCCGATCGACGCGGTGCGCGACATGCTCGACTCGGCTGAGGCGCGCGCCACCGACGCCGACTGGCGGCTGTATCCGCTGGCGGGCGAGATGCTGCTGCTGGTCGGTCTCGACAATCTGGAACGCGACCGCCATGGTAAGAAGGCGCTCGACGCTGCGTGCGCGGGTCTGGCGGCGCTGGTCGAGGGCGGACATCTGCCCGTATTGGAACGCGCCGCCGCCGGTCGCGTGCTGGGACAGATCGGCGATCCGCGTCCCGGCGTCGGGCTGCGACCGGACGGGCTGCCGGACATCGCGTGGTGTGAGGTGCCAGGCGGGGAGTTCATCTATCAGGACGGCGAGCGGCTGACCCTGCC
>DAOTUN010000084.1:0-50279 GCA_034437395.1 Anaerolineae bacterium | reverse complement strand
TGAGCAAAGACTATGAAGAGCTACCCAAAGTGAGCGAAGCGTTTATCTGTGCGGCAATGGTGCGCCTCATGGTCAGACGCCTGGAACGCATTTCTTGACTTTACAAACAGTCTCTAAGAGAACGCATTGTCATTACAATAATAAAACGTTTCGTAAGTCTGTGAGTTTTTGGTTATGCTATGGATAGGGAAGTTAATTTGACCACATCCTCCATGTGGCACTGCGAAGCCTTGTCAGAAAGTATAGCCGATCATGACCAGCTCAATCCCCAGTGTTGACGCTCTGATTCGCCACATGCGCGAGCAGATTAGCGGCGGCAATCTCGATGTCGCCGAGTATCGCAGCCTCATCATGCAGTTTTCCGCGCCGTCGTCTATTGACGGGACGATAGATGAGCGCGCCTACGATATCGAGGACGATCTGAAAATCATCGAATCATGGCAGGGAGACTCCCTGCCTGAGCTGAAGGCGCGGCTGTGGCTGTTCACACACCAAGATGCCGCGCCCGTCGATGAAGCCGCCCCCCCCGCCAGCGAAGATATGCGTACCGACGAGATCGGCGACTGGGGCGACGCCAGCTATGCCGACCATGCCGATGCGCCCGACGATGAGTATGCCGCCGATGAGCCTGTGGCACCCGTCACGACGGCGCTGCCGCGCTGGACAGTGGTGATCCCTGCCATCGCCCCAGCTGCGACTGCCGACGATACCCATGAAGACCACGTGCCCAGCGTGCCGCCCGCCCGGGTCGAAAATGCGAACGAGAAAAGGCTCGCTGCGGCAGAGGCGCTGACCGCCGGTGATGCGCCCGATCTCGTCGGCGCGATCCTGCAGCTTGAGGCGATCGCCAGCCCGCGCAGCGAGCTGAGTGCGGATCAGTTTCGCCGCTACGAGGCAATTCGCACCGACGCGGAGCTGCGCCGCGCCGCCGAGCAGGAGCAGCGGCGTGACACGGCACGCGCCCGCTTTGACGAGGCGCGCTATGCTCTCGACGAGGTGATCGCCGCGCAGAATGCGCTGCTCGACCCGACCGTGACGCGCGACGGTGAGGAAGTTGCGATCCGTGCGCAGCGCGAGCTGCTGACCAGCCCGGTCTGGGGTGCGGAAAAGAGCGCGCGCTATCTCAGACATTTTGAATACGCCAACGGCACCAGCTTTCCCACGCTCGATCGGCGACTGGAGTGGCTGCGCGCGCAGCGTCCCTCGCTGGAGGCGATCCAGAGCGAGAATGCCCGCCCAGAGCTGACCGCGCGCACAGCAGCGCTGATCGCCACCGTGACGAGTGAGATTGACACACTGTCGGTCGCGCTCGGCAAGGTCACATCGCGCCGACTGGATTCTGACTTTCTCGGCACCATCGCCAGCTTCAGCGGGCGCAGCGCCGATGACATCGTGGAAGATATGCACGCGCCAGCGAACGAACCAAGAAAAACCCCCCTGCGCGAGCTGGAGCCGCGCTTACTTCGTGAATATGCAGAATTCACTTTCGCGCAGGCGATCGAGCAGTTCAAGGTCGCAATCGGCGTGCTGTGGGAGCAGGCGCTCGACCGCGCCACGACCGAGGCAGACGCGGCGCTCACCCTGAATGGGGAACGCTCGATCGAGGAGATCGGCAAAGCTATCCGCCTGGGGCTGATCAACCTGGCACCGACACGCTACATCGAAAAATTTCCCGGTCTGGTCAGCAGCGATCAGAACCGTTCACGGGATCCTGATCCGAACTATATCGAAAACACAGATCGTGACCGCCGCCGCTTCATACTGCTGCGCGACACCCTGCTGCCGCATCTGCTGGCGCTGCACGAGCAGGTATTAGCGCTGGCAGAGAGCCGCAGCCTGACCGATCGCTATGCGCTGATGCAGATCTGGGCGCACACCAGCGTCGTGCGCGGCGTGCGTGAGCTGGAAGATGGCGAGATGCAGCGCTTTCGCAACACCACCGAGATACATCGGCGCGCCCTGGAGACGGGCGATTTCTGGATCATGAACGAGAACGAGGGCGAGCTGCAGCAGTACATCGACGAAAAGATCGCCCCGCTGCAGCGTGCCACTTTCATGAGCGTGACCCTGCCCGCACGCCACCCTCACGGCGCACGCCTGAGCGATCTCAAGAGCGAGATCAGTGAGCTGATCACCGAGTACACCGGGCTGATCGACAAGCGCCGAGCAATGGAGCGCGACATCGGCAAGGTGCAGCGTCTGCTGGAAACCGTGCGCACCCGTGTTGCCGCCCGTGACGATGCCAACTCCATCGACGAGTCGATCACGACGGCGCGCCGTCTGCTGCTGGAGATCCAGACGAATTATCATTATCGCGTCGGCAGACAGCTCATCGAGCTGGACAGCCTGGAGCAGGAGAACAATCAGCGGCGCAGCGTGCAGCAGATCACCGACGAAGCCCGCCTCCAGTTCGACATTGCCCGCCAGCACGAGGGGGAAAGACGCAACGATCAAGCCGCCGAGGTCTGGCGTCAGATTACCGCCAAGACACAGCGTTATGCCGAGACGGGCACAGACGGCGAGCCGAGCGCCGTCCGCGCCATGCTGCTGCACCACTTCGCCCAAATCAAGAGCAGCTATCACAGGGTGCAGTCGTTGCCCGTCGAACGCTATGACGAGCGCAAGCTCGGTGCCGAGGACACGAAACGCCTGTTCGACCACTTCAGCCAAGTCTACAGCCAGGTTTCCAGAGATGCGCGCGTACCGTTGAGCGAGAGCATCGTCGAGGACGTCGGCGTCATCATCGCACACATGGTCGAGCGCGCCATCGCCGCCCAGGAAAATCAGCGGCACGTGCAGCAGGACAGCGAAAAGCTGGAACGAGAACTCATACGTTACGCTAACGGGATCGGGCGGCTGAAGGTGTTCAACGATCACATCACGGCTGTGCAGCAGCTCATCACGAGCGCGACCGATGACGATCTGCGCGCGGCGCTGACCTTCCACCGTGACCTAGTCGGCATGCGGCTGGATGCTGAGATCGTCGAGCATATCGACAGCTTCATCAAACAGGCGATCGTGAGCAACGGCGAGGCGATCGACAGCTTCATCAAACAGGCGATCGTGAGCAACGGCGAGGCGATCGACACCGCCATCGATAATGCAAAGCGTGCCGGGCTGCGCCTGACACGGGCAGAGCTAGACTACAAAAAATTTACGACGACCTATCTGAGCATCGCCACCACCCAGTGGGAAGCCGCTCACGCTGAAGCCGATCGTCCCTACAAGCCGCCGTGCGACCTGATCCTACCGCTGGATAGCTATCGCACCTGGTTCATGCGGCGCGAAAACGCAGGCGGCAACCTGGACGAGCAGCGCCGGACGGCGATAGTGGCGGCATACTATCTGGTCGCGCGCGCGACCACGATTGACGCCGCTACTGTCGCTGTCGATCCGCTGTCGCACCTGCTGAAGGCGATCGACAGCGCAAACCGGTCGCTGATGCCGATCGTCGATCCAGACGAGACGATCGCTGCCAGCGACCAAGCCGCCTACAAATACCTGAAAGACGACTTCAGCGGCATGGCGGTCAACGTCCTGCGCGACGCCATCCTGCTGCTGCATGCCGAGCGCTGCAAGAGCCTGATCGCCAGTGATACCGGCGGCGACGCTGTGAAAGAGGCGCTGAGTGACGGGCTGGCGATCAGCGCCCGTACTCAGTCGGCGCTGATCGTCCCGTCTGCGATTACCAGCGTGCGTGTGATCGGTGAGATGTGGCTGTATCGCCTCGATGTGCTGGAACACATCGCCCGCGGCGATTATCATGGGGCGCGGCTGAAGCTCAACGACTTTTTCGACATCAGCGCCACCCGATTCCCCACCCCTAGCGATGCCGACAGCGAGTGGGCGCGCCGCCGCCATTACGAGATCACCGACAGCCTGCGCAGCCAGCGCGACAGCCTGGCCGATCGCAGACTGCCCAACCGCACGCCCGCCACCCTGACCGAACTTCAGGAATACCTGACGGCGATCCTGACTCTGCGAAACGCCCCTAATCATCAAGCAGACACCATGCTGCAGACGGTGAATGACGTTGCGCTGATGAATACAGTTTATGCCGGGATCGAAGCCGACTTTGCCGACACCCTCACCCGCACGTTGCCCCGCTCGCTGAGGCTGGCGGCGTCAGAGGTCGCCAGCCAGGTCGAGAAGCTGCGCGCTGCCCTGCATGACATCGAAAAACTCCAGATCACGATCAGGGGAGAGGGCTTTCCCGACTTTGCCGGACTGCTGGCGCGCATGGACAAAACGCGCAGCTATCTGGCTGACGCCGTGGGCACCATGGAGGCAGGGCTGGTGGACATCCAGCACCTGCTGAACGACACCGGCGGCGTGAACGGTCCGAACGACTGGAACGAGCGCGGCTTGTCCGACAGCCTGACCGAGGTCACTACATCGATCACCGCTGCCGAGGACACTGCACAGATCACGATCACGGCGTTTCAGCGCGGCAGCGACGATTACGTGCCATTCAGCACCGCCGTCAGCACCATCATCAGCACGCTGGCGCTGGTGCGCAGCAGGCGGGCGGAGGTGCAGGCAGTCCTCAATCCCTTCCCGACTGTGGAGCATATCGAGGCATTCAAAGCTATGGTGGCGGCGCTGGAAGCGGTTGGCGGGGCACAGGACTCGCTCAATCATGTGTTGAGCCAGAACGGGATCAACATGAAGTTTCAGATTCCGCCGCGCTTCTTCACCACTCAGCTTGGGCAGGCGATCCAGTACCTGCCGGCACAGGTGCCGATCTCGCTGGAGGGCAGCCCGGATTTCGAGGGGCTGATCACCCGCCTCAGCATGACGGACGACGAAGCCGAGCGCAAAACGTGGATCCAAGCGTGGCAGAGAAATCGCGGCACAGTCTCACTGATCGTCGGCTTTATGGACCATCAGATCATCGCGCAGCTGCTGGCGGATCGTGCCCAGCGCTGGACAGGCGCCCTGCTCGCGCTGCAGGGCGCGCTTGTCAACTATTACACAGAGTGGCTCGATGTGGCGATGTGGCACGCCTACTACAACCGAATCCTGACCACCCTGTGCAGGCTGACCGACACTGCCTACGGCGACCCGCTGCCTGATGGCAACCAGTTTAGCCAGATGGCGCTCGGCTTGTTCGACCTTCAGCCGCAGATCAGCCCACAGGGCAGGTTCAGCACTATCGCACGTGAGATCGAGGAATATACTGCCGAGGCTGATCGATTGCTGGACAAGCTGACGCAAACACAGAAGATGGGCGCCATCCCGTCTGAGCTGATGCCGCTGTGGGATGCCATGCTCGACTCTGTCATCCAGAACTTGATCGATCAAAAGCGCAACAAACAGATCGTCTCGATCGGGGACTATGTCATGGTGGGCGACAGGCGCGAAGTCAGCCTCTCGCTGCACGAAGCGCTGAGCGAAGCTGGCAGCCTGAATGAGCGCCTGGAGCGGGTGCGCGATCAGGTCAGCGCACACCGCCAGTATGTCGAGGCGTCAGTCGTGAAGCGCGGACTGACTTATGTGATCAAGCATATCACCGATGTATATCTACCGGTGCTGGATGATGGCAACAGCTACTATCGCGATGCAGTGGCGCACAGTAGGAATGCCAACCAGCGCGCCACCCTCACAGCGCAACACAACAAAGTGAAAGCCGTCATCGAGCTGTTCCGGTTATGAGGGCACGCCGACTCGCCCACACTGCGCGCCCCACGCGCGAGCTGACGCACGCCAGAGCAGGGGGATATGCTCTGGCAGTCGATGAAGGAAAGGTCATGCGCATTCTTGTACTCTCCGACATTCACGGCAATGCCATCGCGCTGCGGCACCTGCTCGATCAGTGCGCGCGTGTGCCGCATCTGGCAGCCCCGGATGCGGTGCGCGTGCTGGGTGATCTGTCCGGCTATTTCAGCGATCCCCTGGCGGTGTGGCAGATGGCGCTGGCGCTCGATCCCGATCTGCGCCTGGGCAATCACGACATTTATCTGCGCGATCGGCTGCTCCACAACCGGCAGGGCGTCGGTGCCAGCGAGAGCGAGGCGGTCGCCTGGACGATCATGCTGCATGACCAGATGATCCGCGCCGCGATGATCGCCAGTACCGACGACGACACACTGCCTCATGGCAGCCAGACTGCCGTCCGCATCGTCGCGCATCTGGGGCGCGCCGACGTATGCGCTCCACATATCGATCATCTGCCTGGGTACACCGTCATCACCGTACATGGCGCGCCGTTCATCGATGCCGGCTTTACCACCGATGACGGCTATGCCATGCCCTATCTCAACCCATCGACTCAGTACAGCGAGACACAGAAGATCCGCCGGGCGCTGACCAGCGCGCTCGACCTCGCCGGGGCGCACGCCGAGCGCGTGCTGCTCGTCGTCGGGCACACGCACATGCCGCTGATCGCCACCCTCGATCCCGACAGCGACATCAACGTGTGCTGGCACGGGGCGTCGTGGACGCACGCCGGTCACGACGCCCCGATCGATCTGGATCCGCTCTTTGCCCGGTCGCACGTTGTGCTGATCAATCCTGGCACGGTCGGCTATCCGCGCGTCTCCTACGATATGGCACATCATGCCCATGCCGCGCTGATCGACACCACAGCGCACACGCTGCGCATGATCGCCGTCGATGTCAGCGACGCCGCGCTCGACGAGGTGATGAGAGCCATGTACGCCTGGGATGTGCCGCGCTATCTGCACAAGATCGAGCCAGACCTGCACCGGTATTATGACAACCTGCATCCGACCACGCGCGATGCCGACAGCCGCGCGCTGTACCTAGGGCTGGCGAACGGCGATGGCGTCAATCTGCTGCGGCGCTGGACGGATATCATCCGTCCAGCGCTGATCAACACCTATGCCCAGGGTGTGCCGCCTGGGGACAGCGATGTGTATGACTATAGCGCATCAGACTTCAGAGTCAGGGGAATTTAGATGCACAACCCGATCACGCCGCTGCCCACACAATTATCGCGCTCGTGCTTCGTCATCGCCGCCATCATCGCCCTGCCGCTGTGCGGGGTCGTGTGCGCGTGCAGCAGCATGGTCGTGCTGCCGCTCTTCCCAATTGGCGACGGATCGATCCTCATCCTGGAGGGACTGCGAGCACTCGGTCTCGGTATACTCGTCGATCTGATCCCCACGCCCATCCTGACCGTGCTGTATGTAGTGCGCGACACCCCGCTGATCGGCGTCGGCTGCTGTGGTGTCGCCTGGCTGGCAGCGATCGGGCTGTGGCTGGCGACCGGGCGGCGCGCCGTGTCCGTCCGTCCATCGATCAAACCGCAGCCCACACCCACCGCCAAGACTCCAGGCAGCACCAGCGGCACAGGCCCGACCCGGCTGACAAACGGTCAGCAGCAGAAAAAGCCGCCGCCTCCGCAGCCTCCCCGTCCCCGACCGCGTTAATGGAGCCAGACCGCCCATGATCCTCTCTGTGTCCGCATCGCTTTTCCGCGTGAGCACGCTCGTCGTGCTGTGCCTGATCATGCTGCGCGCTGCACCAGGTGCAGCGCAGGACGACGCAGCAGGCTGCATCCCGATCGACCTGATCGTGCTGCTCGATCAGTCAAACTCGATGGAGATCCTCAGCGATCCGACTGGGACGCGCATCACCGCCGTCCATACCCTGATCGCCGCGCTGTATGACGATGCCGCCTACCGCTGTGCCGGGCTGCTGCACCGCATCGGCGTGATCGCCTTTGGCTCGGACGCTGAGCCGCTGATCGCCTTCAGCGACCCCGCCGGGCAGATTCGCGTCACGCCGGATGAGCCGCGCGCCGGGTGGCGCGCGCGACGCGACGCGGCGATCGCCCGTGTCATCGTGGAGAATCGGCGCAATGCCGGGCTGCGCGCCGCGATCGAGCTGGCAGATGCCATGCTGCTCACCCCGACGCCCGACCCGGCGACCGACGATGCCGTGATGCGCCAGCGCCTCGTCATCCTGCTGACCGACGGACCGCCCTGCCCGGACATCGCCGTCGAGCGCGCCCTGCCGGAGATTCAGGGGGGGCTGTGTGCCTCGACGAGCTGGGTGCTGCACTATCTGCGCGCCGATCAGCCCTTCCTGAACGATTACGTTGGCGGCAATGCCAGCGCCGGCGGCTTCGAGTTTGAATATGGGCTGAATGATTATTTCCTCGGCAGCGCGGCACTGCTCGGCACGACTCAGTTTCACGTAGTCTACTTCACCCCGCAACGACAGCTCTCTTTTGTGCCGCCGCTGCTCGATGAGGCATGGGCATACATCACCAGCCGCCGTCGCGGACTTTATTTCTCGCCCGCCCGTATCGACGGCGATCTCGATCAGCTGGCGATTGTGCTGGACACGATCGTCTCGCCGCTGCTCAACCCGGCGCGCGAACTGGTGCTGTTCAGCCCGGACGTGGCGGGCTGCACCGGGTCATTCGTCGTACAGCCCTACCTCGATAGCGCGATGCTGGTCACGCTGCGACGCGGCGCAGACGGTGCGCTGCCCCGCCTGATCCCGCCCAACCCCGTTAATCCGCTCGGCGTCCACCTGCTGGCAGAAGGCGCGCTGCCCGATGCGCGCCGCTACCTGCTCGATAATGCGCCGCCGGGCGTGTGGACGATCGCCGCTTCCGACACCGACTGCGAGTTAATCGATGCCCAGGTCGCGCGCTATCCGCTGGAGATAGTGATTGAATCGCCAGAAAGCGTTACAATCAATAGACAATCGCCATATTACGCGATCGACGAATCGGCGTATGTCGGCGTCACGTTCACTAATGCCTTTGGCTCGCCCATGCGCGTGCGCGCCGATCACCCGATTGCAGGCTGTGCCAGCTTCAACGCGACACTGCCATCGGCGCAGACAGCGATCGCTGCACTGCCGTGCTTCACGCTGCGTACTGTGTCGGATGGCGTGCTGCGATCGGATGCCGGGCTACCTGCGCCGGGAGCGGCAGACTATTTCTATCGGTATGAGAGCACGTTTACCAGCGTCGATCCGCGCGATGCGGGTGCGTCACTGCCACTCGTCGTGATCGACCGCAGCTATAGCGTGATCGACTAGCCATCGATCGTGATTGCCTTTGCAGCAGGTTATTCGTCTTACGGGGAAATGCTCATGTCGAAATTCTCAGCCTGGATCACCTCGCTCACCTTCGCCTGTCTGCTGCTGATCGTCACGGTGCCAGCCGTGCCGACTCTCGCACAGGACGCACCAGCGGACGACACTGCCATCGCCGCGACCTGTACGCCGATCGACCTGATCGTCATCCTCGACCAGTCCAACTCGATGGGCACGACCGATCCGGGTGGGCTGCGCGTCGATGCCGTGCACAGCGTGATCGACATCCTGTTCAGCAATGCCGCGCTCAACTGCCGGGGGACGACTCACCGCGTCGGCGTGATCGGCTTTGGCGACAGCGCCCAGCCGCTGATCGATCTCGATGCCGGCTCGATCACCATCCTCGATCCAGTCAGCGATTGGGTCAGCGCCAGCGACCGCCTGAAGTCGCGCGTGCGCACCGACGCTCTGGGCAACACCAGCTTTCATGACGCGCTCGATCTGGCGAATCGCTGGTTTCAGTCTGCGCCGCCACCACCGCGCGTAATGCCGCCCGATTCGCCGCCAGAGCCGCCGCGCCAGCGCGTGCTGCTGATGGTGACGGACGGCGCACCGTGCACCGCTATCGCCGGGACACTCGACATTCCAGAGCTGGGCAATACCGAGCCGTGCCAGAATCCCGACTGGATCGCCCATTACCTGCTCGGCAGTAATCCGCAGCTCTCGCGCTACAACGGCACAGATTATCGTGACGCCGGGTTCGACTTCAGCGACGGACTGAGCGCCTATCTCGATGCGTCCGAGACGCTCAACAGCACCTCGATCAACGTGCTGCTCTTCACACGGCGCGGTCAGGAGCAATTCGTCCAGCCCACGACCAACGCCGCCTGGGAGAGCATCACCAGTGCGCATGACGGCAGCTATTTCCCGCCGACGGCGATCACTGGCGAACTCAGCCAAAACGAATTCACCCGGTTGGTGTCGATCCTGACCGGAATCATCTCGCCGCGCATCGGCAGCGAGCGTGAGAGCGTGACGATGGAACAGATCGGCGGCGAATGTGTCGGCAGCTTCGTGCTGGAGCCGTATTCCAGCAGCACGACGATCATCGCCTCGACCCGTCCCTTCGAGAACGGTGAGTATGAAAAAGTCACGCTGATCCAGCCCGACGGCACCGAGCTGCCGCCGACGAACGACACACGCGGCGGCTCGCAGATCCGCTATGGTGAGACTCGGCTGGTGCAGAGCTACACCATCAGCGATCCCCTGATCGGCACCTGGAAGATCGTCGATCCGACAGGGGTCTGTGCCGTCGAGGTGACGATCGAGAAGATCACGGTGCTGGTCACGCCGCCCATCCTGGAGCCGATCGCCCCGGTGATCGCCGCACCCTATTATCAGGAGCCGCGCGACAGCAACCCGAATTTTATCACGCTGACAGTGCGTGACAGCTTCAACGCGGTGTTCAATCAGATCGACGGCTATCCGCTGACGATCACAGGCACGATCGCGGTCGATGCGCGCAATCCGTCGGCGGTCGTGCCGGATCTGGCACCGATGACCTTCACCTTCCAGGGCGGTGGGGTGTGGCGGTCGGACGATCCCGCGCCCGTCCCGGTCGGCGGGGTGTACACGGTGACGCTGCGCGGCACGACGAACAGTGCGATCACGGACGGCACGCCGGTGGAGGTCTTTTCGCAGACGATGACCTACCAGACCGCCGATCCGGTGTCGATCAGCCTGCGCGTCGTTTCGCCGTCCGATAATCAGGCGATCCCGCTCAACACCCTGAGCGACGTGACAAAGGTCGATGCGCCATTTGACGTGGCGGTGCAGTTCATCGACGCGGCGGGCAATCCGCAGCCGCTCGATCAGGTCTTTTTCACCGACGATGATCGTCGCGCCGCTGTCGAGGTCGGGCTGACAGGCACGGAGCCAGTGACCAGCCGCGCCCCGGCGCGCACCATCAGCCTGGCACCGTCGGACAGCGACCCGGCGACGCTGACCGGCACGTTTGTCAAGCCCGCCGCCGCCAATGCCGCCGATCCTGAGGGGGCATATGCGCTGATCTTTGCGCTGACCGGAGCGATGCGCGCGCGCTACAATCAGGAAAATTATGTGCTGGCGGCAGTGACGCCGCCGACCGTGCCGATCGTGCGGCGTGAGCTGAGCGGGGTCAAGGTGGTGCCAATCACGCCGTCCAGCGCCCCCGTGATGCTGAACAACATCGTCGAGGGTGTCCCGATCGAGCTGGACATCGCTGTCGAGGTCGAGCTGCGCGACGAGACCGACGCGCCGGAAGATGCGACCAGGGTGTTCGTCAGCGATCTCAATAAACTGGTGTACGCCACGCTGCGTAACCCCGACGGCGTGACGGTCGCCATCATCCCACTCCAGCATAGCGCGGGCAATCCGGCGCGCTTTATCGGGCTGTTTGATCGCGCCAGCGTGACGGGCACAGCAGTCGGCACGCCAGGCGACTACACGATCAGGCTGGATTTCACACAGGAAGGGGCTGACGCAGCCGCGTTCGCCCAGGGTGGCGCGCTCGATTTCGCCTTCATCCCCGCTACCGACAATACCGTCACCTTCCGCCGGGAGCGGGTGCGCGGCGTCGAGCCGATGCTGATCCTCATCAACGGGCAACCACCGGGATCGGCTGAGGGCACCCGTCACCCGCTCAACGACGTCACCGACGGGGGCGCGGCGGTGGCACAGCCGATAACTATCGTCGCGGCACTGGCGGATCGCACGGGTAGCACGCCCTATCAGTACCTCGCGGACGACATCGATCTGTTCATGCGCAGCGAGCGCGAGTGCATTCAGGCGATCGTCACCGGTCCCGCTGGCAGCGGCATCGAGGAATCCGTGTGGCTGACGCGCGGGAGCGACGGGCGCTTCACCGGGGAACTGCGCATCCTCGATGACGCGGCAGCGCTCGATCCGGCGGGCACCTACACGGTCGCGCTGGTGCTCAACCCCGATGTGCGCCCGACCAGCGATCAGTATGTCATCACGCGCGACGCCGAACCGCCGCAGTTGATCGAGCGCTTTCGGCGGCGGGGCGTCAGCCTGTGGCTGGAGCAGATCGGTGAGCAAGCCTATATCGGCACCGAGGCACCGTCGGCGCTGCCACCGCTGCCGCTGTATGCCAGCCCATTCGACGCCTTCAACCGCAATGTCTCGTCGATTCCGGTCATGCTGCGTCTGGTGGACACCGCGACGAACGAATCGCTCGACTGGCAGACGATCGCCAAGCAGGTGATCCCGCCAGCGACGCCGCCGCGCCCGGAGGCGACCGCTGAAGCAACGGGTGAAGCGACGGCTGAGGCGATCGCCAGCATGGGCGTGCTGGGATCATCACCCGCGACCGAGCCGATGCTGCCTGCGCTGCACGATCTGGTGCGCGTCGGCGTCGGTCGTGCCAGCGGCGGCGACATCGCGTATATCAGCGATCTGCGTCAGGAGGCGCGCGATGGCGGCTATGTCCTGCTCGGCACGCTGACGAGCATCAACGATACGGACGCCTACCGGCTGGTGTATGGTCTCGACGGGGCGCAGCTCGACACGGTGAGCGCGCGCAACTTCCGCAGCTATGACCCGACCGCTGCTGCCAGCGCGCTCGCCATCACCCGCACGATCGGCAGCCTGCTGTATGATCCGGCATTTTATGACGTGCTGCGCCCGATCCTGTTTGCGCTGCTCGTCGCCCTCGTCGGCTGGATGATCTTTGTCAATGGCGTGATGCGCATGAGCGGTGAGATGCTGGTGACGATCACCAAAAGTGGCAAAGTCGAAAAGCAGGACACGATCGTGCTCGACGGGCTGCGCTTCAGGCTGAAAAAGCGCGGACGCACGACCGGGGCGGTCGTTGGGCGCGCCAGCGGTGCCCAGACGGCGGCAGGCGGCGGCGGTGCGCTGCCCAGGATCGTTAGTGTGCCAGCTACAGACAGCGCGCGCACCCGCACCTATCAGGTCGAGGTTGCTGAACATCTGTTCGTATTAAAAGAAAACAGTGAATCGAGGATAATGGGGCCCTATAAGGCCAGTCATCGATCCAGAGTAGAAAGCAAACCAAGACGCCCTGACGTGCAGCAGATGCGCAGACCAGGGAGATGACCCGCACAGGCAGGCGTGCCCACGCCACAGTGGGCACGCCTGCCTGTTTGATCATGCGCGGGCGTGCAGATTACGCATACGATACATTCATCGCACTGGTGTCCCACACGCCGCGATCGCTTTATCCTGACACACCAACATCGATCCACCTGAGGGGGTAGACATGGCAAACGCACGTCCCGCAATCGTCATCGGTATCGGAGGCACCGGCTCATGGGTGCTGTCGTGGCTCAAGAAAGATCTGCTCGAAACTTATGGATCGCTCGATGATCAGCCGATCCGCCTGCTGCTGATCGACACCGCCGATGTGATCGCTCAGGTGGGCGCGATCGCCAATGCGCGCGGCGGGCAGCAGGGCGGCACCAGCCAGCCGACGGGCTACTCGCGCTATGTCATCCTGGACAACGAGCGCGAGTTCGTCCAGGTGCCGACCGACCCCGATGACTCGGTGACCCGCCGCCTGAAAGCCGCCGTACTGAACAGTGATCCCGCAGTCAGCCATATCGGGCGCTGGTGGCAGGCGGATTTTTATCCCGACGCGGTGCTGCGGCTCAAGGATGGTGCCGGGCAGTTTCGCCAGCTCGGTCGGCTGGCGCTGATGCAGGGATTGCACAGCAACGGAGCGAACGACAAGTTGTATGGCACGCTGACCAACATGATCGACGCTGTGACACGCATCGCCGCCCGCAGCGGTATGGGCGATTCACTCGATGTGCATATCGCGGGCAGCCTGCTGGGGGGCACCGGATCGGGCTTGTTCATCGACATCGCCTGGCTGGTGCGTAAGGTACTGGAGGAGCGCGGCGACCGGGTGCAGCCCTTCATCACCGGCTTTTTCGCCCTGCCCGGCGCATTCAGTGCCCAGCCCCGCCTGGACTCGCGTATGAAGGCATTTGCGGCGTGGCGTGAGCTGAACCGCATGATGACGGTGCGCGAGCGCGAGAGCGAATTTATCGTGCGCTGGGGCACCCAGGCACAGACGACCTTCACCGTGCGCAAAGAAGTGTACGATCATGTCTATCTGGTCGATCGCGGGCTGGGCACGCCCGGCACGCGCCCGGAAGAATCGGTCTTCCCGGTGATCGCCGAGGCGATCAGCTTCTATCTGGACAGCAGTGCCGGCACCGATTACATCCAGCATATCCGCACTAACCTGGTCAATCCCAAGCAGACCGCACCGCGCCGGGGCAACCCGACCTACAGCGTGCTGTATGTCAAGTCGTGGAAGCTGCCGACCTATCACAATCTCCGGGTGGCGCGCCATGCCTTCGCCCGCGAGTTTCTGCGCCGCCTGCTGCAGGTCGTCGAGGAGCAGGGCACCAATTACACCAGCCCCGATCAGGAGCGCAGCACATTTTCGCTGCGCAGCGACCCGCTCTATCGCATGCGCGCCAGCGAGGTGTTCATCCAGCCGATGCAGGACACGGGCGGATCGGCATTCCTGGAGGATGTCGCCGGGATCGCGCAGATTGGAGCAGGCGGCTGGCTGGAGGCGGTGACGCAGCGCGCGGGCTACGGCTTCAACCTGCTTGATACCTATGGGCAGCTGCCCAAGACTCCTGAGGCGCAAAAGGTGCAGGACACGCTCAATACAGCGATCTATTACACCGTCCCGGGCATGATGGACAGCAACAGCAACGCCGAGCTGTCCAACTTTCTGGATACGGTCTATCGTCAGTTTTACGGTGTCAACAGCGGCGGCGGCGATTATCTGCGGCTGTATGGCGACTTTGGCGGCGAAGCCTACAAGGGCGAGCTGCACAAGGTGCTGGAAGGCGCACAGACCTTTCACGTCGATGTGTTCAAGCGGCGTGTGCGCGCCTGGCTGCGCACCGTGCTGAACGAGCCGACACACGAAGGGTTCAGCGGGCTGGCGTGCGCTCGCGACGCGATGATCCAGCTGGTGGAAAACCTCAAGGAAGCGGTGCGCTTCTATGTCGAGGTCAAGGGCACACTCGCCAGCGTCAACGAGGTGCAGAACAATGCCAGCCTGCAGTACCAGATCGCCGCAGCGGAGACCGCCAAGCGCGGACCGATAGCGACGGCGGCGAATATGGCGGGGACGGGCGGCAAGCGCAATGTGCGCCTGTATCTGGAATACGAGCTGGCTAATCTTTCGATCAGGCGCGATCATCGTACGGTCGAGCGCGTGATCAGCACGCTGCGGCTGATGCAGCAGCACATCGAGACCCAAGTCATGCCGCGCATCGAGGCGCTGGTGCAGCAGCTCGTTACCGACAACGACTTCACGCGCGTCACCGGGCTGTATCGCGGGCTGCTCGACAGCCTGGTCGATGAATACGAGCGCCATCAATTCGACATACGTCTGAAAGAGATCACCGAGATCCTGCAGGCGGCAGACGACGACGCGCCCGCCGCGCCGATCGACGAAGCCCGGCTCGACGAGCTGCTGGCGCGTACACGCTGGTCGCTCGACGACAACCTGACCCTGCGCGTCGAGATCCAGGTGTCTGCCGATTCCAACGATCCGCCGATCACGCTGGAGTCGAATGTGCGCGACGGCAAAAAGACCATCGAGCTGGTCAACCGGCTGGTCGATGGCGTCGCGGCCTATGTGGTATTTGCCGACGACAATCAATCTGCCCTGAGCGTGATGGGCGTCGAGCGGCTCGGCGCGGCACTGCCCAGCCTGGTCGGTCGCTTTCTGCACGCGTCCAACCCCAACCGGGTGGGCAATGTCAGCGACATACGGACGTTCTACGTTCGTGCCGCCGCTACGCAGCAGGAAGAAGGGCAGATCAACCAGGCGCTCAACAACCTGAACATCCCGCGCGGCAGCACCAATACCGTGAAAATGGTGCAGTCTAATAATCGCAACAAAGTCACCGTGTTCAGCGCGCGTGAGCTGCTGCTGCCGGAGTCTTTTGCCGAGTGGGAGGCAGCCCACAAAGATTATCGCGCCATGATGATCGGCGTGCCGTCGCACAACATCGACTCCGACTTCGAGCGCGTGCGCAACGATCACCTGTTTGCCGCCGAGCGCGAGGCGCTGCGCCTGGAACATCAGTATTTCAATGACGATAAAGTCAGCGATGAGCTGCCGATCCTCGATCAGCGACTGGTGCATCTGCTGGAAGAGCATCAGCGCTTCGATCGCTTTCTGGAGATGTGGGCGTGCGGCTGGATCGTCGCGGAAAAAGAGTCGCCGTCCGATCCGGATATGCTGTGGCGCATCCGTGTGCCGGAGACCGACGATTATGCCGTCCCCATGCAGACCCTCGCCCGGCGCGAAGATACCGACATACTCGGTCTGATCGCCCGCTTTGCGATCTATGGCAAGACGATGCAGGGACGCGACCTGCCCTATTCACAGATCGAGAATGCGATCAGTGCCAACATGAGGCAGGTGCGCGTCAACCGCGATCAGGCAGAGGCGCTGCTCGCCGCCTACACTTTCGAGACACAGGCGGCGGTGGCGATGCATCGGGTGATCAGCCAGCAGCTCCAATCCACGCCCGGCGAGATCGACCCGGAGGCGTTCCAGGCCAAATACGACAGAGCCGTGAAAGCGCTGGACCGCCCGGACAGCTATGCCGGACGTCGCGCGCTGGCAGAAGAAATTGCCTACGACTTTACGCGCTTCTCGTCGCTGGGCAACAGCCGCCTCGTCACCAATATCGAGGCACATCAGCAGGCGGTCGGCATCCTGCTGCGGCTGAAATTCACCAACTTGGCGCGGTTGCTGCGCCCGTTCATGCAGAACGGCTAGCCCATCATCACGCCGCGCACATGACAGCGCGCACCTGGACGAGGAAGGCAGAAAGCGCCAGTATTGCTTTCCGCTTTCCTTTTCTCCCACAGACGACACACGGTGCGGCAGTGTCGGCAGGCGCTGTATAATGATTGCAGATTGAAGCCGAGGAATAGCACATCGTGTTTCGCAAAAACCCACCGCCCCTACCACGTCCTGACCCTGTACCTGCCGGGGGTGCAGCGGCATGGGAAACGCTGGTCTATCAGCAGCCCACGCGCACCAGCGCGCCGCTGGCACGGTTTGCCACGCCGATGCTGGTCATCGGCATCGGCAATTTCGGTGCCGATCTAATCGAGGCGCTGGCGCTGCGGCTGGAAGACACGAATATGCTGCCCGCGCGCGGCGCGGGCACACCCTCTGCGACGCTGCCGCGCTTCATGCACATCACCATGCCCCACGTGCAGGGAGCGGGCGGCGGGCAGCATTACGCCGATCGCACCCGCACCGTGCCGACGGAGATCGCCGTGCAGCGCGTCAGCCTGAACGACACACCGGTCATCCCCAACGATGCGACTATCTATGAGACGCCGAGCTGGGGCTGGCTGCGCACGCTCGGCGCACAGCGGCGCAACCTGCACGATACGCGCGCAGCGGCGCGGGTGATCCTGCACAACGACCTGGTCCTCAACGATGGATCACGCCTGGTCAGCGCGCTGGCACGGCTAATGAGCCAGGCGGCATTCAGCCATGTGCTCATCGCTGCTGCCGCTGATGATCACCTGGTCGGCACGCAGCTGATCGGCGATGTGGCGGGCGTGATCCGCACGCGCTGGGCACACGGCGACAACGTGTCGATCGTCGCGCTGATCCCGACCGCGACGCGCGAGCGCACCCCGGCGACCGCCTCACATGCCGACATGCTGAAGGCAGTGACCGCGCTGGAGATGGCAGCGCTGACCAGCAGCAGCAAGCTGTCGCTACCTCTGCCCAATCGAGACTGGAATCCCGACAACGAAGAACGCCAGCTCATCGACGGCGTGATCTTCTGCGACGACGACCACCGCGAGGCGATCGACGGCACGATCGCGCTGACCTGGGGGCTGCTGACCAGCGACCCGATGCAGGATCGCTCGCTGATGGCGTCGCTCACCGATCGCATCCGCCGCCCGACACCGGGCGTGCGCGGCGCGCACATCCTGCCGACGACCTCGCTCGCTTTCGCGCGTGAGATCTACTTTCCGCTGCGCCTGATCCGTCAGCTGCGCGCACTGCGCGCCGTCGGCGAATTCCTACAGAGCAGCGATCTGATCTATACCCCACCGATCAATGGCGCGGGCTATAATTTTACCCAGGGAGCCGAGATTACCGACGCGCTCGACACGGTGCGCCCCGCCGGGACACTGGCATGGCTGCGCGCCTACAGCCATCTCACCAGGCGCAATTATGGTGCGCTGGAGACGAGCCTGGAGCAGACAATGCGCAGCTATCGCACCCGCAGCACTGGGCTGGTGCAGACGCTCGACAGCATGAGGAGCGCGGCATCGCGCGCCAGCATACTGCCCGCCGACCGTGTGGCGCTCTGGCGGCACGAGGCTGCCAGCACACGAGTAGTCGAGGAGCTGCATAAGGCAGCGGGCTTCTCGGCGCGCGACGATGGCGGGCTGACGCTGTGGGCGACGGCGGCGCACACACTGCGCCTGTTTGCCCACCAGGATGCAATCAGTCAGCGCGACGCTGTGAGCGCGTTCATCGAGGAGCACATTCTTGGGCTGGCGCTGACACTGGTCGATGGCGAGTCCGGGTACGAATTTGAGCGGTTGGTCGAGGAGTATTTCACCGGGCGCGGCGATGCGCTGCACCAGTGGGGGGAGACCTTCAATGGCTGGCATGATGCCTTTACCCAGCGCGGCATTCAGGGACGTCCATTTCCTACGGGGGTAATGTGGCACCACTATCAGACCGTCGATCTGGGCAATGCGTCGCTGCCTGTCGATGCCACCTCGATGATCGGGCATGGCGGGGCACACGCGCTGCAAATGTCGATCTTTCCCCGTGTGCAGCTTCAGATGCTCAAGCCGTTTTATACAGGGCCCGCCGAGTCGATTCGCAGCAGCTTCGTATACAGCACGCAGCACATCATCAGCGACCTGTTCCGCTGGACCGACAATGTAACCGTGCCCTACAACCTCCAGGCAGCGCTGACGTTCCGCGCTGCCTTTCTGTGCTTCGCGCGCTGCTGTCAGAATGGCACGCTGACCGCGCACGAGATGCGTCAGGGCGAGCGCGGGCTGTTCAGCTTTCCGCTGGGCAGTGAGAGCTATCAGTGGGAGACGCTGTTGTGGGACTTTATCAGGCGCTATCAGGATGGACGACTGCAGCCATTTCTGGAGGATAAGGCGCGCGCTGAGACCGGCTCTACACCCATCCTGCCCGATGAGCAGACCAGCTCGGTCTTCGAAGTCAGGCTGCGTCATGCCATCGTGCAGGTGACGGGTGCGCAGCGCCCAGCCTATTTCGGATAGAATAAAAGTCGGGAACCATCGCGAATACACGCGCATTATTGATATCCTGCATAGGCTGATCGACGGGGGCACCGAGGACGACATGGCGGGACTGAATGGGTACATACTCGATGATCTGCTGGGCAAGGGCAAGTATGGCACCGTGTATCGTGCCTACCGAGCCGATGATCCCGCACGCGCTCTTTTTGCCATCAAGATTCTGTGGGATGGCTCTCCCGAACGATTGAAAGAAGCGATCGAGGCGAATCAGCCGCCGAACGCGACCCCGGACTATATCACCCGCTTCAACGACGAGATCAGCACGCTGCGCGACCTCAGCGCCTATTCAATCAGAGCGCTTGGTAGTACCTATGTCCCCAATGTATATGCCACGCATCAGGAAACAGGCGGCAAGATCTGGCGCTATATCGTCACCGACCTGATCGCTATGCCCGATGTGCTGCACTGGATGCGTCAGCGCCAGGCACAGGGTGCCAGCCCGCTGATCCCGGAGGCGGTCGCGCTGGAGATGACGCGCATCTTTCTGACACTGCTGCAGCGTCTGCATCAGCACAGACCGCCGCTGCACCTGCTGGACGCCCAGCTCAAGAATTACCGGATCGGGGCACTACCGACCGAGCCGCGCTTCGACCGGCTGGATCTGATGATCCTGGACTGGAACGGCACCAAGACTTTCGACGAGGCACAGCTAGATTATCAGTATGCGCACCCAGCGTCCTATGACGTGCGCGCGGCGATCGCCTTTCTATATGAGATGCTGACCGACAACAATATGTTTGCCACATCTACCGTCGGCAAACGGCGGCTGGAGATGCGCGCCGGTACGCACTGGATACAGATCTCCCCGCTGACTCGGCAGCTGTGCGTCGATGTGCTGGCGCTGCGGGCAGGCAGCTTCACTATGCCGTCGCTTGACAAGGTGATCGACCAGATTGCGCGTGCGCTGGCGGTACTGCGCGGCGAAAGCGAGGCACCCGAAACCCAGGCGGACGAGAATAACCGCTTTGCCGAGGCGATTCAGTATATCAAAGAGAAGCGTTTTGCCCGCGCGCTGGCAAAGTATCAGCCGAGCCAGCCCGAAAATTCGCTGGAACTCGATGAGCTGCGCTGGCATCTGACGCTCGGCACACTCAACGCGCTGCGTGCCGACCTCGATCTCGACCAGTATGCCGAGGCGTTGGTCATCGTCAACGAAGCCTATCCGGCTGAAGCCAGCACCGAGGCGGACTGGGCGGTGTATGCCGAGGTGCTGGACTCACAGCGAGAGGGGCTGAAGCGGGCACCCGCCGCGCACATCTATCTCGACATACTCGATCAGGAGGTGGCGCTGCGCCGCACGTGGCTGCGCCGTCTGCCGGACGCCGCCTACACGCTGGCGGAGCTGCGCGACACGATCCCCCCCGGCTTGACCGACTTCACGCTGTATCAGCAGGCACTTAGAGCGATGCATGAGGGCTACAGCGCATGGCAGACAGCCGCGCCGGAGAGCATGTATCGCCTGAAAGTAGTCTATGACCTGTTTGAGTGCCCCTGGGACGAGTCGGTCATGCAGCCGCCAGAGTTGCTCAGTGAGATAGGCGTGCTGGAGGCAGAGATTGCCCGGCGCAAGCGACAGGAGCAGGCACGAGAGTCCCGACGCGACGCGATCCTCGACACCGCAATGAAAGGCAGCCTGCGCGGGATCGACGAGCGCCTCGCCGACGAGCGCCTGCAGAGTGGCGGCACGATCGATTACGACCAGATCGTGCGTGAATCACTCGATACCCTGCTCGCCGCCGCCGCTGCCGATCAGATCGGCAGCATTCTGACGTATGCCAGAGAAAAATATCCGCACATCCAGTCGGTGCGGCTGAGTGCCTTTATCGATGCCAGCGTCCTGGTCGGCGCGCCGACTTTCCCCGCGATGCTGCCCGATCGTGCAAACGTGTCACGGCTGGCGGACGAGGAAGCACGCGCCTACGTGCTGCGCCAGATTATCGCCCACCACGACCTGAAGACAGCCGACCCGATGCGCGTCAAGTCGGTCTACGATGCGTATCAACAGCAGCAGGACGAGCGCCAGCGCCAGCGCGATGACGAGGCAGCAGAGCGACGACGCGCCGAATTCACAGAATCCTTTGTCGATAATCTCGCAGGTGCGACCGATTATGCCCGTGTGCAAGCCCTGCTCCAGGGCGCGCGCGAATATACTCTCTTACCTGACCTGGAGCCGGAATACACCGAAAAGCTTACCCTGCTCGATAGTGCGCTGAGTGCCTACACAGCCGAGCGCGGCAGCATACCCCAGGAACTGTCAAAAGCCAACCTCGACAAAGACAAGAAAGCAAAGCTCCTCCGGCTGGTCACGGACGTTGAGGCAAAGCTGAATGCAGCGCGCGCCGCGGTCGGCTCACAGACCCAGGTCGGCTGGTTCAGCGCGATCCAGAAGCGCATCGAGCCGGACGTCAATGCGCTCAATCCCAACCGTCTGCTGCGGCGGCTGGCACCGTTCCTGATCCTGGGCTTGCTCGTGCTGGTGGTCGGGCTGGGGGCTGCCGCCTTGCTCGCCAGCAGCGCGATCGATGATAGCAATGCCACCGCGACACAAAATGCAATCATCGCCGCCGAGACGAGTGTGCAGGTCGAGACACAATCTGTAAAGAATATGACCGCCGCCGCAGAGAATGTGCAGGAACGCACCCTGGTGGCTGCTACGTTGATGCAGGATTCGACCAACTCTATCCGAGCGCAGGAAACAGCCTCCGCAAACAATGCTGCCACACTGGAGGCATTGCGGGCAGCGAGTGCCGCTCAAGTCGCGGCGCTCACCCGCACGGCTGGCGTGCTTGCAATCGCCGCCACGCAAAGTGCAATCGACACAAACGTGACCCGTGCCGCGATTGCGAACAGCGACGCCGCCACAGACGCCGCGCGGATAGCCTTGTCAACACAGAATGCTGTGATACAGGCGACGACCCTCGCTGCGGAACAACAGGCGCTTGCCGAAGCACGCGCAACCTCAGCAGCCGTTCGAGACAACATTCAGGAGACCAACGCGCTGCTGGCAGCCACACAAACGCAGTTCGCGCTGACGCCGAGCATCATCGAGCAGACGGCGACCGCCAATATCGAGAATCAGAATATCGCCGCGACCGGCACGGGCGTCGTTATCGCATTCACCAGCACAGCTGCCGCGACCAGCACCCTGATCGCCGTCGAGCTGAACAGCAATGCAGCCGCGCCGACCTGCTTTGTCATCGCCGGTCTACAGGCGCAGGTCCCCAATAATGCGCGCTTATATCGCAATATCGAAAATCAAGAGAGTGATCCATTCGATGATACGGTAGAGGAACAAGCTTTAGGCAATTTTGGTTCGCGAAGGCTCGGTGTCGTCGGGCGGCGCTTCCAAAATGGCGAAAATTACCTCAAGGTAGTCGATGCGATGGTCTCGAATGAGACATATCCGCTCGCCTGGGTGCGTCAGCGTACCATACGTTTTGATGCAGACAGCGTCAACTGTGATCGCTATCTGCTGCCGACCGCGACCCCCACGCTGACCGCGACCCCCACGCTGACCGCGACACCCGGCACAGGGGGAATTGTCCCTGGCTCAGCTCCATGACCCGCCGTCCGCCCGCGCCGCTTCCCCCGCTCGCCAGAACGGGCAGCTCGATGCGCAGGCAGCCCGGCGGGCTGCCGCCTGCCGCCACAGGGCGAGGCAGTCTGCCAGGCGTCGGCAGCCCGCCGGGCGGGCGATCGTCACGACGGGGCGGGCGATCGCCGCTGGTGCTCGTCGGGGCGGTGCTGGCACTCGCCGGGATGATCGGCGCGGCGATCGGGCTGATCGCCGCGCGCGGCAATGCGCTGCCCGCGCATTTCGAGGCGGTCGCGGACGGGTTTGCGGTGCTGCCCGGTGATGCCGATCTCTATCTGGTCGGGCGGACGGACGTCATCTTTGCGACGCTCGACTCGCTGCGCGCGCTCGCGCCAGAGGCGGCACAGCTGCTGGATGATGCCGTCGGCACCGTCGCAGGCGGGGTGCGTGAGCTGACCTTCCTGACGACGATCGATGCCTGGATCGGCGATCACGCCGCGATCAGCATCAGCCAGGCGGCGGATGGCGCGTTCAGCTATACTCTGTCCGCCGATATTCGCCAGGATACCGATGCGCTGCCATTTTTGCAGGCGCAGCTCGGCGCGCTCGATGATGCACCTGGCACGTCGGGCGGGTTTGCCTGGTATCAGCTCGCCATGCCGACGGGCGGCACGACACACCTCTATCTGTCGTCGGCACAGATCGTCGTCAGCAGCCGATCGGGATTGTCTGGCGGCGCGACCAGCAGCAGCCCGCTGCGTGCCGCGCTCGACGCCCTGCCGCCGACCCGCTATGACACCGTGCTGGTGCTGCGTGCCGCTGACGCACTGGCGACCAATCTGATCGCTGCCAGTGTCGCGCTCGATCTGGCACTGCCGGACGCGGGCTATCTGGCGGTCGGGCTGGCACAGCCAGAGCCGGGGGTGACCGTGATCGATCTGGCGCGCGCGCCACAGGGTGCGTCGATCCTCGCCGGCGGCACGGGCGGATTGCTGTATGCTGTCACCCCGCCGACCAGCCTGGCGGTCGTGCAGATCGGCAACCTGCGCGCCTGGCACGACACACTGCTGGCGCTGCCCTGGCTGCGTGAGCGCGTGCCCGACATGCGCAGTATCGTCGATCAGATCAGTGGCGCGCTGGCACTGGCGACTGGGATCGACTATCAGCGCGACTTTTTGTCGTGGATGACCGGGGACATGCTGTTTTTTCTCGATGCACCGCGCGCGGGAGAGGCGGATCACCTGCTCGACTGGGGGCTAATCGCCGCGTCGGACACGCCGACCCAGGCGCGGCTGGCGATCGAGCGGGTCGGCGCGCTGTCACTGCGTGCGGATGCGCTGCGCACCCTGCTGCCCGATCTGCCCCTGCGCGTCTACGTCGATGAATCCGACGCAGGTGGTGCGCCGCTCGTCCAGCTCGAGATCGGCTCCACTGGCGCGCTCGGTGCGCTGACGACGACCCTCATCAACGACGGGTCGCGCTTCATCGTCGGCAGTCCCTATGGGGTGGCGCACGCGCTGGAGGCGGCTGGCAGCGGGCAGACGGCGGTGTTTGGCGCGCGCTTCGTGCCGTATGCCCGCCCCGACGCCGCGCTGACGGCGATCGTCGGCGTCGAGGCGATCTGGCGCGCTGCCGCCGTGATCGGCGGGGTGCCGATCGACTCGTCAGCCCGCGCGCCGCTGCCCTTCGATACGGTCTATATGGCGCTGGCGCTCGATCAGGCGGGCTTGCAGGGCGCGCGCGTGGTGCTGCTGGGTCATTAATCGTTACACAGTCACAGCGACTTTTTGCATTACCAGTAATTCGTTATTACAATGTGCTGCGTCGCCTAACATCGAACACGATCACATGCGCCTATCGACCTTATTAACAATTCTGGTCTGGTTTGCGACGACCACACTGGCAGCGATCACATTCATCGCGCTGCTGGTCGTGTCGAGCGCCACTGCCCAAGGCAGCACGACCACGACCAGCGAGTTTGTGCAGTACTGCCTGCTTTATGGGCAAGGCTCGCAGACGCTGCTGCGCGCCGCGCCGCTGACCGCGCTGGCGCTGATGCTGGCGGTCTTCACGGCGGGTAATGTGGTGCTGTTTGCGCTGGTGCGCCCAATTCTGCATCCCCAGGTCAGCCGTGCTGCGGGCACCGTGACGACGCTGAGCCAGGCGACGCTGTGGACGCTGTGCCTGGTGGCGATCGGGCTGGTCATGGTGACGATGGGCGTGCTGAGTGCCGATCCGGGGCTGATCTATCGCATCGCCAGCGCACAGCCGCTGCCCGATCGATGTAACAATCTGCTGCCCGTGCCGCTGGCACAGGTCTATCGGGACGGCGTGATCGTCATCGCCGTCGCGATCGCCGTCGTCAGCGTGTGCCTGCTGACGCTGTCGCGATCGGTGCGCCGCCCGGCGGATCGGGTGCTGATAGCTGCTGCACCCGCGCCGCGCGTGATCGACGAGCCGATATGATGCGGCGTGCCTGGGGGATGGGGGCGATCGGCGTCGTGCTGGCGCTGATCGGGCTGGTAAGCGCGCTGCCGCGCCCGGTGCAGGGGCAGGACGAGTGCCGCGATCTGTATGCGACCGGGGTGGATAAAGCCTATGTCGTCATGCTGAGCAATATTTTCACCAACCCGCTGATGGAGCTGTCGATCGCGCGGATCAGCGGCACGCAGTGTGTCTCGGTCGATCCCAGCGCTGGCACGCTGCTCGACATGCCTGGTTCGTGCACCCCGATCGTCGTGGGCTTTGATGATCCGGCGGGCAGCGGACGCCTGTTGCAGATCACAAGCGGCGTCAGCCTGGTACGCTTGATCGCCTTCTGCACCACCCTGAAGCTTGACGGACGCTCGCTCCAGATCACCACGCAGCCCCTGCGTGGTGAGATCGTCTGGGACAGTGAGTTTTACAACCCGGAAGGCGCCGCGCCGCCGCCGCTGGTGAACGTGCTGGCAAATCTCGATGCGGGTGCGTGTCTCAACGCCACCGATCCGATTGGCTATGACGACGTGACGGCACAGCTCGCCGTACTGACCGCCTACGGGGATCCGCCAGCGGACATCTATCGGCGGCTGTGGCGCGAAAACCGCCTGCTGTGGTACGGCGCAGCCTTCAGCGACATTTACTGTCTGCTCGGTCAGGAACAGCCGACCGTGACGGCGGGTCTAGCGCTGGCGGACGGAGATCCCGATGCGGGTACCACGCCGCTGACCGTCACCCTGACCAGCACCATTACCAACCCGGAATACGCCGCCGATATTACGCTGACGGCAGCACTGGTCACGCCAGGCGGTGCGGCGATCCCGGTCGCGCTGGAGACGCTGATTCAGGGCGATCTTCCCCCGATCGACGCCTTTTTTGCGCCGCTGCGCCTGACGCTGACCGAGCCGGGCGAATACACCTTCACGCTGACCGTGCAGGGCGCACCGCTCATCGTGGCAGACAGTGCGGTCGTTCCGACAACCACGATCAGCACTGTCTCGGTCGATGCGCGCGCCCCAGTCATCATGATTGATGGATTACCGACGCCAATCCCGACGCCGACGCCCACGCCGATCGCGGTTTGGGAGCAGACCTATGTTCTGCCGGTGATCACCGAGCCGCTTCCACTGTGGCAGATCGGTATTGGTGCGGGCGTACTGCTGTCAGGCGCAGGCATCGTCGCCGCGCTGGTGCTGGGCGTCGGCGGGGGAGCGGGCGGCTGGTGGCGCAGCCAGCGGCGCGTGCGCTGGCGTATCGTCGGCGGCGCGGCATTCATCGCGCTGGCGCTGGTGGTGGCAGCAGCAGTGGTGCGTGATATTGTTGACAGATAATCGAATCGGGATGCACGCCGGGCACTGATCGCAGAAAACGGCGTTAGATCGTTGCACAGACGGGGGATTGTATGACTACTGCACGACATATGGCGCGCCACCTATCCATCTTTTTGATCGCTGCGCTGCTCACCATCGGGCTGGCGCGCCCTGCTGTCCATGCCCAGGATGCGATCGGCTATACCTCGATCGACACCACGCCGCCCGGCTTGCGCGTCGTGCTGCTGATCGACGACAGCGGCACCATGCAGGACGGCATCTATCCCGCCGGGGGCGCGACGCTCAACTCCGCATCGACGGCGGGCGAGCTGCCGCAGGGCGACCGGAAGCGTGACACTACCGACCCCAACGCCCACCGCTGGGCGCTCGCCCGGCGGCTGATCGACACCCTGCACGCCGATCAGAATGCCACCCACGCTGTCGCCGTGTACAGCTTTGCCGACGAGGTGCGGCGCGTCAGCGGCAGCGACAGCGCCAACCCATTCGTCACACTCGGCGTAGGCGCGTCCGAAGCCGACTATACGACGCTGGTCACGAGCGCAGTGTCCGATTACCGGGTCGAACCTGGCAAAGTGTTGCTGGCGATCGAGACAGCCCGCGATGCACTGAGGCGTGTCGCGTCGTCGGGCAGCACCGCGACGGACACGCTCAAGCCGCTCGTGCTGCTGATCGCTGATGATGTGCCGCTGGAGAGCTACGGCACCAGCCCCTGGCAACAGTTACCGGAAAACACGCCCTGGGACAATGTGTTCACCCCGCGTGTGACTGAGACGATACGCGAGCTAAAAGAAGAAACACTGAGCTACAGGGGCACGTTCTGCCCGTCCAGCGAGGCGCTGTTCGCGGTGATGGCGCTCGGTGCCGCCACCTGGATCAGCAGCGATGGCATCATCGCAGGTGCGGGGCTGGGCAATTACTGGGACAGCCAGGTCTCGCTCGACAGCAGCGGGACGCCGATGCTGGCTAAGCTGGATCCTTCATTTCAGGATGACACCCAGATGCGTGCCGGGATGCGCGCCGCGCTCGATCGCTTTCTCCAGGGCGTGCGTTGCTATGACGGCGTGACGCCACCTGCCAAGCTGATCGACGGCACCAACCATTTCACCTGGGACAACGCCGACGTATTTTCGTCGGTGCGCATCATCGTCGAGGGACTGGATGGGGCAAACGTGACTGTGCAGACGCCGGGCGGCGCGACTGTGAGTAGCGCAACGCCGGGCGTGCGCCTGCTGCGACGCGATGGACACCAGGTGTGGTCACTCGACGGCGCGGCGCTGGCGAGCGACTGGACGGGCACATGGACGGTGATGGTCGGCACAACGGACAGTATGCGCGTCGTGGTGCAGCGCGACTGGAGGCTGAGCGGGATTACGGCGCAGATGCGCGCACCGTTCAACGCCGAGATCGGCTTGCAGGATATGATCTTCGACTTTACCATCGACGGGCTGCCACTGGCAGACAGCGAATTTCTGTCACTCGATCTGGCGATCGCTGGCGGAACGCCAGAAATTCGCCCACTCTCCCTCTCCCCCGTGCCAGGGGAGCGCGGCGCATATTTTACCACTATCGAGCGCGAGGACGCAGCGACGCTGGAGCTGGTGCCGCGCGTCACGCTGCGTCAGCGGATGAGCGGCTCCAACCCGCCGTATGCGGTCGATGCACCGCTGGAGCTGACATTGGGCACTGGACTTTTCGAGTTCACCCGATCCGAGATCGTCGCCCGCCTGAACGAGCCTGTCGATGACACGATTATCACCTGTCCTGATGGCATCTATCCAGCAAAGGTTACGGTCGATCAGCCAGGACTCGCCGGGGTATCGCCGCAGAATATCGGTGCCTCGACCCAGGTCGAGATCATCGCGCGGTCGCTGGAAAGCGGGGATGTGGTCGTCGGCGCGCTCAGCTTCAACCCGCTGATCGACTCCGGTGGTGCCTTCACCGGGACCATCACCTGCAGCCTGCTCACTGTTGGTGAGGTAGAGCTGTTCGCCCGTGCCAGCACTGCGGGCGGCGCCAGCAAAGACAGTGCGCCGCGCCAGATCAGCTATCCTCAGCCGACCGCGACGCCTTCGCCTACCCCGATCCCGACCGCGACCTTCGCTCCGACGGCGACGGTCGTCCCCCCGACCCCGGTGCCGACCAGCACCCCCCGCGAGCCAAGTCCGGTCGATGGTGCGGTGACCTTCGCCACCAATCCGCTGGTATTGGTGCCAGTCGTCGTCGGCGCGGCGCTGCTGTCGCTGCCGTTGGCGTGGCGCGGGCTGCTCAACGCGCTGCCGCTGCGTGCCGTGATCGTGCAGCAGACAGACCCGTCCGGCGCGCGCCAGACACGTCCGCTGGTCGCGGGCACAGCGAGCTGGCTGCCCTGGCGGCGTCGGGCGGTGTGGTCGGTGCGGATGCGGAGCGCGGCGCGGCGCGGGGTACAGCCGGGCACGAGCGTGGCGACCGCGATGTTTCAGGACGGCGATCCCCCACCCGCCCAGGGCGGCGCGATGACGGACACCCCGATCTTCGAGATCACGATCGATGCCGACGATGCGATGCGCCTGCTGGCGCGCGTCGATCTCGTGGTCAATGGCGTGCGGGCGCTGCGCAGCGGGGAGGTCGTCGAGATGGGATCGGCGGCGCTCACGCTGGAGAGCGCCAGCGGATGGCAATTCAAAGTGATCGATCAGCGTGCCCAGGCGCGCACCAGGAAAGGTCGGTAGGTGACGCTCTTGCAGCCATCGTATCCTCTGTCACAGCTTCGCCCCACCCTGATCATCGGGCTGGGCGGATCGGGCTATCAGATCGCCGTCCATCTCAAGGCACGGCTGGTCGAGCAGTATGGCGCGGGCGATGCACTCGACTCGGCGGTGCAGTTCGTGTGCATCGACACTGCCAACGAGAATTTCTCCGCCACACAGCCCAATTCGCCCGATGCGCCGCCCGTCACCTTGTCGCGCGAGACCGAGTTCGTCCGCATCAGCGATGTGCCGCTGCACGAGCTGATGCAGCGGCGGGAGGACAACCCCGCTATCGCGTCGATCCTGCCAGAGCGCCTGCGCTCGACGCACATCGACCAGGGCGCGCAGCAGATCCGCCGCCTGGGGCGCGTCGCGCTGCTGTACCGCTTCGACCGCATTCGTGGGCGGCTCGGCACGGCGATCAGCAGCCTGCTTAGTATCCAGAATCAGCGTGGCACCGATCGGCGACTGCGGGTGATTATCGCCTGCTCGATCTGTGGCGGCACGGGCAGCGGAACATTCATCGACATCGCCTATCTCGTCCGCCATATCGCCATGACCGACGGCACCGCCAAGACCGCGCGCGATATCGACGTGATCGGGATGCTGCTGCTGCCAGAGGTCTTTCGCAGCATCCGCTCGACTGGGGAAGATCGCATCCGCGCCAATGCCTATGCCGCGCTGCTCGACCTGGAATATTACAACCAGGCGACCAGTGCGGATCAGGCGCTCTACAGCATGAACGGGCTTCGCGGCGGCAAAATCGAAATCGAGGGCGCGCCTTTCGATCAGTGTTTCCTGATCAATGCCAGTGAGGGCGGCACGGTCAAGGGCGTGCGCGAGCTTGCGCCGATCCTGGCGGACAGCCTGCAGCTGATGATCGCCAGCCGCGTCGGGGAGCAGCTGAGCGCGACCTTTGACAACCTCAAGACGAACAACCTGACCAGATATTATCCGCCCGGCTTTCGCGCCTTTTACAGCGCGATCGGCATGGCACAGATCGTGTATCCGCGCCGCTGGCTCAGTCGCCGCTTCGCGCTCGGATTGAAAAAGGCGCTGATCGATCGCGTGCTGCTGGCACCCGCCGACCCGGAGGATGCTGCCCGCCGCGCCGCGTCCTGGGTCAGCGAGGCGCTCGACCGGGCGATCGATCCGGTGCTGCGGCGCACCGCCGATGCCGTAGCCAGTGCGATCATGGAAGACTGGGAGATCGCTGTACAGGGCGCACAGGATCTCATCGATCTCCAGCGCGCCTGGAAGACGGTGCGGGCGCTGGTTCAGGGGGAATACAGCACCGCGCTGGGCGAGGCTCGGCGTGTAGCGGCACGCACGGGCACGAACGCGCTGCACGAAGCCGTGACGCAGATCGTCGGGCGGCTGGCGCGCGATCCGCAGGCACCCGGTGCCACCACCGCCGAAAATGGTTTTGGCGGACTGAGTGCATCAGCGCGCTGGCTGGAGGCAGTGCGTCAGGCGATCTACAGGCGCATCGACGGGCTGCGCCGGGAATTCCGTGAGCCGGACTTTGACGCCGCCTATCGAGAGGCGATCAGCGGCGCAGGGCGCGGCGGCATTGGTAGGCGGCGTAGGCTCGACGAGATTGCGGAAGGGCTGTCAGCCTATGCAGAGCGGGCGACCAGCCGCGAGTCGGGCACGCATATCGTAATCCGCATCGAGCTGCTGGAGGCACTGTTGGACGAGGTGCGCGATCAGGCGCGGCGCGTCGGGGTCGTGATTGAAGGGCTGACGACGCTGCGCGCGACGCTCGACATCCAGCTCGTGCAGGATGCGCCGCTGCTGACCAGTGTCAGCCAGCCTGTCGTCGATCTGGATCGCACCGAGCGCATTCTCCAGCGCTGGATCGAGCGCCAGCTCACCGACGACGGGCTGATCACCACCTACAACGCGCTGCTGCAATCGCTGCCCGGCTTTGCAGGCGTACTGCCCGATGATGTGCGCGCCATCGACAGCTACAGCCTGCCCGACGCACTGCTCGATCAGCTCGACACCTACTGCCGACGCCTGGGCGATCAGGCGGTCGCCGAAGAGAGCAGCGTCAGCCAGCAGATCGACCGCCGCGCCATCAAGGGTGAGGGTGAGGCGCGCTGGCGCGACAAGCTGCTGCAGCAGTGGATGAACCAGGCAAAGCCATTTCTGACCTATCGTGATGGCTTGATCGCCGATCTGCGCATCTCGACGGTGCGCGTGATCGGGGTGCAGACTGACGAAGACGACGAACGGTTGAGCGCTGCGGTCGATCGCAGCGATACCGCCGTCGTGACGACGGGCGATGGCGAGCATCTGACCGTGCTGCACACCGAGCATGGCGTGCCGATGCACGTGCTGCGCAATATCGACGAATATCGTCAGCGCTATCTGGAGCTGGCGTCACAGCGCGATGCTATGCTGCACATGAGCCGTGAGCTGGAGCGTGCGCCCTATGACCCTGGCTCGGCATACTTTCTCGATCTGGAGGACTTTGACCTGTACATGGCGCGTGCCTGTGCCTACAGCTGGCTCAGGCTGGATCAGAACAGCAGGCAGTTTGTGTTGAGCGCGGCATTTTACAGCGCGTTCAGCATGGTGATCGACGAGCAGCGCGTCCGGTTGGAGGTCGAGATCGCAGCGCGGGGGCGCACGATCGACGAGCGCGGCGGCAAGGGGAAATCGCCGCACATCGAGCAGGAGAAAGAACAGCTTGAGCGCACGCGCGCCGAGCTGATCCGACGCTTCGAGGCGATCGCGCCGCTTGACCGCGCCGATGCCCCCGACGCCCGTTTCATGCTGGCGCTCCCCGCCCAGGGGCGGCTGCCGCTGGTGCCCGCCGTCACGCTCGACCTGGCGCGCCAATGCCTGCTCGGTGGCAGCACGCTGCTGCTGCCACGCCTGTTTTCCCAGGCGTTCAACGGGCTCGCGGACGCGCCAGGGTTCGATACGCGCGGCGGGATCGAGCATTTCCTGACGGTGCGCCGCTACAGTATCAGCGAGGATGTCGATCGCATCAGCGACAACGCGCCGCTCGTCCAGATGAAATGGAGCCAGCCTGGAGATCCCAGCTATCCGATCGAGGTGCGCTTCTGCGGGCTGCTGGCGGCATACGATCAGGCGGTGGTGCGCTCACGCCGGGTGCGGCGGCGCAAGCCGCGAGCTGGCTATTGGTCGCCGTCGCCATTCGATGCGGAAATCGGCGGCACAGCCGGGGGAGGCGACTCATGACCATGCAGCGGCGCGTGCTGCTGATCACCGTCGGGCAGCACGTCGCTGGTATGCGTGACGCGCTCGCCCACTGCTTCACCGCTAGCAATCCGGCTGGCGCGCCGCGCGACGAGGTTCGGCTGCGCGCTGCATCGCTGCATGTGGCAGCGATGCAGGCGCCGACCGTCGAGCCTGCTCCGTTTGCCTGCGAAATATGCCCGATCCCGCTGACTCCGGGCGACATTCATGCCCTGTATCACGATGCGCGCGTCCGCCGCTGGTCGTCGGTCAACTGGATCGGCTGGCGCGATCGGCTGCCGTCCACGCGCCTGATGGCGAAGCTGGCACTGTTTCACCATTACGATACGGTACGCGCGGCGATCACCCGCGCTATAAACCGCCTGGGCAGCGACGAGATGCCGCTGCACATCTACATCGCCGCGCCGCTGCACGACTCCTTCGCCAGCATCGTAATTGATCTGGCAGTGATGGCACACCGCGCCGCGCGCGACAATGACCGCGTGTTTGGCGTGCTGCTGCTGCCCGACATGCAGGGCGACCCGGTGCCGGGTGCAGCGGAAGCGCATCAGGCACATGCCTATGCCGCGCTGCGTGAGCTGCATTTCTACGAGAGCCTGCCTTCGTTTTACAGTGACCACCAGAAATATGCGGGCGACATCGACGCCAGCCGCTACCGCCTGTTTGACGATGATCTGCGCGATACGTCGCCGTTTCTGCGTGGCGATGTTTATCTGATCGGCGGTGCGGTGCGCGAGTCCGGCGAGCTGCTGGCATATACCGATGCAATCACGGCTGCTGCCGAGCTGATCTACTGGCAGACTGCGTCGCCGCTGGCAGACCGGATCGCCGTCTCGCCGCACGGCACGGGCAGCGTGAGCGCGTTTGGCATAGGGCGGGCGCGCATACGTGCCCTGGATGACGCGCTGGAGCGCCGCCGCCGCATCGCCTATCTGCTGCGCTGGTCACAGCGAGGCGGCGATGGCACGATCGATACCCTGCCTGCCCGCCGGATCATCGACGATCGCACCTTCGATGAGGGTGATCAGGGCGCGGTGCGTGATGCACGCGACACGGTGCGCGCCGCGCGGCAGCGCTGCGAGGAGTTGATCGAGTCGATCACCCTGGACGAGCGGGTGTTGCGTGCCGCGGGCGGCAGCGACGCCCGCGACAGCTTTGCCGATGCCGCCCGCGCCAGCCGCGACGCGCTGCGACGCTATGGCTCAGCGCTGCTCGACGCTGTGACCGCCGCCAGCGCTGAGGTGCGCGACAGCCGCCTGAGCGAGGCGCTGCGCGATGTGCTGGCACAACCCAGCATGAACCTGGAGCGGGCAGCCGAGTCGCATCGCGAGATCATGCGGCTAACCGATGATGCGGTCGATCGCGCTGCCAGCGATGCGCGCACCTGGGCGGATGCCACGCACGCCGCCGACGATGCCAGTGCGCGCGATTACGCCCGACTGCTATATGCCATGCAGCCGACGAGCGGCGCGGTCGCGCTGCTGCTGATCGCCCTGCTCGGCGTTAGCGGCGCGGGTCTGCTGATCAGCCTGAGCGACACGCTGGTGCCGCTGATCGCAATGCTGCTGGTCGGGCTGGGCGTGATTTACCATTTCGGCGTGGTCGATTCGCGGCGCGCCGCACGCTCCGGGGCGCTCGCCGCCGCTGTCGAGAGCTATCTCAGCGCGATCGACACCCATCGCCAGCATCTTGAGGCGATCGCTTATCAGCGCTATATCGGACAGGCGCATGCCGCGCTCGTCGCCCGCCTGTATATGCCAGATCCGGCAGGTGTGCCGATGCCCGGCAAGACGCCCGACGAAGCGCGGTTGCGGGCACGTGCAGTCAGCCGCCGCGTGTCGGCACTGGTCGCCGCCGAGGGCGCGGCACCGCCACGCGACATGTCGATCCCCGATGACCTCAGCCAGACCCTCGGCGTAGCGCTGCTGCACATCGTCACAGACGCCGCGCCCAGTCTGCTCGGCGACCCCGCAGCGCTCGATGCCCATGTGCGCGAGCTGGTGCAGCGCGACGGCTTGAGCGCCGCTGACCGAACGGCGCGGTACACGCTGCCCGCCCCGCTGATCCGCGAGAAGATCGCACAGCACGCGCCGCTGACGCTGCTGGCGCTCGACACCAACCGCCTGCCTTCCAATGTACGTGAGGTGCGCCCCCCGCTCGTCGCTGCGCTCGGCTGGGATGCGCCAGAGACCGAGGAAGGGCTGAACATCGAGCCTCTGACGGTCGAAGAGGGGATCGAGGACGACATGATCCTGATCCGCTACCGCACCGGGATCCCAGTGCGCGCCCTGCTACACATCGAGGACTGGAAGTCGGCATACATCCGACGCTGTGAATATCTGTCGCCGACCAACACCCGCCTGTTCAGCCGTGCCTTTCTGCACCCGACACGGGTCGGCACAGCGAGCATGGATCCACTCAGCGCGATGCAGACCGAGCGCGAGATCGTTCCCTATCTGACGATGGCTTACGCACTCTTCATGCGCTGGTATGCCAGCCGCGCCCTGCTGGAGAGCGTGTGCCGCTACATCGGCGTGGCATTCACCAACGACATGAACTGGGATGAATTCTGCGGGGCGGTCGGGGACAATCCCGTGCCTGTGCGCGATGCACTGCGTGAAGGCGCGCGCCTGCTGCCTGCTGGCGAGATCGACGAGGCGCTCGATCGGCTGCGTCAGGCAGTGCGCACCCGCCGCCCCAATGCCAGCGAGACGAACGCCGACTGGGAGCTGTGGACGGCGAGTCTGCTCATGGACGATCTGAATGCCGATGCCAGAGGCGCTCGCCGCCTGGCAGACACGCGTCTGCTGCTGACACAGCTCTTCACCGCCTGCGCACCGCCCGTCGCTGCTCCCAAAGAAGGATGAGATCATGGTGATGATGCCCCCCCCCACGCCCGACGAGACGCCCGCGTCGGTGATGCCCGCGTCCGAGCAGATTCGCATCGGTATATGGGGGATGCCGCGCAGTGGCAAGACGGTGTATCTGACGATGCTCTATCTCGGTTTGGAGCCGCTGGACGCCTGGTCGATCCGCCCGACCACGCCCGAATCCGAGCGTCTGCTGCTGGCAGCGCGCGAGACGATCAAGGAGCGCCGCCTCTTCCCCGATCATACTGACAGCCCGACCACCTACAGCTATGAAGTTACCCGGCGCATCGCTGCACCCGCCACAAATGGCGGGGGCGCAGTCTCGACGGTGCGGCTGCTGCTCGAGTTCGTCGATGTCCCTGGAGAGCTGGATCGCGAATTTTACGAATACTGGATGCAGGGTGCGGACGGCAGCGGCGGTGAGCCAGCGATCACTGTACCCAAGCGGACAACCGCGCCGCAGCCCGCCGGGATGACCCTTCAGGATCGCTTTGCCATGCTGTGCGAGATGGATGGGCTGCTGCTGTTCATCGATCCGGCATGGCACGACCTGACCCGCCAGGAACGCAGTTATCAGCAGCTTTTGCTTAACCTGATTACCCAGATTGCCCGCCACCGCACTGCGCCGCATCCGCCGCTGCTGGCGCTGTGCATGGTCAAAGCTGATGCGAAGGATCATTACTGGCGCGAGCGCAATCTGAATCACCGCTGCTACCGCGACAGCCCAGTGCAGACCGAGTGCCGCACTGCCTGCCCGCTCTACGACTTTCTGGGACGCGATATGCGCACCAGCGACGTGCAGCGCGCGGACAATGGTGGCGACGCGCCCGCCGCGATCCGCAGCGATTACATGGAGCGCGACCTGCTGAATGCGCTCGGTGCCGATCGGCGCGGCACGATGAAGTGCTTTGTGCTGTCCTCGATCGGGCGGGCGACCGACAGTAAGCGCAATGTGGCACACGGCAATCCCTGGGAGCGCCCGCCCGCGCCGATCCCGCCCTGGACCGAGATCGACGGCGCGCTGCGCGCCGGCTTCAGCCCGATCGACCTACACATCTCGCCGCAGCGCGACCGCCCGGTCAACGACTTCTATCCGACCGGCATCGTCGATGTCAATGCGCTCAAGCCAGAAAATCTGCTGCTGCCGCTGCAATGGATCATCGAGCAGCACACGGGTACAGACGCGCGCTGATCAGCCCTGTGCCTAGCGTTCGATCACAATCTCGGTGCCCTGTGCCTTGAGCGTGACACTGCCGTCGCCTTGCAGCAGCCGCCCGATGTCGATTCGCCTGCTGCCTGCACCGGTGTCGATCAGCGTGCCGTTTGTGATCACCAGATCGGTCTGGGGATAGAGCTGGGTACGCTTGGTATCGACATCGATCTTTGAGCCGTCATAATTGTCTTTTACCAGCTTTTCCGCCAGATAGCCCAGCCCCAGCCCGCCGCCGATCCCGCCGACGACGACACCGATCACTGCTCCCAGCGGGCCCACCAGCGCACCGACAGCGCCGCCCAGGGCAGCCCCGCCTTTGGCACCTGCCCAGCCGCCGAGTATGCCAGCGGAATCTGCCAGAAGTTTCCCATCCTCGTCTATCACCTTGTCATACACGATCTGTGTGCCGTCGGGCAGGGTCATCAGGCTGGTCGTCTCGATATGCTCGAGATTACCATCCAGCAGCTGGATGCCGTCGTAGATGATCTGTGCGCCATTGACGAGCGCGCCGATCACACCAAGCCTGTCGGCAAATTTCTGCCAGCCCTTGAAGCTGCGCATGTATTCGATGCCGCGCGTGGTATCAATCACCTGCTGATAATTACCCGCAGCCAGATCTTTGAAGGTGTCGATCGTCTCACTGACATTTTCGCCTGCCAGACCTATGCCGCGTCCCAGTACGGTGCGCAGCCCGGTCAGAAAGTCCGACGTGTGCGTGCCGGCGGGCATGGGCACGATTGCGCCGTTCTGGTCACGCAGCACCAGATCGGTCTGATCGCCGGATCGAGTGATCGCCAGCGACCAGCCAGGGGGCAGCATCCGATTGGCTGGCGTCGCCGGATTGAGCGGATGCCCCGGCTCGTCGATGGCGATCGAGTGCACACTGGTGATGCCGCTGCCCTCTGGCTCGGCATAGCTGCCCGATTTGAACAGGTCGCCCGCGCGCCGCTCGGCGTCCCCGTAGGTATCGATCGCGTCGCGGATCGACCAGGCGCACACGGTCAGTGCCTGCGACATGCGCTGCACCACAGGCAGCACTCCAGCACTCAGCTCAGATTGGAAAGCAGCCGCAGCGACTCCATCCCAGCCGTCATCGAGATCGGCGCTGACGCTGGCGATACGCTGGTGCAGCGCCTCCAGTGCGTCGGTCTGATGGACGAGCCGGGTGATCGCGCGATCGAGAAAATCATAGTCTACCAAAAGGATATTACTGCTCATCTGGTCGTTGTCCCTGCGTGACAGCGAGGCGCGCTCATATGCGCTCGAAGATCAATGCAATATGCTGATTCGGATTGCCCAGCAGAATGAGATCGTTGTGCTGGAGAGGATAGGCGCGCGTCTTCGGCGTGAGCTGCTCGCCGTTGAGATACGTGCCATTGGAGGTGCCGAGATCGACCAGATAGTAATGCACATCCCGCCGGAAGATCAGCGCGTGTTCTTTCGACACATAGCGCGCTCCCTCCCAGCGATCCAGCTCGATCCGGCGGAAGCGAGCCGCCTGCTCGCCAGATCGCCCCAGCAAAATCGGGGTATTGTGCCAGTCGAGCCGCTCGCCATTGTCTCGGATGACCAGCGCGACACCTTCATCGTTGTCACGCGGCGCATCGGCGGCGATCTGTCCCATCCGCTCGGTAGTAAAGGGGCGGCGCGGGATGACAGGCGCGTCGCTGCCAAACATGAAGCGGCTCAGGCGGCGCACAGCCAGCTGATCCAGGGTGAACGTGCCAGGCAGGGCATTGACCCCATGCTGCCACCACAGCGAATACACACTGTTTTGCGCACGGGCGTCACCGAGCGCAGCATTCAGCTCGGAACGCAGCTCGTGCGCGATCGCGTTGACGAGCTGTGCGACCGTGACCGAGGGCAGCACCCGGACGGGCAGCAGCCCGCTCGCCTCCCCTAAATCCGCCATCAGTACTTCGATATCGAGATAATCGTCCATCACGTCTTCCCCTTGAGTAGCTTGATCAGCGTGGTTCTGTGAGCTGCTGCGGCTCGACCAGCGCGGCGCGAATCTCCGTCAGCAGCGCGTGATCGACCTGATCGGGCAGCCGGATGCGGCGCTGCACGATGCGCAGGTCGATCGCCGCCGCGTCGAGCAGATCGCCGTGCAGATCGTCGAGCGTCATGGCGCGCATTTCGTCTTTGTAAGCGACGCCTTTATTATCCTCGGCGATCGTCTCGGTGCGCCCGATGCGCACCTCGGCGGTGCTGATGTCCAGCCCGACGCGGGCGATCAGCGTCATAGGCAGCCGCCGCAATGTATCTCCGGTCAGCAGGTCGTAATACGCCAGCAGATCGAGCGCCGCACGCACCGCGTCAGCGGGTGGATCGATCGGCGGGACGATCACGGCGCTCTTGAGATAGCGCGCGATGTCGCGCGGATGCAGCTTGCCATCGCGCAGACTGTCGTGGTGTGTCGGGTTGGTGAAGGCGACGCCGAGCGCCGTCACCAGTGCGATCGGCAGGCGCGCCAGATTATCGGCTGTGAAGAGAGCGACGCGCTGATCGACGATCGCCTGTGCCGCCGCCATCCGCACCGGGTCAATCTGCGCGGGCAGCGCGATCTCGCCATCGAGCATCGCCTGTCGGACTCCCTCCCGCGTCATGGCAACCAGTTTTTCCGGGGTGAGGTGTGCGGCACGCAGCGCGATGCCGATTTCGGTCAGCAGCCCATAAGGCAGCTCGAGCAGATGCTCGACGAAAAAGCCGAAATGCGGATAGTCTGCGACGTAGGGCGTCGGTGCGATGCGGCTGTCCAGCGACGATGCCGCCGCGCCGCTCGACGCCAGCGAGGGCTGCTGACCGGGCGCATCCGCCTTCAGCACGCGATCGCGCTGCTCTGGTGTCGCTGAATCATAACGCCACACGGCATGCTGGTCCCCAAATGTCGCAGCGAGACCGGCAAAGTAGCCATCCAGCCGGGCTTTATCGGCGTCGTTCTGCTCACGATAGACCGCCGCCGCCTGTGCCATCGCCGTGTGCCCACTTATGACGATGAAGCCGCGCCCGACCGGAAGCTCGACGCTGCGCAGCGAAGACGCCATGCGCCCGCCGATCGCATCGACCGCTTTTTCGGTCTGCAGGGCAAAGCCGTATTTCGATCGCCACACCCGCCGCCGCAGCTCGTCGTTCTGCCGCATGATGTCTTCCGAGCCGCACAGGATGAAGTGCAGCCCGTCGCCCCCGTACAGGCTCGCCAGGCGACCGAGATTCTCCAGATCTTTGGAGGTGGCGATCTCGGCGATGTCGTCGTAGTTGTCGATGAACACAAAGATGGCAGGGCGCGCAGCCGAGTCGGCTGCGCCCGGCGCATCATACTGGTAACGCAGCCGGTCCACCAGATCCCGGAACTGATCTTTTTCGCTGACGCTCGCCAGCAGGTGCGGCGCGTCCTGGTCGAAGGTGTCGATCAGCCGTGCCTGGGGATCGATCAGCACAATCGATGACTGGCGCGGGCTGGTGAGCGTCAGCGTCAGCAGCCACGACTGAATGAGCGTCGTCTTACCAGACAGCGGCGGACCAACAATGATGAAGTGCGGTCTGTTTTTCTGCAGATCGATCACCAGCGGATCGAGGTAGCGATCGTTGATTCCGAGCGTTTGCGCCGCCTTGCCCTGCCGATCGATCCGGGGCAGCGCAAACCAATCGACCAGTGTTGGCAGCAGCCCGATCGGGCTGGGGTTGAGGTCGGGCGTCTGGCGCTGCTTCCAGACCACCTCCATCCGCTCCGACAGGTCGGTCAGGCGCGGCGGGATCTCTTTGGCGAGCTGCTCGACCGACTCCGCCTCGTCGAGGCGCGTGACCTCGCCATCGTCGCGCATCACCAGCTTGTCATGAGGCAGCGCGACGGGGGCAGCGAGCTGAAATTCCAGCGGGGTGCGGCTGGTCGCGCGATCGACCGCCATCAGCCCCCGTCCGGAGATTTCGTCCAGGCTGGGCGCACCGCTGCCGACAATGCCGCTGTATTCGCCAGCATCGCTCAACCGCAGCGTGAACCGGCGGCTGAACTGGCTGATGATCTTGCCGGTGAGCGCGCTCGGCATATCCCCGGTGACGACGAAAAACACGCCGGCATTGCGCCCGTCACGCAGCAGATTGAGAAAGATCGCCAGCGTATCTTCAAAATTCTCTTTGATCTCGGCAAAGTTGTCGATGATGACGACGATCGCCGGGTAAGGGTTGTCTGCGTGTGCCTGATTGTAGGCATACAGAGTGTCGGCATTGGCTGCAGCGAATTTCTTCTTGCGATCGGCAATCGTGTCATTGAGAAAGCGCAGCAGGCGGATGAAGCGCTCGCGGTCATCGGGCGTGATGATCTGCCCGACGTGCGGCAGATGTTGAAAGACCGCCATGCCGCGTCCGCCAAAGTCGAGTATATAGAAATGCAGCGTGCGCGGTGTGTGACGTGCCGCCAGCCCTGCGACCAGGGTGCGCAGGAAGGTCGTCTTGCCCGTGCCCGACCCGCCAAACAGCACGATGTGCCCTTCCTTGAGATCGACCTGCATCACCATCTGCCGGGCGCGGCGCGGCTGATCGATCAGCCCGACGATCGCTGTCAGCACACGCGGATCGTCCCAGCGCGGCTCGTCCTGCCAGTCCATCGTGTGCGCCTCGGTCAGCCAGCGGAGGATACCGTCGCCGAGCATCTGCACGGGTATGCCGCGCGCGCCGATCAGCGCGCGCCCCTCCTCGGTCAGATATTCTGTGCTGATCGGCATACTCAGTGGCAGATACACGGGCAGCGCATCGGGCCAGGGCTTGCGCTGTGGCGTCACCTTGTTGTCGGGCAGGTACGACTCCAGCGCCATCCGATCGACGATCATCTTGGACAGCGGCAGCTCCTTGTCGGCGTTCTGCTGGCGCGATGGAAATACGATCGGCGGCTTTTGCGCCGACAGCTGCGAGGCGAAGCGATATGGTCCGCCTGCCCGTGCGATCTGCACCAGATCCGGCTGATCGTTGCCAATCTGCAGATAGCCGCGCCCCGGCACACCTGGCGGCAGATAAGCCGCGTCGGTGCGCCCTAGCAGCTCACGGCTATCTTCCGGTGTCTCGACGCGCAGGCAGATGCGAAATTTCATGTTGGCGCGCATCTGGTCGGTGATCGCGCCCGCTGGGCGCTGAGTCGCCAGGATCAGCGAGACGCCGATCGCCCGTCCCAGGCGGGTGATGCTGTCGAGCTGCGCCTTGAACTCGGTATTCTGTGCCACCATCTCGGCAAATTCGTCGATGATGATGAACAGATTTGGCAGCGGCGCGCGTGTAAGGTGATAGCCCTTCTCACGGTACTCGATGATGTGCTTCACTTTGCTGTCAGCGATCACCGCGCCGCGTCGATCCAGCTCTGCCTTGATCGCGCTGAACATGCGCTCTACCGCGCTCTCCGTCAGGTTCGTCACGATGTCTACGCAGTGCGGCAGATCGCGGAATTCGTTGAAGGCTGACCCGCCTTTGAAGTCCACCAGCACAAAGTTGACAATACTCGGATCGTAGTTGATCGCCAGCCCGGTGATCAGCGTCAGCAGCAGTTCCGACTTGCCCGATCCAGTCGTGCCGGCGATCATGCCATGCACGCCGCTCTCATCGGCGCTGAAGATCAGCTCGCACTTTTCGTTGTTGCCCCGCAGCCCGATCTCGACGCGGGGCCATTCCGCGCTGGTGCGGCTGCGCCCCCACTTCGCCAGGATCGTCAGGTCGTCCAGGCTGGCGGCGTCGTAGAGCTGGAGCAGATCCAGCCGGGTGACGAGCGCTGCCGCTGCGCTCAACCGCACCTGATACGCGCGCAGGTCGCGGGCGAACTCGCTCAGGCTGTCGCCCCGCCACAGGTCGGTCGTGCCGACGAACTGCGGCGTGTTGATGTTGGTCTCGGCATAGCGGAAGGTCAGGCGATCGCCGACCTGCTCCAGCTCGATCACGGCTGTGCAGTCGCTCGGCACCTTGCGCGGCGAGTCCGTCAGGAAGATGACAGCCGCGCCGAGATGCACGCCTTCACGCATGATCATGCCGAGCGCCTGCTCACGCTCGGCATTGGCGATCTGCGAGTCTGGCTCTGCGCCGAGCATATCGACGACCACGAGCAGGAACGGCAGGCGAAACTCGGCACTGCTGCGCTCACGCAGCCGCTGCTGACGCACCTGAAGCTCGTTGCGCAGGTCACGCCAGAAGAGCGGCAGCCGATCGACAGGCTGATTGTAGCGCCCCTGCACATATTCACCCTCATAACACACAAAAAGCTGCTTGCCATCGCGTGCATGGGGCAGGTGTTCTGCCCACTTCCATTTCTCGTCACGGCGCGCCCGTTTGCTGGCGACTACCCGCAGTGCCGCATCGCTGATGCTGTGAAACGTGGCGAAATGAATGAGCAGCGTCTGAATATAGCGATAGACACTACTCGATTGATCCGACACGTTGATCTCGTAGATGCCGAGCGTCGATTTTACATGGGCTGCACTCTTTTCGTCGGCACCTCCGTGCAGATCAAACAAATCGACCAGGATCGGCACATCGGACACCGAGCGCGAGTCCTGGCACAGGCGCAGCGCGTCGTCCATCTGCGGATCTTCTTCGTTGTCGGCGCTCCCCATCTTGTAGATCACCGTCGAGGGGCGGACGCCGATCCCGATCGGCAGAGCGCCAAAGTCACCATCATGCGCGCGCCGCTCCCAGATGCGCGGACCAGAGCGGCTGAGGTGCTGCGCGCTGGCGATGCGCAGCGTCGTCTGTGTATCGGGATAGTTGTAATAGTAGAAGTCACGCTGGAGCTGATGCGCGCCGCGCATCTCGTTGCGCAGGGCGCTAAGGCGCTGATCGTAGGCGCGCTCTTTGCGCGCGATGTCGGATCGCGCCCGCCGATTGCGATAGAGCGAGGCACCGACAGAGATCACCATCGTGATCGCCATCGGCGCGACGAACAGCAGGTTGCTGCCTCGCCCGGTCAGCGCGATCAGCAGATAGCCCATGATGCTGACCAGTGGCAGCGCCGTCTCCAGGATCGACGGCGTGTACTGCGACTCTTTTTTCGGTGGCGGCGGCACCTCGATCGTCTCGATCGGGAGCTGCGGCTGTATGCGTGGCGGACGGTCGAGCAGTTGTTCGTGTGCCATTTTGCCTACAGTCGGATGCAATGCGCTATTATGAGAGACAGTCGATTATCGGTACATCACCCACATGAAACTTTCATCGTACCTAAAGACAAGAGAAAAAGAAGAAATGAAAATTCTCCTTATTCTTTTTTCTGCAAAAATCAAGGAAATCTGCCCAGCACTACCGTGCTGACAATGGTGATCGGCTCACTATGGATAAAATCTAACACAGATTTGTAAAGTTACAAATTCGCGTTATAGTAGGGGTGTTCCACTGAAATGGGGGTGTCATGGCGCTGCAAATCCACCGACGATGGGCATGGCATAGTTTAACTGCTTGTAACATCGTAGTCCTTTTAGTTGTATTGTGCATTGGGGTGATTCCTGCCACAGCGCAGGCGGGCATCTTCACGCTGGAGCAGCTCGTCGAGACGCGCGACGATGGCGACGCGCTGCTGCTGGACATCTATTTCAACCTGGTAGACAGCAACAACCGCCCCCTCAGCGAGGTCGAGGTCGAGGATGGGCGGATCACGCTGGACACGGGCGAGCAGTACAACGACGATCAGGTCAGCGTCGGCAAGTCCAGCGCGCCGTATTTCATCGTGCTGGTGCTGGACGCCAGCGGCAGCATGAGCAGTGCCAACCCTGCGCTGCGCCAGGCGGCGATCGCTGCCATCGAGCGCGCGCCGAGCGGCGCACAGTTTGCCGTGCTGTCGTTTGACGAGCTGGTGCGTGATGTGCAGGGCTTTTCCGCCGACCTTGACGAGACGCAGCGCAATATCGACGGGGTGCGCTCGGTCGAAAATGGCGGCACCTGCCTGTATGACGCTGCCTATCGCGCACTCGACCTGCTGATACGCCAGTCACAGGGTCGCCGCGCCGTCATCCTGTTCAGTGATGGCGTAGACGAGCGATCCGACGGCGTACAGCCGTGCAGCGTGCGCAGCGCCGACGACACGATCGCTTATGCCCAGGCAAACCGCGTACCGCTGCATGTGATCGGCATGACGGGTGCCGACGGCACCGCCGAGCAGATCGACAGCGCGCTGCTCAGCCGCTTCGCCGTCTCGACAGGCGGCTTATTCAGCAGCGGCTCAGAGAGCCAGCTTGGGACGCTCTTCGAGCGGGCAATGATCGTACTCAGCGGGCAGTGGCTCGCTCAGGTGCGCCTGTTTCCGCGTGCCGGGCAGCATAGCGCGACGCTGATACCGATCCTGCGTGACGGGGTGCAGGCGCAGCCGATCACCGTGCAGTTCACCTCGCCGCGCGATTATGAGCTGCCTTTCCAGCTCTTTGCCGGGGCACCGCGCTATGACGTGACCAGCGGCACGATCAGCCTGGACGTGACGACGACGGGCGGCGGGCGGGCAGCCAGCCTGATCGCCCAGGTGCTGGATGAGCGCAATCTGGCGGTCTACCAGCCGGACACTCCGATCGCGCTGTCCGCAGCGACCGACAGCGTGCCGCTGACTCTGACCATCCCGGCGACCGCGATCGCCGCCAACGGGCGCTATCGCGTGCTGCTCAATGCGGCGGCGAGCAATAGCGGCGTGCTGCTGCCAGAGGACATCGAGGTCGAGTTCACGATCGACCGCACGCAGCCGACGGTCGTCGCCGTACAGGTGCGGCTGAGCATTGTCAACGTGCGCCTGCTGCCCGATACCGTCGAGATCGGCTTCGATGTGATCGGGGCGGAGCGGATCGCGGCGATGCGCCTGATCCTGATCGACGAATTTGGTGCCGCCGTCGGCGCGCCGATCACCACGACGGCGGCACAGCGCACCGCCTCCTTTCCGCGCGCCGGGCTGCCGCCGGGCGCCGAATACACGGTCGAGCTGACGGCATACGCCAGCGATGGGCGTCCGCTGATCGACCAGCCCGCCCGGCGCGGCTTTGCCAATGGTGCGCCGCCCGAGCCGCCGCGCCTGATCATGGCGATCAGCCATACGCCAGGGGTGGCCGGCGTCACGGTCGATCTGGACAGCAGCAATATCACGGCGATCGACTCGCTCGATGTCGCTGTCTTCAACGCCGACACCAATACCCGCATCGGCACCCCATTCAGACTGGATCGCGTGCCTGCCTCGTTCATCCTGCCGCCAGAGCTGATCGCGCGGCTCGGCGCGGGCGATTACATCGTCACCCTGTCGCCGCGCGACATCGACGGCGCACTGCTGCTCGATGTGCCGCTGGAGAGCGACCCGTTTCTGTATGCGCCGCCCACGCCGGGGTTCATCCAGGTGGTCGGCAGCATCGTCACCAACCCGATCGTGTTGAGCGTGATCGTCGCTGGCATCCTCTTTCTGAGTGTCACGCTCTATCAGCGCACCCGGCGTGCGCGCCGATCGACACGCGCGCCGGGCTATCGCTATCGCAACGACAAGAGCGTGATCAAGAACAGCGGGCGCACGCGCGACACCGACGATCTGACGGTGATCGATCGCGCTGACGCCTACGGGCGCGCTGCCCAAAACCCGACCGCCCTCTACAGCGCCCCCGCGCGCAAGCTGGACGACGATGATACGCTGCACGATCGCCCACTGGCAGAGCTGGTCGTGATGCGCGCCGAGTCCTTCACCCAGGGCAAGCGCTTCACCCTGACGCGCACCGGCGCGACGCTCGGACGCGGCGCTGGCACGATCAACTTTGATCGAGACGAGGATGTGTCGTCGAAGCATCTGGTGCTGCAATACGACCAGCAGCGGCGCGTCTTCACCGCGTCGGATGTCGGGCGCGAGGGGCGCGGCACCGTCAACGGCACGAAAATCGACAGCAAGCTGATCAAAAACAACATCGTCGAGCTGCCAGGCGATCGGCAGACGATCATCCGCATGGGCAGCGTCAAGCTGGCGTTTCGGATGTACCCGGCGCAGCGCTGAGACGCGCGCCCTTCCCTTTTTGGCGACAGCCACCGCGCCGCTGACGGCGTGGTGATGCGTGCAGGACGTATTATCAGGCGAGCAGTCACATAACAAAAGGAGACGTAATGGATAACATTCTGCAGGCGGACTACGAGGTGCTGGAGCAGGTCGCCAAGTCCTGGAAGGCACTGTATGACCGCATCAGCACGCTGCACGGCGCGCTCAAGTCGCAGAGCGAGGAACTGTGTACCCAGCATTGGCTCGGCAAAGGCTCAGATACATTCTATGCCGAGATGAGCGACACCGTGCTGCCAACCGTGCAGCGCACCGCGGACGCCTTCGAGATCGCCAGCAGCCTGACCACCGAGATCGCCGCGACGCTGCACGAATCGGAAGACCGCTGCGCCACGATGTTTCGCTGAAGGCGACCGCTTCTCCAGCCTGAATTCACTGACCCGTCATGATGCTGATTAAAGGAGAGTGACCGCATGGAAATCAAAATGAACTTCGAGGCGATGGAGCGCATGATCGCCGCCTGCAAGGATGCCGAGGATCAGGTCGAGCAGACGATGAAAGAGATCGCCAGGCTCGCCGAAGACCTGAACGGCGGCGGGCTGCTCGGCACGGGCGGACTCGCCTATTACGACGCCCTCCAGGATGTGTTGTCGCCCAAGATGGGCAAGCTGAAGGCGAAATTCGTCGAGCTGCAGGGCGATCTGAAGAACGCCGTCGCGGAGATACAGAAAGCTGAAGCCGATACCGTCAGCGAAATCGCCAACAACTGACCCGCGTCGATCGCCATTTTGCGCCTATGGAGAAAATATAGCTATGTCATCCCTGGTGAAGTTCCTGATCAAGCTGGCATTTGGCATCCTGCAATCGCAGGTGATCGCCGTCGTCAATCAGCAGCTCGACAACGTCGAGTCCAACGTGCGCGCGCGCATGAATTCGTATATACAGGAAGTGCTGGGCGGCATGTGGCGCGGTGACGGCGCGAACCGCTTCGTCTCGGAGATCACCGAGGACGCGATCCCCAACCTGGGTCGCATGACCGAGAACGTCCGCACCACCGTGCGCAATATCGAGGTCTCGCGCGACACGCTGATCGACGCCGATCAGCGTGTCAAGTCCTCGGTCGGACGTGTCGTCAGCGCTTTCGACGCTATCTAACCGCACTGTATCCTCACCGACGTGAGAGAAAGCGAGACCAAGCGATGGCCAGCTCCAACGAAGTGTACATGGATACCGAGCGCGTGCTGAATATGGCAGGCGGATTCAAGACGATGGCGGATGTGCTGGAGACGGTCAACAAAGCGCTGGAGACCGCCATGCAGGTACTGGAGACGACCGCCTTCATCGGGCTGGTCGGCGGCGCGGTGTGGGCGCGCTTCATCGGGCTGCTGCAGCCTGCCGTCAAGGCGATGGGCGAGTACTGCACCGAGATCGACAAGGATCTGCGTGTCGCGGTCGAGAAGTACATCGGCGGCGACGAGCAGGGTGCCAGCCGCTTCTATTAGCAATCTGTGCTGACGACAGTCAGTGAATGCTGGTCTGTGATGAACTGTTGAATACAGGCATGTGCATCTGAAAACAAAAGAGGGGAAAAGAGAGAAAGCTTCTTTTCCCCTCTTTTCCTGATCGACCTGCTCTACGGCGCGGCAGTCGCCAGCGCGTTGACGGCGAACGAGGTGATCGCCGTCGGCATGGCGATCAGCACCAGCGCCAGCAGCATCACCAGCGCCGCGACCATCAGCCGGGTCTGATTGCGCGGGGTGAGCCAGCCCGTGCTGCGCTTCTCGGGCGGCACGCTGCCAAAGAGCCCCTCCAGCGCCTGCCCCATATCGTCCAGAGTGCGGAATGGGCTGGTGCGCGATCCCTCATAGGGACGGCTGCTCGACGGGGTGCGCAGCGCCCGCTCGACGAGCTGACGCAGATCCTCCTCGCGGTGGGGCAGCGCCCGCCAGCGCCGCATCTGCACGGCATCCATCACCGCTTCCTGATTCGGGCTGTGCAGGTCATACGCCGGGTGCCCCGCCAGCATCTCATAGAAGATCAGTCCGACCCCGTACATGTCTGCCGTTTCGCCACCGACACCCTGAATCAGCTCCGGCGCGGTGTATGCCGTCGGCACATGGGCAGACAGCCACTCCTCGTAGCGCAGCGCGGCGTCGGTCGCCGTCTCGTCGGCGCGGCGGGCGCGCTCGTATGCCGGGATCCTGCCGTTGACCGGCTGCCCCAAGCCGAGGTCGAATAGCACCGGGAAATAGACGCCGGCTTTGTCGATGCGGATATGCACGATCTCCGGGTAGAGCGCACCGTGATGCACGCTCACCTCGTCGCGCAGGAAGCGCAGGATGTCGATCAGGCTGAGCGCCAGCCAGCCCGCATAGTTGTACTGAGGCTGCGGATTGTCGTCCAGCAGGTCACGCAGAAAGAAGCCGTCCATGTCCTCGAACACGATGAAGTAGCGCAGTGTGTCGTCCAGCGCCAGCCGCCCGTAGATCGGCGCTTTGTCGTCCGCCAGATCCAGCCCGCTGTAGGGAGCGGCGAGACGCGGCAGAAACGACGGATAATCCTTGCGGCTCGATCCCAGCCACAGCCGCCGCAGCAGCTTCGCCTCGCGCTTGATGTCGTCGATATAGTCCGCGCCAACATGCGCCAGCTTGACGAGTACCGGCTCGCCACCGCGCAGCGCGCGATAGACAGCGGCGGTGCGCATCACGCGCAGCAGCCCCTTGATCTCCAGCTCACCCAGGCGGTCGCCGGGTCGAAACAGCACGTTGAGATAGACGGTCGAGCAGTCGCGCCGCTGGCACCACAGATTGCCATCGGCGCTGGACAAGCCGCATTTAATGCAGACGTGGCGCATGGCAGAATCACGCTCCCTGACCGGCGCGGCTCACCGCCGCGCCACCGTGTTGATGAATAAGCTTTGTGCCTGGGCGATCGAGATGGCGTCGAGCGGCGAGCTGCGCTTGAGCGAGGCTGGCAGCGGCGTTTCTGTGATGATTGAAACGCAGTAAAACAGTGAATCGTTTGGACAGGCACACTGTGGACGCCCGTCCTCGGAGGTGCAGGGCGCGGCGTCAGCGGTCTGCTGCGCGATGAATGCCGCCGTGCGCCGCACGCTCTCATCGGCGGTCTGCTGCGCGACGAATGCCGCCGTGCGCCGCACGCTCTCATCGGCGGTCTGCTGCGCCACGAATGCCGCCGTGCGCCGATCGCTCTCGTCGGCGGTCTGCTGCGGGGCGAATGCCGCCGTGCGCCGCACGCTCTCCTCGGCGGTCTGCTGCGCGATGGCTGTCGCCGTGCGCCGCGTGCTCTCCTCGGCGGTCTGCTGCGCGATGAATGCCGCCGTGCGCCGCACGCTCTCCTCGGCGGTCTGCTGCGCGATGAATGCCGCCGTGCGCCGCGTGCTCTCGTCGGCGGTCTGCTGCGCGATGAATGTCGCCGTGCGCCGCACGCTCTCCTCGGCGGTCTGCTGCGCGATGAATGCCGCTGTGATGCCGGCGATCACGATGCCACTGGTC
>DAOTUN010000083.1:0-4909 GCA_034437395.1 Anaerolineae bacterium | reverse complement strand
GGCGCGATCCTCAGCGCGGGAACGGTGACGCTCGACGGCGTGACGCTGACGAGCAACAGCGCACGCTTCGCGGGCGGCATCCACAGCAGCGGGACGCTCACCATCACGGGCAGCATGCTGTCGTCGAACAGTTCACAAGAGGACGCGGGCGCGATCTACCTCAACAGCGGTTCGCTCACCATGACCGACTCGACCGTGCAGTCGAACAGCGCCCGCTACGGAAGCGGCATCTACGCCAACGACGGCACGGTCAGCCTGACGAACGTGACGTTCCGCGCGAATACTGCCAACGAACAAGGCGCGGGGCTGTTCCAGAGGCGTGGTACAGCGACAATTACGGGTGGCTTGTTCGATGCGAACAACGCACGATTCGGCTCCGCGATCTATGTGCGCGGCGCATTGAGCGTGACGGGGGCGGCGTTCACGAACAACGTGGCGGTCGAGGAAGGGGCGGCGATCTACAACGAAAACGGCAATCAGAGTGCCGTCACGGTGACGACCAGCACATTCACAGGCAACCGTGCGCGCTACGGCGGCGCGATTTACAACCGCGCACGGCTGAACGTCACGAACAGCACGTTCAGCACGAATACCGCGACCGAGAGCGGTGGCGCGGTCTATCACCAGAACGGCAGTACGCAGAACGGCATCGCGGGTAGCTGCTTCAGCGGCAACACAGCGCGTTTCGGCGGCGCGGTCTTCAGTCAGACGGGGAACTTCAACGCCCGCGACAACTGGTGGGGCGCGGCGACGGGTCCTACGGGCGCGCTGGTCAACAGCCAGGTGGAGTTCGCGCCGTTCCTGACGGCGGGCTGCCCGAATTAGCGCGGCTGGCGGAGTCGGACGGGGTTCGCGCCGTGAAGCGTGCATCCGCAAGCAAAAATAGTGCGGAACCCATTCAGCGCACCGCGATCATCGCCAACACGACATGATCGCCACCGTCGGCGGTCAGCAGCCGCGCTGACGGATGGTCGATCGGGTACAGCCCGACGATCAGCGTATAGCGCTCGGCGTCGAGTTCGAGCGCCAGGGCACCGCGATCGGTCACGGGCACGCCGGGCTGCCAGGTCGTCGTCGGTGCTGTGCCGCCGCCCGGCTCGCTGTCACGCTGTGCGGCGAGCGTGCCATCGGGGCGCAAAAGCTGCAAAAAGACTTTATAGCGCGTCGTCAGCGGCGCGTCGGCGTCGAGGCGCCAGGTCAGCTCGACTTGCAGCGCATCGCTCGCGCTGAACGAGTCGCCGTTGAGCGCATAAGCCTCCAGCACGATCGACTCGCCAAAGCGCGCACCGCTGCGGATCGTCTGCGTCATCGTGTCAGGCGTGACGTAACGCGCCAGCCGCACATCGCCGTACCAGCGATCCGCGATCTCGAACGCGCCAGAGTCGAGCGTCGTCTCGACGATCCGATTGGGGTCGCGCTCGGACTCGCCCCAAAAGACCGCGAAAATACGCTCATAACGCTGCACAATCTGCGCGACGGCGCTGGCGGTAGCGGCGTCATCGACGTTCAACCCCTCTGGCAGCGGATGCACGGGCGCGCTGCCGCGATAGTAGTAGCGGAACACTTCCTGCTGATTAGGCGCAGTCAGGATGATCGAATCACCAGGGCGGGACGCCGCACTGATGTCCGCCGCGATCTGACGGTAATCGGCACGCTGAAGGGCGGGATCGGTACGCAGCGCCCCTAACCCATTTGCCAGTGCCAGCAGCACCCATACCAGACTCAGCGCCGCCGCCAGTTTCAAGCCGACCGTCAGGATCAGCGCGCGGCGCGGCGAGTCGGGGTTACCTCCCGCCGCGCGTCCGGTCAGATGGCGCAGTCGATCGCGCACGACCAGTGCTCGCCCCGTCCACAGCACCCACACCCCCCGCCCGATCCACAGCGCCGCGCCCGCCTGTGCGGGCAGCATCAGCTTGGTATCGTCGGGCTGATAGGCGCCGATGCCGACGAAAATTACCAGCGGTAGCAGCGTCCAGGCGATCGGGATCAGCCAGCGCCAGTGATCGCGGTGGGTGGGCAGGGTGAGCGCGCCGAACAGCATCAGGATCAGCGGGATCGACTGCGCTTCGAGCGTCGGCGCGATGCCGAACAGCAGCACGCGCAGCAGCGCCGCGAACGCCTCGATTGGCGGGATCGGCGTCGTCGGAAGCCCCGTCCACGACCCGATCTGAACGAGCGCGGTCGGCAGCCAGGGCGCGAACGCCAGCAGCGCCAGCGCGTTGGCGCCGATGTACAGCGCCAGCGTCCGTAGCCAGGCGCGATCGGGGCGGCGATAGACCAGATACAGCAGCACGACCGCGCCCTGTGCCAGCATGAACAGCGGATAGGCGTAGTGCGTGTACAACCCGGCGATCGTCACCAGCGCCAGTATCAGCGCGCCGCGTCCGCTCGGTCGCGCCAAAAACAGGGTCAGCAGCCAGAATCCGAGCGTCACCCACAGCGCCAGCAGCGCGTACATGCGCGCTTCGGCGGCGTAGTACAGGCTGAAGCTGTGCAGCGTCGTGATCGCCCCGGCAGCCAGCCCCGCTGTATCGCCGTACAGCCGCCGACCGAGCGCGAACGCCAGCGCGACCGTGATTATGCTGGCAAAGGCGGACAGCAGGCGCAGCGCCGTTTCGCTGTCGCCGGTCAGCACGCGCCAGCCCGCCAGCAGCAGGTAGTAGCCCGGCGGGTGAATGTCGCGGGCGGCATTCTCGACGATGGCGCCGGGCGTGCGCGTCGCCTGCACATAACTGTTGCCCTCGTCGTGCCAGAGCGACTGATCGCCGATCCCGCCGATGCGCAAGCCCGCCGCCGCCAGCAGCAGCAGCACTATGACGACCACGATCGACGGGAATTGGCGCCCCCGGCTGCCCGGCATCGCGTCAGACATGGCGCCGCCGCAGCGCCAGCACCGCGATCAGCGCGATCTCGAACGCGATCACCATGCCCACCGCCGCCGCGATCGGGATCACCTGTAATCCGGTGCGGTCGTACACGATCACACTGTCCAGCAGCAGATTTACGCTGCCTTGCAGTATGAAAGTGTGCTCTTCCGCGATCAGCGATCCGTACACGATCGAGGTCGTCCAGCCGTCCGCATCAGGACGCGGTTGTAAGGTCAGCGCCGCCGATGTGTCGGACGACTCGCGCACCTCCAGCGACTCGCCGGGTGCGCCGCGCCAGCGCACCAGCGTATGCGTGCCAAAGGTCGTGAACTGGAACAGTTCGCCGCGCCGTGCCGTGCCGAACTGCGCCCCTTCGGCGGCTTCGAGTCCGTCGTCGGGCGGGGGCGGCGCGATGCGACTCATGATGCGCTCGATGAAACGGTGATTCGCCTGATGCGCCCCGCTGTACAGGAGCGGGGGTTCCGCCGCGATATACTCGCGCATCGCAGCGTAGATCGGCATCGGCGTGAAATCCGGCTCGACCATGCGGAAGTAGTAGAAGGGGAGATTGCGCTCGCTCTCGTCAGGGCGCTTCCAGTGCCAGATCATGATCGCGCCGACCCAGTTCCACTCGCGCGCCGCCCGTGCGTATGCCAGCGGCATGTACTCCGCCGCTTGCGCCTGGGTGACGGCGCCAAAATTCTCTTTGCCGGGGATGCCGTCGGGCACGTCCGGCTCATCGACCGGATTCCAACCCGCTTCGCTGATCCAGATCGGCACATCGCTGTCGCCGCTGGCGACCATGATGTCGCGGATGTATTGCACGCGCGCGAAATTGAGCGTCATCGCGCGCAAACGCTGGTCGGTCGGTCCGCTGAAGAAGCCGTATCCCTGTACGCTCATCACGTCGAAACAGCCGGATACGCCCGCCTGAACCATGCGCTGAAAGTAGATCAGATCGCTCAGGTCGCGCCCGGTCAGCGCCACTGTCGGCGAGAGCGCGGCGGCGTGGACGACGATCGCCGGATCGACCGCCTTCAGCACGGCATAGGCGCGGCATAGCACGGCGGCGTAACCCTCCGGATCGACTGGGTTGTTGCCCCATTCCGGGTAGATGTTCGGCTCGTTCCAGATTTGATAATGGGTGATCCGTCCGCGATAGCGTTCGGCGGTGATGCGCAGGAAGGTGTAATAATCTTCCCAGTCGTCGGGCGGGGCGAGTGTGCCCTCGTCCGGATCAGCCCGTGTCCAGGCGGGCGGGGTATCGACGCGCGCCTGAATGCGCACACCGTAAGCGTCCGCCAGACCGACGATCTGATCGTACTTGTCCCAGGCGCTGACCACGCCGATCGCCTCGACATTGCGCCGATCGTCAAAATCGCCGCGCGCGTGTATCTCGATGTCTTCCCACGGGAACTGCTGGCGTATCCAGCCTATGCCCGCATCGGCGATCATCTGGATCGAGCGCTCGCGCACGGCGGGATCGGCTTCAAGCTGCAAGAACGTATTGACGCCATACGGCACATCGTGGACGTGGTTGACAGGTGCCAGCGGCTCGGTATCCGGCATAGCGCGCGTCAGATTGCCGAGCCATTCCACGCCGCCGCGCACCTGTGCCAGCGGCGCTTCTTCCCCGGTCAGCGACCACAGTGCCCGCCATGCCAGCCCGCGATTGGCGAGGTCGAGCCACAGCAGCCCGCCCGCGACGGCGATCACGGTTGTGGCTAGTGCGATAATTCTCCATCGGCGCATCGGTCATCCTCGGTACATCGGCGCGGACCAGTTTTGCGCTCATGATACCAAAAAGTGCGCCGACTCTCGCAGGTCACGGCGTTAGACGGGTGGCGTCTCCCCTTCTCCCACAAGGGGAGAAGGGGTCGGGGGATGAGGGATACCTGCGTAATTACCCCGACCCCTTCTCAAAATTTTTTCGCGCTTCGCGCGCTTGGCTAAGGACAAGAGCAAAAGCAAGGGATCAGAAAACCAGAGACCAGAACTCAGAGATCAGAAACCAGCGCTATCCTTCACTTCGTTCAGGGAGA
>DAOTUN010000082.1:0-27657 GCA_034437395.1 Anaerolineae bacterium | reverse complement strand
AGCGGCGGGGCGTCTTGCGCGACGGTCAACCCCACGATCACGATGCAGACAAAACCGAACAGTACAACGGACACAATGCGGCGCATCTATTTCCCCTTTCAGACGCGCGGATCAACTAAACCGTTGATCACAATCTGATATTATCGAGGCTTTCGAGTCGATGCAATCATCACGCAGGCAGCGCAGGTCAAGCGTGGGCATGGAGCGTGCCACAATCCCTCTACGTCCGCCAAAACGCCTCCAATGCCTCATTGAAGGGCGCGCCCAAATCCTGCACGCTGTGCTGATTGCCCGCGATCACCTGACGCGCCGCCCCGATCGCCGCCGCGACTCCCTCCGCTACCACATCGTAGGCACGGCTGTGTCCACCTGTGATCACCAGCTTCTGAAACGGTGCCGCATCCAGCCCGGTCGGGATGGTCGCTTCCCACGGCGGGCGAATCGTCAGCATGTTCAGCGAGGCGGTGATCAGCCGGGGCGGTAAGGGCGACGGGGGCAACGTCACAACCGCGCCGGACAGCACGAAAAAGCGCCGTAAAAACGTTTCGGGATCAGGCGGATTCGTCCACAGGTCGATCAAACCGTCGCGCATCGCGTCCACGTCGGGATCGCCCTGCACGATCCCGAACATTGGCGGCTCGATCACTGTCAGCGACCGCACCCCCGCCGGACGCAGCGCCGCCGCGTACAGCGCGACGATCCCGCCGTAGCTGTGCCCGACCACATGCGCGCCTTCCCCCATCAGATCGACGATGTACGCCGCGTCACGCTCAAAATCGCGCGTCCCGATGTCCGGCGATTTCCCCGTGCCCGGTCGATCGGGCAGCAGCAGCGTCCAGCGCTCGGCAAGCGGCTTTTGCGCCTGAAAGCTGTTGGCGCCGCTGCCATTGCCGCCATGTATCAGGATGACTCGTTCACCGCGCTCGCCCCACTGCTCGACGTACAGGGTCGGATGCGCGAATACCTTCGGTTCCATATTTTTTCTTCCTCAAATCGCGGTTTTCTCGACGGACGCAGTCTTATGCGTCCCTACGACGGGGTGCATACGTGATTTATTGAAATTACCATGAAAAAGGTCATTTTATGACGATCGGTATTTTATTTTTAGTGAAACTGTGATAACCTTCACAAGTAACTGCGCGACTTCCGCGCCCGACGTGAACCCGCCTCATAACAAATGTAGGCGGCACGCGCCGCCTTTCCCCGTAATACGATTCCACTGAGGAACCAATGACGTTTGCAGATCTTCAATTGATCGAGCCGATCTTGCGTGCTGTCCAGCAAGAGGGCTACACCGACCCGACGCCGATTCAGGCGCAGGCAATCCCCCATGTGCTGGCAGGACGTGACTTGATCGCCTGTGCCCAGACGGGCACCGGTAAGACCGCAGCGTTCGCGCTGCCTCTGATTCAGCACCTCGCTTTCCGCTCATCCAACGGCGCTGCCCCGGATCGCCAGGGCAAGGGCATCGACAACCGCCGCAAGCGTGTGCGCGTGCTGGTGTTGTCGCCTACCCGCGAACTCGCGTCGCAGATCGCGGACAGTTTCAATGTCTATGGCAAGCACACCGGACTCAAGACGACCGTGATCTACGGCGGCGTCGGACAGAATCCGCAGGTGCAGTCGATCCGCAATGGCACCGACATCCTGGTCGCCACTCCCGGACGCCTGCTCGACCTGATGGGTCAGGGCTATGTCAAGCTGGACTCGGTCGAGCGCTTCGTCCTCGACGAAGCCGACCGGATGCTCGACATGGGCTTCATCCACGATGTGCGCCGCATCATCAGCGCGCTGCCCAAGCAGCGGCAAACCCTGTTCTTCTCTGCCACCATGCCCGGCGAGATTCAGTCGCTGGCTGACGACATCCTCACCGATCCGGTGCGGGTCGAGGTCACGCCGTCTGCGACCACCGTCGAGAAGATCACTCAGGCGGTCTATTTCGTCGCCAAGCGCAACAAGCGGGCGCTGCTGGAACACCTGCTGAACGACAAGTCGATCAGCCGTGCGCTGATCTTCACCCGCACCAAGCATGGTGCCAACAAGCTGGCAGAACAGCTCGAAGAGTCGAATATCATGGCAGAAGCCATTCACGGCAACAAGTCGCAGACTGCCCGTGAAAAAGCGCTGTTCAACTTCAAGAGGGGTATGACGCGCGTGCTGGTCGCCACCGACATCGCCGCGCGCGGTATCGACGTGGACGACGTGAGTCATGTCATCAATTTTGACCTGCCTTATGAGCCGGACAGCTATGTTCACCGCATCGGTCGCACAGCGCGAGCAGGCGCATCCGGTATCGCCTTCTCGTTTTGCGACGAGGAAGAATTCAAACTGCTGCGCGACATCGAGCGTCTGATCCGCATGGACGTACCGGTCGCACAGGATTACCCATTCTCTATCCCCAAGAGCGCCTATGATGCCGCGATCAGCGGTGGCAGTGGCGGCGCGGCACGGCGCGGTTATGCCAATCGCGGATCGGGACATGCTGGCGGCAGTCGTTCCAATTCTTATGGCGGTCAGCGCTCCAGCAGCGGCAGCGGCAGCGGTCGGTCGGGTGGCAGCAGCAGCGGACGCAGCAGCTCGTCGTCCTCATCGGGACGCACCGACTCACGTTCGTCATCGTTTACCACGTCATCGTCTACCACGTCATCGGATCGCCCGGCACGCGACAACACCCGTTCGTCGTACAACGGCGGATCATCCAATGGCGGCAGTTCGTCGTACAGCGGCAACGGCGCAGCCAGCAACGGACGCAGTGTCCCACGCCCCGGCGAGGGTCAGGTGCAGAGTCAGAGTGCCAGCGTCCCGCGCGAGGTCGAGGGCACAGGCGAGGCGAGCAGCGCCAGCAAGCGCCGTCGCCGTCGCCGTCGCGGCGGCGCGCCTAACACTGAGCCGGTCGTGTCGTAAAGTAGTATCAGCGGGGCATGAACCTTCATGCCCCGCTTTTTTTGTTTTACTGCCACGCGCTGGGCAGCGCATCCTGATTGAAGACCGCGTTCGCCGCACCGAGACTCTCCGCCCACCCCGGAATACGCGGGAACAGCAGCTCCGCCACGCGATACGCCTCTTCCAGATGCGGATAGCTCGAAAAGATGAAGGTGTCCGCGCCAATGTCGCGGTATTCCTGAATCCGTTCCGCCAGCGCGTCCGGGTCGCCTACCAGCGCCGTTCCCACACCCTTGTTAATCAAGCCGATCCCTGCCCATAAATTCGGACTGACCTCCAGCGAGTCGCGCGATCCGTTGTGCAAGCCGACCATACGACTCTGTCCGACCGAGTCGAAGCGCGCCAGTTTTGCCTGGCTCGCCGCGATCGCGTCGGCGTCCGCAAGGCTCAGAACCTGCTCGGCGGCTGCCCAGGCGTCCTCGGCTTTTTCACGGACAAAGATGTGCGCCCGCACGCCAAACCGCACTGTGCGTCCGGCGCGCGCTGCCACCTCGCGCACCTGGTCGAATTTCTGCTTCATCATCTGCGGCGGCTCCGCCAGCGACAAATACAGATCGACATGCTCACCCGCGACCTGTATCGCTTTAGGCGACGACCCGCCGAAGTACAGCGGTGGATACGGCGTCTGCACCGGTGGCATGACCAGTTGTCCACCCTCGATGTGAATATGTTTGCCCTCATAACTGACGGGCTGACCACTGAACAGTCCGCGCCACACCGTAAGAAATTCGTCGGTGACCTCATAGCGCTGATCGTGCGTCAGAAAGGTGCCATCCCCGGCAAGCTCGACTGGATCGCCGCCCGTGATGATATTCAGCAGCAGCCGCCCGCCCGACAAACGATCGAAGGTCACCGCCATACGCGCCGCCAGCGTCACCGACAGGCTGCCCGGACGAATGGCGATCAGGAATTTCATGCGTTTGGTAACCGGGATCAGCGACGCCGCCACCATCCACGAATCTTCGCATCCGGCACCCGTCGGCAGCAGCGCGCCCGTGAAACCGAGCGAATCGACCGCCCGCGCCACGCCCTCCAGATAAGCCTGGGTTGTGTTGCGACGGCTGACCTGTGTGCCTAAAAAGCGGGTGTCGCCCATACTCGGTAGAAACCACAAAATATCCATCAGATTGCCTTTCAAATATCCAGTAGGTTATAGGAATCGTTGACCAGCCTATCAAAAGCAACATGCACCCGCGACTCGATCTCCGGCGTGGCAAACCCGCTGAGGCTGCCGTCGGACATGATCAGCTCTTTATCGATCAGATACAGCCCCGGCAGGATACATGGCGAACCCAGCGCAGCACACACCGGACGCAGCGCGTAATCCAGCACCAGACTGTGCGCCATCGACCCACCGACAGCGATCGGCAGGACTATTTTACCGACGAACGCCCCCGTCGGCAGCACATCCAGAAAGGTCTTGAGCGTCCCGGTATACGCTGCTTTGTACACGGGTGTAGCGACGACGATCGCTGTCGCAGCCGCGACCTGTGCCGCCGCCGCCCCGACCGTCAACCCGTCGTAACGTCCGTGCAGCAGTTCCGCCGGATCGAGATCGCGCACCTGCAGCACATCGATGGTGACTGTAGGAAACGCACGGCGAGCGCGCGCGGCAGCATAATCCAGCAGCGCCGCTGTCCGCGATGGGGTGGTGGGACTGCCCGCGATCATCAGCACGGTCGTTGGTGTCGTCATAAGCTTATCCATCCAATACGGCAGCGTCATCCGATGCGGATGATACCGCAAGTCTACGTCGTGTCGCATTCATTTTGGCGCCTGTATCAATGACGCTGCGTTGGCGGAGCGATCTTGTCCCATGCTTTTTACAGCGCTATGCTTGCATTTCGCTTATTCAGGTTTGCAGTAGCTCGCGGGGTTAGCCAGACACGCCTGTAGAGAAAGCACAAGGTACGCCACTATGCCCACATCATTTATTCAGCGTTTGATCTTGCCGAGTGTATTTTTTCTATTCTTTTTCGGCTGTGGCGTCGCGCTGGCGCTGCCGTCGTTGTCGGCATGGATCGGCACGTTGATCGTATTTTGGGTCGGGATCGCCTGGTTGCTGCGATCGCTGACACCCACCGAACGCCGTATGGCGGCGGTATGGGGTGGCTGTGCTGTGCTGACGGCTGCGAGCGGTTTGGTGATCGCGCGCGCCAACACCCTGTTTGTGCCGATCAGTTTCTTCAGCCTGTTTGTTGCCGTCGTTCTGATCGGCGCAGCGCGGCGATCGCGTCCCGCCGTTATTCTAAGCACTGTGCTGCTGACAGGTTTCCTGATCACGTCGGCACTCCAGCATCGCGCGACGCAGCGCAGCCTCAGCGCAAACAGCAGTCAATACGTGATCGAAAATGCGCGCTATCTGTGGGGCATCTGGTCGCCTGCATTACCCTACATTCCTGAGGCACGGGTGGATGTGCTCCGTGATCAGCTCGCAGCTTACGGCATTTTCACAAAAGCCGATTATGATTCTCAACTGCCTCGGTTGATTGCTGAAGGTGTCATTGACGCATCCCACGACGATTGGCTGTCGGGTTGGTAGCGGCTTGACGCGCGCATTAGCCCGGCTTATGCCCTCGAATCGTCACATAAGTATGGTCGAATACGGCGTCCGCTGTCCCGGCGTGGCGTATCTTCATCCACGCTGCGACGCGCTCTGGTGCCTGGATCATCAGTAAATGCAGTCGCTCGACCACATCGGGCGTGCAGCCCTGGCGTTCCGCCCACGCCAGCATCGGCGACTCTCGGCTGATCGTCCCCGCCTCATCCACCACCAGACCCGCATCCAGAAATGTCCCCTCCCATTTGTAGACGGGCAGCGCCTCGCCATGCGACGGATCGCGCAGCCGCTCGAACGCCTCGACATAGGCGGAGTCCTTGGGATCATCTGGCACGGTCTGATCCTGCACCACCAGCACACCGCCCGGCTTGAGCGTGCGCGCGCATTCCAGCACGAATCTGAAAATGTCCGGGAAGTGGTGCGCGGCGATGCGACAGGTGATCAGGTCGAGCGTGTCCGCAGCGATCGGCAGCGCTTCAGCATCGGCGGGCAGGTAACGCACATTGTGGGCGGCGCCGAGCCTGGAATCGATGAACGTGCGCGCCGCGTCCAGCATCGGCAGCGCGTAATCGCTGGCGATCATGGTGCCGACATGCGGCGCCAGCTTGAGCGCGGTGTGTCCGCCGCCAGTGGCGATGTCCAGCGCCAGCCAGTGCGGCTGTGGTGCGGCGAGCGTGAGCATCAGGTCGAGGTCACTGCCGCCGCTGTGGGTGGGGCTGGTGACATAACCCTGGGCATATTGGCTGAAGCGGGCACGGCTGTGCGCCTTACCGTCGTCGGTCATGGTGAGTCCTTTTAGCTGTTCATTGATATGATGATTATGACGCACCGAACAGGAATTGACGACGTTCCATCTTGACTACCCCATTGAACACCGCCGCGATCAAAATACAGGCAGCCGCGCTCGGATTCTCCGGTGCGGGCGTGACGCGCGCCCTCCCCGCCCCGACGCTGGATGCCTACGAACGCTGGATCGACGCCGGGATGCACGCCGACATGGGCTATATGGCGCGACCGGATCGCGTCGCGCGGCGGCGTGATCTGAACGTGATTTTGCCGGGCGTCCGCTCGCTGGTGGTGGTGACGTGCGATTACGGCGCCGTCGTCCCGGCAGCATGGCTGCATGATCCTGTGCGTGGACGGATCGCCGCCTATGCCTGGGGTGCCGACTATCACCCGCTCATGACCGATCGACTCGAAGCACTGGCGGACTCGCTGCGTACCCAGATGGGCGCCATGTACAAGGTCTATGTCGATACCGGGGCGATTCTGGAACGCGCGCACGGCGTCGAGGCAGGGCTGGGATTTGTCGGCAAGAACACCATGCTGATCGACCCGCGCCGGGGATCGCGTTTTTTCCTGGGGGTACTGCTCACCGATGCCCCGTTTGACCACTATGACACGCCGGGACGAGCCGGCGGTTGTGGGACGTGTACACGCTGTCTGGCGGCGTGCCCGACCGACGCCTTTCCAGCGCCGCATATCCTGGACGCGCGCCGCTGCATCAGCTATTGGACGATCGAACACAAAGACGCTATCCGTCGTGATTTGCGCGCCAGTTTTGGAAATTGGGTGTATGGCTGCGACGTGTGCAACGATGTGTGTCCCTGGCAGCGCTTTGCCTCACCCACAGGCGATCCGGCGTTCATCGCGGTAGATGCGGATCGCGTCGCGCCTCGCCTGTACGATCTGCTGACTCTGGACGCCGACGGCTTCGCGCGCCGTTATGGCGGCAGCGCGATCGTCCGGGTCGGACGCGATCGCCTGGTGCGCAACGCCTGTGTCGCGGCGGGTAACGCACCGGAAGCCGTCCGCGCCGACCTGGTGACCCCGTTGATCGATCGGCTCGACGACGCGCAGCCGATCGTGCGCGGGCACGCCGCGTGGGCACTGGGACGCATCGGCGACAGCCTCGGACGATCGGCATTGTCGGCGCGTCTGACCGACGAGACCGACGATCAAATCCGTGATGAAATTGTGGCAGCGTTGGGATAAGATTAGAGACTGTCGGCACATCTGGTTTATGTCGATGTGCGCATCGTGCGCGCAAGTGTGTAGTATGTAATGTAAGAAAGGGTCAATTCGATGGCTGCATCTGTGGAAACAAAATCGTTCTTCGTCCCTAACATCGGTTGTGACGGCTGCGTGCGGACGATCGTCAGTGAGCTGTCGGCACAGGACGGCGTGGTCAAGGTCGAGGGCGATGTCGCCAGCAAGCGCGTGACCATCCAATGGCACACCCCCATGACCTGGGACAGCATCGTCGGCACGCTGGAAAAGATCGAATATTCGCCTGCGGAGCCGCTGCTACCGTAAATCTCAATGACGCGGGCATGTCAAATCCATGCCCGCATATCTCCATGTACGTAGAGGTTTGGCGTGCCAAACCCTGCTATTGGGCGCATATTGGGAATCGATGATGCACAACAGCCTGACGACGCCGATTGCTTCCCCCACCCGAACAGCGCTCAAACTGCGCGGACGCACGCGCCTCCTCTCCAACGGGCTGTGGGGACTGCTGGTCATCGGCTGGCTGCTGTACCTGTTCGGATTCGCGTGGGCGTCGATCGCCCGTGCCGATCGGGTGCTGTGCGCGCCCTTCACCAGCACGCCCGACCTGATCAGTGCGCGCGGTGCGTGCATGACCGTGATCCTGGGTGCCGAAAGCGTCGCGCACACCGTCTTTTTCGTCTCGGCGCTGCTGTTGTTCGCGCGCAAGTCGAGCGAGCTGATGACGGTGCTGGCGTCGGGTATGCTGCTGTTGTTGAGCGCGGGTGTCTCGACGGTCACGCTCGGACTGGCGCTGGTGCCAGAATATCAGCCCCTCAGCCGCCTGATGCTGGCGGCGGGGTTGTGGTCGGCGATCGTGTTTTTGCTTTTGTTCCCCGATGGACGCTTCCGCCCACGCTGGACAGCCGCGATCGCGGGGGTGTATGCGCTGTGGATGCTGTCCTGGTTCGTCTTTCCCACGCTCGACGTGACGCGCAGCCTGCAGGTGAATATCTTTCCGCTGTTCGCGCTGGCGACTATCCCGGCGATCGTGGTAATCTGGCGCGGCTATCGACGTTACTTCACCCCGACACAGCAGCAGCAGACCAAATGGGCGATTGTCGGAGCGATCGGGACGCCGATCGTCTATCTGATCTGCTCGACGCTGGCAGTCGTCGCTACCAACATGCTGCAAGGGACACCACTCGGCTTAATCGTATACGCGGCGTCGTTCATCGGGCGTTGGATCGGGATCATGCTGATCCCGCTGGCGATCGTTTTTTCGATCGCGCGCTATCGCCTGTGGGATGTCGATCTGGTGATCGGACGTGCGGTCGCCGTCGGTGCGGTCACGTTGGCGCTGATCATGGTGTTCATGGGCGCGCTGGTCGCCGTACAGCGGATCGCCGGGGTACTGATCGGCGGTGATCAATCGAGCCTGGCATTGGCGGCGGCATCGCTGGCGGTGGCGATCCTGTTCAACCCACTGCGGGTGCGGCTGCGGACTGCCATCGACGCGCGTTTCTTTCCGCGTCACTCGCAGCGCTTACTGCAGGCGGCGATCGCCCAGCCAACGCTGCCATCCGCCGACGCCGACACCGACGCCATCACCGTATCCGATGTGATGACGCGCGGCAGCAAGCGGACGATGCTGGACGGCTTTGTCGGGGAGCGGATCGCCGGATACACGCTGGACACGTTGATCGGACGGGGTGGCATGGCGGAAGTCTACCGTGCGCACGGGTCGAAACCAGGGCGGGAGGTGGCTGTCAAAATCCTCTCTCCGATGCTGGCGCGCGATGTGCTCTACCGCGCCCGCTTCGAGCGTGAAGGACGAATGCTGGCAGACCTGAGCCATCCGCACATCGTCAGGATATTCGATGCGGGCTTTCAGGACGGTATCGGCTACATCGTCATGGAATTACTGACAGGCGAGTCGCTGGCAGAGCTGCTGACGCGCCTGGGCAGGCTGCCGCTCGCGCAGGCGCTGCCGATCGTGCGCGGGGTGGCGTCGGCGTTGAGTCACGCGCACGCCAACGGCGTGATCCACCGCGATGTCAAGCCGCACAACATCATGCTGCGCGCGGCAGGGACGGGTGTGCATCCCATCCTGATGGACTTTGGAATCGCGCGGCTGGTGGCGGCACAAACCGCGCTCACAGGCGATGCAGGCGCGCTCGGCACGCTCGATTACATCGCGCCAGAGCAAATCGTTGAAACATCGCGCGTGGACGGACGCGCGGATATGTATGCGCTGGCGATCGTCGCCTATCAGATGCTCACCGGGCGGCTGCCCTTTAAAGAAAGCAGCGCGGCGGCGGTGATCCTGAGTCACCTGCAAAAGCCTGCGCCTGATCCACGCGCTTTTCAGCCCGATATCCCGGCGCGCACGGCGCTGGCGGTGCTGCGCGCGCTGGCAAAAGACCCGGACGATCGCTTCGAGACGATCGACGCATTTGCGGAGGCATTCGGATGACTCAAAGAGTGCGCGGCGCGACCCAAGCGCCCTTGTCGCTGTCAGGAGGCGGGCGCCTCGCGTCTGCCGTCATCTTCTGCCTGCTGGTCGGCGGCTGGCTGGTGTATCTGATCGGATTCAGACAGACAGCGATCGACAGCGCCGACGCGCTCATCTGCACCGCCTTCACCGCGACGGCGGACACCAGCGCCTACCGCACGCTGTGCGTGGTCGTGACGATGGGCGCCGAGGCGATTGCCCTGGCGATCTTCTTCATGTCGGCGGTGATCCTCTTTCTGCGCAAGTCGCGTGAGTTCGTCGCGGTCGCGCATGGGATCATGCTGCTGGCGGTGAGCGCGGGTAACTCGACGGTGACCCTCGGTTTATTGTTCGATCCGCTCACACAGCCGCTGGCGCGCGTAATCATCGGTCTCGCCTTCTGGATGACCGCCAGCACGATCCTGATCTTTCCGGATGGGCGCTTTCGTCCGCGCTGGTCGTGGTGGATCACCGTCGGTTATGCGCTGTGGATCCTGTCGTGGTGGCTGGTGCCCGCGCTGGACATGATCCGGCTCGGCACGCTCAATATTTATCCACTGATGGCGCTGGCGGCCATGCCCTCGATCTTCGTCTCTATGTAGAGTTATCGGCGTCATTTTTCGAAGACATAACAGCAGCAAACCAGGTGGGTGATCCTGGGGGCGATCGGTTCATTGAGTCTGAACGTGCTGTTCGGACTCATGACGAGTGTGGCTGAAAGCAGCTTGCAGGGCACGGTTCCCGGCTTGATCCTGTATACGCTGTCGGTGGTCGGACGCTGGCTGGCGCTGGCAGTGATCCCGGTGACGATCCTGATCTCGGTCGCGCGTTACCGGTTGTGGGATGTCGATCTGGTGATCGGACGCGCGGCGGTCATCGGCGCGGTGACCCTGATTTTGGGCGCGATCTTCCTGGGCGCGCTGCTGCTGGTGCAGCGAGTCGCGGGGATGATCGGCAGTGGGGATCAATCGGGTCTGGCGCTGGCGGTCGCATCGCTGGCGGTGGCGATCCTGTTCAATCCGACGCGGGCACGGCTGCAAACCGCGATCGACGCACGTTTCTTCCCTCGTCACATTACCAAGCCGCACCCAACGGTAGACACGTTGACGCAGCCCGACTCGGAATCCGACAGCAACCCCTACAAGCGCCCGGCGCTGACAGGCGAGCAATTTGCGGGCTTCACCATCGTCGGGTTGATCGGGCGCGGCGGCATGGGTGAGGTCTACCGCGCGCACCAGACCGGGCTGAATCGCGATGTGGCGATCAAAATTCTGGCGCCGGGCTTGGAGGATGAAGGACAGTTTCGCGCCCGTTTCGAGCGTGAGGGGCGCACGTTGGCGAGTCTGAATCACCCCAACATCGTCAAAGTGTTCGACGCTGGCGAATACAAGGGCACCTTTTATATTGCGATGGAGTTCATCGAAGGGGAGTCGCTGGCACGCACGCTGGCGCACGAACGCACACTGACCCTCGACCGTGCGCTGCCGATCCTGCGTGGGGTGGCGTCGGCACTCGACCATGCCCACCTCGATGGTGTCATTCACCGCGATGTCAAGCCGCACAATATCATGCTTCAGCGCGTAAACGAGGGAGAACGTGTCGCACCGGGCGACTACATCACCTTTACCGATCGTCCGACACCCGACATAGCGAACGGCGCGGCGCGGACGGTGCGCCCAATCCTGATGGATTTCGGGATCGCGCGGCTGGTGGCGGCGCAGACCGCGCTCACCGCCGGCGCGGGCGCGCTGGGCACACTCGATTACATCGCGCCAGAGCAGATCATCGACACGTCGCGGGTGGACGGACGCGCAGATCAGTACAGACTGGCGGTCGTCACCTATCAGCTGCTAACCGGGCGGCTGCCATTCAACGAAAATAATGTCGGCGCGCTGATCATGAGCCATATGCAAAAGCCCGCGCCCGACGCGCGCGCGGTCAAACCGGAAATCCCGGATCGGACGGCGCTCGCGCTGCTGCAGGCGATGGCGAAACGCCCCGATGACCGTTATGAGAGTGTCGGCGCGTTCGTCGAGGCATTGGCGTAAGGCAGTCGTCAGGGCTTGGTATGCCAGCCCGCGCGTGACGATGATGTCCTTTCCCTATGGATGATCCTGGATGGGGATTACAATAAGGGGCGCCTTTCATCCAGGTTGAGACCCGATGACGACCGACCAAGCCGTGTCCGCCCCACACACCGCCCCCACAGAAACGCCGCTGACTCTGCGTGGCGCTGCGCGTTTTGCCTATGCAGCGATGTTTTTCATCCTGGTCGCTGTGTGGGCGATCTATCTGATCGGCTTTCGGCAGGCAGCGACCATCCGCGCGGATGGGGTGGTGTGTGCCATGTTTACCCAGCCAGCCGAGTTGCTTTCGTATCGCTCGACCTGCACCGCCCTGGGATTGGGGGCGGAAGTGGTATCGCAGAGCATTTTCCTCGTTTCGGCGTTGATCCTGTTTTTGCGCAAGCCCAACGAGGTGATGACAGTGTTGGGCGCGTCGATGCTGCTGCTGTTGAGCGCTGGCATCTCGACGGTGACGCTGGGCTTGTCGGCGATCCCGGTGATGCAGCCGATCACCCGCCTGATGCTGGGCGCCGGCTTGTGGTCGGTGACGACCTTTTTGCTGCTCTTTCCCGATGGACGGCTGCGTCCGCGCTGGACATGGCTGCTGTCCGCCGCCTATGCAATGTGGGTGCTGTCGTGGTGGTTCGTGCCTGCGCTGGATATTTCGCGGCTGCTGACGGTCAACTTTTTCCCGCTGCTGGCGCTCTCGACCGTACCCAGCGTGCTGCGACTGTGGCTGAGTTACCGTCGTTATTTCAGTGCCCAACAGCGCCAGCAAACCAGGTGGGTGGTGCTGGGCGTGATCGGGACGGTGACGCTCTATCTGGTGTTCGTCACGATCGCGCTGACCTCGCTCAACAATTTACGGGACACACCGCTCGGATTGATCCTGTTCGTCATCTCGATCATGGGGCGTTGGGTCGCGGTGGCGCTGATCCCGCTGACGATCCTGATCTCGGTGGCACGCTATCGTCTTTGGGATGTCGATCTGGTGATCGGACGCGCGGTGGCGATCGGCGCGGTGACGCTGATCCTGAGCGTGGTCTTTGTCGGGGCGCTGCTGCTGGTGCAGCGGATCGCTACATCGATCGTCGGCGGCGATCAATCGGGGCTGGCGCTGGCGGTGGCGTCACTGGCAGTCGCTGTCCTGTTCAACCCAGTACGCGACCGCTTACGCAAGGCGATCGACGCGCGTTTCTTCCCAAGTCATGCCGTCGTAAACGAGACCCTGCAACGCGCATCCGCGCTGAACTCGCCGGCATGGGCAGAGACCGACGCCCTGACCACCGCACTCGATCAACCGACCGCAGCGATGCACGACACCCCCGCAGCGCATGATCGGCAATCTTTCAGGCGCGACGGGCTGACTGGAGAGCAGTTCGCTGGCTTTACACTGACCGGGCTGATCGGGCGCGGGGGCATGGCGGAGGTCTATCGCGCACGGCAGCATGGACTCAACCGTGACGTGGCGATCAAAATTCTGGCGTCCGGGTTAGCCGACGACAACGTGTTCCGAGCGCGCTTCGAACGCGAGGGGCACACACTGGCACAGCTCAATCACCCGAATATCGTCAAAATCTTTGACGCCGGGGCGCACAATGGCATTTTCTACATCGCTATGGAATATATTGACGGCGAGTCGCTGGCGTCGGCACTGGCGCGCGATGGCATCTTTACCCTGGAGCGGGCGCTGCCGATCCTGCGTGGGGTAGCGTCGGCGCTGGATCACGCCCATGCGCACGGGGTCATCCACCGCGATGTCAAGCCGCATAATATCATGCTTCAGCACGTCGATCCGACCGGGAACGACACACCTGATGCACAGCCACTCATTCAGCCGATCCCGATCCTGATGGACTTTGGCATCGCCCGTATCGAAGCAGCGCACACGGCGCTCACAGGCGGTTCTGGGGCACTGGGCACACTCGATTACATCGCACCAGAGCAGATCATCGAGACTTCTCAGGTGGACGGTCGCGCCGACATTTATGCGCTTGCCGTGGTCGCTTATCAGATGTTGGCGGGGCGGCTGCCGTTCAAAGAGGCGAACGCGGCGGCGGTGATCATGAGTCATCTGCAAAAGCCTGCGCCCGATCCGCGCACCTTCGAGCCGATGATCCCCATGCGCACCGCCATGACCATCCTGCGCGCGATGGCGAAAGACCCCGACGAACGCCCAGATACGGCGGGCGCGTTCGCGGAGGCATTGGGATAACTTCGTTTGTCACATCATCCAGACGCATCGTAGGGACACATAACGATGCGTCCGCATAAGTCCAAATTGGATCACAAAAATCCCGCATTGCGCGTAAAGTAGAATTCATAGCAGGGTAGGAAACCATCTTGACTCAATCAATCGATATTCAACTGGCAGAGCCGCACGATGCTGTTCCCGAACCGATCCCGGCTGAAGAATTACGTTCCTCCACCCCCTTCGACGCGGATGCACCAGCCATTCCCGCGTCATCACTCCCCCCAGACCTGCCGCTCTATCGATTGAGCGTGGCGCAGTACGACGCGATGGTCGAGGCGGGCATCATCGATGAAGACGACAACGTGGAATTGCTTGAAGGGATACTGGTTCAGAAAATGGGCAAAAATGCCGCGCACAGCTACATAGCAGGTAAAATGCTGCGCCTGTTTTTGGTAATGCTTCCTGAAACATTTACATTCATCTCAGAACAGCCAGCGATTACAAATGAGAGTGAGCCAGAGCCGGACGGGTTCATTGTGCGCGGTGTCTTCGAGAATTTCAAAGCACGTCATCCCATGCTGAGTGAAATTGCGCTGGTGATCGAGGTGGCAGACTCGACCGTGCGCAAGGATCGCAAGCTCAAAGGGCGCATCTATGCGCGGGCGGGCATTCCGGTATTCTGGATCGTCAACGTCAAGGGTCGCGCGATCGAGGTCTACACCATGCCCGTCACCCAGGAAGGCATCTCGTATTACGACCAGCACAAAGTTTACAGAGACGGCGCCAGCGTCCCGCTCGTGCTGGATGGCAATGAAGCCGCGCAGATCGCCGTCGCGGATGTGCTGCCATGACGCACGGATCGCGTGATATGCCAGCCGCCAAGCGCGATCCTTATTCCGCGCTGCGCTACCGCGATTTTCGACTGCTGATCTTCGGACGTTTCGCCGCACAGATTGGCGAGCAGATGATCAGCGTCGCCATCGGCTGGGAGCTGTACAAGCGCACCGGGGATCCGCTGGCTTTGGGGTTGGTCGGGCTGGTGCAGGTGATCCCGGTGATCATCCTGGCGCTGCCCGGCGGCTACGTCGCCGACCGTTACAATCGTCGGATCGTGCTGATGATATCCCAACTGGCGTTGGTGCTTTGCTCGGTCGGACTGCTGCTGCTGTCGGTGACCGAGGGATCGCTGACAGTCTTGTATGGTGTGCTGGCGCTGGTGGGGGCGGCGCGGGCGTTCAACAATCCAGCGGAAGGCGCGCTGACGCCGCTGACCGTGCCCGACGGTGAATTCAGGAACGCGGTCACCTGGAATACCAGCGTGTGGCAGCTATCCGCCATTCTCGGACCTGCCATCGGCGGCGGGCTGATTGCACTCACCGGAGGCGCTGCTGTGGTCTATGTCTTCAATATCCTCGGTGGGCTGCTGCTGGTGGGTGTACTGGTGATGCTGCGTCCCCGCGCACAGGGCGTCGTCGCAGAGGACGAGCCGCCGTTGGAGGCGCTCAAAGGCGGAGTCCGCTTTTTGCGCACCACACCGATCGTGCTGGCTGCCCTGTCGCTGGATATGTTCGCGGTGCTGTTCGGCGGCGCGGTCTTTCTCATGCCGATCTTTGCCAGCGATATTCTCAAGGTCGATGCGACCGGGTTGGGCATACTGCGCGCGGCACCCTCGATCGGGGCGCTGGTGATGGCATTCACCCTGGCGCGCCGTCCTCCGTTTCAGCGAGCGGGAGCGCTGCTGCTGTGGTGCGTCGCTGGATTCGGCGTGGCGACGATCATCTTCGGCTTGTCCCAGTCATTCTGGCTCTCGGTCGCCATGCTGGTGCTGACCGGGGCGCTGGACAATGTAAGCGTGGTCGTCCGCCATTTACTGGTGCTGACCTTCACGCCAGACGCAATGCGTGGACGGGTGTCGGCAGTCAACCACGTCTTCATCGGCGCCTCGAACGAACTGGGCGGATTCGAGAGTGGAGTCGCGGCGGCGCTTTTGGGTCCGGTCGGCGCGGTGGTATTCGGCGGGATCGGGACGCTGATCACGGTCGCGGCGGTCGCGCGGTTGGCGCCCGGACTGCGCGATTTGCGGGAGATCGAAAAAGTCGATACCGAGGCGGAAGCCGTCGAAATGATGAAAGCGCAGGCGGATCGGGTCGAGGCGGCAGCCTGAATGGGCGGACGCATCGTTATGCGTCCCTACGGACGCGCCGCCCGACGTTTGTCGGTCACGCCGACGGACGCCAGTATGTCGCGCAGCGCCTGCAGGCTGATCGGCTTGACCAGGTACGCATCGGCGCCTACATCTTTCGCCTCGTGATTGAGCGGCGGTGCCTGAGCGCTGATGATGATGATCGGCACGCGCGCCGTCGGCGCATTGGCGCGCAGCTTTGCGCATAAATCCAAGCCATTGGCATCGGGCAGCATCACGTCAAGCAGGATGACATCGGGTTGCATGTAATGAAGCTTTGACCACATCTCTTGTCCGCTGTGAGCTTCGGTCGCCTGATGCCCGATCAGGTCCAGGAATGCTGCCAGCATTTCGGTCGTCAGATATTCATCGTCGATGATTAGAATTTGCGCCATGGTTTTGCGTGGGCCTCAATGGAATGGAAGTCGATTGAATTAAGGGTGCTGCTGTTATGACTGCCGGCCTGATTATAGATGGCTTAGATTAGTCGATCGTAAGCTCATAATAGCGGTACGTCTTGTAGACCTCTGCCCCAAAATTTCTGGCGATGCTGTTCATGGTGGTATTGGTCGAGAGGATCCAGCCAAAATCGCCATTGCTGTAGCCCGCTGTCATCAGCGCGTCGAGTCCATAGTAGTACAAGACCGCATCGACGCCCTTCGCACGGTATTCCGGCTTGACCCCCATCAGTGGGATCCGCGCCCAGGTCATCACGGGGGCGATCTTCCAGAAATAGAGCGCTCGGATCATGGTGATGATCTCCGGCACACCCGGACGGGGACGCGCGCGGGCGAGTACCTGGTTGAAGTCGGGTACCGCGAGGACGAACCCGGCTGGTACGCCTTCCACATCCGCGAAGAATGCCAGACGGGGATCGAAAAACTGACCGAGCGAGGCGATCAGCGCGTCCAGTTCGCGCGGGGTCATTGGCACGAAACCCCAGTTTGCCAACCACGCGCTGTTGTACAGTTCTTTGAACAGCACGAATTCCTGTTTGAGGTGTTTATCGTCGATGGGACGCACGGTGATTTTGTTGCGCTTCATGATCGACTCGGTGATGCGCTTGAGCCGATCGAGCAGTCCGCTGGAGAGCGCGTCCGCGCCGCTGAGAGTGTAGCTGTAGGTATCCATCGTCGCGTGCAGCCCGGCGCCGACGATCAGCTTTTCATAATACGCCTTGTTGTACGGCATCAGCAGGATCGGCGGACTGAAATTGTCCACCAGCAAACCCGTTTCTTCGTGGGTGGTGAAGGTTTGCGGTCCGCGCAGCGTCGTCATGCCCTGTGCACGCGCCCACGTCTTTGCGGTAGCGAGCAGCGCGGTCGCAGCGTCCTGATCATCCTCGACTTCAAAGGCACCAAACCACGACGTCTTTTCGCCCGCCATGTCGTTATGGCGCGGGTTGACGACCACGCCGATCGTCCCGACCATCCGCCCATCGCGCCACGCCGAGAAACATTCCCCGGTCAGATATTCCCAGGCGGGATTCTTCTTGCGGTCGAAAATGTCGTGACGCATCGATAGCAGCGGCGCGATCCAGTTGGGATCGTCTTTGTAGAGCGTCCAGGGGTATTCACTGAGCGCTTTAATTTCAGCAGGAGTGCGGGCAGGACGAATCTCAACGGACATAACGGTACTTTCGCATCTCAGATTTTTACAATCTTAATCGAAAATTCGTAATTCCGCTTATGTCATCCTGGGAACTTTGTGGTATAGCGGTCACACGCCTGGATCGGGCGCCTCGATCGCGGCGATAGCGACCGATTGACGCCGCAGCACCAGCGCCGCGCTGAACAGGATCAGCCCGCCGCCGACGATCTGAATCCACTCCAGCCGCTCCCCAATGAACAAAGCCGCCCAGGTGACCGCCATCAGCGTCTCGACAGGCGTCAGCAGCGCGGTCTGTCCGCTGCCGATACGCTGAATGCCAGCAGTCAGCGCCAGACGCGCCAGCACGGTCGAAAAGACCGCCAGCACGCCGATCATTACCCAGGTATTGGTCGTGAAATTGTACCAGTCGGCGGTGGGCGTGGTCAGAAATTGCAGGGCGTTCACCCACAGCGCCATGACGGTGATGAACAGCGGGGTGATCTGCACCGTCGAATAGCCTTTCAAAAGACGCTGCACGGCGAGCAGGTGCAGCGAATAAAAGACCACTGTCACCATGATCCACGCCGCTCCACCGAGCGACACCTGTCCGCTCACCCCCACCAGCAGCATCACGCCGACCAGCGCCAGCGCCGCGCGTATCCCGTCCAGGCGCGTGGGACGGATGCCAGTCAGTGCCAGCAGTGCCAGCACCACCACAGGATTGGTCGAGAACAGCACCGTCGCTACCGAGGCATCGATCTGCGCCAGACCCAGATAAAACGCGGTCAGACTGATGGCATTGAGCGTCCCGGCGATGAACGACCCGATCAGCAGGCGCCGATCCCATTGCAACCGCCGTCGGAAAAAGATGCCCATCACGATCCACAGCAGCACCGCCGAGACGATCAGACGGCTCGCCAGCAGCGGGATCGGGGCGACGTTATCGCTCAAAGCGGCTTTGGTGATCACCGAGGCGATGCTGCCGCCGGTGATGGCGATCAGGACGTAGACATAGCCGATGGGCAGCGCGCGAGCGCGGCGCATGACGCTGGATACAGTGGACATAAATCCCTTTATTTTCTCATGCTCGTCATCCGCCAGGAAATTAATTTAAAGCTATTCTTCGCGCCTTCGCATCTTCCCATTCAATCTCTTATTTTTTCCTGCCTGACGACTCCGCATCATTCCATGTCGAAATACAATTCCAGGATTTGGCGGGCGATCGGCGCGGCGATCTCCGATCCCTGTCCGGCAGTCTGCACCATCACCACGACGGCGATCTGCGGGTTTTCACGCGGGGCATAGCTGGCGAACCAGGCGTGAGACGGCGTATCGGGTCCGCCCGTCTGCGCGGTGCCGGTCTTGCCGCACACACCGATCGCCCGCAGCGACGAATTGCGAAAGACAAAATCCGCCGTCCCACCCGGCTGCGTGACGGCGCACAAGCCGCTCTGAATGGTGGCGATCACCTCTGGCGACAGTCCAGTCGGAGTCAGGTCGGGCGCGTTGACGATTGTCAGGTCTTCTCCGACCAGCCCGGTCGCGTGAACCAGGGACGGACGCGGGAGCGTCCCGCCATTGGCGATCGCAGCGAACCAGCGCACCACCTGCAGCGGCGTCACCAGCATGTACCCCTGCCCGATCGCCAGATTGACCGATTCGCTGAAACGCCATGCCTCGCCGTAGTTTTCGCGCACATAGTCGGGGTCGGGGATCACACCCGCTTCGTCAGGCAGATCGACCAATCCGGTCGGCGCGCCGAACCCCAATTGGCGGGCATAGGTCGGCAGCAGCATCGGGTCAGCCAGATCGAGCTGATAGCCGACCTCGTAATAGTACGGATTGCAGCTTTGCGTCAGCGACGACGCCAGTGTCAGCAAGCCGTGTCCGCCGCTGATATGATCGTAGCGGGTGATGTCGCGGTTCCAGATACCGCTGCAGGTATAGCGTTCATTGAGCGCGTACACACCGCTGTCGGCAGCCGCAGCCGCGCTGATCGTTTTCATGACCGACCCCAGTGGAAACAAGCCCTGAATAGGACGGTTGACCTCCGGGCGCAGACGGTCATTGGTGGTACGGTCGATGATGCGCGCCGCGTCGGTTCGTCCCATTTCGGGATAGGGGGTGTAAGCGCGGGCGTCGTATGACGGATAGCTGACCATCGCCAGAATGTCGCCAGTCTGCACATCGATCACGATCGCCGACGCCCCGCTCGACGTTTTTGCCCACGAGTCGCGCGCCAGTCGAAAATTGTCCGCGACGATCTGCCCGACCTGACGCTGAAAGGCGGCGTCGAAGGTGAGCCACAGACTTTGCCCGGCTCGCGGGGTGATCTGCGCCAGCGCGCGCAGCTCGGCACCCGACGAACCGACCAGGACGAGCCGTCCGCCCGGCGTGCCGCGCAGTGTGCTATCCCAGCTCGCCTCGATCCCGCCGCGCCCGATGATGCTGTCACGGGTGAAGCCTGCCGCCTCCAGCTCAGGAATTTCGACTTCGTTGGGATAGCCGACTGTACCCAGGATGTGCGGCGCGGTCGTGCCGTCGATATAATGGCGGGCGGGCAGCGGCACAAACCCGGCAGCGCACGCGCTCTCCAGCGCCGCGACATGACGGGTGTAGTCATCGGGCAGCAGTGCGCCCATATCGAGCAGCCAGTCGGCGGGGCGCGTCTCGATCATCTGGCGTATCTGTTCCAGCGGGCGAGCCAGCGCGGTCGCCAGAGTCGTCTGACAGGTTGGCATATCCGGCGCGCGCATAGCGACGATCTGCACCAGCACCGCGCGTCCGCTCTGATCTGCCAGAACGGTGCCGCTGCGATCGTAAATATTGGCGCGGTTGGGGATGCTGGTGGTCAGACGCAGCCGCGCGCCGTCGCCCATCCCGGCGAACAGGTCATCCGGCGTCCATGCGACGCGCCACTCGTCCGCCGAATCGTCCACGACCAGCGTCAGAATACGCCCGGCGTCGCTGAACGCGCCCACCAGCCGCGCCGTGAACCCGGCATCGTAGGCAAAGCGGGCGATCGCGTCGCCGTCGCGGGTAATGGTGATCGGCTGCACGGTCACCCGCTCCAGCCCCATCAGCGCGACGGCATCGGTGTATGCGGCGTCGAAGGTCTCGCGCGGATACGCTTCCTGTGCCGCGAAGCTGATCCAGCGGTACATGGTATCCAGTTCATCGCGCTCCCAGGCTGTCAGATAATCGCGGGCGACCCGTTCGGCGTCTTCAAGACGGTAATTGGAGGGCAGCAGGGCGCGCGTGGGCAGCGGCGCCGACGCACCCGACGACGGCGCGCACGCCGTGATCGTCAGCAGGACGATCAGCACGGTATAGAGGATCGGGGGAGAAACGGAAGGGCGACTCATGCGCTGCATTATAGTGCGGTCGGCGCGGGCGCGATATGGGGAGGGCGATGCTTACCCCGCCGTTACGCCAACGTAACGACGATCGAGCCATAATCGACCAGCGCTGCAGGTGCAGTCTGTCGTCAGCCTATCACGACTCCCCCCACTGTACAACCAACCCGTCCCACGCCGCGCCGTCCGCGATCCCCTGCGGCGGCTGTGCCAGCGCGCGCGCCTGAAAGTCCGCGAACGTGCCATCATCCGCGAGTCGTCCGAGGCGGCACGCCCACGCCGCCCCTGCGCCGCTGCTGCGTATTTCCTGACAGGCATGAACGCCACGCACCGTCAGGACAAGATCGTCATCGCCCCACAGCGCGATATAGCCCGCCCCAACGCGCGCGAATGCCCACTGCCCTTCGATCCGCCACTCGTCGAACGCCGCGCATGGGAAATAAGCGTGTGTGAACCCCATGCCGACGCCGATTTCCACCCGATACAGGCAGATCAGGTCGCGCCCCTGCAGCGTCACGCGCGGCAGTCGCACCGATCCCGCCCAGTAATTCGGGCGGGCATTGCCGTGTTCCTGTGCGTTGCCGGGGTAGGTGGTGAACACGACCGCTTCAGGTGAGAGTGTCGCCTGCCACAGGTGTTCCTGAATGCCCATCGACCCCGGCACAGCGGGGAACACGTCGATCGCCGCGCTGATCATGCCATCCGGCGTGCGCTCGGTCAGCGTACCGACATGCCAGGGCTGATCCTTCATATCGCTCTCGACGGTCAGCGTACCGTGCGCGCGCTCTCGCGCTGGTTGGTGGGTGTTCACCGCCGCGCCGCGCCGCTGAATCGGCTCCGGCACGCGGTACTTGCGCGACAGTGCCAGCAGCCCGGTCGCGCGCGTCTCGCCGTTGAACTGCCCCATGCCAAAGGCGATTCGGCACAGCGGCGAGGTATTCTCGACACGCCCCGACTTGAGCGCGCTCACATAGCAGCGCCCGTGACTGCTGCCCAGTGTGCCGCGATAGGTCTGACCGGCAAGCAAGGTGAAAATCTGGTCGAGTAGTCGTGCCGCCGCATCCGCGATCGGCGCATCGTCCGCGAACTCGACCAGCGCCAGCAGCGCAAAAGCGTCGAGCGTCATATAGGCGTTGCTATCCCACTCGCTGAACCCGCCTTCCAGTCGGCGCGCGATCCAGGTCATGATCATCGGGATCGCTTTATCGCGCTGCTCGACGCCAGTCAATCCGCTGTTGCTGAACGTCCAATCCGGGTGAAGCTGACCGACCAGATACCCGCTGACATGAAAGAGCATCTGGTGATTCTCGGTGAAGTAGCACATGCCATCGATGCCGGGTTCGTCGATCCAGTATTTGAATTGCATCAATGCTATCTCGATGCGTTTCTGATCGGTAGACAGCAGCGCGGGGCTGTCAGCGTGCCAGTACAGCGCTGCCAGCAGACCGACCGCGTAAAAGTCGGCACAGTCAGCGCGATCGTCGAGAAAGGCGCACGCCACCGCAACCGCCCCGGAGTCGATGTGAGCCGCGCGCCCGATCGCCACCGCCGCCAGCGACGACGGCACATCGTAGATCATGCCAGCCAGATGGTCACGCGCTTCCTGCAACCGCGAGTCGTAGCTGCCATAGGGCACATCGCTGTAGGGGACCGCACTCGCCCACAGCTCGAAATGACGCTCCAGCTGCACTGTCCAGTCTGGATCGCCCTCGATCATCGGTCGTACAGTCACCCGCAAGGCGTTTTCGCCGGGCAGCCGTGCGAATGCCTGGAGTAATCCGGGCGTGATGGGCAGATCGGCAGACTCGCCCGGCGCGATCGTCAGGCGGGCACGCTCGGTCGGGAAGATGACGCCGATCAGCTTTGCCCAGGGGGTATTGGGAATCGGGATACTCACCGTCACATCGACCGTGACCGCAGACGGGGAGTCGGAATCGCACCACAGACGCGCGGGCAGAGTCGGGACGGCGAACGCGCGCGTCTGCACCGCATCGACCGCGGACTCGGCAGCGCGCCACTGCGTCGGGTCGATCGCCCCGATCGGGATATGCACGGCAAGACCGTCGGCGTTTGACGGTGCAATCACCATACCGAGCGCCAGACGCGCCTCACGCCAGCCCAACATCGCCCCCCATAAGCTGATCGCGTTCAGCCCGGCGTGCAGATGCAGCACGACAGGCACGCGCCGCAGCGCGACGTAGCTGAACTGTTCGGCATCGTCGGCGATCAGTACCCCGTCGTGCCACACGCGCGCACTCCCGATCGTCAGCAGCTCGGCGTGAACGATCCGCGCATCCGGCGAGACGATCGCGCACGCGATCGCCGCCTCCATCAGGGCGGGTGTGAAGTTGAAGCGGCTGAAGTCGATTACGCCGTCCGCGCCTGTCACAGCAAACCGCCACGTTGTATTGCCCGGTGCCCCGGCGCCGACAACGGATTCAGCGACAGGGGCGTCACGCAATATGGGTACATCGGCTGGCAGACCGCGATAGGCGCGCAGTTTGAGATCAGCCACCTCCGGATCGAACGCCCAGAAGTTCATCGCCCACCGTCCGCGCTCCCCGAATGGCGATCCGTCCGCGCGGACGTGATCCGCCAGATGTGTCAGCGGCGATGTGACCGCGCCGACGGCGAGCCAGCGTGGGATCGCCCCGTCGGGTTGCAGCGCGTAGACGGCGTGATTCATCATGAGTCCATTCGTGTATGGTGATGCAAAGACGCGCCCATGCGTGTCCTCCTGGATCAAGTGGGCGGATTGTAACGCGCCGTGCTAGAATCACGACAGATCGAATCAACTATTCCAGGAGCGTACTCATGACCGACGCGATCATCCCAGGCGGCACCCAGATCGACAGTCTGCGCCAGAACGAATTCGAGGTGCATCTTGAAGGACAAGTCCTCAAGGGCATTTTCAGCGTCAGCGGACTGGTCACCTTCAAGCTGGACATCAAGCCGTCGCAGTCAAAGCTGATGTACGACCCGATCACGCTGGTCAAGATGGTGCAGCGCGACCCGGAACTGCCGTTCAACAAATGGCTGCGTGAGACGGTCGCCGCCGGGGACGACATTCAGCGCCCCAGCCGCGCGCTGGCGATCGTCGCGCTCGACGACGGCATCGAGATCCGCCGCTGGACGCTCAACGGCGCCTGGATCAGCGCCATCGCCTATTCGACCTTCAGCCCGGCGAACGTCGATCTGGTCGAGGAGACGCTGACCATCCATTACCAGAATCTCAGCGAGGCATGGGCGGGCGCATAAGCATTCTGTATCTATGCCGTCGCGCGCGGCATCCGCAGGCTGTTCCACAGCACGCGCCCCATGATCGCCGGGGTCATCAGCGAGGTGGGCGACGCCGACATGTTGCCCACCTTCAAAAAGGCGCGGATGACGGTCTCGTCGGTGCTGATCGAGCTGCGGATCAACAGATCGATGTAGCGCTGCGCGAATCGCGTCATGGCATCCGGGCGATCGCCCGTCGTACCCGCGAAACGCAGGTCTTCCCCAGTCGCCAGCACCCACGCCGTCTCTATGACCGGAGTCGCGCCTCGATAATAGGCGGCGGTGAAGCCCGGATCAGTGGGCGCGATCGTGGTCAGCAGCTCGCTCAACCCTTCTGCCTCCATGCCCGCGACCGTCATGCCCTGACCGTACAGCGGATTGAAGCCGCAGATCGAGTCCGCGATCGGCAGCAAGCCTGCCGGGTGGCGTGTCAGCTTGTCATAGCGGCGCCAGCGGCTGCCATCGACGCGGTAGCCGTGAATCTCGCTGATCGGCTCGGCATCGGCGATCCATTCGTAGAACTCCGGGGATGCCAGCGTCTTAGAATACGCGATGAACCCTTCGGCGTCAGTCGGGGGGTAATCTTCGTTCATGCCGCCGAGCGACACCTGCCACACCCCCCCCTCGATCTCGAAAATGGCGCCGCCGCGCAGCAGATTTTCCAGCGGACGCGCCACCATGAACAACAGCGGGAGGTAAGTTTTATGCGTCGGCTTGCGGTACAGTCGGGTCGCGTAGCCCATACGCGACAGGACAGCCTGTTCGTCGGGCGCCGCGTACCCGTGCGCCGTCAGCCATTCGGGGAGTTTGGATCGGCGTCCGCTGGCATCGATCACCAGATCGGCGCTGATCGTCTCGCTCGTCCCGGTGCCGCGCGCGCGTATCACGGCGCCAGTCACGCGCATTCCGCTGTCGTCGAAACACAGATCGTCGGCATCAACGCGCTCGATCGCGCTCACGTTGGGCAGCGCCAGCACCCGACGCCGCACCTCGCTCTCCAGCAGCGACCGTGACAGCAGCTTGCTGGCGATGCCCGTGTCGAACTGCTTCACCCATCCCCCCGTAGACAGATACTTCATGTCCGCTCCCCAGCGAAAGTTGATCGCACCGCGCACGTCCAGCGCCGCGCCGATCCCTGGGAAGAATGTCTCCAGGGTCTGATACCCGCGAGCCAGCAAAGCATGGACGTGGCGCGCCTGTGGTACGCCCGCGCGTGCACTCTCGTCGGTGGGCAGTGTATCGCGCTCCAGAATGGTCACCCGCGCGAAATGGTCGCTCAGTGCTCGTGCTGCCAGTAAACCGCCCATGCTGGCGCCCATGACGAGCGCGTGTCCGTATGGTTTTGTCATAGTGTCCTCGTTGGATATGCGTCATCATTACGGTGAGTATAAAGCGAAAACAGGCTGTTATAATCGAGACATTCTTGTTTTAATCCACAAGGTGCCGACAATGATCCCGGTTAGTGGTAATGCCCGTGTTCGCGTCGTATTGATGCTGCTCTTGGCTGTGTGCGCCCTGTGCTTCCTGGCTCCATCCGCGCGGCTGCACGCTCAGGACGGCGCCTCCGCGCTGACCGAGACGCTGGACCCCGCGCTCGTCGTGGAGTGGATGCAGCTCATGCGCCAGCGCATCCAGGCGGAGCGCTTCAACCCGCCCGCCGCCGCCCGCGCCTATGGCTATGCTGGCATCACCATCTACGAGTCGCTTTATCCAGGGATGCCGAATAACCGTTCGCTGGCATTTCAGGTCAACGGTCTGGACGCACTGCCTGACTGGGAATCCGGCGTCGTCTACGATTGGCTCTCGGTCAGCAATGCCGCCCTGCACACCGTCCTGACCGGGCTGTTCGAGGGGCATTCCGATGAGAGCTTCGCGCAGTTCGACGCGCTGCGCAACGAACAAGCCGACGCGCGTACTGAAGCTGTGGGCGCGGATGTGGTCCAGGAGTCGCTGACATACGGTGACGAACTGGGCGCAGCGCTGCTGGAGTGGATCGCGGACGACCGCTATGACCGCGCCCGCGCCGAAGGCGCCGATTACGTCATGGCGACCGCCGAGGAGCTGGGTCTGACACCGGAGACCGATTATATGTACGTGCGCACCAACGAGGAAATGCCGCTGGTCGAGCCTAAATTCGGGTTGGTGCGCACGCTCGGCGTCGAGAACCGTTACACCTGCATCGTGCCGGACAATATGCGCTTCAGCATCGACGAAGAGTCGGCGTATTATCAGCAGGCGCGCGAGGTCTTTGGCACCATCAACGACCTGACTCGCGAACAGCGCGAGATCGCGGAATTCTGGATCGACACGCCCGGCGTTTCGTCCACCCCGGCGGGTCACTGGATCTCGATCGCCAATCAGATGGTCGATCATCTCGATCTGACGCTGGATCGCGCGGCAATGGTCTACGGCATGTTGGGGATGGTGCTGCACGACTCGTTCGTCGTCGGCTTTGGCATCAAGTACGAAAGCCCCACCATGCGCCCGCAGACCTATATCCAGCGTCACATCAGCCCGCGCTGGACGAGCTATCTGGTCACGCCCCAGTTCCCGGAATATCCAAGCAATCACTCGATCGTCTCCGCCGCCGCCTCCGACATCCTGACCTCGCTGTTGGGGATCGTGCCGTTCACGGACTACACCGCTGAAGAGTCGTTGGGCTATGTGCGCAGCTTCTTCTCATTCGAGCAGGCAGCCGACGAAGCGGCGATCTCGCGTATCTACGGCGGCATTCACTATCGCACCGCTGTCGAGAACGGCAAGCGCATCGGACGCTGTATCGCAGCCGAGACTCTCGACAATGTGACCATGCTCCCGATCGAGCAGGGTGAATGACGGCAGGGCTGATGCATGAAACAGGCAGCACGGGGGCGCAGTACTGCGCCCCCGTTGTTCAGTGGGTTCAGCGGGTGGTCACCGACGCGGACGCAAACGCCGGGCTGACGGTCGCGCCCTGATATGCCAGCGCGGTCGGCGCGTCGGCGTCGATCGTCGTCGTCCCCGC
>DAOTUN010000081.1:0-295646 GCA_034437395.1 Anaerolineae bacterium | reverse complement strand
GCCGGCACTGGTTTGAGGCGCTTGCCGCGCCGCGCTTTGAGCCATGCCCGGTACAGGCTGTCAAACGAGGCGATCTCAGGATACAGGTTTTTATAAGTGCGCATAACATCCTTTTCTGGAAAATTTTACCGCTGCGCGGGCTGGGGTAAGGACAAGAGACAAGGACACAGAAGAACAGAACTATCAGAATTCAGCAGACAGAATTCAGTAATACAGGATTAAAGGAGGGAGATGCGAAACCCCCTGAGGTTGTTCCAGTCGTCGGGGGCATACCAGTAGCGGTGATCGGCGCGGAAGTTGACTGAATTGAGGTACCTCCACGAACCGCCGCGCAAGACGCGACTAATAGCACTTTCGTTCTCATTCTGCTTTCCGGTCTCATATTCGGTCAGACACCACTCCCAGATATTGCCCGCCATATTACTGACACCGAGTGGGCTGTCACCTTTCCCTGGTTCACTGCTTTTTCCGGCATACTGAGTCACCGGGGAGGTGTGTTTGCTGGACATCGGGCTGACGCTGTTCTGACAGCGCGTCCCGTCCCATCGGTCGCCCCAGGGATACGCCCAGGTCGTATCGCCCTGTGCCGCCCGCTGCCACATCTGCTCGGTCGGCAGCATGATTTTACCGCCCGTGACCGCGCTCGACCAGCGGCAGAATGCCACCGCCTCGAACCACGACACCCCGACGACCGGGTGATCCGGGCGGTTGAAGGGCTCGTATTGCGCATCCTCCCAATAGCGCGGCTGCGTCCAGCCCTCCGCCACGTGCGCCTTCCAGCCATCGCTAGTCCACCACGATTGATTGTCGTAGCCCTTGGCATCGACGAATTTCCTGAACTGAGCATTGGTCACCGGATACCGGGCGATTTTGAACGCCGGCACATCGAATACCGTACCATTCTTGCCCTTCGGTACGTAATTGTCCGCCCAACCATCCAGAGTCACCAGACGCACCTTGCCCGCCGGGATCGGCACCATCGCAAAGGGCGCGGGCAGCAGCGACTCCAGCGTCGGGCGGGACGGGGTGGACGGCGCTGCGGGCGCGGAAACAGCTACAGCGCTACTGCCTGCGGGCGGGTCAGGCAGCCGCGACAGCACATCCTGCGCGAGCCGCAGATTGCGCGCGGTCAGCACATCGTCCCGCTCGATCAGACGCAGCAGCAGATCGCGCACGGACTGGGCGAAGCCTTTTTCCTCGCCCATGTCCTCGATATCGCGGATGAGCCGCCGCTGCTGCTCGGAGTCGCTGGTGAGGTTGGCGATCCGACTGCGCATGATTCCGACCGGATCGAGCGGTGCGTCGGGCGCTATTGGCAGCGGATCGGGCAGCGGCGGCGCGGGCGGCAGATTGCGGATGCTGATATTGAGCGACTTCTGCTGATCCCGGCTGCGCTGTTGATATCTGACGAGCTGTACCGCCTGCAGCTCGATCGGCAGATCGCGGATGTCGAGATCGGACAGCAGCAGCGGCAGGATCGGCTTTTTCAGGTCGCGCGCATACTGATATTCACGGCGGCACGGCTCGGATGCCAGCACATGGACGCTCAACGCATTGATGAACACGTCACAGCGGCGGATCGACTCCAGGATCAGGTCCCACCATTGATGCCCGCCGCTGCGATTCAGCTCGCGGTCGTACCAGATGATCAGATGATCATGAGAAAGCAGCAGATCGAGGTCGTCGGCGAGTTCATCGACCAAAGCCCGGTCTTTGCTGCTGTAGCTGATGAAGATGAACATGCGGCGTGTGTCCCCTGGGGCGGTGATGGTATCACGCTATTATGCCGCTCCCGCCATCGATTCGCAATCATATGCTGGCAGCAGCGATAAGAATGCGCCTAGCGATCCGACAACTCAACCAACGACGCGATCGGGCTGCGATACCCATACACACGCATCACCTGCAAATACACATCAGCCTCGGTCAAAGAGAAAGCTTCTCTTACAACAAGCGCTCACAATGCGCCTGTGGTTCCTGATACTTTGATTCCTAGAGCGGATGCCACGCTACGCGCTGTGCTGTCGTCAGTAATGACGATACCGCCTCGCGCGATCGCCACCGCAAGACAAGCTGACTCCCCCCGACCTGAATTCAGTCGTAGCGAGTCAGAATGGAGGTTTTCCGATTCGGTAAGCGCAGCCACCGCGAGTCCAGCCCCAGTCAACGTCGGGCAACCGTGCTGACACTATTCCTTCTCGCAGCTCGAGCATAACAGCCTCGACCGTTACGGGATATTCGAACGCCAATGACAATAGATGTGGTCGATCGACACAGGAAAAATTACTCAGAACGGTCGTGTCGATAACGGCAAGCATTATGTCTTGGCGGGAATGAGCGACAGCGCCACGTCCGCTTCTTGTCTGGCTTCTTCGATGGTCGCTGAGGCATTTCGTATCGGTATGCCTAAGCGGTCAAAGCGCTCCATCAATTCAAATCGGTTGGTGCCGAGCAGTTCAGCGGCTTTTGCCAGGCTGATGTCTTTTGCCAGATAGCGGCGAAGGGCTTCTTTCATCGCGTCAGGGTGTCCGCCGGGCGCGTCGTCGAACACAGCCGCAGCCGCCTTGAGCAGCCGATAGTCGATCGCGTCCAGCAAGACGATCTGATCTTCGCCATAGCTCTGCACCATGATGGTCTCGCCTTTGCGTACCTGCTCGATGATCTCGCGCGTGCTGCGTGCCAGATCGGTTCTTGAGATCGTGACCATCAATCATCTCCCTGTGCCGATAGACTCACTATACGCAGTTTACGTCATCTGCGCAATTGTTTGACATTCTATTTCACACATAACCCCTTTATATCGGCTATAATGACGCTATCAGGAAGCCCATACAGCCCCGGAGCGCCGACACATGCTGACGAGTGACGCCGTACACACTCACCCGCCGATCCTGGCTCGCACCCCACGCCCGGCATTGTGGGCGCACGTCCCCGACGCGGAATGGGACGACTGGCGCTGGCAGCTCGCCAACCGCCTGAACAGCGTCGATGAGCTGGCGCAAATCGTCCGCCTGACCGACGACGAGATCGCGGGCTTGTCCGCCGACGGCATTTTTCGCGTGGACATCACCCCGTATTTTGCCAGCCTGATCGACCCCGACGATCCGCGCTGCCCGATCCGCCTGCAGGTGATCCCTCAGGGACGCGAACTGCAAGCGTTCGACGGCATGAGCGCCGACAGCCTGGGCGAGGACGGGCACAGTCCCGTTCCCGGTCTGGTGCATCGCTACCCCGATCGCGTGCTGATGCTGGTCACGACTCAATGCGCCAGCTACTGCCGCTACTGCACACGCAGCCGCATGGTCGGCAGCCCGACTCTGAATTTCAGCCAGGCGGACTTCGACGCGCAGATCGCCTATCTCGAACGCACGCCGACCGTGCGCGACGTGCTGTTGAGCGGCGGCGATCCATTGATGCTGGCGCCGCGCATCCTGGAACAGGTTCTGACGCGCTTGCGGGCGATTCCCCATATCGAGATCGTGCGCATCGGCTCGCGCGTCCCGATCTTTTTGCCGCAGCGCGTCACCGAGTCGCTGTGCGCGATGCTGCGTCAGTTTCATCCGCTGTGGGTCAATGTGCATGTCAACCATGTCAAAGAGCTGACGCCAGAGGTCAATCGCGCGCTGGCGCTGCTGGCGGATGCCGGGATTCCGCTCGGCAATCAGAGCGTGCTGCTGGCGGGCGTCAATGACAGCGTGGAGGCACAGCGCGATCTGGTGCACGCGCTGGTCCGGCAGCGCGTGCGTCCGTACTACCTGTATCAGTGCGATCTGGTCCCCGGTGCCGGACACTTCCGCACCACTGTGAACCGGGGGATCGAGATCATCGAGGGCTTGCGCGGGCATACCAGCGGCTACGCGGTGCCGACCTACGTCATCGATGCGCCCGGCGGCGGCGGCAAAATCCCGGTCATGCCCAACTATGTGCTGAGTCAGGCGCCGGGGCGCGTGACGGTGCGCAATTACGAGAACAATGTCTATGTCTATCATGAGCCGACCGACTATCCGCCGGCTCCCCACACCGGAGAACGTCCTTAAATGCGCGTCGCTGTCCTCGCCAATCTCAAAGCCAATGCCCCAACGTGGCAAGGCATCCCTCACGATCAATGGGACGATCTCGACTCGCCCAAGTCGGTCGGCGCGATCGTCGATGCGCTGCGTGCCAATGGTCACAGCGCCGACTATTTCGAGGCGCAGGTCACCCCGCCGCACAGCCTGATCGAAAAACTGACTGCCTACCATCCCGACATCTGCTTCAACATCGCCGAGAGCCATTTCGGAGATGGACGCGAAGCACAAATCCCGGCGCTGCTGGAGATGCTGCGCATCCCTTACACCGGGTCGCGCGTGCTGTCTCAGGCGATCGCGCTCGATAAGGCGATGACCAAGCGCATCGCGGCGTATCACGGTCTGCCGACGCCGGAATACCAGATTTTCGAGCGCGCCGACGACCCGATCAGCGCCGATTTTCTGACGCCGGACGGCGGACTGCGCTTTCCGCTGTTCGTCAAGCCGAACCGTGAAGGCACCAGCATGGGCGTGACCATCGACAGCATCGTGACCACGCCGGACGCACTGCGGACACAGGTGGCGGCGGGGATAGTCCGTTATCACCAGCCGATTCTGGTCGAGCGCTACATTCGTGGGCGGGAGGTCATGGTCGGCATGGTCGGCAACTGTCCGCCCTTCGACCCGCGCCAGCACACCCCCGCCGACCTGCCCCAACTGGCGCCCGACCTGCACTTCTTCTCGATTCTGGAGATGGATGTCGCGCTGACGGCGGCGACCGAGGGCGATCTGTATACCAGCGAGATGAAGAAGGATATGGCAGTGTTGTATCGCTATCATTGTCCGGCGCCGCTCACCGACGAGCAAGCCGCCCGGCTGCGTTATCAGGCAGCGGGGGTGTTCAGCGTCATCGATGCCAGGGATGTCTCACGGGTCGATTTTCGGCTCGACGCCGACGACGGCGACGCGCCCTATATCCTGGAGATCAACACGCTGCCCGGTCTGACGCCCAGTTTCAGCGATCTGTGCGTGCAGGCGGAGTCGGACGGGTGGGCGTATGAAAAACTGGTCGGCGCGATCCTCGACGCCGCCGCGCGGCGCTGGAGTTTAACAGCCTAGAACACCACACCCGCTACGAGGATGACATTGGCATAAGGCGTGCATTCGCCCGTGCGGATGACCGCCCGCGCCGATGCCGTCAGCCGCTTGAATTCCTCATGCGGCACATCGCCCATCGCCACCCCGCTGAACAGGTCGGACAGTGCCTCGCGTATGTGCGGGCTGCGATCGCGCATCTCGGACGCGACGATCGCCCGCTCGACCTGCAATTCGCCCAGGACAGCCACCAGCACGTCGCGCATCGATGGCAAGCCCGCGACGACCGCCAGATCGATGCGCTCGACGTGCGCCGGGATCGGCAAGCCCGCGTCGGCGATCACCAGCATATCGGTGTGCCCCATCTGGGCGATGACGCGCGAAATAGCATGATTGAGCAGCGGAGTCTTTTTCATGAGACAGCGTCGCCCTGATCGTCCTCGTCATCTTTGCGGACGCGATCGCGCATCTCGCGCGCCTGGTTGGTGAGGCGCTGGAAAAAGTCGGACTCGGTCACCTGATTGACCTGTTCATCGACTTTGCGCCGATCGACCTCGATCTTGAGCGCCTCGATCGCCTGGATCGCCTCCGCCAGATCGCGCTTGACCTCGCCGTAGCGCTGCGCGTTGCCGATGGCGATGGCGGCTTGCGTGCCAAACGCGGTCAGCAGCGGGATGGCTTCATGGCGAAAGACATCGTTCGTGATGCGGTTGTCGGCGTACAGCACCCCGATCGGGCGCCCGGTGATCGCCAGCGGCACGCACAGGATCGAGCGCAGGTTGTGCGCCATGATGCTCTTGACGTTGGCAAAGCGTTTGTCTGCCTGGGCGTTGGTCGTGATGATCGCCTGATTCTCTTCGAGCGCGTGCGCGACCACGCTGCGGCTGAAGCCGGCGTCTTCTTCACCGATATTCTCTCGATCCCAGTTGCGCGCGACCGCGATTTCGAGTTCACCCGTCTCACGGTGCTTCAGCATCAGGTACGCCCGTTCTGCGCCGGTGATGCGGATGACGGTATCCATCACGTCTTCGAGGACTTCATCCAATTCCAGCGACGATGTGATCAGTTGAAACGTGCGCAGCAGTTCTTCGAGACTGTCGAGCTGTGAACCGACTATTTTCGTCTGTTCGTCGGCGCCTTCGAGCCGCTCGGTCATGCGGCGCATGATGCCGGGAATATCGACGGCGATCTGAAAACCGTTCTGGGTCATTACCTGTACGAGTCGTTCGGTGACCGCCTCAAGCTGGCGCGTCTCGTTGATGGTGGTATCGAGCGCCTGGGTCACCTGTTCGATCGCGGTTGAGTCAGTCATGGGGTACACGCCTTGAGTCGAGTCTCGTCTGAATAAGTGTAAACCCCCTTACTCAAAAGCGCTACCATAGTAGGGTGAACGAATATTATTCGGCTGGCGGGGGAATGATAGCGATCCGATCCTCGATGGTGAACGAGTCTCCCGCCGCGACTCCGTTCACCGTCACCAGGACGCGCGCCTGAGTGGTGGTGTCGTACAAGCCGATGTCGAATTGATAGCCGCTGCCCAGCGGCGCCACACCATCGGGCAAGCGCAGCGTGCGAATCTCGGTCAAGAATTCTCCCGGCTCCCACATCAGCGAGGAATGATAGCCGAGCGGGGATCGCCCGACTGGATCATCCCAGTTGGCGATCAACGCGCCGGCGTTGTCGCGCAGGTGAATGAAGATCGAGTAGTCGGCGGGCGCTGGCGCTGTCACCTCGAAATACAGTGTCGCCACCAGCGGACGCCCCGCCCACAGGTCGAGTCCGCCCAGATCGTGCCCCAGGTAGCGCACAAAGCCGCCGAACAGCACGTCGTCGCCCGCGACGGCGTTCATGGTCGGGCGCGCGAAACGCTTGTCGAGGTGCAGCTCGTAGACATCGTAGCTGAAGATGCCGTCATCCAGCCACCACGCGCGCCGCACCAGGTCTTCACGTCCCAACACGCCGATGACCTGATTCTCGAAAAATGGGGTGTCGGCATAGCCGCCCGCCGTCTCCGGCACGCCGTAGATGAAATACCCGGCGTCGTCGATCTGCGCCAGCCGGGTCGGGTGATCGATGCGAATGTCCGCTTGATCGGGCGACGGGAAGAAAAACGGCAGCCGCACCATCCCCGGCGCGCTCACGATCAGCCTGTCGCCGGGATGCTCGCTCTGCCAGATACGCAAGCCGTCCACGATCCGCATCAATGCCGCGTTGCCGCTGCGATAGCGCGCGTCGTCGTCGGGCAGTGCGTCGGTGAACAGATAATCCGCGCCGACGAACTTGTCAGCGATCGGGCTGAGAATGCCCGGCAGCGCCAGCGCCGCGATCCCGACCAGCGCCAGCGGACGCCACAAAGCGCGCAGCCTGTCGAGTCGCAGCACGCGCGCCAGGACCACCGCGGTCGGCAGCAGCAGCAGCGGCACGACCGCGAACGACAGCCGATAATGATAGCTGTACGACCAGAACCAGACGGCGAAATACGGGATCGCCAGCGTGGTCACCCATCCCAGTGTCGCAGCCAGCGCACGCAGCGGCGCGGCTTCGTCGGATCGCAGGAAGCGGACGAGTCCGCGCGCGATCAGGACGACTCCGGTAAACAGGATCGCCAGTTCGAGCAGGGTCATGCGGCGCGCGTCCAGCGTCAGATCGGGCACGAACAGCGACCGCGCGACCGCGCCGATGCACAATGCCAGCCCGATCGCCAGCACAGCCTGACGCGCGCCGCGATAGCGCAGCCACAATGCGACGACCAGCAGCCCGATCGCCAGCAGCGGCAAGCCGAATTCGTCGCCGCCGCGCTCCGCCAGCGTTCCCCAGAACGGAGGCGGAAAATCGACCGCGCTGTGCCCCAGGATCAGATTGCGCACGTACCAGACTCCGCCCAACGGCGCGCACGCCAGCGCGGTGATCGCGGCGACGGTCGCGCGCGGACGCAGAGTCCGCCATGCCGCGCGGACGCCCCCGCCGTGTCCGATCGCCATGACGACCGCGAACGCCAGCATCAGCCCGACGCCGATCGCAAACGCGCCGGCGGTCGGCTTCGTCCACAGCGCGACGCCGAACGCCAGCCCCGCGATCAGCGCGTCACGCCGCGCGCCGGGTGCGCCCGCCGTCATCCACGCCCGCAAAAAAAATGCCGACGCCAATGTAAAGCTCATCGCCAGCGGAATTTCCAGATCGCCCGCGCGCGACCACTCCCCGACGTGCGGATACAGCGCCCACAGCGCCGCCAGATACACCCCCGTCCGCCGACCGTCGAGCAGCCGTCCGAGCGTGTACGCCGCCAGGATCGCGCCGACGTGCAGGATCGGCACGACCGCGCGCGCCGCGTGATCGTCGATGCCTCCAGTGAGCGCACTCTGTGCCAGCGTGTACAGCAGCGGCATGAACGGCGGGTAATAGTCGATCGTGTGCGGGATATTCCCGGTCAGCGCGACCAGGCGGGCTTGGTAGCCGTACACCCACAGCGTGTCGTAGGCGGTGAAGGGCCAGTACGCCGTGACGATCGCCGCCACGACCACAGCCAGCGCGATCAGCGCGATCAGCAGTCGTTCGTCCGCCGGACGGACAATGGCATCGGGGGCGGCGGGGACGGCGCGACGGGTCGTGATCGTCGCGGCGAGGACTCCCGCGATCGCCAGTACACCCGCGCCGATGGCGATCGACTGTCCGCCGATCAATGCACTCCCGGTGATCGCGCCGAGCGTGCCCAGGATGAACAGCCACGCCGTCAGCAGCGCCGCGCCTGTGACGATCGCTGCCCCGACCAGCAGAGCGCGGTCACGTCGATCAGCGGGCGCCAGCAGCGCATATGCCCAGGGGACGCCGACGGCGAGCAGCGCGATCAGGTATATGGGCAGAGCGGTCAGGGTGGAGGCGATCCAGTAGGGCAAAACAGCTACTCGAAAATGTCGGCAAGTGGCGCGGTGAAACCGGGCAGCAGATCGCCGCCGTCGAGGGTGTCATCGGCGGTCAGGGTGATGATTTTTTTGCCGGGACGGTGAACATTCAGCACCCGATCCTGCGGATCGACCAGCCACACCACCGTCCCCGCCGCCATATAATTCTGGATTTTCCGGGCGATCGTCAGCGGTTTGTCGGTGGGAGAGATCACCTCGATCGCCAGATCGGGCGCGAGTGGGTTGTAGGCGACGCTCGCCGGGATCGGCTGGCGTGCATACGAAAGATACGCCGCATCGGGAATATATTTCTCGCCATTCACCCAATAGCCGCCGTCCGCCCCGGTCAGCACGCCCGATCGATGTGCATAGACGTAGATGCCGAGCTTGTTCCCCAGATGAAAGGCAGTGCGCGATGATTTACCATTCGAGACCAACTCGATTATCTCCCCGTCGTGCCATTCCAGGCGGCGATCGCTGTTTTCCGGCAGCAGGACATAATCGTCGAATTGCTCGGCGGTCATGCGGCGGTCGATCGTCTGGCTCATGGTCTGCACCTCGTGTGTGCTGCGTCCGGGTCCGATTGCGCGTCTCTACTCTACAACGGCGACGCGAACCGTCAAGAGGCGTGTTGGGATCGCTCGTCCCTCGCTTTGCCAAGGACAAGCGCAAAAGATAAAAACTCAAAAAAACAGAAGGTCAGAGATCAGCATTTCAGGGCTATTCAAAGCGGGCACAGCGAAAGCCGAGGAGGCCGTACTGAAAGTCGGCAGACCTGCCGTTGCGATCCGCCGCGCGGAGGCCGACGGTCGCAACGATGAACGACCCGCCGCGCACCGCACGCGAATCTGTTCTATTAGTGGCGAACTCCTCACGTCCATCGTCGGCATCGTAGGGATAATCAGCATAGATCGAGCGCGTCCACTCCCAGACGTTGCCGCTCAGGTCGTGCGCGCCGACCCAGGACATCCCGCCGGGACGACTGCCGACGATCGCAGTCTGGCTATTGGCATTTTCAACATACACGACATTGTCCCGCTCGAATGTGTTCCCCCAGGGATATTGCAGCGCATCGACGCCGCGTGCGGCATATTCCCTTTCCGCCTCGGACGGCAGCCACGCGCCCCGCAGCGCGCAGTAGTCGCGCGCCTCGAACCAGGTGATCCGCTCGACCGGGCGCTGATCGCCATCGAAAACGTTGTCGGTCGCCTTCACCCCATCGAAGTCGGCAAACTGACGCTGCGTCACCTCGAACTGGTCGATCCAGAAACCATCGAAACACTGTTCTTCGATAGGCTGCTCATCGGGGTATATTGTGCTGCCCATCAGGAAACAGCCCGCTGGCACGCGCACCATCGCCACGCCGTCGAAGTCGCGCGCCTGGATCATCCATTGGGCGTTCGATGTGACCGGATTACCCACCTCACCGGGCGAAACCAGGGTGGGGGTCGGCAGCATATCGGTCGCGGTCGGGGAATCGGCAGCAGCGGAGACTGTTGTCGCAATCGTCGGCGCGGGGGTGGTCGTCGGCGATTGCGCGTCGTTATCACGCAGGTTGGGCAGCACCAGTAAAGCGATCACGCCCGCAATCAAGAACGCCGCTATGAAGATCGGCATGGTGTAGCGTGGTGTCCTCCGCCGACCTGTGCGAGCTGGGATCGTCTTTTTGATGATCGCCGCAATGTCCGAGATCGCGTTTGCCACAAACAGACCCCGCCGCTCCAGAATTGTCACGCCGTCGTGATTCAGCAGATAGAGGACATCGGCGTCGCTGCCTGTATAGCGCGTCCAGTTTTCCTGGAACACGGGGATACACGGCTTGTTCAGGGCGCGCGCGTGACGAATCTCTTTGAGCACCCATTCCGAGTCGAGCGTGGACTCCGCCAGCAGGCAGACGAACACGGGCGCAGCGGCGATCGCGCCGAGCAGTCGGTCCGGAAACTGCACACTGGCGCCGTCCGAGCGCGTCACGTCGAGGTAGATATCCAGCCCGTGCGCCATCTGCAGGGTCGGTCTGCAGCAGCTGCGCGGTCGGATAGCTGGGGTCACGGCGATAGGAGATGAAGGCGTCGGTCATACGAGTCCCCGGTGGTGTGAATGCAGAGATGATAACCCGGTCGGGGCGAGTCGGCAATCAAAGGTATCCCAAATGGTCTGAAATATCGTATAGGTATTCCGTTTGAGTTTTCAACTTTTGTTCCTACAATGCCACCGCGTTACGCGCGATCCGCTCACGCAGTCGCGCCTTGAGACGTGGATGATCGCTGACCAGATCGACCGAGCGTCCGAGCAATGTCTGCAATCCCTGCCATAATCCCGACATATCGTACAGGCTGGCGCGCGGTGCGAAGCTCACCAGCAGATCGATAGCGCTGTCAGGTGTCGCGTCCCCGCGTGCCACGCTGCCAAATACACGGACATCGTGCGCATCATAGCGCGCTGCCAGCGCTGTAATATCGTCGCGGCAGGTGCGAAGCTGGTCGAGTGTAGGAATAGAATTGACAGACTGCTGCATCGTGCATCATCCTTTTCTGAATGACTGAACGCAGCTCACCCACTGCGTGAATTATACACCCACACATCGCAGCGACGCATCACGCTATCACCGTGTGCCTCACCGCCGCAGCGCCAGCACCCGCCCCCCGCCCACGCTGATGTAGACCCACCCGTCCGCCCTCACAGCCAGCCCGATCGGGCGGTGCGGGTAGAAGCCGCTGCCTCGGTAGTTCATCGCCTCGACTGTGAAGTCCGACGCCGCCGAGTCGTCCGGCTTGGCGGGCATCACATCCATCACCGCCCCCGTCTCGACAGCGACGGCAACCACCTGATAGCCACGCAGATCGACGCGCCCGCGCGATCCGTGCAATACCACCAGCAACCGCCCCGCGAACGACGGGATCAGCCCGCCCGTGTAGCCGACGATCGCGGTCGGCGTCGATCCGGTCGGCAGGATGGCGATCGGCGCGATGGTCGCGTCGCAGGCTGCACTCTCCACGACCGCGACGCGCATCCCGACGCACGCCGGAAAGCCAAAGTCGGCGCCGGGGGTGACGCGATTGATCTCGTCCAGATTCGGGTGATCAGGCAGATCGATCAGGTGATCGGCGGCGCTGTCACTGACGTAGAGCGCGCCCTGATAGGCAGTCAAGCCATACGGACTGCGCAGCCCGACCGCCTCGATGCGTCGATCTGTCCCGTCGAGCGCAAAACTCAATATTCCGCCACGCGCTAAGGGTTCGCCGGAGATCAGCGCTGGGCAGGAGTCACAGGCAGCGCCGATCGCGACATACAGCCGACTATTCAGCACGGCGACTCCGCCCGTCCAGAAGGCGCCCGTCGGCAGGTCATCGACCAGCACCGTCAGGGTCGAGTCGGCGTCGAGTCGGACCAGGTGCGCGCCACCCGCGATGTAGAGCGCGCCCTCGTGCCAGGTGAGCGCGTTGGGCAGCGTCAATCCGCGCGCGGCGATCGTCGGCGTTTCGGGCAGACCATCGCCATCGCCATCGATCAGCCGGATCACCTCCCCAGTCAGCGGACGCGCGGCGTACAGCGAGCCGTCCGGCGCGGAGGCGATCGCCGTCATGCCCAGCTCACCCGTGCTGGCGTCATGGAGGACCTGTTCCAGACAAGCGACATCGCCGACCCGCACCCAGGGTTCGCTGACCATCGTGAGGCGCAGATAGCACGGGGGAATGTCGGCGGCATCTGCCCCCCCGACCATGAACAGAAGTGCTAAAATACAGGCAATTTTTCTCATCTTAGGGTAAAATGATAGCGTTCATTCGACCGCCTGTGTAGGGACATCATGACTTCGCATTTTGTCACGACGGCCTGGCTTGCCGAGCATCTGCACGACCCCGACGTGCGCGTGATCGACATACGCGGGCGTGTGCTGCCCCCGTCGGAACCCAAACCGCATTACGCCAGCCATCACGATGACTATCTGAAAGCCCACATCCCTGGCGCGGTCTTCGTCAACTGGAATTTTGACCTGACCGATCCCGCCGACGGACGCCGGGGACGCCTGGCACCGCCCCATGTCTATCAGGCGCTGATGCGGCGGCTGGGCGTGAACGACGGGACGCACATCGTCGCCTATGATGACGCGGGCGGCATGTTCGCGGCACGCCTGTGGTGGAGCCTGAGCTATTACGGTCACGCGCGCGCCGCAATCCTGGCGGGCGGCTGGAACCCCTGGGTCGCTGAAGGACGCCCGACCGATGCGCTCATGCCTTCCTACCCGGACGGCGATCTCACCGTCCGCACCAACGACGCCATCCACCGCGCCGCCGATCAGGTGGCGGCGCACGACGGCATCCTGATCGACGTGCGCACGCCCGGCGAATTCGCGGGTACAAGTTCACGAGCGGCGCGCGGCGGACACATCCCCGGCGCGATCAACCTGCCCCGGTCGGCGCTGCTGGGCACGGACAGCGAGATGCTGCCCCCAGACGCGCTGCGTCTGAAATTCGCGGATGCCGGAATCGACATCGGCAACCCGGATCAGAATATCGTCTTCTACTGCAATGGCGGCGTCTCCGCCAGCTTTGGCTTGCTGGCGCTGCGGACAGCCGGATTTGAAGGCGGCGCTGTTTATGACGGATCATGGAAAGAATGGGGCAATGACCCAGAACGTCCGATCGAATAAATCCGCCCCCGCTCTGACGGGTGCGTCGAGCCTGTTCGTCGAGGTCTTTCCGATCCGCGCCGACACGGTGCCGCCTCTTATGGCGTACCGCCTGCGCATGAGCGGTGACGAACTGACGCTGCAAAATGCGCGCCGTGTCGGTGGGCGCGCGGCGGAATTTTTGCGCGAATGGCTCGGCGGCGCCTGGGCGTGGATCGGCGGACGGCTGATCACCGACACCCCCGCGCCATCGAGCAAGCTGGCGCTGTTCGTCGAGGACGCCCGCGCCGCCTCGCCGCGCGTGTTTGCGGCGCTGGAGGCGATCGAGGAAGAAGGCGGTTGGGAACCGTCGGCGCTGCAAACCGCCGATTGGCTGGTGCGCGGTCCGATCGCGGCGCTCGAACCGACCATCCTGGAGGCGCTCGCCAAAACCGTCTTCACGATCAGGAATACCCGCGTATCGCGCGAGTACCGGATTCGCACCTGGGCAATCGAGGATACCCCGGCACTGTCGGTGTCGGTGCTGTCGAGGCTGCTGTTCGAGCCGGACCTGCAGGGCTATGCGGCGACGCTCAAAGAAGCGACGGCGATGGTCGGCTTGTGGGTGGCGGACAAATTCAGCGGGTCGCACGGCGAGATCGTCAAGCTGGTCGGCTTGTTGGGCGACCACCGCGCACGGTTGCTGGAGCTGTCGTCGAGCGCACCCATGCGTGAGCTGCTCGCCAGCGCCCCTGCCGATCATTGGGTGGTGCGGGTGGCGTCGGGTATCCGCGATTACGATTACGCCGTCGATGCGCTCGACCTGGTGATCCGCCCCGACGACATCAGCCAGTTCGCCATCAACGCCGCCCAGATGGATAAAGCGCTGCATCTCAAGCCCGCCGCGCACGCGCAAATGGTCAAGATCGTGTCGGATGTGCTGAAAGACGCCGGATTGATCGCCAACGCTTTCAATTCCAAGCCGACCGGGACGCCGCACCTGTTTGGCTCTGTGGAGACGAGCGCGCTGGCGATCAGGTGGGGAGATGGACGCGGGCGTCCGCTGGTGCGCGAAAAGCTCGGTGCCGACTTTGGCGCGCACGGCGCGGCGATCAGCCCGATCACCCAGGCAAAGCCGCTGCGCATCGCGGTGATCGACGCCGCCGCCGAGGGCGCCAAAGATTTTCTGGAAGCGCTGCGCCGCGCCGTCGAGCGGCTGACTGGGGTCAGGCTGGAGATCGCCCGTGTGCGCGATATGCGCGTCATCTCGCAGACGAACCTGGACAGCGCGGTGCGGCTGCTGGCAAAAGATAATGCCGATGTGCTGCTGATCGCGCTGCCCGACGAGAGCGATCTGTCCGACGAGGACGAGGCGGTCAATGAGCGCTACGCCCGTCTGCAAACGGTCGGGCGCGGACAATCAGCGCTGATCGTCCACGAATCGACCATGCAAGACCCGGATACCATGCCGCAGATAGTCATGGGACTGCTGGCGCGGGCGGGCGGCGCGCCCTTTCTGGCAGCAGAACCGCTGGGATTTGCGGATCGTGTCGTCGGACTCAGTTTGTTTTATCAGGATAAGCGCGACGGCGAACATGTCACTGGAATAGCGCGTATCTATCAGAGTGATGGTAAACTGCTGGTACATGCGGTCGCCAGCGCGCCCGTCGGCAAAGGCCAAGGCATTCCCGACTCGCTGATGACGATCCTGTTTCCGGCACAGCACCTCAAAAAACAGCGTGTCGTGCTGCACATCGACGGCAAGCTGACCCGCGACGCGGCGCAGGCACTCGGTCGCTGGGAGGACACGCTCGACGCGCAATTCACCCCTGTCGAGATCATCCGCGCCGGGGTGCCGCGCCTGTATGCTGTCACCGAGGGACGGGTGGAGCCGCCGCGCCGAGGCAGCGTCTTTCGCGTCAGTGAATACGAGGCGTTCGTGCTGTCGTCGGACTCGTCGGTGCAGCCGCTGCATGTGCGTGCCGAGGCGCCGCTGACCATCGATCAGGCGATCGAGTCGATCCTGCTGTTCGCCTCGCTGCACTATGGCGCGGTCAAGCCGTCGAAGCTGCCCGTCACCCTGCATCAGATGGACGCAGTCGCCTCCGGGATCGCGCGCGGCATCTTTCCAGCGGCACAGCGCACGGATACCGCCTATTGGCTATAAGGCCAACAGAATCGTTTTATGGACGAATTACAGATTTAGGGTTAGAATCGCCAATAGTTTCGCCCAGCGTGCGCACCGACTCATTGAGGAGTTGAACTCGTGTCCAAAATTATCTCAGTCCACTCATTTCGCGGTGGCACGGGCAAGTCCAACACGACCGCCAACCTCGCTGCCATTTATGCGAGTCAAAAGTTGCGAGTGGGCGTGATCGATACCGACATCAATTCGCCCGGTATCCATGTCTTGTTTGGGCTGCATGAAGACGATATGAAATACTCGCTCAACGATTATCTGTGGGGCAAGTGCGAGATCGAGAAAGCAGCCCACGATGTCACAGAAAATCTGAACAGCAAGAGTCAGGGCGGCGCGGGGTCGGTTCCCCCTGGGGGCAAGGTCTACCTGATCCCGTCCAGTATCAAGGTAGGCGAGATCGCGCGCATCCTGCGCGAGGGCTATGATGTCGGCTTGCTCAATGACGGCTTTCAAAGCCTGGTCAAGGAACTCAAACTTGACATCCTGTTGATCGACACCCATCCAGGGCTGAATGAAGAGACGCTGTTGTCGGTGGCGATCTCGGATGCCCTGGCGATCATCATGCGCCCCGACCAGCAGGACTTTCAGGGAACGGGCGTCACGGTCGAGGTCGCGCGCAAGCTCGATGTGCCGCTGATGCTGTTAATCGTCAACAAGTGTCCGACCTCGTTCGACTTTGAAGAAGTGCGCAAACGGGTCGAGACCACCTACAACTGCCCGGTCGGCGCCATCCTGCCGCACTCGGACGAGATGATGACGCTGGCGAGCGCTGGCGTGTTCGTGCTGCGCTTCCCCAATCATTCGATCACGCAGAAATTGCACTCGGTCGCAAAGGCGCTGATCAGCGGTTAGACCCTACCGCTCCCCGCTGCACATCCGCTTTACATCGGTTGATACACCCCGCCGAACGGGGCGCGCGTGCGCGTCCTGTTCGGCGTAGGTCGATCAGACGCCATCGCTTTCCAGTTGACCTAGCCCAGAACTGTCAACCAAACCCACCCATATGATGCCATCTAAAGGTATCCTAGTCCTGGGATATTTACTCTCGTCAGCCTACAAAAGAGGACAGCACATGCGACGGACATTCGCGATTTTCGGACTCGTATTCGCTCTCGTACTGACATTGGCTCCAGCAGCGGCACAGACGACGCCGACCATAGTTTGCGGCAGCCTGTCCAGCGACGATTGCGCCATTCTGACCGCCAGCCAGACCGCAACGGCAGAACTCACCTCGGCAAATTTCAGCTTTAATGCCGATCTGGTGCTGACCGACATGCAAGACCTGCCCGACGGAGACACCACCATCAACGTCGTCGGATCGGGCGTGTTCGCGGGCGACTTCAGCGCCTTTGCGATGAATGGGTTGAACACCACGTCCATGATGAGCGATCCGGCTGCACAGCTCGAAATGGCGTCTACTGTCCTGCTCGGACTCGATGCCCAGCTCGATGTGACCATCAACCTGCCGCAGGTGCTGCTTGAAGGTCAGGGCAATATGCCGGACTCGTTCACCTTAAACCTGATTCTGGTCGATGGGGTCGGCTATCTGAATTTCGACTCGCTCATCGCCCTCCAACCATCTCTTGCGCAGTTCCTGCCGGCGGGTTACGCGGGTCTCGATCTGGCGAGCGCGTTCGAGATGATGATGCCCGCGATGGCAAACATGCCGATGGACACCGAGGCGCTCGGCATCGATACCGAGGCACTCCAGGCGTTCAGCGATCCGGCTTTCCTCAATCGGTTCGTCCAGATCACCCGTGACGCCGACAGCACCAATGAGGCTGGCGACGCGGTCGTCGTCTTCACCTCCACCTACGATCTGGTGAGCTTGATCAATGACCCCGCCTATGCCAATCTGCTGCGCTCGACCTTCGAGTCACAAGGCGAAACGATGGACGAAGCCACCTTGCAGCAGGCGATCGACTCAGTGAGTGCCATCATCGAGGGCGTGACCTTCACGCAGACGACCGCGATCGGCACCAGCGACAACTTCGTGCGCAGCATCGACACCAACCTGCGCTTCGACCTGTCTGCCATGAATCAGGCGATGATGGGCATGTCGGCTGAGTCGTCGATGGACACGATGACGGGCAGCTTCGCGCTCGACTTCAGCATCGACTACAGCAATTTCAACACCGCGACCCTGCCGACCGCCCCCGCAGGCGCCCCGGTGGTCACCATTCAGGAGCTGGCGAATCTGTTCATGGGTGGTGCGCAGTCCATGCCACCGACGAGCGCGATGACCATCGTCACCGCGACATTGTCTCCTGAAGCCACTGCCGAGGTCGGCATTGTCGTCCCGACCATCACCGTTCCGACGATCACTGTGCCGACTATCACCGTGCCGACGATTGTCGTGCCGACAATCGTCGCACCAGGCACGACGGCGACTCCGGGCGCACCAGGCACGACGGAGACTCCTGGCGCGCCGGGTACTCAGGTCGTCGAGCCGCCCTCCACGCCAGTGCCGACGGTGGCGAGCTAAGCCACGAACCGTAAATCATCCAATACCGGACGCATCGCTATGCGTCCCACATGGCGCACTCGTAAGGAACCATAATAATGCGTCTGCACAGCAACTTTCGACCATTGGCTTAGTCGAGAGATAGCACAGCAGGGGATCGGAACTTATGCCGCTCCCCTGTTTTTTGTGAACCCCTATATGCCTTCTTCTGCCTTCCCCCATGCTGCCAACCACTTAGTCCGACGCCACGCCACCCTCCAGCGCCTCGATCGCCGCCTGAATGTATTTCTGATCGGGCAGCAGCGCCAGCGCCGCCCTGAACAGAATCACCGCACGACCTGGCTCGGTCGTGCTGATCGCTTCAGCCTCAGCCGTCAGCATCTCGACCGCCTGTGGCAGCAGCCCGATGCGCGCCATGTGATGCGCCAGACGCAGCGGCTTGTCGAGCATGTCGGTGACACCGCGCCAGTATTCTGCCGCCAGCCGATGCAGCTTCAGCCGCGCCGGACGAGACAGGCTGGCATAAACTGCCTGCTGCACCAGCCCATGCCGGAAGCGGCAGGTTTCGCCGTCATCCCACACCAGCAGACCATACATGTCCAGCGATTGCAGCGCGCCCAGCATCCGTCGCTCGTCGGCTAATTCAGCGACAGCGGTCATCGCCCTGAGCGGAATGTGCAGGATATTGTTCTCTACCAGCACGGTCGCGGCGCGCAGGACAGCCTGTTCTTCAGGCAGCAGCCGATCGACGCGGGACGCCACCAGATCGCGCACATCGTTAGGCACGGGCAGCGTCGGCAAGCTCGTTTTGAGCTCGACAACACAGCCATAGGTCACCAGCGCATCCGCCGCGACCAGTGCCCGCACCTGTGCCTCGATAAACATTGGTCTTCCGCCGCTGTGCGCCCACATCAGCGCTCTGAGATGTTCGCCCAGTTCTGTCGCATTGAGCAAGGTCGTGACCGCCTGTTCGGTCTCTTCCTCGTTGAGGTCGGTCACATCGAAGGGGATCGCCGGAATATCGACCACTGTACCTGGGTCGGCGGTGCCGATGAACACCAGCGCCATATCCGACGGGTCGAACATGATGTCGCGGACGATGGCATGGGCATCCGACCCCGCCTGATCGATATCGTCGATCACAATCAGCGTCGGCGTGCGGGCACAGTATGCCTGCAAAAAACGGACGATCAACGGCGACAGTTCACGCCGGGGCATGGCACCAGAGGCGGTGCTGGTGCGTTCATAAGAATAGATACCGCCCTCTTCCAGCATCAGACGCATCAGCAGCGGCACGTCGTCGTCGCTGATCCCGACTGCTTGCAGTCCGGCGAGCGCGATCGGACGCACCACCTCGATATCGCCATCCATCGGCAGGAACAGCAGCGATGATATCAGGGACGCCCATAGTACGCTGCGCGACGCGCCCGGCTGCGGACGAGCGAGCGCGACGGTATAGCCCATCGCCTGAGCGGTCAGCGCCATCTTGCGAGCGACCCGCGTCTTGCCTGTGCCGACCTCCCCCGACAGCAGGTAGGCTTTGCGCGTCTTTTGTGCCGCCGCCTCTTCCAATGCCCGGCTGATCGCCAGCAGCAGCAGCGATCGCCCTACAAAGGTCACTTCGCCGTCGTCGATCGGCGTGAGATCGCTGGCACGCACGCCAGTCACGGCATAGCTTTGAATGAAGCCGCTCTTGCCCTTCAGCTTGAGCGGCTCCATCGGGTCGAGTACATAGTGCACCTGCACACGCTCGTTCATACGCTCGTCGATCCAGGTGGCGCCAAAGTCAGCTTTGCTCATCAGCCGCGCCGCCAGATTGACCGCATCCCCCATGACGGTATATTCGCGGCGGGCGCGCCATCCGACTTCTCCAGCGAATACCTCACCCCGCGAAATACCGATGCGATGACGTATGTCGAGACCCGATTGCAGCGCTGTGGGCAGTTCGTCGCGCACCCGACCGAGCAGCAGCGCGAGCTGACGATGCAGTGTCAGCGCGCTATCGATAGCGCGCATCGGATCGTCGGTGTGCGCCAGCGGCGCGCCAAAGATCACCAGGATTTTCACACCCAATTCATAAGGATCAGAGCGGATCAGCGACCCGCCGCGCGCCGCGATCAACGGCTGTGCCATCGTGAAGTAGCGCTCGACCAGATGATAGACTTCATTGATGTGTTCGGCGCCCCAGATCGAGAGCATTTCCGCGAACCCGGTGACGTGAATAAACATCGAGACCGCGTAGCGATTGTCGGCTGGCAGATGATAGTCACTACTCAGGACCAGTTGATCGAGTACAGCAGGTGCCAGATAGGTCGCGGCAGGGACGAGCTTATCCAGTGTGACGCGCATGTGTTCCTGCAGATTGACCGCCTCACGATCAAAGAGCGCGCCCGACTTGGCACGGCGGCGCGTGACCAACTGCATTTCGTAATCGTCGAGCGTGCTGCCAAAGGTATCCAGCACCTGTACAAAGCCATCTTCGGCGGTCGGGTGCAGGGTGTACTCGTCGTTGAGACGCGCCGCCAGCGCTGAATCGACGATCACCTCGTTGCCCACGCCGACCGCCTCGGCGCGCATCGCCAATCCTGGCAGCTCGCCCTGGATCATCAGCTCGCACTGGGAATGGTTGCCGACCAGCGTCTCGAACAGTGCGCCGCGCGCCACGCCAACCGTCATCGAGAGCATGTGTTCTTTTTCGCGTCCGATCACGTCGAGCAAATGCGCGTCGTGGATCGGCTGAAAGCGCGTCATCATGGCGCGCTGCATCCGCAAACCGGCGCGGATCGCGCGATGCGCGTCGGACACATCTTCGGCACTGCGCGCTGGGAAGAAAGCCAGCAGCGCATCGCCCGCGAATTTCAGGACCTGAGCATCGCTCTTGGATAGAATGTCGAGCATGTCCGCAAAGTAGGCGTTCATGATCAGCGTAAGATTCTCCGCACCGCCCTGTCCGCGTCCGGCGAGCCATTCGGACATCGCTGTAAAGCCGGACACATCGGCAAAGATAAAGGTGCCGTCGCGCAATGCCATGTAGCGATCGGTCGTCAGCATGTCGCCTTCGGCAACGTACAGCGGCAAAAATGCCGTGACCGCTTTGTACAATCGATTGAGATGCTGCACCGCCTCGGTCATGGCGGTCACATCGGGCAGCGCGTTGAACAGCGACGATGGCAAAAAGCGGCGTAAGCCCGCCTCGACCTCGGAATTGATCGCGTGGCGCACCCGCCCCGGCTGGGCATCGTCCATGATCGCGTCCCAATAGCCGCTGCGTGCCGACTGCTTGGCGACCACACGCAGGACCGCACGATAACGTCGTTCCTTGTCATTGGAGTCCGGCGACGACTCGACCACTACCCAGCCTTGATCCATCAGAGTGTGCAGCGCCTCGTTCATCGCTGCTTCGGTCAATTCCGTCTGTGCCAGCAGATCGCCATGTTTCATGCCTTCATTGCCGCCAAGACGCAGCAGCGTGCGCAAAATCAGCCGCTGCTCGCGCGCCAGCGAGATCAGTCCGGTTGGAGAGATGCTGGCGATGTCCTGAGTCTGGCGCTTGCGCGCCTTGAACTGCCCTAAGTAATCGTCCATCGCTGTAGCACGACCTCCACCTGACTACCTTGTTTAGCACAACAAAACATGCCTGCTTTTGTAGCAGCTTAATCGTACCGTATTTCAGCGCAATCGTCTTTAGGTTATAATCTGTGAAGTTCTGAACAATCACTCTACCACCACAGGGGACAACACCGCATGAAGCCGATCTTCAGCGCCTTGACTACGCTCTCACTGCGTTATCGCGCGATCACGCTCATCCTCGCCGCTCTCATCTCGATCGCAGGCATCGTCGCAATCACCCAACTCAAACAGGAACTCATTCCATCGGTGTCGTTCCCGCAGACGATCATCCTGGCACAGGCGTCGGGCATGAGCGGCGAACAGGTCTTGCGCGTCGTCACCCAGCGCATCGAGACCGCCCTCGATCCGATCCCGGAAGTGGTCAATCTCGAATCGTCCACGACCGGGGCATTCGGTGCCGTGATCACCGCGCGCAACAATTTTGGTATCAATCAAACGCGCCTGCGCGATGATATTCAGTCCGCCATCGATGGAGTGTGGCTGCCTTTGCGCCGCCTCACCCCGCCTGAAGGCGAAGCAGGTGCCGACTTTGCCGCGCGCCTCCTGGCAGACCTGCCGCCGGACGTGCTGATTTGGCTCGAAGAAAGCGACTCGACCTTTCTGTTCCAGATCGCGCCCGCCGTGTGGGAGTCGCTCTCACCAGAGACGACCCGCGCCGTACTGACGTATCTCGCTGCCAAGACCGATGAGAGTGCGGCTGGCGGATCGGCGCTGCGCAGTCTGGTCGAAAACGAGATCGTCCCGCTGCTCGACAACATCGCCCAGGTTGCCAGCGTGCAGGTGAGCGGCGGACAGATTTTGCCCGACGCGGACGGCGCCATGCCCGTTTCGGCGGCGGAGACGACCGCGTTAGAGAGCCTGTTGCTCGGCTTGACCCCGGATGTGTGGACAATCGTCACGGCAAAAGTACCCGAACTGACGGGCGCTGCGCTCGATCAGAGCGCGGTCGAGACACTGATCGCCCTCCCTGCCATTACCATCCCGACGACCGCCCCGGCGCTGCCGGAAAGCTGGCGTATTGATCGTTTCAAGGATGCCCGTGACCTGCGTGAGATGCGCACGCTCACCCGCTCGGTCGGGACGCTCTTCAACCAGTTCGCCGTAAATGGCGAGATCATCGGCGCCATCGGTCAGACCGACGACCTGACGCCGGAGACGATCCGTGAAATGCTGGCGATCGATCCAACGATGGTCGCCTATTTCGATGCCGATCATCTGGCTGCCATGTCCGATGAGGTATTCGCGGAGCTACCAGCAGACTTCCTGGCAAACCTGGATGGCTTCACCCGTGACGCGCTGGCTGCTAAAGGTCTGGCACAGGCGATCACCGGATCGAATGCCGCTGCAACCCCGATCGATCTTCCACAGCCCTGGCGCATCCAACCGCCGCAGCTGATTCAGTTCAGCTTCGATGACATACCGCTGGCGACCTTTAGCATTGCCGGGACGGGCGCGATCGTCGATGGAACGGGTGCGGTCGCCGCAGAATCGATGCCGACCGAGACGCTGCCTACCGACAGCACCACCCCGACCGATGCAGTGAGTACAGTCGATCTGCCGGAAGGTCCCGCTCTGCCGCCGCTGATGAGCGTAATCGGGCGTTTTATCGGCGTCGAGTTGAATACCGCCGATGACTTGATCGGCTTGCAGCTTCCCGAAAATCTGGCAGCCCAGTTCGGGGGCAGCACCTTGCGCGCCGCCGACCTGCTCAACTTCCTGCTGCTGCTCGGTGATCCGGGGTCGCTGCCGGAAGGCGCGCCGAGTATCCCGATCCCAGGCGGCGCGGGCGCACTGATCGGCGCGATCAGCCCGGAAGCGTTCACCTTCATCGCGGACAACGATGACACTTTCGCGCCGAGCCTGACGGCGGACGTATACGAGACATTTTCCGATGCAGTCCTGGCACTTCCCGCGGCACAGCCGCCGCTCGATGGCGTGTGGAACACGCTGGGCGGTCAGCCGCAGTTCGCGGAGGTGCCGCTCAATTCCGCGCGTGACCTGCTGACCTTAGGCGATGGCAGCGCGTCATCGGTGCTGAACGCACTCGACGCGGGCGTCCCCGCTCAGTTCGCCGGATACGAAACGCGCCTGTTCGACAGTCTGACACCCGGCACGCTGCGTTTCTTCGCGGCGAACGAGCCCGATTTCTACGCCAACCTGTCCCCATCGGTCGTGACCGACTTTGCGCCGGAAACGCTGGAATCACTCCCGGCGAACGTGATCGACGCGCTGCCGGACGAATCCGCCACGAGCGTGCGTGCGATCCTCGCGGGCGAGCAACCCTCAGCGGCGCTGGCGCTGGCGTCGCTGTATCAACAGGATGTAGAACCGAGCGACCCCAATGCCCCCGCGCTCGATGAAGGCTGGCAGTTCATCGGTGATTTTGTCGGCGTCGAGCTGGACAGCGCCGACGACTTCGAGCGTTTCTTTCCAAGCACCGCCAATTTCATCAATCAGTTCTTCGACAGCGCGCAGGGTGCGTCGTTCGCGGCAAATCTGATCGCCTCACTCACCCCGGAACAGGTCGATTACATGGTCGCGCGCGAGCCGGACCTGATCGCCAATTTCCGCATCGAGGCGCTTCAGCTTTTGCCGGAAGCGGTCGTCGTCACGCTGCCCGCCGATGTGCAGGAGCGCATCGCCAGCGGCGCGCTGCCATTCGTCCCCAGCAGCACCGTCACGCGCCTGAACGGTAATTCCAGCCTGAGCGTGACGGTCTACAAAACCAAAGAGTCGAACAACGTCGAGGCGTTTCATATCGTCGAGGACGCGCTGGCGGAGATCGACGCCGAGCGCGACGACGTGACGGTCGATGTCAGCTTTGAGCAAGCCAGCTTTGTCGAGACCTCGATCGAAGGGGTAGCGCGTGAAGGCGGCTTGGGGTCGATCTTCGCGGTGATCGTCATCCTGGTGTTCCTCAGCAGCGGCGCCTGGTCGCGCGGCGGACGCGGGATCGTCGGCATCATCCTGATTGTGCTGTTCGTCGGCATCCTGGCGCTGCTGACCTTCCAGCAGTCCTCCGCGACGGGCGGCGACCTGGGTGCGGCATTCAACCAATTGGACGTGGTAGTGCGTGCGCTGTTGATCGGCGGTGCGCTGGTCGGCTTGGGCGTCCTGCTCTATCCTGGTAAGCTGCCTTATCCATCCTGGCGCAGTACGGTGGTGGCGGCGATCAGCATCCCGCTGTCGGTGCTGATGGCGATGGCGCTGATGCGCTGGCTGCCGACGACCGTCCACAACGCGCTCCTGCAAACGGGCACAACCGACGGCGCGGTCGGCTTTTTCCTCCGGCTGTTCCCGGAGAGCATCACGCTCAACATTATGACCCTGTCCGGGCTGACCGTAGCGATCGGGCGCGTCGTGGACGACTCGATCGTGGTGCTGGAGAATATCTTCCGCCAGATCCAGGAAGGCGGGGACAAGCGTCAGGCGATCATCGTCGGTACGCGCGATGTCTCGGTGGCGATCTTCGCCGCGACCGTGATCACGGTGGTGGTCTTCCTGCCGCTCGGTCTGACCGGCGGGATCATCGGAGAATTCTTCCTGCCATTCGGCTTGGCGGTCACCTATGCGCTGGTTTCGTCGTTCCTGGTGGCGATCACCGTCGTCCCGGTGGCGGCGTATCTGCTGCTGGACGTGCGCGAAATCGGGCACGAGACCGAGGGTCTGCCCGAACGCATCTACCAGCCAATTTTGCGCTGGGTACTGGCAAACCGCGTCAACGGCGCGATCGTGCTGATCGTCGCAGTCGGCACGCTGGTACTGAGTGGCTATCTGTTCTCCACCCGTCCGCTGGCATTCCTGCCGAGTTTTGGTGAGCCACAGATCGCGGTCACCGTCGCTATGCCGAACGGCACCAAAATCGACGAGACGAATGCAACCGTCACCCAGTTCGAAGAGGCGATCCGCGCCGAATTCACCGACGGCGAGATCAAGTCGATCAGCACCGTCATCGGCGGCGGCGCTGGTCTGGAATCGCTGATCCTGGGCAGTACGACCGTCGATGAAGCGCAAGGTCAGATCAACCTCGGCGTCGAGTCGCCGGACGCGCTGGACGCGCTCACGGGCGAGGTGCGCGCGATCGCAGAGTCGATCTTCGGCGCCGACAACGTGACGGTATCGGGCGCCTCGCTCAGTGAACAGGGTTTCGGCGGGTTCGCGCTGGTGGCGACGGGATCACAGGAAGATCTGGCTACCATCAGCGACGAGGTTGTCACTGCCATCAACGGCATCGACGGCTTGGCGAATGCCACCAGCAGTCTGACGGCGGCGAGCGCGGCGGGCGGCGCTGCGACCTATATCCGCGTCGATGGTCAGTCGGCACTGCGCTTCACCGCCGAGGTGGAGACCGACGATGCGATCGGTGCGACGCAAAACGCGATCGCGGCGGTACAGACCCTTCCCAATCTGCCTGCAGGCATCACTATCGGAGAAGGTTTCGAGTCACGCCAGCAGACGGAAGGCTTCACGGGTCTGTTCACGGCGATGGGCGCGGCGATCGTGATCGTCATCCTGGTGCTGATCGTGACCTTCGGGTCGATCGTGCATTGGCTCGACATCATCCTGAGCATCCTGGTCGCCCCGGTCGGCGCAGCAATCCTGCTCACGGTAGCGGATCGCACGCTCGGCATCTCGGCGCTGATCGGTATGTTGATGCTGATCGGCATCGTCGTCACCAACGCGGTCGTGCTGATCGACCGCGTGCTGGCGAATCAGCGCGAACGCGGCATGAACACCCACGACGCGCTCTATGAGGCGGGCGCACGGCGTCTGCGTCCAATCATCATGACGGCGCTGGCGACGATCTTCGCGCTGGTGCCGCTGGCAATCGGGCTGAGTGAAGGCGCGATCATCGCGTCGGAGCTGGGTACGGTGGTGATCGGGGGTCTGATCAGCAGCACGCTGCTCACGCTGATCGTCGTCCCGGTGGCGTACAGCCTGCTCGACCCGCTGCACAAGCTGCTGTCGCGGCGCACGAGTGCAGAAAAGAACGCGATGGCGGCTCAAGCGGGGGATTAAGCGCAGCCGGATCGTTGAATAGATGATAAAAAGGGCGACCGTAGGGTCGCCCTTTTTATATACGTCATTTTTGTGCCGGGCTTGCGATGTCAAACCCCTGCGGTTTCGCCCAATCGTTGTTATCCGACTTCGGTTGCCACTGGCACCTGATGCACCAGATCGAGGCGTTCACCGACGATGGCAAAAGCATCCAGCGCGCGATCGAGGTGCGACTTTTCGTGAGTCGCCATATAGCTGGTGCGCAGCAGACTGCTCGATGGCGGCACGCCGGGCGGCAGCACTGGATTGGTGTAGACGCCTTCCTCGATCAGCGCATGCCATGCCATGACGGTACGAAAGTCTTCCCCGATCATGATCGGGATGATCGGCGTATTGCTCTTGCCGGTGTTGTAACCCAATTCCTTGAGACCCGCGCGCATATATTCGGCGTTGTCCCACATCTTGGCGACGTGCTGTGGCTCGGTCTCCATGATATCCAACGCCTTGAGCGCGGCGGCAGCCTGGGGCGCGGGCAAGGCAGCCGAGAAGATCAGCGAACGGGCGTGATGCTGGATGTAATGCACCACCTCCGCCGATCCCGCGATGAAACCGCCGATCGAGGCAAAGCTCTTGCTGAACGTGCCCATGATCAGATCGACCTCGTTGGTCAGCCCGAATTGCCATGCCGTGCCACGTCCGCCGCCGGTGACGCCGATGCCGTGCGCGTCATCGACCATGATGCGTGCGCCGTAGCGCTTGCAAATCTCGACCACTTCCGGCAGCGGCGCGATGTCACCGCCCATGCTGTACACGCCGTCCACGACCACCAGCTTACCCGCATCCATGGGCAGGCGGCTCAGGACATCTTCCAGGCTGCTGGTGTCACTATGGCGAAAGCGCTTCATCTCACCCCGGCACATCAGGCAGCCATCGACGATGCTGGCGTGGTCATCCTTATCGACGATCACATAATCGCCCTTGCTCACCAGCGCGCTGATCGTACCGACGTTCGTCTGATACCCGGTCGAGAACACCAGCGCCGCCTCTTTGCCGACGAACGCGGCGAGTCGCCTGTCGAGTTCCAGATGCAATTCGAGTGTGCCGTTGAGGAAGCGCGATCCGGTCACGCTGGTGCCGTAGCGCTCGACAGCTTCGACGGCGGCTTGACGTACCCGCGGATCGGTGGTCAGCCCCAGATAATTATTGGAGCCGATCATCACCACTTCTTTACCTTCAAACGTGGCGACCGCACCTTCGGTGTCGCTGAGTGCCCGAAAATAGGGGTAAATGCCCAGCGCCATCGCTTCTTTTGCGGTTTTGTAATTCTTTGCTTTGTCGAACAGGTCAGCCATGAGGTATCCCTTCATCTTGTCAAGCCGCACTGAGAGGCGCGACACTGCATGTATGCGAACGATGAATTGTTACAAAAACTTGAATCATAAAGATAACACCGTCGGGGACAAAAGGGTATTCGCGCCGCTTGCCAATTGATGAGAACTACGCTAAAGTTTTCACAATCAGAATGATACTTACGCCCGCCCAGGCGGGTTTAGCGAGGAGAGTTTCGCTCATGCTGCTGAAGCGTCTGATCGTGTGGGGCGTCTCGATGGTACTCGGTTTCGCAGTTGCATCGCTGATCGTGTTGGTGCTGCTGCCGACCGTACCTGTACAGGGTGGCAACGCCATTCCGCTCGACAAGTACGGCTTTCAATATCTGTTCTGGACGGGCTTCCCGATCGGGCTGGTATTCGTGGTATGGCTGGATGCGCTGCTGAATACGCGGATTCTGCCGGACTAACAGCGGATCAAAGCATTACGAACACCACATCGTTTCGCCCCCTCACCGCTGCTTCCTCTTTCAGCGCAAGCCTGCCGAGAGGGAGCAGTATTACCCTCACTTATAAACAACCGAGAAGTATTCTACACCATCCGGGGAGGGTTAACGATGCAAAAAGACACAAGATCAGTGGAACAAGTCCTGGAATTCGCATTAAAGTTGTCGCCAAGACAACGTGTTCAACTGATCGAGCGTATCGCTTCGTCGATTGAACATGACATCGAGCTGGAGCCGACGAACGATCTATCCTCCGAAGAACGCTGGGGAGAGATGTTGGTGCGGAAGATGAATGAATGGGGTCCGATTGAGATGATCCACCCCGAATTCGAAGATGCAACGGAATGGGTCAAGCAAATTCGCCGCGATCAAGAATTGAAGCGCGGTCTAAACTGGGATGAAGCGGAATGACCGTTGGGATTGTCGATACAACGGTCGTCTTTCACTTGTTTCGCAAAAACCCAGCGGCGATCGCATGGTACAGCACATTGACGGATAAGTTTGCCGTGACGCCGATTACATGGATGGAAGCATTGTACGGGGCAGTAAGTAAGGATAAACGGGAGAGATGCAAAGATATTCTTAACCAGTTTGACATGGAATATATTCTCCCCAGTGATATCGATTGGGCTATAGAACAGATGCAAGTTTATCGGCTCAGTCAGGGAATTGGGGTCAATGATTGTTTTATTGCTTCCGTATGCCATCGTTTGAACATCCCTATCTACACGGATAATCAAAAAGACTTCTTAAAAATCCTGCCGCCCAACTTAGTCGTTAAGTCCTACTAAAAATATGAATTGGTGGCAATCCGTCAGTTCAAACCCTCGTTGAAGGAACAGTCCATGCGCCGTATCGTCTTGATGATCATGCGGCTTATGCTCAGCATAGTCAGCGCGCCAGCACCAGCGCTGGCGTGCAGCGGCACCCGCGCGTGGTGGGCAGCCCGTACTTTGACCATTACGACATGCAAGTCACCGATTATGACACCTGTCGATTATTTACAACGGCTGATGGTAACGAGTTCAGTGAATGCGATTTCCGTACCGAGCTGATTGAGGTACCCTATGTGCAGATGCGCACCAATCTGCACCTGTCCGGTCTGCCGCCTGTAGGCGATTACACGCTCAATCGCCGTGCATCTGGCGAGGAGGTGCCCATCTTCTTAAGCGCGACCGGTCAGGGACCCAGCAACGCGGAATTGCAGGATCGATTCACCTTCACGCCCCATTTAGGATTGCTGGCGATCTCCATCGATGACACCCGCGTCAACGGCATCGATCTGCATCTCGACAGCCCGATCGCCACTGCTGAATGGCTGCGATCGCCGTTCTTTTTCGATTAGGGAGGGTGAGTGGCTGCGCGCCGATCCCTCTCTTGATCGCAGATGCAGCTTTTGACAGTCACCCTGCATCCCCTGTACCCTTCCCAGATGAACGGCTCCTAAGCATTTGCGCCGTGTTTCACGATCTCGATAGTTATTTGCAGACTCGATAGGCTAGGATCGTGGCATGAGCGAACAACATACCTCACGCCTTCCCGGATTCTACAAACGTCCCCTTGCCGAGCGTGCCGCAGTCGTCGCGCGTTGGGCGAATCTGACTCCCGACGAGACCGCCATCCTGCTCGGCGTGCGCGGGCTGTCAGCCGCATCCGCCGACAACATGGTCGAAAACGCGATCGGCGTCTATGCCCTGCCGATGGGGATCGCCACCAATTTTCTGATCGACGGCATCGACCGTCTCATTCCGATGGTGGTCGAGGAGCCGTCGGTCGTGGCGGCGGTCAGCAATGCCGCGCGGCTGTTCCGCGACGGCGGCGGCTTTACCACCACAGTGGACGAACCGATTATGATCGGTCAGATTCAACTGCTGGATATCGACGATCTCTATGTCGCGGCGGGCGCCATCAAAACCAACAAAATGCGGCTGCTGGCGCTGGCGGACGAAGTTGGCGGCAGCATTGTCCGACGCGGCGGCGGGGCGCGCGACATCGAGGTACGGCTGCTGCCCGATACCGGCGCGGGCGCGATGCTGATCGTGCATCTGCTGATGGATGTGCGTGATGCGATGGGCGCCAACGCCGTCAACACCGCCGTCGAACACCTGGCGCCACACGTCGAGGCGCTCACGGGCGGGCGGGCGCTGCTGCGCATCCTGAGCAACCTGACCGACCGTCGCAAAGCCGCATCCGAAGGCATAATCCCGGCATCGTCGCTGGCGACCGACTCGCTCACGGGCGATCAAGTGGTTCAGGCAGTGATCGAGGCGGGCGCCTTTGCCGAAGCGGACCCCTACCGCGCCGCCACGCACAACAAAGGCATCATGAACGGCGTCGATGCGGTCGCCATCGCCACTGGCAACGACTGGCGCGCGCTCGAGGCGGGCGCGCACGCCTATGCCGCCCGCGACGGACGTTATACCAGCCTGTCGCAGTTCTGGCGCGACGCCGACGGCAATCTGCGCGCCCGCCTGGAAATGCCGATGAGCGTCGGCATCGTCGGTGGGGCGACGCGCGTACATCCGGCAGCAGGCGTGGCGCTGAAAATCCTGGGGATCGAGTCGGCGGGTCAGCTCGCCGGGATCATGGCGTCGGTCGGGCTGGCACAGAATTTCGCCGCCGTGCGCGCGCTCGCCACCGAGGGCATCCAGCGCGGACACATGCGGATGCACGCCCGCCAGATCGCGGTCGCCGCTGGTGCAGTTGGCAGCGAGATTGCACATGTAGTGGCGCGCATGACCGCCGAAAACAATATCCGTGCCGAACGCGCGGGAGTCATTCTGACAGAATTGAGAGGAAGCTAACATCATGCAGCCTATGAACACCTCTGGTCGTGCCACCAATTTTCTGATGCGCCCCGATCGCGCGGTCGGCATCGTCGGCTACGGCGCCTATGTCCCCCGGTTTCGTCTGCCGGGGACGGAGATCGCCAGGCTGTGGACGGGCGTCGCAGCGGGCAGCCCAGTCAAGGAAAAAGCCGTCGCCGGTCCCGACGAGGATGTGACCACCATGAGCATCGAAGCCGCGCGTAACGCGGTCGCACGCGCCGCTATCGATCCGACGCTGCTGCGCGCGGTGTGGGTCGGCAGCGAAAGTCACCCCTATGCGGTCAAGCCGACCAGCACGATTGTCGCGGAGAGCATCGGCACCGGACCGAACATTCAAGCCGCCGATTGGGAATTCGCCTGTAAAGCCGGCACCGAGGCGGTACAGGCGAGCATTGGCTTGATCGGCAGCGGCATGGGACGGTACACACTCAGCATCGGCATGGACACCGCGCAATCCCGCCCCGGCGACGCGCTCGAATATACGGCGGCATCAGGCGGCGCCGCCTTTCTGCTCGGACCCGCCGATGAAGCGGTCGCGGTCTATCAGGGGAGTTACAGCTACGTCACCGATACCCCCGACTTCTGGCGTCGTTCCGACGAGGTATTTCCGTCGCACGGCGAACGCTTTACAGGTGAACCCGCCTATTTTCACCATGTCGTCAGCGCCGGACGCGCGTTGATGGAGATGATGGGCACGACGGCGGCGGATTACACCTCGGTGGTGTGTCATCAGCCCAATGTGAAATTTCCGCAGCGCGCCGCCGGGCTGCTCGGTTTCAAGGACGAACAAATGCGCACGGGTCTGCTGGCGGACGAGATCGGCAACGTCTATTCCGGGTCGTGCATGATCGGCTTAACCGCCATTCTCGACGAAGCACAGGCGGGCGATCGCATCCTGATGTTGAGCTATGGCAGCGGCGCCGGATCGGACGCCTTTGACCTGGTGGTCACCGACCGCATCGACGCCGCGCGCGATCGCGCCCTGCGCACCCGCGACTACATCGCCAGGCGCACACCGATCGACTATGCCACCTACTGCCGCTATCGCGGCTTGCTGAAGATGTAAAGGGAAATAACCATGCGTGAAGTGGCAGTTGTCGGAATTGGATCGACCCCGACCGGAGAACTTTGGGATCAGGGCTTGCGCGATCTGGCGGCGGACGCCGCGCGCGCTGCCCTGCAAGACGCGGGGTTGGAAACGGTCGATGCACTCTACGTCGCCAATGCCTTTGGCGCCAGCATCAGCACGCAGTCGCACCTCGCCCCGCTGATCGCCGATTACGCTGGATTGCGGGGTATCGAGGCGATCGGCATCGAGGCAGCGGACGCCAGCGGCGGCGCCGCGCTGCGCACCGGGTATCTGGCGGTCGCATCGGGCTTGGTAGAGACGGTAATGGTGCTGGGCGTGGAAAAATCGACCGACATGATCGGTGCCGCCCGTGTGCGCGCCCGCGCCGTCAGCCTGGACTCGGACGATGAAGCGCTGCACGGCGCCACGCTGTCCGCCCTCGCCGCCCTGCTGATGCGCCGCTATATGTACGAGTACGAGTTGGAATTGAGCGCATTTGAAGGTTTCAGCATCAACGCTCATGCCAACGGCGCCAAATTCGCCGGAGCGATGTACCGCAATATCCTCAAGCCGGGATCGTTCGCCAGAGCGCCCATGATCGCGGATCCGGTCAGCCTGTTCGACGGCGCCCCGGATGCCGACGGCGCCGCCGCCGTGATCCTGACCTCACACGCACGGGCTGCCGACCTGGTGCCGCAGCCCGTGCGCCTGGTTGGGAGCGGCGCGGCGACCGACTCGCTGGCGCTGGCGGAGCGCGATGATCCGCTGTGGTTGGGCGCGATCGAGCGTTCGACAGCGGCGGCGTTGGCGATGGCGGGGATCACCCGCGATCAGATCGATCTGTTCGAGCTGCACGACTCGTTCACCATTATGGCGGCGCTGGCGTTGGAAGCTGCTGGCTTTGCGGAGCGTGGTGAGGGCTGGAAGCTGGCGACAGATGCCAGCATCGGCTTGACGGGTGACCTGCCGATCGCCACTTTTGGCGGGCTAAAAAGCCGCGGCAACCCGGTCGGCGCGACCGGATTATATCAGGCGGTCGAAGCGGTGATGCAGTTGCGTGGCACGGCAGGCGCCAATCAGGTCGCGCAAGCACAGATTGCATTGATACAGAGTGTAGGCGGCGTGGGCAGCAGCGCCTTTACTCACGTATTGGCGTTGTGAATAAAGCGGAGATGAGAGGGGTTTTGACAGGCTCGGACACCTCTCTTATCCCTTGTCTGAGAGTTTTTGACAGGGCTGGCGTCCTATAATTCCTGCAATTGTGCGCTCTTGCACAAACATAGTCCGATGATTCAGCCCACTGAATTGGGCAACCTCAGGAGCATCTACAATGCAGATCTCACGGCACTGGCGGATGAATGCCAAGCGTTATCGTCTTCAAGGCGTCCGTTTTAGCAACGGTGATGTCCGCCTCAACGAACGTCCGGTCCTGACCAACACGCAGCCAGACTCGATCACGCTTCAGTCACAGGCTGTGCGCATCCCGGTGAAAGCCTAACCTCATGACCATTGAACGCCGTCCGGTCGTCGCCGTCGGCGCTGAAAATTTTACCTTTGCGGGTACGGGTGTGATCTACAGCTTCACCACCGTGCGCGAGGCGCCAGAAGGCTTCGAGGATCAGGCGCCCTATGTGCTGGCGCTGATCAAGCTCGATGAAGGCACGCTCGTCACCGCGCAGCTCACCGACCTGGACGCCCCACCCGCGATCGGCGATCGCGTCGAGATGGTCACGCGCAGGCTGACCACCGAGGGCGCGCAGGGCATGATCGTCTATGGCTACAAATTCCGTAAGCCCGTCAAATAAATGGCGAACGCACGGCACCAGCTCGGTCAGCGCGGCGAAATCCTGGCAGCGGGTTATCTCCAGCACCAGGGTTTCCGTCTGATCGCCAGCAACTGGCGTACCCGTCTTGGCGAAATCGATCTGGTCATGGTCGCGCCTGATGCCACCACTGTGTTCGTCGAGGTCAAGACGCGATGGGCGCATGATGCGCAACCGCTGGAAAATATCACCGGGCGCAAGCAGCGCATCCTGATCGCGGCTGCACAGACGTATCTATCGGTTCACGAGCTGGACGATGTGATCTGGCGTTTCGACGTGATCGCGGTGACCTTGACGCCTCCGCCACGAATCGATCATATTCCTGATGCCTTTAGCTGGTAGCCCGCCGATCCCATTGCTGGTGATATGGGGCGCGACCGCAGTCGGCAAGACCGACCTGGCGATCACCCTGGCACAGCGCCTTGCTGGTGAGATCATCGGCGCCGACAGCCGCCAGATTTATCGTCACATGGACATTGGCACTGCCAAACCCACGCTCGATCAACGCGCGTCTGCCCCGCACCATCTGATCGACTTTGCTAACCCCGACGAGGATGTCTCGCTCTCGACCTACCAACGCCACGCCAACGCCGCCATTCACGATATCGATGCGCGCGGTGAGCTGCCGATGCTGGTCGGGGGTACAGGACAGTACATCACTGCACTGCTCGAAGGCTGGACACCACCCGGAGTCCCACCTGATCCCGAAAAGCGCGCCGCACTCGCCGCCGAAGCCGATGCGCAAGGCATCTCAGCCCTGTACGCACGACTGCGCGCGCTCGACCCTGATGCCGCCGATCTGATCGACGCCAACAACCTGCGCCGCATCATCCGCGCTTTAGAGGTGATCGACGCCACAGGGAAGCTGTTCAGCGCCCAACGCATGAAATTGCCCCCGCCCTATCGTGTGCGTGTGATCGGGCTGGCACTCGACCGTGACGCGCTGCGCGAGCGCGCCGACCGTCGTCTGGATCAGATGATCGCGGACGGATTCATCGACGAGGTGCGCACGCTGCTCGATAGCGGTTATGATCGGAGTCTGCCCGCTATGAGCGCGGTCGGCTATGGGCAGATCGCCGCTTATCTGCTCGACGGAGTACCGCTGGAGACCGCTTTATACAACGCCAGGATCGCCACACACCGCTTCATCCGCCGCCAGCTTGCCTGGTTTCGTGGGCATGATCACGGGGTTTTGTGGCACAATAGAGAAACGTTGGATGTGGAGCGTCTCATCATTGAGACGGCACATTGGCTGGAGAGCGGTTGATCGCGTGAGCGTAACCCATTTGAAGTATCCAACGACTGATCGACCTGGAGGGCTGTACTTTGTTTCGTGGTGGCGATAATCGCAATTTCGTCGTCGGCGTGATGCTGGTGGTGGCGCTGCTATTCTTTATGCCGCGCTATCTCCCCAATCTGGTGGCGTCGATCCTGCCGCAGTTGTACGAGGGCGTGCCATGCAGCAGCCTGCGTACAGCGGATGATCGCGCCAACCATCAATCGCTGCTCGGTCGATCCGCTGGTGAGCCGATCAGCCTGAGCGTGCGCACCAGCGGTGTGCCCTCGGATGCGGCGGGATCGCTGTGGGTGACGATCGCAGTGACCAACAACACCGTCGGCAGCGTCGCGTTTGTATATGACCCCCAGCGCGTGATCGTCGGAGACAATAATACCAGCGGACTGGGCATTGTCTTCAATCCCGGTAATTCGCTGAGTGCGGGACTGCCGCGTCAGGACAGCGGATCGGTGCCGGAGTCGAGCTTGCGCATCCTGGCGCCCCGTCAGCGCTGTCTGCACACGGTCGAGTTCCCCGGTGGCAACGTCCTGATCGATCCGAATGCCAGCAGCGGCAGCGCACAGGTTTTCGCATATTATCGCAACAATATCAATGGTGCAATCAATACCTCACCGATCCCCAACGCCACGCCGATCTTCCGCGATCAGGGGCTGTGGACGGGTATCGTAGAGTCGGCACCGCAGGGCATAGGACGTGGGGACATCCCCGCGCCCTAGACGGAAACTTGCTATAATTGAGCGAGTCAGATTTATGGTGTGTTTTCTGCGACCATCCAAAGTCATCGAGGAGCGGCAGCGTCATGTCCGATACCAGTTCCGATCGTCCAGTGCTGATCGTGCAGCAGCAGGGGAAGCTCGACCTACGGTGGACGGTGGAGCTGGATGAAGCGCTGCTCGGACGCGATGATTCGTGTCATCTCGTAATCGCGGAGCGTGAGGTATCGCGCCAGCATGTGCGCATCTACAAGCACAATGAAGCCTTTTACATCGAAGACCTCGAAAGTCGCAACGGCACCTGGGTCAATGAGGAAAAGCTCGAAGGCACGCGCGCGCTGCACAATGGCGACAAAATAAAATTAGGGACCAGTACCCATATCGAGTTCGTTGGCTCGAATTTCACCGCCCCGATCTCGAAGGTGGATGGGTTCGAGAAAGGCAGCGGGCTGCGCATCGATACTGCCTCACGGCGGGTATTCATCAATCAGGTTGAACTCGATCCACCGCTGAGTCCACCCCAGTACCGCCTCCTGGAACTGCTGTATCTGAACGCCGGGACAATCTGCACCCGCGAACAGGTGATCGATACCGTCTGGCCAGATGCCTACGGTGAAGGGGTCAGCGAACAGGCGATCGACGCGCTGATCCGTCGTCTGCGCGATCGTCTGAGTGACCTCGATTCCAAAATGGATTATGTGGTGACGGTGCGTGGGCATGGGTTCCGGCTGGGAGGGTGAGCAGTGCCAGCGAAGGATAGCTACTGGCGAACCCGTCCCAGAGTCGGCGTGACGTGCCGACTCCGAGCCGGTGCTGTAAATCAGACGATCACATGCACCTTGATCGCCTCTTTGACCTCGACCAACGTCTGAAACATCGCCGCGTAATTGTCCAGCCCGTCGATAGGATGTGTCAGCAGCTTGGGCAGCCAGCCCGGAAATGACGCCATCGTCGTGGCAAAGTCACTGACGCCCTGCTCAAAATAACCGCGATGCGCATTGACCGTGCCGAACATGACCTTGTTGCCCAGCACAAAATCGAGATTGAGCCTGTCACTGCCGACCTCGGTCCTGGTGCTGCCCCCAGTGATCGACGATAGGATCAGCACGCCATTTTTCGCCAGCACGCCTGCCCCCTCGAACATTTGCGGGGATGACCCGCTCGCCTCGAACACGATGTCGTAACCGCCCACGCCCGCCGCGTCCGCCATGCTGGTCTGGCGCGTGCTGATGTAGTGCGCGCCGATCTCGGTGAGCAGGGTCGAGTTTTGCGTCGGTGGCTCGGAACGGGCGAACACGGTCACATCGATACCGTGCAGCACCATCCCCAACGCCGCCAGGATACCCAGTGGACCCGCCCCGATCACAGCCGCGCGGCGCGGACGCCAGACCTTCAGGCGCCGCTGAATCTCGTATGCCTGGATGATACCCTTTTCGATGATGCTCATTGGCTCCAGCAGCACACCCACGTCTTTCAGCTCGCCCGGCACCTTGACCAGGAATTCCTGATCCTCGACGAACTGCTCGGTCAGAAAGCCATGACGCAGATTGATGCCGCGCTCGAAATAAGTCGAGTCCGAGGTCATATCATTGGTGCCGATCACGTCGTAGATCGAGCCACCTGGACGACGCACCGTCGGCACGACGTAATCTCCGACCGCTAATCCGCGCACGTTGGCGCCCACAGCCGTCACCTGTCCGAGACATTCATGTCCCGTCACCAGGTAATCGAAACCAGGTGGCGGCGCGCCATACTGACCGAGATACAGGTCTTTGTCGGTGCCGTCCTGCCCGATCATGATGATCCTGACCAGCACGCCGCGTCCCTCAGGAATTTCGTCGAGACTCGGCGCGGGCAGATCGACCAGAAAAGCGGTACGTGCCTGGCGTGGCGTGATGGCGACGGCTTTCATTGTTCCTGCTCCTTGTGCGATGCGATTGGCTGCCTGTAAGTGACTGGAAATGAAAGGAATGCAGATGGTTTTCCACAGAGACGCATCGTGATGCGTCCCTGCGACATGCCTGAGATCAGCGGTCTTCGTCCGGGTGTGCCTGCTGATGGATCAGATCAGCGACCAGTCCCGTCCACCCGGTCTGATGGCTGGCGCCCAGTCCGCGTCCCGTATCGCCGTGAAAATACTCGTGAAAAAGCAGATGATCGCGCCAGTGCGGATCGGTCTGCATGAGCGCATGATAGCCATTGAACGGACGGCGCCCGTCGGCACCGCGCGTGAACAGCGCGATCAGCCGACGCGAAAGAAAGTCGGCAATTTCTCGCAGGGTCATGAATTGACCTGATCCGGTCGGGCACTCGACTTTGAAGTCGTCTCCATAATAGCGATGAAACTTGTACAGAGACTCGATCAGCAGATAGTTGATTGGGAACCAGATCGGCCCGCGCCAATTGGAGTTGCCGCCAAATAAGCCGCTCTGCGACTCGGCGGGTTCGTAGCGCACGACATAGGTCGTTCCTCCCGCGTGCAGCGTGTACGGCTGATCGGCGTGGACGCGGCTGATCGAGCGGATGCCATAATCGCTCAGGAATTCCGCCGGGTCGAGCGCGCGCCGCAGCAGCCGCTTCAGCCGGCTGCCGCGCACCAGCGCCAGCAAGCGCTGTTCGCCCTCACCCGGCACCTGCCAGCGTGAGACCAGGTTCGCCAGATGGGGGCGGTTTGCCAGAAACCATTCCAGCCGAGTTTTGAAGCCTGGCACGGCGTTCAACATCACTGGATCGATCGCTTCGACTGCCAGCAGCGGGATCAGACCGGTCAGCGAACGGATGCGCAGATGGATCGGCGCCATGCCAGGCGCGCGCAGCACATCGTAGAAAAACTGATCCTGTTCATCCCACAGCGACAGACCGGATCCGCCCAGATCGATCAACGCGCCGGCGATATACAGGAAATGCTCGAAATATTTAGTGGCAATATCTTCATACACGATATTGGTCTGCGCCAGTTCCAGCGCGATCACCGTCAGATTCAGCGCGAACATCGCCATCCAGCTCGTACCATCGCTCTGATCGATGTACCCGCCTGTTGGCAGCGCCGCGCTGCGATCAAACACGCCGATATTGTCCAGTCCCAGGAAACCACCCTGAAAGACATTGCGCCCTTCGGCGTCTTTACGGTTGACCCACCAGGTGAAATTGAGCATCAGCTTGTGAAACACGCGCTCTAAAAACGCCCTGTCACCCGTTCCGCGCTGTCCCTTGTCGATCTGATACACGCGCCATGCCGCCCACCCAATCACCGGCGGGTTGACATCCCCGAATGCCCATTCATAAGCGGGAATCTGTCCATTGGGGTGCTGATACCACTCGCGCAGGATCATGACGAGCTGATCTTTAGCAAACTGGCTGTCCACACGCGCCAAGGGGATACAGTGAAACGCCAAATCCCAGGCGGCATACCAGGGATACTCCCATTTGTCAGGCATGGAGATCACCTCGGCGTTGTTGAGATGGCGCCATTCACGGTTGCGTCCATACTGACGATCGGGCGGCGGCGGGAAACCAGGATCGCCTTGCAGCCAGCGATCGACATCGAAATAATAGAACTGTTTCGACCACAACATCCCGGCGTATGCCTGGCGCTGCACCTGAGCGGTATCGGCGTCGAGCGCAGCGGGCTGGATCGCCGCATAAAACTCGTCCGCTTCACGCTGGCGAGCGTCGAAGATCGAGTCGAAATCGGCAAAAACGCCGACCGCCGTCTCCTGAGGCACGGATTCGTTCTGATGGGTCAGACGCAGCCGGATAGCGACCGATCCCTCTGCCGGGATGACTCGCACAAGATGCACCGCCGACTTGGTGCCGTGTTCCGCCGTGTTGACAGCATCGGACTCGCCGTCGATGAGATAGCGGTGAAAGGCGTCTTTGCTGAATTGCCCGCCAGATGAGCCGAACAGCCGCGCGTTGTTGCTGTCATTTTCGGTGAACAGCAGCGTGTCGGCACCTTCGCAGCTGAGATGATAAGCGCCCAATACCGGATGCTCGACCAGGATGGTTGGATCGGGTCGCCCGGCGAGGCGGCTGACACGCGGACGATCATCACCGTCCCCCCATGACCAGGTATTGCGAAACCACAGCGTCGGCAGCAGGTGGATCGGCGCGTCGGCGGCGCCGCGATTGTGGACAGTGATGCGGATCAGGATGTCATCGGACGCGGCTTTGGCATATTCGACGAACACATCAAAATAGCGCTGATCATCGAACACGCCCGTATCGATCAGCTCGTATTCCGCTTTGACGCGATCGCGCTGGCGGCTCTCATCGAGCAGGCGCGCATAGGGGTACGCGGCTTGGGGATATTTGTACAGCATTTTCATGTAGCTGTGGGTCGGGGTGCTGTCGAGATAGTGATAGACCTCTTTGACATCTTCGCCGTGATTGCCTTCCGAGCCCGTCACGCCGAACAGTCGTTCTTTGAGGATAGGATCGTGTTCGTTCCACAGCGCCAGCGCGAAACACAGTCGCCCTTCATTGTCACTGATCCCGGCTAACCCATCTTCATTCCAACGGTAGGCGCGCGATCGCGCATGGTCGTGCGGGAAGTAATCCCACGCTTCGCCATGTGCGCTGTAATCTTCGCGGACGGTGCCCCATGCCCGTTCGCTCAGATACGGTCCCCAACGTGTCCATGCTTCATGCTGCCCTAAACGATCCTGTTCGGCGGTCATGAGTCCTCGTGGTGTGCGGTGACGATGGGTATTCACTATATACGATCGATTTACGTTGGATTGATTCTATCCTCATGTTCAGAATGATCAAAAAGACAGTGAACGCGGGCGTCCACTGTCCCCGACCATCAGCCTGGAGCGCTGCGATTCCGTTTATTCAGAAAATGTAAAACTGTCCGCCGTCATGTGCAAATTGTGTGTAACATCGCTCGTCTAGCCGTTCGCCATCTCCAGATACCCCTCGCGCACCACGTCGTCCGCCGTGATACCAAGGATCGCCAGCATCGCCTGGATTCGTTCCGCCTTGTCCTCGGCGTCGCGCGCCGACCAGGTGCGGCTCTTGATCTCGATGTAGCGCGCCGCCAGCGCGGGCTTGGTCACGGTGTCGATATTGACGTAGAACAGCACGCCCTGATACAGCAGATGATAGCGCTGGCGATCCTTGTGCAGCTCGCGCTCCTCGATCGGGCGGAAATACTCGCGGTAAAAGCGCAGCGTATTGGTGGCGTCCGCGATGAAACGCGAATGGGACAGCACCGTCGTTCCATGAAACTGGCGCTCGTTGTCCGGGGTGGTCAGAGTCAGACGGGCGCGGCTGCTGCTCGCCATATCCGGCGTGTCGGCGGCGACATCCTCACGATAGCGCACCCGTCCCTGTGCCGGATCGTCGAACAGGAAATAGGTGTCGTATTGCAGATAATGATGATGCTTGATCACCTCGACATCCGCGTGCGCGATCAGATCTTCGATCCGCGCCGATCCCAGACGTGCTTTCACCTGCACCTCGAAGCTCTCCCCCTGACGCAAGCCACCAATAGCCAGCAGCTTGCTCAGGACACTGGACTCGCGCTCGCGCAAAAAGTCGTCGATCCGGGCGGCGACGCCCCGCGCCTCGCGCAGCACCGACTCGGTATCGATCGTCAGCAGCACGCGATCACGCATCAGCCAACGCCCATCGACGATCACGTCGGTGACATCGGACGCATGTCCGGCGTAGACGATCCGCGAATACACCGCGTCGGGGTCGCGCATGAACTGCGGAGCGTTATGCAGCGGATCGGCATCCATGACGATCACATCGGCGCGCTTGCCAGCCTCCAGACTGCCCGTCACTGCGTCGAGAAACAAGGCAGCCGCGCCCTGACGGGTCGCCATCAGCAGCGCGTCACGGGCGGGTAAAGCGGTCGGATCATTGGCGTCGGTCTTGGCGATAATGGCGGCGAGACGCATTTCCTCGAACATATCAAGATCGTTGTTGCTGGCGGCACCGTCAGTGCCGATTCCAACCTTGAGACCATGCGCCAGCATCGCGGTCACCGGGGCGATACCGCTGGCGAGCTTGAGATTGCTGGTTGGGCAGTGCGCGACCCCGGCGTCGCCCTCATAGAGAATCTTCATCTCCGCGCGCGAGATATGCACACAGTGGGCAGCCAGCACCTTTGCGGCGAAGAGTCCGACATCCCCCATATGCTCGACCACACTGGCGCCGGTGTCATTGACGCTGTTTTCGACCTCCAGCTTGGTTTCCGCCAGATGGATTAGCAGCGGTACGTCGTATTCCCGCGCCAGATCGGTACACAGACGCAGCGACTCGTCGGGATTGGTATAGGGCGCGTGGGGCGCGACCGCGGGCGTGATCAGGGCGTGTCCTCGCCATGCCTCGATGAAAGCGCGACAGCGTGCCAGTCCGTCGTCGTAGCTTTCCGCGTCGGGGGTCGGGAATTTCAGAATCGACTGTCCCAGGACGGCGCGCATCCCGGCGCGGGCGGTCGCCTCGGCGATCACTTCCTCGAAATAGTACATGTCCGCGAAGGTCGTCACCCCACCCCGGATCATTTCCGCGCACGCTAACAGCGTCCCTAAGGTGCAGAATTCCGGCGTGACGAAGGCGCGTTCGGTCGGCATCATGTAGCCCAGCAGCCACACGTCCAGGCGCAAATCGTCGGCAAGCCCGCGTAACAGCGTCATGGGCGCGTGCGTATGCGCATTGATCAAGCCGGGCAAGACATACTTTCCGGTTGTGTCGATGACCTGATCGGCGCTGAAGCGCGCCAGGATGTCGGCGCGCACGCCGACAGCGGCGATCGCATTGTCGCGGATGGCGACGGCGCCGTCGATAAATAGTGCAAAGCGCGTATCCATGGTGACGACCGTGCCACCGCTCAAAATCGTGTGAACATGTTCCATAATGATTTCCTCCTGTTTGGCATGAATTATAGGCGCGGTGTACACTACGGCGTTAGTTCCGTGTGCGCCATGAGACCAATTCATGTTCAAACGTCTACAACCGCATCATTTGATGATCCTTGAAGCCGGGTTGATCGGCTTGTTTTTTGTACAGGCGGCGCGATTCCTGATCGCCGCGCTCTACAGTCAGATCGCGGGCGCGTCGGTCGTGTCCACGTTGCTGGCAGCGGGCGCGCTGCTGCCCGACCCGCTCCCGGTCGATCCGGTGGTCGTGGCGGCGGATATGACGACGCTGGGCGCGCTGCTCGCCCTGCCCGTCATCGGGATGTTCCTCGTCCCCTGGTCGGTCATGCCGCTGGTCGCGGCGCTGGCTGTCATCGCCGGACGCCTGCTGATGTTCGACCTGGGCATCCTGACACCCACCGCCGCCGCCGCGCTGACCGTGTGCGCCGGGCTGCTGTATCTGCTGACGACCGCGCGCCATCGACTGCGCGTGCTGCCTTACATGTTCGTGATCGGCTTCAGCGCCGACATAGTGATCCGCGCCTTTGGCGATACCGTCGATCTGTCGCTGCGACCTGGCTATCTCAATACGCAGATTATCCTGTCCGCTGCCGCCGCGCTGCTGGCATTGGCATCGCTGCTGATCGCCCGCGCACGGGGAGGCACCGACGCCGTCAATCGCGGTCTGATACCGCTCACTGGCGCGGTCGGGATCGCCGGATCCCTGTTTGTGTGGCTGGCGCTGTTCGGACTGCCCAACGCGGTCGCGGCGCGCGCGGGAGTCGATTACACGCTCTTTACCCCGGCGATCCTCGCGGCGGCGCTGCTGCCGATCATCCCGGCGGTGCGCGGGGCGGCGCGATCGTTCATCGCCAGCTTTGATGCCGGAGCGCGCGGCTGGCTGTGGCTGCTGACGCTGGCACTGCTGCTGATCGTCGGCTTGCGCGTGGATGGCGTGATCGCCGGAGTCGCGCTGACCCTCGCCGCGTTTTTGTCGTCGCTGCTGTGGTGGTGGGTGGCGCGACCAAAAGGCGAACGCGAACGCTCACTCGGCGGCGTCTGGCTTTTGGTCGGCGCGTGGTTATTCGCGCTGCTGCTGCTCGGCGATAACTTCACTTACGAATATGCGTTCGTGCGCGACTTTAGCGGGGATCTCGCCTTCCTCAATCCCTATGTCCCACCGCTGCTGCGTGGTTTTCGCGGCTTCGGACTCGGCGTGCTGCTGTTCGCCTCGTTCCTGGCAGCGCTGCCGATGATCCAGACACGCCATCGCATCCCCTGGTCGGCGGGCGCCCCGGCGATCACCTCGTTTCTGCTGATAGTGGCGAGCGCGGGGGTCGTCGCACTGACAGTGAACGCGGTCACCCCGCCGCTGGTCAACCCGGTGCGCGATGTCGGGACGATCCGCGTCGCCACCTACAACCTGCACGGCGGCTACGACGAGTATTTCGTCGAACAGCGCGAAGCGATCGCCCGCACCATCGGGGAAAGCGGCGCCGATGTGGTGCTGATCCAGGAGATCGAAGCCGGACGACTGGCGAGCGGCGGGGTCGATCAGGCGCTGTGGCTGGCACGGCGCCTGGGTATGGATCGCCGTTTCTATGGCACCAATGAAGACCTGCACGGACTGGCAGTGCTGTCGCGCGTGCCGATCGCCTTTTCGGACGGCACGCCGCTGGAGAGCCTGGGCAGTCAGACCGGGGTGCAGCGCGCACAGATCACCCCCGATGCCGATACCGTCGTGACACTCTACAACATCTGGCTCAGTCCGCTGTTCGATCTGGGTGAAGGCGCGGTCGCCCAGAGCGAGCAGGATCAGCAGCGCCAGTTGAACGCCATTTTCGCCAGCTCGCTCGGCGGGGCGTGCGGATTGGAACTCGGTCGCGCGGTCGTGGGCGGCACCATGCACAACGTGCCTGACTCGCCTCTGATCGGCGCGATGCGGTCAGCGGGGTTCAGCGATCCGCTGGCGGGCTTGCCGATCGAGATCGGCGCGACATTCGAGCGGCTCGGTCAGCCGCGCGCGCGCTTCGATTATCTGTGGCTGTGCAACCTGCCGTCGGAAGGCGTGGGCGTGCTGCGATCAGCGGCGAGCGATCACCGCATCACGTACTCAGGCGTGCGGCTGCGGTGATGCGCGCCCGACACGGCACGGCGTGACAGCCTGCTACATCCGCGTCAGCGCATCGTGTGCCGCCGCCTGACTCGCCGCCTGCTTGCTGTGTCCCATGCCCTGACCCGCCACACGATCCCCGATCTGTACCTGCACCGTCCATTGACGTGCATGATCGGGCCCTGTTTGCGCGATCACCGTATACTGCGGCGTGAAGCCGAGCGCGGCTTGCGCCCGTTCCTGCAGCACACTGCGCGCATCACGGTCGAGCGAGCGCGCCTGTACCTGTGCCAGCCGTTCACGCAGCAGCGGCACCGCGAACGCGCGCGCTGTCTCCATACCGGAGTCGATATAGAGCGCGCCGATCACCGCCTCGACCGCCGCACAGACAATGCTCGGACGGGATCGTCCGCCGCTGCCCTCTTCCCCGCGCCCCATGCGCAGCGACGCGCCGATCTCCATCGCCGTGCCGATGGCAGCCAGCGACGCCTCGCTGACCAGCGACGCGCGCAGGCGGGTCAGATCACCTTCCGGCAGATCGGGAAAGTCGAGATAGAGCATTTCCCCGGCGATGAAGTCGATCACCGCATCGCCCAGGAATTCCAGCCGTTCGTTGTCGGCGCAGCCACCCTCGATCTCGTTGCAGTACGAGCGATGCACCAGCGCCTGCGCCAGCAGCGCCGGATCACGAAAGGTCAGCCCGATCGCAGCCGCGAATTGTTCCGCCGTCATGCGCTCAGTCCGTGAACCGTCTGAAGATCAGCGAGACGTTGTGCCCGCCAAAGCCAAAGCTGTTGGACATGGCAGTGTCGATCCCCACCTCGCGGGCGACATTGGGCACGTAATCGAGATCGCATTCCGGGTCAGGTTCATTCAGATTGATGGTCGGCGGCGCGATATTGTCGAGGATCGCCTGAATACAGAAGATCGCTTCGCTGCCCGCTGTCGCACCCATCGCGTGCCCGGTCATGCTCTTGGTACTGCTGATCGGGATGTTGTAGGCGTGCTGACCCAACGATCGTTTGAGCGCCTTGGTCTCCATGACATCGTTGAGCGCGGTGGCGGTGCCATGCGCGTTGATGTAGTCGATCTGATCGGGCGTGATGTGCGCGTCGTCGAGCGCGCCCTGAATGGCGAGGCTGGCGCCCACCCCTTCCGGCTCCGGCGCGGTGATATGAAAGGCGTCCGACGATGAGCCGTAGCCGATCAGCTCGGCATAGATATGCGCGCCGCGCGCTCTGGCGTGTTCCAGTTCTTCCAGCACGAGCACGCCCGCCCCTTCCCCGAATACCAGTCCCGTTCGGTCTTTGGAAAAGGGACGGGCAGCCAGTGTTGGCGTGTCGTTCAGGCGCGAACAGGCGCCCGTGCGGTCGAAGGCTGCCAACCCGATCGGGATGATCGGCGCCTCGCACCCGCCCGCGATCGCCGCGTCCAGCTTGCCAAAGCGGATCATGTCGAGCGCGTGTCCGATGCAGTCCGCCCCGGTCGCGCACGCCGACACCGGGGTATAGGAGGGTCCGTGCGCGCCAATATCGATGCTCACAATGTCGCTCGACCCGTTCACCAGCAGCATCGGAATGCCGAATGGCGAGACGCTGCGCAGATCGTTGTTCTGAAATATCTTGAACGCTTCATTCCAATAGCTGCCGATCCCGCCGACCGCCGACCCGATGAATACGCCTGTGCGGTGGCGCGCATTGGGATCGACCGTAAATTGCGCTTGTTCGACCGCCATTTTCGCCGCCGCTACGCCGAACTGCTCGTTCAGGTCGCGCCGCCGCGCATCCTTGGGCGACATGAATTTCGTCGGGTCCCAGTCCTTGATCTCGGCGGCGATCTTCACCTGACAGGTCGCTGAGTCGAACCGGGTGAGCGCGCCGACGCCGCTCTTGCCCGCTTTAATATTTTCCCAGGTTTCCGACGCGCTGTGTCCCAGAGGAGACACGACGCCGTACCCGGTGACAACCACTCTTCGACCGCTCATCCTCACCATCCTTCAAAAAAAGTTAATCGTGCTGCCTTATCTTAACGGCAAAGGACGGCTGATGGAATGTCGTTCGTGTCGTTTGGCAGCGGGAGCGGGACATTGCGCTGAACAGTGGTTTTGCAGACACTGCTTGGAAACACCTACTCAATGGTGCGCTAACGGCTACACTTCAGCCAGCTCCTGCTGGCTAAACTCACATCGTTGAAAGGTGAAAAACGTGACCCCATCGGTGCGAAACATCCGATTTATAACGGCGATTTTGAGTTACTTTGTGCTTTTTGCCGCAGGTGCAATCCACGCACAGGTTCCACAGGGCATCGTCAGTGTCGAAATAAGCCCTGATGGAACGCGGTTGGCGATCGGCGGCACCAATGAGCTGCTCAAAATTGTCGATCGAACCACTGGCGTAGATCAGCTGGTACTGTCTGGCTTTAGCGGAAGTGTGTTCGACGTTTCATGGAGTCCTGATGGAACGCGCCTTGCCAGCGCACATCCGGGCGATGACTCCGCGCGTATCTGGAATGCAGTAAGTGGCACCCTCGTCATTCGATTACCGTTTAGCGATTCAGTAGCGGGTGTACATCAAGTGCAGTGGAGTCCAAACGGAACCTGGTTTGCTGCATATGACCACGACCCCGATTCAGTATTACGTATTTACAATTCTGAAACTTTTTCCTTGCAGTGCGAGACTATTCCCTCAACGATTTACGACATGGACTGGCATCCAAATAGTAATTTCCTCGCCATGGCAGCCGGAAGTATCAAATTAATCGAGGTTAGCACCTGTTCGCAATCGGAAATTATAGCCGCCAGTGCGGCAGCCTGAGTTATGATTCATCAGGAGCCAGGTTAGCTTTCGGCAGCCAGTCCGGACAGATAGTGATTCTGGAACCGTTCGTTCAATCCACACCCATCAACATTTTTCAGGTTCACAACAATTATGTGGGCGCGATTGCATGGGACTCAACAAATACCTATGTAGCAAGCGCAAGTCGTCGGGATCAGTTAGTCAAAGTCATACACGCAAGCACTGGATCGTTGATACAAACCTACCCGATAGTACAACAGCAGGTGGGCATTTTTGGCGTGGCAGCGTCACGCTCAACCTCGGCGTGGGCACCCGGTCGCTGCGCGTCGGTCGGACGGTCGAGCTGACGGTGCAGGTGCGAGCGAGCGGCACGCCGATCGAGGGCGCGGAAGTGCATCTGGCATTCGATCCGGCACTGCTGCGCGTCGAGTCGGTGGCGCCGGGGACGCGGCTCGATCAGGTGATCGTCTCCACCTGGGACAATGCCGCCGGGACGATCGATTATGCCGCCGGACGCTTCTCCGACTTCCCATCGGGGACCTTTACGCTGGCGCGCGTGCGCCTGACGGCGTTGGCGGCAGGGACAAGCGCCGATGTCGGCAGCGGCGGCGCGTCGGCATTCGGCGGGGCGACCGGGGTGACGCTGACGGCGCGCTGATCGGATCAATGCGCCCGGTCGTCCGGTGTCGGCTGGTAGGCGCCCTCGATCCACGACGATCCATCCGGGCGCACTTCTTTTTTCCACACCGGGACGATCTCTTTGAGTCGATCGATGCCGTAGCGCGCCGCCTCGAAGCAGCCGCCGTCGCGGTGCGCCGACGTGCAGGCGATCAGCACGGTCGGCTGTCCGACTGCCAGCGTGCCGACCCGCTGCACGATGGCGATCCCCTGCACCCCCGACCAGCGCACCCGGATTTCGTCGGCAACCTGACGCATCTTGGCGATCGCCATCGGCGCGTAGGCTTCATATTCGAGCCGCTCGGTAATTCCGGTCGGCGCGTCGCTGGCGAGGCGCGTCTCGCCGCGCACCGTGCCGCTGAAGATGCAGATCGCCCCGGTCGCCGCGATGGTGATCGCAGCGGTGATCGCGTCGATGCTGTAAGGCACATCGAGCAGCTCGATCAGCTCTGGCAGCGCCGTGCCGGGCATATTCCCCGCGCCGCCGCTCACGGGTGGGAAGAATGCCAGCGTATCCCCTTCGGCGATCGGCTCGTGCGGAAAGGCGAATTCCTCGTTGCGCGCCGCGACCGCGCTCGGTAATGCCGCCGCCAGCGCCGGAAAGCGCGCGATCAGCGCGACGCGCGCCCCTGCGACATTTGGCGCGTCGCCGGGCACATCCAGGTCGAAGGCATTCGTCCCGGCGCGATCCTTGAGTGTGGCGAACAGCAGCACATGCACCCGCGTCATGAGTCGTCTCCCGCGACATAATCGCCATGCACGCCGCCGCGTTTCTCGACCAGCGCGATCCCATCGATACGCATGGCGCGATCGATCGCTTTTGCCATATCGTAGATCGTCAGAGCGGCGGCACTGACCGCCGTCAGCGCCTCCATCTCGACTCCGGTCCTGCCGATCGTGCGGGCGGTCGCGCGGATGCGGACGGCGCTGGCGGGTTCGTCGAGCGTGAGTTCAACCTCGATATGCGTGAGCGCGATCGGGTGACAGAGCGGAATCAGGTCGGACGTCCGTTTCGCCGCCATGATCCCGGCGATGCGGGCGATCGTCAGCACGTCGCCTTTTTTGATCGCGCCCTCCCGGATCGCGCGCAGGGTCGCGTCCGCCATCATCACCGATCCGCGCGCCACCGCCACCCGCTCGCTGTCCGGCTTGGCACCGACATCGACCATGTGCGCCCGTCCGTCGGCGTCCAGGTGAGTCAATTCATCCGCGTGCGCCATCGTTTTACCCTCTCAATCGGAATCCATTTCAAGTATACTACAGGCGACTTTTCCCGTGTCGTGGAGCAGCAGCGTGGGCATTTTTCGTGACGGATTGTCGAAGACTCGCCAGTCCTTTTTTGGACGCATCGGTCAGCTTCTCACAGGGGCAGACGCGATCGACGACGATACCTGGGAAGACCTGGAGAGCCTGTTGATCCAGGCAGACCTGGGCGTGCCGACCACGCAAGCCGTCCTGACCGAGACGCGGACGCGCGCGCGCAAAGACAATGTGCGCAAACTGACCGATCTCAACAAGCTGCTTAAAACTGTGCTGCGCGACACGCTGCGCCGTCCGCCGACGATGAATATCAGCGGACGCGAGCTGTCGATCATCCTGATCGTCGGCGTCAATGGCAGCGGCAAGACCACCACGATCGCCAAGCTCGCGCACCGTCTGCGCAATGTCAACGGGCGCAAGGTGATGCTGGCAGCGGGCGACACCTTTCGCGCCGCCGCGATCGAGCAACTGCAGACCTGGGGCGCGCGCATCGATGTACCCGTCATCGCCAACAAACCGGGCAGCGATCCGGCTGCCGTCGTCTATGATGCGACCAGCGCCGCCAAAGCGCGCGGGATCGACGTACTGATCATCGACACCGCCGGGCGGCTGCACACCAATGCCAATCTGATGAGCGAGCTTGCCAAGATTCGCAGCGTCTCGCAAAAGGTCATCCCCGATGCCCCGCACGAGACTCTGCTTATCCTCGACGGCACGACCGGGCAAAACGCGCTGCAGCAGGCGCAAAAATTCCGCGAGATGGTCGATATCACCGGCGTGATCGTCACCAAGCTCGACAGCACCGCCAAAGGCGGTATGGTCTTCGCCATCAATCACGATCTCGGTCTGCCGATCCACTATGTCGGGCTGGGCGAAAAGATGGACGACCTGGTCATGTTTCAACCCGAATATTTCGTCGAAAGCCTTTTCGACGATCAGACCTCTTAAGGGCGGCAGCGATGGATATTGTCAATGCTCTCGAAGGCTTCGACTCCGCGATAGCCAATTTCATGACGCGGCTGGAGATCGACGCCAAAGCACGCAAGCTGGATCGTCTCAACAACCAGGCGAACGATCCCGATTTTTGGACCAACCCCGACGGCGCGCAAAAGACCATGCAGGAGATCGCCAAGCTGCGATCCGAGGTCGAGCGCTGGCAGACCCTCGCCGCGCGCATCGCGGACACGCTCGAGCTGGCACGCATGGACGATCCATCGCTGCTGGCAGAGCTGCAGCACGAGACCGAGGATCTGACCACGATCGTCGAGAAAATGTCCTTTCAGGCGATGCTGTCCGGCGCCTACGACAATGAAAACGCCATCCTGGCGATCCACGCGGGCGCGGGCGGCACCGAGGCGCAGGACTGGGCGCAAATCCTGGAACGCATGTACCTGCGCTGGGCGGAACGCAACGGCTACAAGCTGGAAATTCTGCACCGGATGGAAGGTGAAGAAGCCGGGATCAAGAGCATGAGCGTCTCGATCAAGGGCGACTACGCCTACGGCTACCTGCAGAGCGAGACGGGCGTGCATCGGCTGGTGCGCATCAGCCCGTATGATGCCTCGGCGCGGCGGCACACCTCGTTTGCCAAGATCGAGCTGTGGCCCGATATTCAGGGCGACATCGAGATCGACCTGCCCGAAAGCAGCATCCGCATCGAGACCTATCGATCGAGCGGCGCGGGCGGGCAGAATGTGCAGAAAAACGAGACCGCCATCCGCCTGACCCACATCCCGACCGGGCTGGTGGTCACCTGTCAGAACGAGCGCAGCCTGACGCAAAACCGCGAGCGCGCCATGCAAATCCTCAAGGCACGCCTGTTCGAGGTGGAACGGCAGCGCCGCGAAAAGGAATTGTCCGTGCTGAAGGGCGAAAATGTCGATGCCGGCTGGGGCAACCAGATTCGCTCTTACGTGCTGCATCCCTATCAGATGGTCAAAGACCACCGGACGGGTCATCTGGTCGGCAATCCAGCGCCGGTGCTGGACGGCGACCTGAACGGCTTCATGGAGTCGTTCCTGCGTTACAAGGTCAATGGCGGAGTCGGGATGAGCGCCGACCTGGAAGCCGACGAACTCGACGAACCCGAAGCACGCCCAGCATAGGCGACCGCTCCGGCTCTGTTCGGTCATAAATCGGATACGCGGCGGATACAGCGATGGAACACGTCTTCATCAGCTACAGCAAGCAGAATATCGACTTTGCACGGTCGCTGCGGCGTCAGCTTGAAGCCGCCGGGTTTCCGGTGTGGATGGATGAGACCGCGCTGGTGCCGAGCGAACGCTGGTGGCGCCGGATTGAGGAAAATATCCGCTCATGCGAGGCGTTTTTCGTCGTCATGTCGGTGGAAAGCGAATCATCGGACTGGGTAGAACGCGAGCTGCTGCTGGCGGAGCGGCTGCGCAAACCGATCTTTCCGGTGCTGTTGAGCGGCGAACCCTGGTCGCGGCTTGCCAACATCCAGTATGTGCCCATGACCGAGGGCGTGCGTGCCGTCTTGCCCACCGACCTGACCGACGGCCTGGCGCGTTATGTCCCACCACGTCCTGGCGAGGTGCTGCGCGTGCCGCCGCCGCTGCCGGACTCGCCCTTTCCAATCGGCGTTCCCAGCGTCGGCACACGCCGATCGCCGCTGCGCCGCGCGCTGATCCCGGCTGCCTTTGCCCTGCTGATCTTCGTCGTACTGGTGTTCCTGGTGCCTCAGCTGCTGAACCCGTCCCCGCCTGACACGCCGACGCCCGACAGACTTACCCCCGACCCCGCCGCGCTGCCCAATCTCACGGTCGGACGACTGCGCACCTCACCGCGCAATCCCGCGCCGGGTCAGGTGTTCATCCTGAGCATCGCACTCCAAAATACAGGTGGCGCCGAATCCGGCGCCTTCAACTGGACGTGGGACTCCAGTCTGACCGATCCGGTCGAACTCAATACGCTGGTTGGAGAGGTCGAGGGCATTCCACCCAACGGCAGTAAAAATATCAGCTTTCCAGTCAGCTACGGTTGGTGGGGTTCCTACAACACCCAGCTCGTCGTGGATATCGACTCCGAAGTCGTCGAGTCCGACGACCGCGACAACCGCCGTCCGTTCGTCCTCACGCTGGCAGATGTGCCGTTCGAGGTCGATTTTGCGCTGGTTCCGCCTGCCGAGGTAGTCGAGCCACCGCAGATACTCGACGAATCCACCTTCTCGGAATGGAACCTGCGTTTTTCGGTCGCCCCGCCGCCCGGCGCCGACTGTCCTGACGCGCGTCTGCGCATCATCGAGGAGGCAGGTGATCTGCTGCTGGAGTTGGACGGCGTGGTCGGGGCGTGCGTGCAGAGTCGCGTGCGCGTCGATGTGCTGCGCGACAGCGTCGGCGCGGTCGTGGTCGAGCTGCTGCCAGAAGAGCAGACCGACAGCGCGACGCTGTTCCTGTTCGACTCGCTGTCCGCCGCCGAGCCGCTCTTTTCAACCACGCAGATCGACCTTCCCGGTGGGGAGCCGACCACGATCGGCGATGACCTCGACACCACCCGCTCTATCCGACGTTTCGAGATCGGGTTGACCCCCGGCGTCGTACGTATCAGTCGCATTGTGATGTTTCGGCAGACCCCTTGACCATCGTCGCCAGATCGGTTATCCTGTCACTTGAACGACGAAAGACAGGCGAATCATCGCAACCGACGTTCAACCGATCTTCCACAATTTCCCGCTAGTCTTCTGGAGTCTCTTGACAGAGACAATCCAAAAGACTATAATGTCATCCACAGACTTTGCATAGAGTCGTCGGCTTTCCCTCAGGCGCTGAAAAGACATTTCAGCGGCTCTTTTATTGTCTGTCCACCTCGTGAAACTGCACCCCCACTATTTCGTGTGACCGCGCCCTAGCGCAGAGGAGGAAACGCCTTGGAAGCAAAAGAGTTCAGGGCACTCCGAGTCAGCCTCGCTTCACCAGAGCAAATTCGCTCATGGTCGTATGGTGAAGTGACCAAGCCGGAGACAATCAATTATCGGCGGCTGCGCCCGGAAAAAGACGGTTTGTTCTGTGAAGCGATCTTCGGACCTACTCGTGACTGGCAGTGCTACTGCGGTAAATTCAAGAATGTGCGTTATCGCGGCGTGATCTGCGATAAGTGCGGCGTCGAGGTGACGCGCGCTGCTGTGCGCCGTGAGCGCATGGGACACATTGAGCTTGCTGCCCCGGTCGCGCACGTCTGGTACACGCGCCGCGTACCCAGCTATCTGGGGATGCTGCTCGATGTGGGACGCCGCAATCTGGATCGCGTACTGTATTTCGCACAGTACGTCGTGACCAATATCGACGAAGAGGCGCGTCGTAAGGCGCTCGCCCGTATCGACCGCGAGCTGCAATCCAAAGAGACCAATCTCGGCAGCGATCTCGAAGGACAGATGGGCGATCTGCGCACACAGCGCGATCAGGTCATGACCGAATACGAGGTGCAGGCACGCGATCTCAAAGTCCATTTCGAGCGCGAATTCGAGCGCATGATGGAAGAGATGATGGGCGAGGCGCGCCGTGTCCAGGGACGTATCGAGTCTCTGATCGGGCAGCCAGCACCATCGGACATCGACTTTCCCAGCGCTAACACCATCGTGGTGGCGAAGGGCGAAACGGTCGATTCCGCCCACATCACGCGGATTCAAAATCTGGTACAAAATCGCATCGGTCAGATTCAGACCGAGATCGATGCGCTGCATCAGACTCAGATCAAAGAGATGAACGTCGAAGCTGATCGTCTGGTCGCCGTATCGACGACTCAGATCGACCAGCACATGACCGATCTCAACGAGCGAGTCGCAGGCATCCGCGCACAGGCGGAACGTGCCCGTGCCGAGCTTGCCGACCTGGAGGTGCTGCAATTCCTGGCGGAGCCACGCTACCGCGAGCTCAAGCAGCGCTATCACAACGTCTTCCAGGCGGACATGGGCGCTGAGGCGTTCTATGAAATCCTGAAGAATATCGACCTCGAAAAGATGTCGGTCGAGCTGTGGAAAGAAGTGCGCACCACCCGCTCGAAGCAGCGCAAGAAGAAGGCGACCAAACGCCTGGGCGTGGTCGAGAGTCTGCGCAAGAGTTCCAACCGCCCCGAATGGATGATCCTGACGGTGCTGCCGGTGATCCCGCCCGACCTGCGTCCGATGGTGCAGCTCGATGGCGGCCGTTTCGCCACCAGCGATCTGAACGACCTGTATCGCCGCGTGATCAACCGCAATAACCGTCTCAAGCATCTGCTCGACCTGGGCGCGCCCGATGTGATCGTGCGCAACGAAAAGCGTATGCTGCAGGAAGCGGTTGACAGCCTGATCGACAACAGCCAGCGTGGTAAGGCACTCAGCCGGCGCGGTCGGCGCGAGCTGAAGTCGTTGAGCGATATGCTCAAAGGTAAGAAGGGTCGTTTCCGTCGCAACCTGCTCGGTAAGCGCGTGGACTACTCCGGTCGTTCGGTGATCGTGATCGGTCCGCGTCTTAAGCTGGATCAATGCGGTCTGCCTAAGACGATGGCGCTGGAGCTGTATCGTCCGTTCGTGATCAGCCGCCTGGTGAAACAGAATTACGCCAGCAACGTCAAGGGCGCCAAGCGCGTGATCGAGCGTGAAAAGCCCGAAGTGTGGGAAGCGCTGGAACAGGTGATCAAAGAGCGTCCTGTCCTGCTCAACCGCGCGCCGACTCTGCATCGTCTGGGTATCCAGGCGTTCGAGCCACAGTTGGTCGAGGGCAAGGCGATCCAGATTCATCCGCTGGTGTGCGCCGCGTTCAACGCCGACTTTGACGGTGACCAGATGGCAGTCCATGTGCCGTTGAGCGATAAAGCGGTGCAGGAAGCGCGCGAATTGATGTTGAGTACCAAGAACCTGCTCAAGCCAGCGGACGGTCAGCCGATCGTCGGTCCAGCGAAAGACATGGTACTTGGCATTTACTACCTGACGATGGATCCGACCGTCGAAGTCTGGACGAAGCCGGAACGCGCAGATGAGTTCCGCCGCCGCGAGTCGATGATGGCTGCCGACATCAGGGTGGGCATCCCGGCGCGCACGACCGGCTATTTCTGGTCGCTCGATTATCAGATTCCCGGACTGATCGTCCTGGACGATGTGGTCGAAACCGACGAGCAAGGCAAGAAAAAGATCACGCAGAATGCCACTGATCGCACCATTCAAGCCGTGCTGGATGGCGAAGTGGACTGCATGATCGCCAATACCTACGACACCCGCAAGCTGCTCAAAAAGCAGAAGCGCGGCGATGCGCTCGTCCCCGCCAACCTGACCGAACGTCAGATGGTGGTCGATATCGACGAGGTAGAGTACCTGGTCAACATGGGCATGATTGAGCTGCACACCCCAATCCTGCTCGGCAATTACTACGATGACCCGACCCGGACGCCCGAGGCGCCGGAAACGACGACCGCCGGACGCGCGCTGTTCAACCGCATCCTCCCCGACGATATGCGTTTCGTGCAGGATACGCTCGGTAAAAAGCAGCTGCAAGACCTGGTGGCTAAGGCATACCAGAAATATGGTTCTGAAAAGACGACCGACATCGTGGACGCCATCAAGGATCGCGGCTTCTATTATGCCACCGTCTCCGGCACCACGATGGCGGTGACTGACCTGACCATCCCTGAAGAACGCGCCGAGGTGCTGGCGGAAGCCGAAGGCATCGTCGAGCGCGCTGAAAAAGACTTCCGGCGTGGTCTGCTCACCGAGGAAGAGCGCTACCAGCGCACGATCGATGTGTGGACGAAGACCAAAGACACGCTCCAGGATATGATCAAGAGCGTGATGAACCCCTACGGCCCGATCGCAGTCATGGCACTGTCGGGATCGACCAAAGGCGGTTTCGGTCCGATCACCCAGCTCGCCGGGATGCGCGGTCTGATGGCAGACCCGTCGGGACGCATCATCGACCTGCCGATTCGCAGCCACTTCCGTGAAGGGCTGACCGCGCTGGAATATTTCATCTCCACGCACGGCGCGCGTAAAGGTCTGGCAGACACCGCGCTGCGTACCGCCGACGCCGGGTATCTCACCCGCCGACTGGTGGACGTGGCACAGGACATGATCATCAACCGCACCGACTGCGGCACCGCCAGTGGCATCTGGATCCGTCGCAGTGACGATATCGCGGGTCAGAAGATTTACGAACGTATCATCGGGCGCTGCTCGGCGCAGGATATTTACGATCCCGAAACGGGCGAGCTGATCGTCGCTCGCAACGGCATGATCGACGAAGAAGTCGCCGAAACGATCCAGGCGAGCAAGCTGGCAGAAGTCTACATGCGCAGTCCGATGGCGTGCGCCCTCATTCACGGCTGCTGCGCGCTGTGCTACGGACGTGATCTCGGTCGCGGCGATATGGTCGAGATCGGCACCGCAGTCGGTATCATCGCGGCGCAGTCGATCGGTGAGCCGGGCACCCAGCTGACGCTGCGCACCTTCCATACGGGCGGTACAGCTCAGGCATCGGGTGACATCACCAGCGGTCTCCCGCGTGTGGAAGAAATTTTCGAGGGACGGAAGAAGCCGAAAGGCGAAGCCGTCATTACCGATATTGGCGGCACCGTCCGCCTGACCAAGCGTGAGGACGGCGTGCGTATCGCCACCATCATCGAGAGCGAAGTCCAGAGCGAAGAAAATCCGATCACGACCGGTTGGACGATCAAGATCGAGGACGGGCAGAAAGTCGAAGCCGGCACCATCCTGGCGATCGACGAGGACAACGGTGAAAAGATCGTCGCCAAGATGCAGGGCACGATTTTCCTGGACATCGAGGAAGTACCCGGCACGCCCGTACCGCGCCGTACCATCTATATCCGCTACGAGACGCGCCAGGAAGCAGTCTACGAGCTGCCGTCCAGCTCGCGTCTGGCAGAAAACGTGTTCGAGGGCTGCGAAGTCTACCCAGGTCAACAGTTGACCGAAGGGTCGAAGAATCCGCACCGCATCCTGAAGATCATGGGGCAAGAGCCGACGGCGCTGTACTTGCTCACTGAAGTGCAGAAAGTCTATCGCAATCAGGGCGTGAACATCGCGGACAAGCATTTCGAGATCATCATCCGCAAGATGATGAGCAAAGTGCAGATCACCCGCAGCGGCGACAGCACCCGTCTCCCTGGTGAGCTGATCGATAAGCTGATGTTGATCGACATGAATCAGAAGTTGATCGATCAGGGCAAGGCACCCGCTGCTGGCGTGCCTGTGCTGCTCGGCGTGACCAAGGCGGCGCTGAATACCGACAGCTTCCTGTCGGCTTCCAGCTTCCAGCACACCATCCGCGTGCTGGCGGGAGCGGCGATCGAGGGCAAGCTGGACAAGTTGTACGGCTTGAAAGAGAACGTGATCATTGGCAAGCTGATCCCGGCAGGAACGGGCTTCTTCACCTACCAGGATCGTGAACTGGTGGCGCCTGTGACCACGCTGGAGGCTCAGGGCGCGCTGGATGCCGTCAACGACTTCGACGACGACGACGACGATGGCATTATCACCCGCAGCGGCGATCGGGACTAACCGGCACTAGCGAGACCGGGGCACGCGATCGCGTGCCCCACGCATGAAAACAAAACGGACGCCACTATCGGCGTCCGTTTTGTTTGTCTACCCAGGCTAATCGTATTGATCCAGCTCGATATCCGGGTTGATCGCGTCGTGCAGCATCCAGTAGAGCGGACGCTCGGTGCGGTTGTCGATCCCCAGGATCAGATCGCCCGCCGAGCCAGGGATCACCAGGCTGTAAGCGACCCGCTCATCGAGATTTTCGATCAACCCCGGCAGCACCGCGAAATTGAGATTCCAGATGAACAGCGGACCCATCCAGGGCTGGCTCTGCGCGTTCACCAATGTGCGAATGGTGTAATTCGCCTGATCCCATTGATCGTTACGCAGCACCCACTCATCGCCATCCCCGAAGGGCGTATCGCGCAGCCCCTGCCAGGTCGCATACCCAAATTCGGTGATCCACATCTGCACATCGGTGTGCCCGTTATCGACCATGATCTGACGGTAATCACGCACGTTGTCGGCGTAGAAGAAATGCGGATCGTCGTCCCAGCCCATGTTCGAGCAGCACACCGCTTCAGGCGGGTTCGCCCAACTGTAGGGGTGCGCGCCGACAGCGATGTCGCGGTAATTGCCCAAGCCGCTGGCATACATTTCACGCAGATACCCTCGGTCGTCACGGCTGCCACCCCCGTCACCCGTCGGTGCGAGTCCGGCAGTGACCACGATCATAGTGGGAGAATATGCCCGGATCGCGCTGTATGCCGCGACGAACAGACGCATATACCCTGCGCCGTCGAACGACTGGGTGCCCTGCCACTCCCGGCGCAGATTAGGCTCGTTCCACACCTCGATCGCGTCGATCGTCCCGCCAATCTCTCCCAGGATTTGCGTCAGGAAAGCCGCATATTGACCAGGGTCGTCCGGCGGACCATCCTCGGTTTGGGTGCTGCGTGCCCACAGAGGGGCTTTGACCACGCTCAACAGGATGCGAAAGCCGCGCCGATCGGCATCTTCGAGATACAGGCGCGTGCGCTGCCAATAGATGCTCAGCTCTCCAGGAGCGTTCGGGGCGACATCGCGCCAGGGAATCTGAAACTTTACCCATCCCAGCGGAATATGGTCGTTCATGCGGTACATCGACTCGTCCCAATCACGCTGGTCGAGATTAAGATCGATCTGCATCCCGATACGACTGCGGTCGAGATCGGGCATCGTTTCCGGGAACAGCGGCGTTCCAGTGACGGCGACGTCGGGCTGTGCGGTCGCTGCATTTGGCAGCGGCGCTGGCGTAGTCGGCAGCAGTGTGGTGGTGGGGGCGGGTGCAAACGTCGGGGGCTGCACATAACCCGGACCAATCACGGGACCCATCCAGGTCACGGTCGGTCGTGCCAATCCGCTGTTGGGTACAGCGGTGGATTGAATCGCAGATTGTCTCAGGGATAGCGCGGCAACCTGCATCTCGCTGCGCTGTGCGCCTGATTGCCCTGCTGTGCTGTCCTCAGACAGGGATGCGGGCGTAGGGGTGATGTTGAGGGTGTTCGGGGTGCGCGTCACACAGCCTGCCGCCATTAGCAGCGATAGCAGCAGCATTCTCAGCAGCGGTTGCATGAGACGAGCGGGGCGAAAACCAGCGGATTTTAGAGTCATCGGCAGCCTTTGAACAGCTAATCTGTCCAAAGATAGTCTATGCCGCCGCCTCGGTCAAGCATAAACACCCGGCGTCTGACCGATTCTTGGGAGGCGATCCGCTCATCACGTCCCTATAATCGACATTTGTGGTACAATAGAACATTAGTTCCTTCGGTTGACATGCGGCGCCGTTCGTGCATAGAATGAGCCGCGTTCCCGTACTTCCCGACAACCTAAAAACGAATTCAGGACGACCGCATGACTGCAACGGCTGTGGTGCCCGTCAATATCAGCCAAGAGATGCGTGATGCGTATCTCGACTATGCTATGAGTGTGATCGTCGCACGGGCGCTGCCCGATGCGCGCGACGGACTCAAACCGGTTCACCGCCGTATTCTCTACGCCATGTACGACATGGGACTGCGTGCCGATACGCCATTCAAAAAATGTGCCCGTATCGTCGGTGAGGTGCTTGGCAAATATCATCCGCACGGCGACTCCGCCGTCTACGAATCACTGGTGCGGCTGGCGCAGGAATTCTCGATGCGTTATCCCCTGATCGCCGGGCAAGGCAACTTTGGCAGCATCGATGGGGATGGCGCGGCAGCGATGCGCTACACCGAAGCCCGTCTGACACAGATGGGCGAAGAGCTGTTGGTCGATCTCAATATGGATACCGTCGATTTCGGTGAAAATTTTGATGGCACCCTGACCGAGCCACTGGTCTTGCCCGCCAGCATTCCCAGTCTGCTGGTCAACGGCGCATCAGGAATCGCGGTCGGCATGTCCACCAACATCCCACCGCACAACATGGGCGAGGTCTGTGATGCCTTACAGCACATGCTGGCACACTGGGAACAGCTCGAAGATGTAACCGTTGAAGACCTGATGCAGCATATCAAAGGACCGGACTTCCCCACCGGAGGCTTGGTTTATCGCCATGTGGACGGCGCCGAGGATGGCGACGATTCGCTGGTCGGTGCCTATGCGACGGGACGCGGCAAGATCACCATGCGCGCCAAAGTGCATTTCGAGGATATGGGACGCGGCAAATCGCGCATCATCATCAGCGAGCTGCCCTATCAGACCAACAAATCGACGCTGGTCGAGCGCATCGCCTCGCTGGTGCGCGATGGACGCCTGGAAGGGATCACCGACCTGCGCGACGAGTCCGATCGTCAGGGGATGCGTCTGACGATCGAGCTGGGGCGCGCGGTCGATCCCGCCTCGGTGATGGAGCGCCTGTTCAAGCTGACGCCGCTGCAAGACACCTTCAGCATCATCATGCTGGCGCTGGTGGGCGGCGAACCCCGTTTGCTCTCACTCAAACAAGCGCTCAAGGTCTACCTCGACCACCGCATCATCGTGGTACGCCGACGGAGCGCCTTTGACCTGCGTCGCGCTCGTGACCGTGCGCATATTCTCGACGGGCTGCTGAAAGCCCTCGATCAGCTCGACGCCGTGATCGACACCATCCGCCGTTCGCGCAGCGCCGACACCGCGCGCACCAATCTGATGCGCTTGCTGTCGATCAGCGACATTCAGGCACAGGCGATCCTCGATATGCAGTTACGGCGCATCGCCGCACTGGAGCGCAAGAAGATCGACGACGAGTATGCCGAACGCATGAAGCTGATCGCCTACCTGGAAAGTCTGCTCGCCAGCGAGATCAAGCTGCGCGAGGTCATTGGTGAAGAGGTACGCACGGTCAAAGATGCTTACGGTGATCCGCGCCGCACCATCATCACCGACGCCACCGCCAGCGGCACCGTCACGATCGAATCGTTGATGCTGCCTCAGGAGACATCCTGGGTGAGTCTGTCGGCGGAGGGACGAATCGGGCGCACGCTCGGAGAAACATCGCCCACGATCAGCGATACGACGGATGCACCGCGCTTTCTGGTGCAGTCGGACTCGATGCACACGATCTATTTGTTTGCCGACAACGGCACCTGTGTCACCATCCCGACACATCAGCTGCCGCAGACCGAGATCGTCGGGGGTGGCGCGCCTTTCGCGGATGTATCGATGTTCAAGAATGGTGAGATCATCGTCGGGCTGTTGAGCCTGGCGGGGTCGGTCGAGAGCGGAATTTTGTGCTTTGCGACCGCGATGGGCGAGGTGAAACGCTTACAAGTGGCTGATCTGCCCGGCATGATGTCCAACATATTCAAGGTCATGGATATCGATTCGGGCGATCGCATCGGCTGGACGCTGCCGACCAGCGGTGAAGACGAGATCATCCTGGTGACACGCGCGGGACAGGCGATTCGCTTCAAAGAGACCGACGTGCGCACGACCACAATGGGCACAGGCGGGATGCGCGGTGTCAGGCTGGTGGACGAGAGCGATCGTGTGATCAGTGCGCTCGTCGCACGTCCCGACACACAGCTCATCACCATGACCGCATCGGGCGTCGCCAAGAGTTCGCCCTTGAGCGAATATCCGACGCAGGGGCGCGCGGGCGCCGGAGTCGTCACGATGAAGCTGTCTGGTGCAGCGGAACGCCTGGCGGCAGCAGCATTGAGTACCCCTGAGGAACGACTCCTGGTCTTGACCGACCATGCACGCGCCGTGCCGCTGCGGGTAGGGCTGGTGCCCAGCGGACGGCGGGACAAACGCGGTGACATCGTAGTGACGCTCGGTGAAGGAGAGCAGGTGTCGTCGCTGCTGCATGTCCCGCTTGGATAACATTATTTACGGGGACATATCGACGGTTTGTCCCCGCAGCTGTCGCTACATGCCTGCTTCTGTACGCAGTTGTTCGTAGAGTGCCACGGTGCGGCTGTCGATCGGCGCCGCCTGGGGATGCTTGCGCTGTTCAGCGATCAGGCGCTCGTAAATATGGATGCCATCGCGCTGTGTCTTCAGGTCGCGCGACAGGCTCATGATCGCGTGTGCCAGCTCAGGCTGGGCGGCGTCGCGCGCAGCCGCGCGCAGGTAGGTGCCATAGGCTTTGATGGGTTCATTCATCGCTGTATAACGCTGCGCGAGCAGCACCAGCAATTCAGCAAACATGGTGCGCAATTCAGCACGCCGCGCCACCGCCCACGCCATGTCGATGCCCGACAGAAAATCGGCACGATACAGTGCGACTGCGCTCTCCAGCGCGTCAAGCGCCTCCTCGCCGTCCATCATCTGTGCCCGGGTGTACAGCTCAGTAAACTGATTGACATCGTAGGCGACCTGCAGCTCGCCCGCGATATGGTAGTAGCCGCTGTCGAACTGCGTGATCGACTGTCCTGCTTTCAACTTCAGCACTTCAGCGATCTTGCGCTTGGTGACATGGAACACATTGGTCGCATCCACGATCTTCATGTCGGGCCAGAAAGTCTCAAAAATTTCCGCGCGCGTCATCAGTCCGCGATCCATCAGAAAGAAAAACAAGGTGCGCGGCAGCGACCCTGACCACTGCTCGATAACTCGTCCGTCGATATGCGCACGCCCACGTCCGAGCGCATTAACCTCCAGCCAGTAAGTATCGACGCTGCGCGCCAGGTGATCCCAGGTGGCGATCCCATCGATGGTGGGCAGATAACGCATGACCGGACGGAGTATCGGATCGCAAAACATCAGGTGCGGCGTGGTGCGCGTCACCAGTGTGATACGCCAGCGTGGATGGCTGACAATCACCTTGTGCGCGAATGCCAGCACTGCCTCAGGGACGGCACAATCGCATTCATCCAACACGATCTCCCGTCGTGTCGCACGCGATGAAGAAACAATCGTGGTCAGCTCCGACAGGAACCACTTCTCCAGAGTCGCCTCGGTCTCGTCCGCGCCAATCCGCAAATACAGTGCCCCCCCTTCGAGCGCCGCCGCCAGCGCCCAACAGCGCGTGTTCACCTGCGGATGCACGACCAATATCCTGAGCTGACTGGGCAATCCGTCCCACTGTGAATTCATAAGACGCTGCGTTTTTTGCTGGCGCATTGCCTCCCCCTTTTTGAGAAGCACCGCGCTTCGCTTTAGACCAGTAAATACTTCCGTTCAGCGCGGCGTTAGTGTATTGTGAATAATCCTGTCTAGTATACGAAACTTAAGTTGGAATGTCCAACGCTGTGCTTTCAGGAGTTTATCTCAATGGTAGAAAAACTTTGAAAGAAGCTAGGCACTGTAGCGGCGGCGCACCTCGGTCACGCTCTTGATCGTTTCCAGACGCGACAGGATGCGGGTGAGCTGCCCGCGCCCCCCGATTTCGATGGTCAGGTAACAGGTTGCTATACTCTGGCGGGTTGATACGTTGACATTGGTCATATTGATTTTTTCATCGGTGATCACCTGGGTGATATCGAGTAACAGCCCTTTGCGATCGTAGGCGACGATCTCGACAGCGACAGCGTAGCGTTCGCCTGTGTCGGCGTGCCCCCATTCCACCTCGATCAGACGCTCTGGTTCTGCTTTGGCGTTGGCACAGTCCCCCCGATGCACCATCACACCCCGTCCGCGCGTGACAAAGCCGACGACCGCATCCCCAGGAACGGGTTTGCAACAGTTCGCCAGATTGACCAGCATTCCCGCCGCGCCCTGTACGCTGATACTGCTGCTGCCCGTATTCGGTATGGTGGTCGGACGCTCGACCAACAGCGCGCGTTCATCCTTGATCTGACCTGGTTGCTCGCGTTCCAGCACATAGGCAGCGATCTGCGCGGCAGTGATGCCCCCCGTCCCAATTTCCGCCAGCAAATCGTCGGTGCGTTCAAAATTGAACGCCGTCCCCACCTCTTCGATCGTCACCGAGTCCAACACGCTCAGGCGTTTCAGGCTGCGTTCCAGTACCTCGCGCCCCTGCTGGATACTCTTGTCACGGTTTTGCTTGCGAAACCAATGCCGTATCTTGGAATGGGCGCGCGTGGTCTTGACATAACCCAGATCAGGGTTGAGCCAGTCCAGGCTGGGTCCGCCGCGACTTTGCGTGATGATCTCGACCTGATCGCCCGTGTTGAGCGCGTGATTCAGCGGCACCAGGCGCCCATTGACGCGCGCCCCTCGACAGCGGTGCCCAATATCCGTGTGGACGTGATAGGCAAAATCGATCGGTGTGGCACCGTGCATCAGATCGTGAACATCGCCCTTGGGCGTGAAGACGTAAATACGATCTTTGAACAGCTCGGACTTCAACTTGTCGATAAAATCTTTGGCGTCGGTGGTCTCGCTGCTGAATTCCATCAAACGGCGAATTTGACTGATGCGTTCCTCGAAAGCGACGTCGCGCTGATGCCCTTTGCGCCCTTCTTTGTAGCGCCAGTGCGCAGCGATACCATATTCGGCGTGTTCGTGCATCTCCATCGTGCGCATCTGTATTTCGAGCGTCTTGCCCGCTTTATCGCGCACGGCGGTGTGCAGGCTGCGGTAAAAATTTTCTTTTGGAGAGGCGATATAGTCGTCAAATTCACCTGGCACCGGGTGCCACAGATTATGCACCACCCCCAACACCTGGTAGCACTGCGTGACCGACTCGACGATCACACGCACCGCGCGCACATCGTATATATGTTCAAAATCGATTTCTTTGCGCTCCATCTTGCGATAGATGCTGTAAATGTGTTTGGGGCGAGCGCTGATATGCACGCCCGTAATACCCGCTTTTTCGATCTCCGCCCGCAGGATATCGATCACATTTTGCAGATACGTGGCACGATCGATTCGACGCTCATCGATGCAGCGGGCGATCTCGCGGTATTTTTCTTCGTTCAGATAGCGAAAAGACAGGTCTTCCAGTTCCCATTTGAACTGCCAGATACCTAAACGGTTCGCCAGCGGTGCGTAAATATCGAGCGTCTCCTGCGCGATGCGCTGCTGCTTTTCCGGCGGCATGAAAGCGAGCGTGCGCATGTTATGCAGTCGATCCGCCAGCTTGACCAACACCACGCGCACATCTTCATTCATCGCCAGCGCCATCTTGCGGATATTCTCGCTGTTGCGATCCGCAACGGCTTTGCTGCGTTTTTCGGGGGATGCTTCAGGCAGCTTTCGCAGCTTGCTCACGCCATTGACGATCAGCGCCACCGACGGACCAAATTCAGCGGCGATCTCCTCGATCGGCACCGAGGTATCCTCGACCACATCGTGCAACAGCGCCGCCGCGATCGCCTCGGCATCCAGCTTGAGCTCGGTCAGGATCATCGCCACCGCCAGGCAGTGGGTGAAATACGGCTCGCCATTCTGACGCTGCTGCCCGCTGTGCGCGGTGTCCGCTTTGAGGTAGGCGCGCTCGATCAGCGAGCGATCGTTGGGCTGCAGATCGGGGAAAACATTGAGCAGTTTTTGTAAGCCGTCAGGGAGTCGCGCGGGTGTGGTCATGAGTTTCGTTCGTCACTTTAACGATTCATGATCCCATTCTATATCAGAATCGTACACGTGGGCGCGTTTTTTACGATTTCATACAGTAAAATGATGGTTCATTCCAGGAGTGTCACCGTCATGTCCGACTTGCTCAACCCCGATGATGCGCTCGCCCATATCCTGGCGGACATCACCCCATTGTCCCATGAACCTATTCCAGTCGATCGCGCGCTCGGACGATCGCTCGCCGTGCCGCTGATCGTCGTGCGTGACCTGCCCCCGTTCGACAACAGCAGCCTGGACGGATTTGCGCTGCGCGCATCGGACAGCGACGGTGCCAGCACCTCTTCCCCCGTCAGTCTCCCCATCAGTCTGGATATCCCGGCGGGTGCGACGCCGGATCAGACGCTCGCCCCCGGCACCGCCGCGCGCATCATGACCGGGGCGCCCCTGCCACGCGGCGCCGACGCGGTGATCGCGGTCGAGGCGACCGATCAGCAGTTTCGCGGAGGTGACGATGCGCCCCCTCCAGCCTGTGTCGGTCTATACAATACCGTGCGTCCTGGGGATGGCGTGCGGCGGCGCGGCGACGACGTGCAGGTGGGGCAAACCCTGCTCTCCAACGGAAGCGTATTGCGTCCGCAAGACCTGGGAATGATGGCATCGCTCGGACATGCCGAGGTGTCGGTCATCCGCCGTCCGCGCGTCGTCGTCATCAGCACCGGTGATGAACTGGTCGCGCCAGGAGAAGCGCTGACAGCGGGCAAAATTTACGATGGCAACGGGGTGATGCTGGCGAGTCTGGTCACGCTATACGGCGCCGAAGCAATCCGTCTGCCGATTGTGCGCGATACGCTCGCTGACGCCCGCCACCATTTCCAGCAGGCGATCGCCCTGGAACCCGATCTGATCATTACTTCAGGCGGGGTCTCGGTCGGGGCATTCGACGTGGTGCGCGCGGTGCTGGAAGAGCTCGGCGCGATCAACTTCTGGCGAATCAATCTGCGTCCGGGCAAGCCGCTGGCTTATGGGTCGATCGGCGCGGCGCGCATCCCATTTTTCGGGTTGCCCGGCAATCCGGTGTCGGCGATCGTCACCTTCGATGTATTTGTGCGTCCTGTCCTGCTCAAAATGAGCGGACTACCAGACGCGGTGCCGACGGTCGAGGCATCACTCGATGACGCGATCACCAGTGACGGCAGACGCAGCTATCTGCGCGTGCGCGTGCGCCAGGGGGCGGATGGCTGGCACGCACGGCTGACGGGCACGCAAAGCAGCGGCGCGCTATCGTCGATGGTGATGGCAGATGGCTTGCTGATTGTGCCGGAAGGCATGACCGAGGCAGCAATCGGGACTCGTTTCAAGGTACGCATGTTCAGGTGAAGCAGCGCGCCAGAAGTCCCTCAGGGGGGAAAACAAGGAAAAGACTGAACAGGAAGACGCAAAAGCGCGAAGAATGGCTGTCGTCGTCTTCCTGATACTGGCTGTTCCGACTAGTCGATGTGCTTTCCATCCAGCCAGCTGTGGATGTGCATCGCGGTCATGGTAAAGTCCAGGTCCATCATCAGGTTATGTCCGGCGCCGTTGACCAGATGGTAGTCGGCTTTGTAAAAATCAGCGCTCGCGCGTATGTGCGGTTCTGGACATACAGCATCCAGTTCACCCGCCAACAGCAGCATCGGCGCACGAACGTCCGTCGGCGGTGACCAGAACGGCGGCATATGCTGAAAGATTACGATCATCGACTCGTCGTTCAGACTGGCGTGCAGTTCCTCTGGGGTAATGTCTGCATTCGGACCGATGAGCGCGGCGGCTGCCGCTTCTGGCGAACGCACCCACCCTGCCGCAGACCACTGCAGCACTGGCAGCATGCCCATGCCGATCCAATCGAACCTGATCCGATCGCCGTAGTCGAAATTGGAATGCGCTCCCCAGGGCGCCACCAGCACCGCCGCCGGAATATCATCGTTGACGTACTTGAGATACCACTGCGTCAGCGCGCCGCCCATACTGTGTCCCATCAGGATCGGCGTGTGCGCATGTCGTTCCATCTCGCGCTTGAGAAAACCGAGGTAATAGTCGAGCGTACACATCATGATCGGGCGTTGTGTGGGCGACAGCGCATGACCCGGCAGACTGTGCGCGTGGCTCTCCCATCCCTGCAATGCCAGAATCCGCTGCCAGCGTTCCCAGCACCAGGCGCCATGCCACATGCCATGCTGCATCACGATCGGCGTCTTGTGCTTAGGGACATGCGGACGATAGCTGATGCGTTCGATACCCTGCTCGATCGTGTGGGTGACGGTGTAGCCATCGTACTCGGTAATCTGTTCCAGCCGCCGTCCAGGAAGACGAAGCCTGGGCGGGGATTCCAGGGCACGCTGTACGTTGCGTGTAGCGAGCATCCCCCAAACATACGCCTGCTGCACCAGCAGGTACAAACCCGCTGTTCTCAAAAGCCATCCGAGCTTGGTCATGTTTACGCTCCGGGTAAAACTGATGGAGAAACCCTGTAGGATTGGCGTGATCGACTTAGGGACACATAACAATACATCCGCTGTGATGATCACGTCAGGTGCAATTCGTTTCGCCATGAACCCTTCACAGTCCGGCGAGTATACCGTCAAGGCTTCTCCAATCACGCCCGTACTGGCGCTGGATCGTACAGTCACCCACTGCACAAGCGCACGATTGCGCTAGAATACGACAGTGCAATCGAGCAAAGACAGGATGCCATGACTAGTAATATCTCCCCCGCGCTGCCCGCCACCCCATTGTGGCAGCGATTGACCGTGCGCCACCTGACGATCGCCATCGAGATCGTCAATCTGTTCGTCAACGGCTATCTCACCTACACAAAGGCGACCAATAGCAACGTCACCTGTCTCGAAAACGCCGCCTTCAACTGCGACGCCGTGACCAACAGCTTCTATTCGACCATCGGCGGCATACCGGTCGCCTATCTCGGCTTGGGACTGCACATCGTCGTCGTACTGCTGCTGCTCCTGGAACCGCGCATCGCCTTTTTACGGACGAACGGCGTCCTGCTAATCTTCGGGATCAGCCTGTTCGGGTTCGCGTTTCACTGCTACCTGACCTATGCCTCGGTCGTGTGGATTCAGTCGCTGTGTATATGGTGTTTGTCGGCGCACACGCTGACCGGGCTGTCACTGATCACGACCTGTATCCGGCTGTACAGGCAATTTTTCACAACCCCCGCAGCAAACGGTTAAAAAAACAGGACGCCGTTTGGCGTCCTGTTCAATTAATTCTTGTGTCCGCGCAGCGTGCGCTCGTAAATTTCGTCCATGCCATCGCGGTCGCGGTCACGGCGGCGCTCTTCGCGTCGGCGTCCACCTTTTTCCTTGTCGTTGGCACGGCGATTACCCGACCCTTTTTCCACCTCCAGTGCATCTCCGCCTGGCATAGGCGCGCCAGGCGCCATTGCACGGCGCAGCGCGATCTCCATCGCGGTCATGGCGGGTTCGGCTTCTTCAGTGGCGGCGATCTCAGCCACAGCGCGCGCGTTTTCTTTTTCTTCGAGCTTCTTGATGCTCAGGTCGATCCGCTTCTTCTTACGGTTGACCTTGATTACCTGGGCGGTCACCTCGTCGTTGAGCTTGACCACATCTTCAGGCGAATTGACATAGCCAGCCGCCAATTCTGAGACGTGAATCATGCCGGGACGTTCGGCGCCAAATTCGATGAACACGCCGAATTGCTCGACGCGCACGACCTTGCCCTTGACGGTGTCGCCCTCGCGGATAGTGTCCCACGAGACGGCGGCGGGCTGCTCCAGCGACAGCGCGATGCGCCGCGCTTCCGGGTCCACCTTCAGCACATAGACGGTGATTGACTCGCCGGCTTTGACGACATCTTCGACGTTGCGCACATTCGGCTGACCGAGCTGCGAAATGTGCAGCAGTCCGTCGATGCCGATGCCAATATCGACGAAGGCGCCGTACAATTCGATGCGCTTGACCTTGCCTTGCAGTGCCATCGAGACGGTCAAATCATTGATGGACGTTGCCGTTGAAACCTGTATCTCTTCACTCATTCAATCAGTTCCTCTCATCGATCTGGTTGGTGGCTTACGGACTGGCAGGCGTTGTCGTCGGTGTTGGCTCAGGTGTGATCTCGAACTCACCTTCTTCATAGAATTTGTACGTCCCGTACCCTTCCCAGGCGTGCAGTGGACTGCTGGTGAGCAGCTCGTCCATGTCGGTGGGGGTGATGTACAAGACGCCGATCACTTCGCTTTCCGCGCTGAGTTCACCAGTGGCTGCCCCGGCAACGAAGGCGTAGATCACCGTAGAAATTTCTGGATAAACCAGATTGATGAGCGCCTCCTCGTCGGAATACGGACTGAGGGCGAGATAGTCGGGAGCGCCAAAATTACTCAGCACTTGTCCGACATTCACGCCTGGAGCGAGCCGTAGAAAGACCGTAGAAACGGTTTCACCGTCCAGCGAGATGACCTGACAACAGGTGGCGCCATCATCGCGGCTGAATTCCGCGACGATCGCATCAGGGAAAACTTCGTCTTCAGGATTACGCGAAGCAGGGTCTTCGAGGGCGGTGTCGTCCTCAAGGATGACGAGCGCTTCACTCCATTGGGTTTCCCCAGGGGTGATCCCATTCCAACACGGGGCAGCGCAGGGGTCGTTGTCGATCAGACTAGTGTCTTGCAGCATCGCTTCATCGCGCAGCGGCGGTGGTGGCGCGCACGCCCCGACCAGCAGCAGCAGGAACAAAGCACCCGGCAGCAATTTACGCATATTCATAGATCAGTGTCTCTCATGGTCTTGCCGCCAAACGCTGCGAAAAATGAGGATCGAGACAGCAATTCTCGGATCGCCCGTGTGATGCTGTCTCGATTGATTATGCAAACGCTGTCAGCGCATCAATTCAAGCGCGTCAGTGTGAGCGCATACGTGCCGGTCGTGCCACCGTATCGCCCCCCAAAGTGCGTCGCTATGATAATGTATTGTCCGTCGGCTGGCAAGGCAAGATTAGCGATCAGGGCGTCGGTGTTTTCACCAGCGACCGCATCGTCGTTTTCCGCCACTACATTTCCGACCGTATCGACGACGTACAACAGCGGATCGAGGGTGCCAGATGTGTTGTTCATGGCGATGTTGACGACCTCGCCCGCCGTACCTGTGAACAGGAATACGTCGAACTTATTGTCCTGGGTGATGATACCACTGCGCGGTTCGCCCGCCAGCAGCGCCGCCGCCGCCGCCAGTTCAGGCGTGTAGTTGAGATCGGTCACACCGCGAATGATCCCACCATCGCTCGGCTCGGCAGTGCCGTCGGCATTGATGGTGAAGCTGGTCAGGTAACGCTCCAGCTCGCTCGGGCGAATCGTGTCGTTGAAAATTTGCTGCCCGTTGTAAGTCACGAACAGCGATGCCGATACCGGATTGAGGTCATCGCAGTCGTTCTGGAACCACACCTCGACCTCGTAGACACCCGGTCGCGGCGGCAGCTCGGTAGGCCAGTAGACATACGAGAACGGTGTCCCCGTGCTGGCACGGCAATTGACATTGCCCTGCGCTGCCAGCCGCCCGCCGCTGCGAATTTCGGGCACGTCGTCAAAGACGGCGTTACCCGCCGAGTCGCGCACCAGCAGTTGCAGGTCGGCGCCCGTGTTCCACAGCAGCCGCACTTCCAGCGCGCCACGCGGCAGCGCCAGGAATTCCGCTGGTAGATCGAGCGCCTGGCTGGTCACGTTGATCGTGAATGGACCTTCGGTGCCGCCGATCCGCTTGCCATAGCGCGACGCGACGATGGTATAGGTGCCGTCGAATGGCAGCAGCGCGTTTTGGATCAGCGAATTGGTGATACCGATGTCGGCGTCGTCGTTGATCTGGACGACATTACCCGCGCCGTCGAGCAGGAACAGGAAGCTGTCGAGGCTGCCGCCCGTCGCCTCCAGGCTGACCGTGATCGAGTCGTTGGTGCGCCCGTCGAAGGTGAAGGCGCGATACGGAGCGCCATTTTCGATCACGCCACCCAATGGGATACCGAATTGGATCGGCGTGGCGGCCGCGAGGATATTCTCGACGGTATCGGGCAGGAAGTCGGTCACCACCCCGCTCAACCCCGTGAGTGCGCTCGCCCCGCTGTCCTCGACCTCGTATCCGGCGACGAATACATCGCCGGCATTGATCGAGGATTGTACAGGCGGCAGATTGATCCCGTTGACGCCGACGTTGATGGTGAACGAGGCTGGCGCGCCGTTGTTGCACGACCCCTGGAAGTAGACCAGCACTTCGTAACCCCCTGTGGGGATACCACCCGGAGACCAGGTTGCCGTCTCGGTCGGTGCGTCGGCAGTGGTGACCGCGCATTGTTGATTGATATTGCCACTGTGTGTCCCGCCGCTGGCGACGGTCGGCGTCTCCCAGTAGAGCGAGCCACCCACCGGGTCACGCACTTCCAGGTCGAGATCGTCGGTCGAGTTCCAGGTCAGGCTGATGGTCATGCCGCTCTGGGTGACGAGCTGACCGGTCGTGAACGTGTTCGCCGGATCGACGAAGGGCGTCACAGCGACGAAGGTGTCCTGTGTCGCCTCTGGTGCGATCGTCGCTTCGGCGGTGGTCTCGATGGTTGCCGATGCTGCGCGGTTGGTCGCCGTTGCTGAGAGCGTAAATGGCACACTACTGATCGAACCCACGCCACCCGCTTTAAAGACGGTGATGTAATAGGCACCATCCGTCAGCAGCGACAGACTGAGTGTGGCGCGTCCATCGGCATCATCATCGACCGACTGACCGACGAGATCGCCAGCCGCGCTGGTCAGGGTCACAGCGAGAGGCACACCCAATGTATTCTGAACGATGATCTCGACGGTCTGACCCGCCGCCGCGTCCAGCGTATAGACCTGTACGATCGCGCTGCCATCCAGCGTACCCACGATGGGGATGCCTGATGTCAGCGTGCGCCCGGCGGTCTGCGCGGTGGCAGCGCCGATGGGAATCAAGACCAAGAGTACCAACAGCAGCAAACGCTGCACCCATGTGCGATGCATCGCGCATCCTCCTAAAGATGAATTTGGCGCCTCCGCATGGTGCGGATCGTCCCTAAGTGTAGCCGAAAGCCCCGTATGGCGCTATCGGCGCTTTGCTGACGGTTATCCGCTGATGAGCGCGATTTACAGAGAGTTTACATAACTCATGGACAACCTGGTTTAAACCTGACGTGATCATGGCAGCGGACACATTGTGATGCTGCGCTGTAGGCGTGCTAAATTCATGACGCACTGAGTTTACATCACGCCGTCACGCCCTTTGCGTCTCAGGGCGCCGCTGCGGTCGGCAGCGTCGGCGACAGCTCGACAAACGTGGTCGTTCCTTCCAGGACGGTCACCAGGCGCGACACCCGTACCCCGTCGATGACCGCGATCACCTCGTAGCGTCCCTCCGGCAGATCACCCACCACGAAATTTTCGTCCCATTCAAGATCGCTGTTCATATCGACGGTCGTACCGGGCTGGATGTAAGTCGTGGTCGTATCAGCGTTCAGTCCGGTGGCATAGGTGCGTATCGTGATGTCGGCATCCTGCAGCACCCGACCGCGCTCGTCCTCCAGGCGCCCGGCGATCACCCCGGTATCGACGTAAGGCGCCATCCACAGCACCGGATTGTAAGTATCGCCATAGTCAGGCACATCGGTGCTGTTGGCGTCGCCCATACGCACCTCGAAATGCACATGCGGACCCGAAACACGCCCAGTGTTGCCGACCAAACCGATGTAGTCGCGGGCGGCGATCGGCTGCCCCTGCAGCACCAGCACCGCCGACAGATGCGCGTACAACGTGTACAGGCGGCGCCCATCATGACCAAAATCGTGTTCGATCACGACGACATTGCCATAGCTGGCGGTATCCTGAAAGCCGGGTCCCGCCCAGATCACGACGCCCGATCCGGCGGCGCGCACCGTCTGTCCGATGTCGTTGGGCATGTCCAGCCCGGAATGCACACGGTAGCTGTTGTCGGGACCGTCGGAACCATACGGGTAGTAGAACAAGCCGCGATTGGTGGCGTTGGAGTCCACCGGACGATAAAAGTAGTAATGATCGCGTCCGAGCGCGTCCCGCGACAGGGGTGGGATCAGCGGCGGCGGCTGCCACTGCTGCGGCGCGCGGGTGACCGCGATCGCGGTCAGCGGCGCAGCGGTCGCCAGGAGCGCACCAGTCGGCGGCGGGAGCGTCGGAGTCGAGGCGCCGAGGCTTTGCACGATCGGGTCGCGCAGCTCGATCGGGGAGAGCGGCGCGGCGTCAGTGCCAGCCACCAGCGCCAGAGTCGGGGCAGCGAATGACGCGGTCGGGATGGCGATGGTCGGCAGCGGCGTGCTGCCACTGCCAAAACCCGCTTCAAGTACCCGTTCCCAGCCGCCGCCCACCTCGGTCTGGAGCGCCTCGGTCGGGATGATCACGCGCAGTTCGGGTGTCGGACGCGCATTGACGAATAACAACACGCCAAACCCGATCACCGCGATTACAACCAGCAGCACGCCAGAGAGTCCGCCACCGCGTCGTTCCATATCAGCGTCGCCTTTTTCCAGGTGTGCGCCCCATCGTAGGGACACATAACAATGTGTCGGCGCCAGATGATGCGTCCGCGCCACGACGATCGGTGCGCATCACCCTGCCAGCTCGCCCAATGGCGTCACGGGAGCGGCGTCAGTTGGAGCGATCTCCAGGGGCGCATCCGTCGCAACGACAGGTGCGACGGTCACTGGCACGATCGAAGGACGAATTTCCAGCGTCGGCGCGGGGATGGAGGTTGCCCCGACAGCGCGCGTCGCCGTCGGGACAAAGCCGCCCATTTGCGCCTCGGTGTATAGCTCGCGCATGGCAGCGAACCAGCTTATACCGTCGCGCTTTTCGAACAGCCAGTAATTGATCGTCTCGGCATTGGCACGCCAGTCACGTCCAGCCGGGGCGCGCATCCAGCCGTACTCTACTCCAATAGCCGTAAGATCGACATAGTAGCCGGTCGGAATTTCCGTCTTGAGGCGTCCACCCTGATCGTATGCCACGACATCGCCGGAGGTGCGCGCCGCAAAATCCCAGGGCAGCGTGCGCAGCGGCTCGCCCAACTGACCCGACTGTGCATCTTCGCTCACGCGGGCATATACGCGCCAATACGTCTCGACCCCGATATCCTCGCGCACGATCTCCAGCGGCGGTGGAAAACCAAAAATACCGCTGCGCATCAGCGCGAACGCGCGTCCGGTCAACAGCCAATTGCCCTGGCGCGGCACGCCAGGTTCGGGTGGACGGTCGATCTGCCAGAAAGCATCGTCGATGCGTCCCAGGACATCGATCCCCACCTGCGTATTGACGGCTTCACGCAGCGCGATATAAGAATCGTTGACCTGATCGTTCAACAACGCCTGCTCGACCTGCACGCCCGACAGCGTGTTGAGTCGATAGGCAGGGTCGCCCGTGCGCTGCTCGACCGCCTCTATATAGAGCGGCTCGGCAAACGCTGGCGGCACGCCCCCGCCCTCGATCACCGCCGACGGCAAGGGTTGTCCCGTCCAGGATAGATGCAGGGTACGCGCTGGCGCGGGCAGCACCGCCGCTGTGCCCGACGAGGTGAACGGGTTGACGACGATCTGCGCGCCGTCGATTGAGTCGATCACCCCGGCGAGCGTCGCGCCGTCCGATGACCAGGCGGGCGCACGCCCCAGGTTGATCACCTGGGTGCTGGTGTTGGGATCATCGACCGCGCTCACGAATAGTTTTTCCTGTCCGATATCGAGTGCGCTGTAGGCGATCCAGGCGCCGTCAGGACTCCATGCCGGGTGGTCTTCCGCGCGTTCCGGGGTGTTGGTCAGATTGACGATCGATTGATCATCGAGCGAGTACACATAGACATCCTGATTGCCGTCGCGCAGCGAGACAAAGGCGATCCGCCGTCCATCTGGCGACCATGAGGGTGCATAGTCGGGTGCGGACGAATTGGCGGCGCCCGGCACGGCGATCGGCGTCGGATCGCCTTCGGTACGCAGCACATACAGACCGAGATCGCCACCAATGTAGCCCTCATAGACGAGATATTGTCCGTCGCTGCTCCAGGACGGCGCGCCCTGATACGCCAGATCGGTGGTCAGGCGGCGAGTCGAGTCGCCCGCCACATCGAATAAATACAGCTCCCAGTTGCCATCACGCCGCGAAGCGAAGGCGATCTGTCGTCCATCCGGTGACCACGCCGGATCGCGGTCATCCGCCGGATCATTGCTGAGGCGGATGGTCGCGCGTGAGCCAATGGGCACCGCGAACAGATCGGTTTGTCCGCTTTCGCGCGCGGCGTAGACGATTGCACCACGCACGTTCAGCAGCGCGGGCAGCGCGGTCGCGCTCGGCTGTGCCGTCGGGATCAGCGCGCTCGTCACCGTCACGGCAAAGAGCGCGTTCGGGTCGCTGGCATTGGCGGCGGCAATCCCGACTGCCAGCGGCGTTTCGCCGGTTCCGCGAGTCTGCCCCGTCGCCCATAAGACCACCCCCACCAGCACCGCCAGCAGCACGACGATCAAGCCGCTCAACGAGCGGTTCTGACCCTTGAGTGGGTCTTCCAGCACCGTCGAGTCGATCTCGATCCGTGCGGCACGGCGCGCCATCGCCGTCGATCCGCCGCGCACCGCCGCCTTTGCCGTGCGCCGCGCCCCCCCAAAGACCAGCGCAAACAGCCCAGCGAACAGCGCGATAATCGGACGCAGCACGAACCAGACGATGCGCGCACCCACGCGCAGCAACGCCAGTACACCGCCCCACAAAAAGGCGACCGCTTCCAAAATCAGTTCAAACAGTACAGCGCTGCTTTTAAACAGCACCACACCGCATTTGTCGGCAATACGATAGGTACGTGTCAGCATGGACTCACGCGGGCATTCCACCCTGGACTACGACGAGAACAAACCGCATTGTAGCCGCAAAGCGCGGCAGCGGCAATCGCGCGCCCACGTCCGACGAATCATGTTACAATCGTGGAAATCATCCTTCAGGAGTCAGCCGCGCATGTCCCGCCAAATCCGGATCGGTTCGTTCACCCTGTTGATACTGGTATCGCTGGTTCTGGTTTTTGGCGCCAGCGCGCAGGATCAGATGACGCACATCATCCAGCCCGGCGAGACGCTTTTTCGTATCAGCGAGCGCTACGGTGTCAGTGTCGAGTCGATCGCCACTGCCAACAGCATCGCCAATACCTGGCGCATCAACAGCGGGCAAACGCTGGTCATCCCGTCGGCTGATGCCTCACTGGATCAAATCAGCGCCGCGGTGGTCGAGTCCGCCGCCGCCGACCCTGCGCTATCCATTGACAGCGCGCCTGCCGCCGATGCCGTATCTGTAGACACCGCATCCAGCGCCGACGCCGAGCCTGTCGTCGAGCGTCAGACTCACACCATCGCCTGGGGCGAAAGCCTGGGCAGTATCGCGAGTCGTTACAATATGAGTCTGGAAGCGCTGGCACAGGCGAACGCCATCACCAATCCCGATCTGGTCTACAGCGGGCAAGTACTGGTAATCGTGCCTGGGAGCGGCGTCAGCGATGTGAGCGAATCGAGCAGCGGCGACTATCGCGGCTCGATCTACAGCAGTGTCACCCACATCGTGCAGCCCGGCGATACGCTGATCAATCTGGGCGTCACCTACAATATCAGCTGGCTGCAAATCGCCCAGGCGAACAGCATCACCGATGCCGATCGCGTCCTGCCCGGCGTCGAGCTGATCATTCCCGGCGGCGAGGTGCTGCCCGGTGCCGATCACAGCTTCGTCACCGCGCCCGCCGCGCCAGAAGCCCGTCGCGGCGTCGGACGCGAGATCATCGTCGATCTGAGCGATCAACGCATCTATGCCTACGAGGATGGGGCGCTGGTGCGCAGCGTGATCGTCTCGACAGGCTTGCCCGCGACTCCGACCGTACAGGGTGACTTCACCATCCAGCGTAAATACGTCGCGCAGACCATGACGGGTCCCGGATATTATCTGCCTGATGTCCCCTGGGTGGCGTATTTCTACGCGGGCTATGCCCTGCACGGCACCTACTGGCACGAAAATTTTGGTCAGCCGATGAGTCACGGCTGCGTCAATCTACCAACGCCGGAAGCGGAATGGTTCTACCTGTTCGCGGACCATGGCACGCCGATCCACGTCCGCGCATAGCCTGGTGTCAGTACGCCGCCCAGACTCGTTCCCCGCTCAAAATTCGGGTCAGTTGATCGGAAAAGCGATCGGGGTCGAGCGGCTTGCTCAGAAAGCTGTGAAAGCCAAGCTTGCGTGCAACATTGATCTGGTTGGTATGCACGGTGTGCGCGATGAAGGGCGTATCGTGAAAGCGTGGGTTTGCTCGCAGTTGTTCGAGCAGGGTGAACCCGTCTACGCCGGGTAATTCGAGGTCGAGGAAGATCAGATCGGTCTTTGGCAGCTTCTCGATCGCGCTGTCCAGTTGGTTCGGCTTGAGAATCTGGGTATAGCTGACCCCCTCACTATCCAGTAATTCCGCCAGGATCGCCAGATTGTTGGCATTGTCCTCGACGATCAGGGCATGAGTCATAGCTGTCTCCATGAATGGTGTGATCGACGTGTGATCAGAATTGCGATCCCGCATACCATACCGACTTGCCATTGATGATGTCGGCGATTTGTCCGGCAAAAATGTCATCGTCGATCGGCTTGGCGATAAAGCCGTTGAACCCCTTTGCCCTACATTTCGGCATCGCCTCGGCGGGTTCAGACGCCGATACCGCGACGATCGGGATACGACACAATCCCACATCCCCGCGAATGACATCGTACACCTGATAACCTGATCCGCCATTTGGAAACATCAGATCGAGCAGGACGACATCGACTGGGCTGAACGCCCTGATGCGAGCGGCGACATTATGCACGCCCAGCGCCGAGTCGATCCGCGCGCCGTGATAGATCAACGACAGGCGCATGATCACCCGGTTTTCCACGTTGTCCTCGACGACAAAAATCCGCTTGCCTTGCAGATAGACGCTTTCCATCACCGACGGGACGCTCACTCGACTACTCTCCAAAGATGCTCACCGTTGAGGATGCGTGCAAATTGTGCCGGAAAAATGTCCTGATCGATCGGCTTGGCGAGGACGCTGGTAAATCCAGCCTGTTTCAATTGTTGAATTTCCTCGTTCATCACGCTGGCAGTCAGTGCCACCACCCGCGTCGTCCTGAAGGCGTCCTGCTGACGCAGCAGCGCCAACATCTGAAAGCCGCCGTAGGGTTTGACATGGATGTCGAGCAGGATCACATCGGGCGGGGGCAGCAGGGATTGCACCCGCGCCACAAAGTCGCTGCTATCCGAAAATACGGTCACATGGGTCAGTCCCATCTCCTCGACCAGCAGCAGCAGCATGATTTCACGACTCAAAGCGTCGTCTTCGACATACAGCACGGTCGGATTCTCGATCATCATTGTCTGTGCGACCTCAGGCGGCAATCGGGATCAATTTGTCGGACTTTATGGGAAGGGTCACGTAAAAGGTCGTGCCTTTGCCGACCTCGCTCTCGAACCACAGTCGTCCCGCATGGACCTCCACCAGACTTTTTGTGATCGGCATCCCTAGTCCGGTGCCACCTCCCTGACGCAGCCCGGTTTCGGTTTGTTTGAATGCCTCAAATACCGCTGGCTGATCTGACAGCGCGATACCGGGACCGGTGTCGCGCACCGAGAAACGAACCACCTCCGTCCCTTGCTCGATCACACAATCCGCTGCTACATGAATTGTGCCCGTCGCGGTGAATTTGCACGCATTGGAGATGATGTTCAGCATGATCTGTAAAATACGCTGTTTGTCACCCCTCATCAGCGGCAAATTCGGCTGCACAGCGATTTCCAGTTTAACGGGTTTGTCTTCGAGCAGCGGCATGGCGCTCTGGACAGCCGTCTCCAGAAGATCAGCGAACTTCACATCTTCCTCGACGAACAGGTTGAGCGATCCGGACTCGATTTTCGACATGTCGAGGACATGGTTGATCAGGTTGAGCAGATGCTTGCCGCTGCCCACCACCTTGTTCAACGCCTCGACCTGACGTTCCGTGACGGGGCCCATCCGCCCTTTTATCACGAATTTTGTGAAGTTGAGTACCGAGTTGAGCGGCGTGCGCAGCTCGTGCGACATGCTCGCCAGAAACGCTGATTTGACCTGATCCGAGCGTTCAGCGCGCTCGCGCGCCGCGATCAGCTCGTTGGCGATGTTGTTGAACGAGATCGCCACCTGCGCCAGTTCGTCCCGATTGGACAGCACCAGCTGCGATTGCATCTGACCGCTGACCATGCGTTTCGACGCCGAGTCGAGATCGGCGATGGCACCCATCACCGCCAGATAAAAGCCTGTGAACAGGTAAATCATCACGACCAGCGCCGACAGGGTGATGACCAGGACGAGATTACGCGACACAACGTAGGCATCGATACGCGCTTGAATCAGGTTATCGAGGGCTGGTGTGATGCTGCGGTGCAGCGCATATACTTCCGATTGCGCTGCGGTCGCGTTGGTCAGAAAGTCGCGCAATGCCAGCGTCGCGCTGACGCCCCCATCGCTCAATATCGCCTCATCGACCTGACCCAGCAGCCGATCCAGCGCCGCGTCATGACGATCACGCGCTGGCTGCAATTGGCTCGCGAGTGTGGGGCGCGCTCCGAAGGTATAAAAGAAGCTCAACGCGCTCGACTCACTGGTCGCGCGCACCAGCTCGGTCAGGATGGTCAAACGCGCGCGTTCTTCTACGGTCAGCCTGCCCCGCGCCAGCGCTCTGGCAGCGTAAGCATTGACCTGCCCGACATAGCCGGCGATCTGAGTCTGTTTGAAAATCTCCAGATCCATCAGCCAGTAGCTGTCGATATCCGGGTCCAGAATCAGATTGGAGTTGTTGCCCATGACGGTGATCAGGCGCACCACACCGTTGATGTAATCGTTGTGCGCCTGTAAGTTACCGGCGAAGGTGCGCGCGGGCAGGTTGTCCGACAGCCCTTGCCAGTCCGCCTTGAGCGCACGCCACAGGTCGTCTACGCCTAATTCATCCCCTAAATCACGGTTGACCGCATCGACGAGCGTGATCTGATCCTCGACAGCGCTCTGCTGCTGCCCCAGCCGTTCGCCAAAAGACTCGTCGCCGCTCAATACCAGGCTGCTCACCAGCGCGTGCGCCTGCACAGCTTCGAGAAAATCCATGACCGCGCTGTGATAGACGAGTCCGATTTTCTCTCTGGCATTGAAGGTGATGTCGAAGGTGACACCGGACATGAATTGAAAGAACACGACCGCCAGCGGCACCAGCGGCAGCAAGCTCACCAGGATGAATTTCTGCGGATACAGCAGCCGATTCATCAGCCAGATGACAGGTCGGAATAACGGTTTCATCGTTGAACTGCCTTCTGGTAAACCCAGCAGAGCCAAAGCGCACCCTAACTGTACCGGAAAGCTTTTTTATTATCAGAAACAATAAAACCGATTTTCTCGCGGAATAATTGTGCATGATGCACAAACAACCGCACTGGAAGACGCCGGTGACCGAAAACGCGCCCAAGTCGCACGCATAACAATGCGTCCGTTAGGGGTAAAAACACATCCGTTCAAAGACATTTGACACCTGGCTCAGGCGCCAGCCCCTGCCAACCCCAACTCGACTGCTCGCGCCTGCATCGCCTTCAACACCAGTGGCACATGAAACTCGAACAGATCGACCTCGAGTGATGCCGCGCCCTGCTCGACATCCTCACGGTTGACACCGCGTGCGAATGCCTTGTCTTTCCATTTTTTCCTGATGGAAGACACCTCGACATCCGCGACATTCTTTGACGGACGCACCAGCGCCGCAGCCGTGATCAGCCCGGTCAGCTCATCGACCGCAAACAGCGCCTTGTCGCGCAGCGTGAGACGATCGTCGGCGCCGAGCGGACCATGACTCAGGATGGTGAGAATATCTGCCTCGCTCACACCGCGTTCGCGCAGGATCGGCGCGCCGGCGATCGGGTGGCGTTCGAGGTCAGGATGAATCTCCCAATCGAAGTCGTGCAGCAAGCCGACCAATCCCCAGCTCTCGACATCCTCGTCAAAGTGCACGGCATAGGCGCGCATGGCGCATTCGACCGACAGCATATGCTTACGCAGGCTGTCCGAAGTTACATATTCGCATACGATGCCCCAGGCAGTTTCGCGGTCGATCGCCATCGTCTCGTTACGCTCCAAACACATTGATCGAGATATACAGCGGCACGCCGATCAAGAGTTGACCGGATGTACGTAGTTCAAACAAGCCGCTCAGTAAGCCATTGCTGCGCGGCGTCTGTCCGGTGAGCGTGAGCGTCACCTGTTCGCCGATCTCGACGCGATCGCGGATGACGATACGCGCGCCGATTGCGAAGTTTTCGCCGCTCACAAAGTTGAGCGCGGTCAGCCGATCCCAGGCGCATTCCCCGGTATTGCGCAGCGTGATCGCGCGCGTGAACGGGGTCGCCGCCGGGATGAAAGTCGCATCTGCCGGGTCTTGCGTGACGATCATATAGTCAAAATCGCACACCGCCGCCGTCGCCGTCTGAAACTGCGAGAACAACGTCGCCTGAATCAGGGTCTGCGTGACATCGAGCGTCGCGGTCGAGGTCATCGATGGCGTGTAGGTGATCGATGGCGTGCGCGTGATTGTCGGCGTGCGCGTGTTGGTCGGGCGCGGGGTCGCTGATGCGGTCGGCGTGCGCGTCGCGGACGGCGCGACGGTCAGGGTCAGCGAGGGCGCCACCGTGCTGGTTCGGATTGGGGTGATCGTCGCGCTCGGCGTGAGCGTCGGCGTCGCCGATGGTACTGCGGTTTCGGTGAACGTCGGCGTATATGTCGCGGTCGGGATCATTGTCTCAGTCGATGTCGGCGTTGGCGTCAGCGTGGGCACGCTCGTCTCGGTCGATGTCGGCGTCACGGTGACCGTCGGCAGGAGCGTCTCGGTCGATGTGGCGGTAAACGTCGCAGTCGGAACCGCCGTTTCGGTGGATGTGGCGGTAAACGTCGCGGTCGGGATCACTGTCTCGGTGGCGCTGGGCGTCGCCGAGGCGGTCGGCGTCTGTGTGACCAGTCCGAGCAAATTTGGGATTCCACCCGGCACCTGTGCCGCGATCCAGCCGCCTCCCCCGATCAGCACGATCAACAGCAGCAACCAGGGAATCCAGCGCCCTCCGCCTCGACTCGCGCTTACAGCAGTGACCGCGGGAACCGTCGCGGTAGACGCCATTTCGCGCGTACCCCGTTTGGTGGTGTAATCGCCCACGCCGGGCACCACCCCGGCATCGAGGTTGAGGGTTTCGTGTTCGTCGAGGTGCTGTCCGGTCGGATCGAATTCGAGTGCCCGCTCGATCCGTTCCAGGTCGGCGATCAGGCCGTTGGCAGTCTGGTAGCGCGAGTCGGGTTCTTTCGCCACCAGACGGGTGATCACCATCTCGATCGCTTCGGGCACCGTTGGCTGCAATGCCCGCGCCGACGGCACCGGTTCATTCAGATGCTTCAGGATGATCGCCAGCGGTGTCTCTGCCTCATAGGGCAGCCTACCCGTGACCAGTTGAAACAGGATCACGCCCAACGAATAGAGATCGCTGCGTTCATCCCCCTGATCGCCCAAGCCCTGTTCGGGTGCCATGTATGCGGGCGTGCCGATCATGCCACCGCTGGCGGTGAACTGTGCGCCCGTAACGATCTTAGCGATGCCAAAGTCGGTCAGAACGACACGATTTTCTTTGTCGATCATCAGGTTGGCAGGCTTGACATCCCGATGGATCATCCCTTGCGCATGGGCATAGGCGAGCGCGCTCGCCGCCTCACGAGTGATGCGCAGCGAATCGATCAACGACAGACGCTCGTGCTTGGCGCCCAGCTCGGTCAGGAGATCTTTCAGCGTCGCGCCCTCGATCAGCTCCATCACCATGTAATAGCTCTCGCTGGCGATGTCGTTCTCGAAATCGTACACGCCGACGATATGGGGATGCTTCAACCGAGCGATATTGCGCGCTTCTTTTTCAAATCGGCTCTTGAATTCGGGATCGTCCGCGAGAAAGGAATGCAGCACCTTGATCGCCACGAATCGATCCAGGCTTTGGTGGTAGGCGCGATACACTTCCGCCATGCCGCCGCGGCCAAGCCTTTCAATGACTTCGTATTTACCTAATTTTCGGGTCGCCACGTGCGATGAGCGCCTTGTTAGGAGACGAGCATCCGTTACCGTGCCGTAGTATACCTGAAATGCGCCATGCCCCCAACAAGTAAATAAAAATGAACAGGACGACAAAAAATCTCGGCGATCCCGCCGGATATTCCATGCCGTCCTGTCCCATGCTGCCAACGGGCTTACCCGCCGGCAGCGATACCCTGGATTCCGCCCTCGGTCATCTGACGCGCGTCCAGCGCCTGCCGCGCGTCCGCTTCGGTCATCAGCCCCATCTCGACCACCACTTCGAGCAGACTCTTGTTCTGCGCCAGCGACGCTTTAGCGACTTTAGCGCCATTTTCGTAGCCGATGATCGGGTTGAGCGCCGTCACCAGGATCGGGTTGCGCGCCAGCCAGGACTCGGCGCGTTCAGCATTGGCGACCAGTCCCACCACCAGTTTTTCGGTGAAGGCATTGACCGAGCCGATCATCACCTGCATCATCTCGTTGAGGTTGTGGCTGATGATCGGCATCATCACGTTCAATTCGAGCTGCCCCGCCTGTCCCGCCAGCATGACGGTCAGGTCGCAGCCCATGATGTGGAACATCGCCTGATTGAGCATCTCTGCCAGCACTGGATTGACCTTGCCCGGCATGATCGACGATCCCGGCTGCACTGTCGGACAGGTGATCTCCGCCAGTCCGGTGGTCGGTCCGCTGGCGAGCAGACGGATGTCGTTGGCGATGCGCGTCAGGTCTTGCGCGACCGTACGCAAGGCGCTGCTGAAAAAGACCGCGTCGCCCATCGACTGCATCGACTCGAACAGGTCATCGCTCTCGTAGAGCGTGATCCCGGTCAGTTGAGTCAGCTTCGCCACCATGCGGCTGTGATATTCCTCGTGCGCGTTCAGCCCGGTGCCGTTGGCGGTGCCGCCGATCCCCAGACGACGCACCCCTTCCGCAGCGGCTTCGATTTTTTCGATGCCGCGATAGAGCGCCTTTGCCCAGGCGCCCGCCTCTTGTCCCAGGCGAATCGGCACAGCGTCCTGCAGATGGGTGCGCCCGCTCTTGACGATGCTATCCCATTCGCGCGCCTTACCCGCGAATGCGTCGGCGCAGCGCCTGAGTGCGCCCGTCAGTTCATCGAGCCGCCACAGCACGCCCAGTCGGATGGCGGTGGGAATAGTATCGTTGGTGCTTTGAGCCATATTGACGTGATCGTTCGGATTGACCGGCTTTTTGGCGTCGGCGATGTCTACGCCGAGCAGTTGATTGGCGCGGTTGGCGATCACTTCGTTGCAGTTCATATTGTGCGATGTGCCCGCGCCTGCCTGAAACGGATCGACGACGAAATGTTCGCGGTGCTGCCCGTTCAGGATTTCGTCGGATGCCGCCATGATCGCGTCTGCGACCTGGGGTTCGAGCAGCCCCAGCTCCTTGTGAACCTCAGCGGCGGCGCGCTTGATCATCACCATCGACCACACGAACGCCGGGTATGGCTTCATCCCACTGACCGGAAAATTCATCACCGCGCGCTGGGTCTGCGCGCCGTAGAGTGCCCCACTTGGCACCTCGACCGGACCGAGCGAGTCTTTTTCAATGCGTACATCTGCCATAATTATCCTCTTCACCCTTGATCGTATACCGAGCTGAAAATGACATCAAAAAAGCGCTACAGAGTGTAGCGCTTTTTTGTGCCTTATGAAATTCGTCGCAACCTACAGAGGCGAACGCATCATTCGTGCGTCCCTGCAGGCATCGGCGTTTTTTGGCAGCCGATCAGCGCGCGTCGTAACGCTTGCCGACCTCGCCCCAATGCACGACGTTCCAGAACGCCTCGATGTAGTCGGGGCGGCGATTCTGGTAGTTCAGGTAATAAGCATGTTCCCATACGTCCAGACCGAGGATGGCGCTCTTGCCATCCATCGCCGGGTTGTCCTGGTTGGGGGTCGATTCGATCGTCAGCTTGCCATCGGCGCCGACGACCAGCCACGCCCACCCACTGCCAAAGCGACCCGTCGCCGCCGTCTTGAACTGATCCTTGAACGCCTGGAAGCCACCAAAGTCGCGGGTGATCGCTTCACCGAGCGCACCCGTCGGCTCGCCGCCGCCAGCCGGATTCATGATCTCCCAGAACAGCGAGTGATTCCAATGACCGCCGCCATTGTTGCGCACTGCCGTGCGGATGCTCTCCGGCAGGTGTGCCAAGGTGGTCAACAGCTCTTCGATCGACTTGTTTTGCAGGTCGGGATAGGCTTCGAGCGCCTTGTTCAGGTTGGTCACGTAGGTATTGTGGTGCTTGGTGCGATGAATATTCATCGTCTGGGCGTCGATGTGGGGTTCGAGGGCATTCTCGGCATACGTCAGATCGGGAAGGGTAAAAGCCATGATCAGCGCTCCTTAGGGGATGCAGGATGTTACAAATGACGAATAGATTGTAGCACGACAGCGCGCGTCCTGCCTGGGACATGGCGCCGGGTCTCACGGAATGTTAAGATGATCTTTCGATAGGTTGTCTTACCACCAGAGCGATCGGTTTTCATGAATTCTACGCCATCCAAAACACCCATATCGGTCTACATCTTCCTGGTCATCGGCGTGCTGGCTGCCTCCAGCGCCGCCATCCTGATCACGTTCGCACTGCGCGAGGGCGTGCCCTCTCCGGTGATCGCCGCCGGACGGCTGACACTGGCGGCGCTGGCGCTGACCCCGTTTGCGCTGCTGGGAGGGCGCCGACGCGCGGATACAGCGCTGTCGTACCGCGACGAGATCGCCCGGCTGAGTCGGCGCGATCTGCTGCTGGCGGGCGCGGCGGGCGCCGTGCTCGGCATCCACTTTGCCACCTGGATCGCGTCGCTGGCATACACCAACGTGCTGATCAGCGTGGTCATGGTCAGCACCGGTCCGCTGTGGGTGGCGCTGCTGGAATTCGCCATGACACGCGCGCTGCCGCGTGTGCTGGTGATCATCGGCTTGCTGGTGGCAATCGCGGGCGGACTGGTGATCGGCTTAGGCGGTGCGGCGGACGCAGGCACCTTCTCGACAGGCGCGCTGCTGGCGCTGGCGGGCGCGGTGGCGGTGGCGATCTATCTGGTACTTGGGCGGCAGGTGCGCGCCAAGCTGAGTCTGCTGCCTTACATCTGGCTGGTCTACGGGATCGCGGCGATCTTCCTGATCGGCATGATGATCGTGAGCGGGGCGACGCCATTTGGCTACACGCCGATGGGTTACGTGTGGATTGTCCTGCTAGCGATCTTCCCGCAGCTGATCGGGCACACCAGTTTCAACAACGCGCTCAGGTATTTGAGCGCCACCTACGTCAGCATCGCTACCCAGCTCGAGCCGATCGGCAGCGCGATCGCGGCTGCGATCCTGTTCAGTCAGGTGCCGACGGAGATACAGCTCGTCGGGAGCGCGGCGATCCTGGTCGGGGTACTGCTGGCGACGTGGGGTCAGCGGGAGAGGTGACTGCGCCCGTCCACTGCACAAACGCGATCGTCCCGGTATAATTTCGTCGATACACGCCCACACTGTAGGGGGGCTGTGACCACTTTAGCTGTTTTCACCCGTATTCACCACTCACCCCGCCGCCAGCGCCCCTTCCGCCTGTCCACGACCGGGCCACAGCTCGATCTGCGGCGTCTCGTCCGCCAGCATCAGCGGACGCAGCAGATCGCGCAGCGCGCCCTCACGATACAGGTCTTGCAGCGTGTACTCGACCAACAGCCGAAAATCGAGATCATTACGCGGCGCTGCCATGCCGATAAAATCGCGCGTGTACCACAGCGGCTGCCCCGCCGCGTCGGTCGTCAGCTTCAATTGGTCGGGATAGGTCTCGATATTGGCGATCTGACGCAGGCTGTCCCCGAACATGACGGTGGCGTTGTTCTCGACGATCAGCGTATAGCCCGCGTCCTGCTCGCGCAGCACCGTGAAAAAGTCGTCGATGATGGCACCCTCACGCTGCGCCGCCACCCCCACGATGTCGCGCGCCTGCGAGTCCTGCTGAAAGATGCCGATGATCTTCCCGCGCAGATCGCCAAAGCCGCCGATATTGTCCGCCGTGCGCACCATCAGCCGATAGCCGTGTATCAGGTAATGGCTGGTGTAATCGACCTGCCCCACCCGCGCCCAATCGGGATCGACTCCGACCGCCAGGTCTGCCGCGCCCGCCGCGACCAGCTCGGTCGGATGGCGCCCATCTTCGGGTACGGGCACGACGTTGACGCTCCAACGCGCGGCGATAGCGTTGACCAGCGCGCGGTTGACCGCATCGAGGCGGCGTTCGCTCTCTGGTGCATCGGCTGCCAGCGTGCGCAGCCCGGCGATACGCAGATTGCGATCCGCCAGCAGACGTGGCAGGATCGGCGTTCCAGGCAAAGGCACATCCCCACCGACCTGATCCAGGCGAGGCGCTTCGGTGCCTACATTGTCCCAAATCACGAAGCCGCCGCCGGGATAGCCTTCCCCGTTGAAATGACGCTGATGAATCTCATCCAGCTTGCCGTTGAGATAGAGATATTGCAGGGTGCGATCGACCAGACCACGCAAATTCACGTCCTGACGGCGCACTGCGATCGCGTAGGGTTCCGGGGTGACCGGCACATCGACGAAACGATGTTTGCCGGGCGAGAGCCGTGCCGCCAGGCGCACGCGATTCTCGACAATCGCGTCGATGGTACTGGCGTCGAGCGCGCCAAAGGCTTCATCGAGCGTGAAAAACTGCTGCACGTTGAAGGGATAGCTGGCACGAGCGCGCCAGTCCGCGACGGCACTTTCGCCGCGTGTGCCGACGATCACACCCACCTGCCGATCCGCCATGTGTTCCAGCACGGTCGCGCCGTCCCCCTCGCGCACCAGCAGAACTTGTTCCGCCGGATAGTACGATTGGCTGAATTCGACTCGGCTGTCCAGGGTGCGCGTGTGCGGTTGCGCCCCGATCAACAGATCGATCGCACCGTTTTCCGTCATCTCGATCGCCGTCTGGCGCGTCACCTGCTGAAACTCGACCGGGACGCCCCACGCCTCCCCGATGGCGCGCGCGAGATCGGCATCAAAGCCGGATTCTTCTCCGCGTATGTTGAAGACTCCGAAGGGCGGTTCGTTGTACAGCATTCCGACGCGCACTTTGCCATCGCGCAGGATGCGTGCCACGCCACTCTCGGTCGGAACGCCAGCGCCAGCCGGCTCCGACTGGGCGGGGACGAGCGTCGGCGCGACCAGCGTCGGGATCGGCGCGCCCTGCTCGATCGGCTTGAGCGCGCTCCCAGCCGTGACAGCGACAGAAGCAGCCAGGCACAGACTTACGATCGCGGAGAGCGCGGCGCGCTTCATGACGCGGCGGTGTTCATGTTGCGGTGTGTTCGCGGGCATGTTTGTATAATCCATGTTCTGCGATGTACTGCAAGACCGGCTGCGGCACCAGATAGCGCACACTCAGTCCAGCGTCGAGGCGGCGTGAAACTTCTGTCGAGGAGATACCGAGTCGGGGATAACCGAGGGTCACAGTACGATCCGCCAGGTCAGGCAGAATCTCGTCGTGCATGGTCGGTGCCCAGCCGCGCCCTGGTCGATCCAGCACGACAATGCGACACGCCTGGATCAAATCCGCCGGACGATGCCACCTGGGCAGATCGTTGAACGAGTCACTGCCCATCAGGAAATAAACTTCCGAGTCGGGCAGATCGGTTTGCAACAGCCGGATCATATCGACGGCGTAATGGGGTCCCGGTCGGTCGATGTCGATGCGCGAAATAGCGAACTTGTCTCGGTCGGCGATCGCCAGTTCCAGCATCGGCAGGCGGTAGGCGATCGGCGTGCGGACGATGCCGCGCTTGTGCGGCGGGTCGGCGGCGGGCACAAACAGCACACGCTCCAGGTCGAGCGCTTCCTGCGCATATTCCGCTAAGACGAGATGCCCCAGGTGCGGGGGATCGAAGGTACCGCCGAGAATACCCACGCGCTGCATGGTGTCTAGTCCGACCATTCTAATTCGTGTTCGCCGATAAAGACCGTATCGCCTTCTTCCACGCCCGCCTTGCGCAAGGCGGCGGTGACACCGATGGTATCCAACATACGCTGAAAGCGCAGGATCGCTTCTTCATAGTCCCAATAGGTCATAGCAGCCGCCCGCTCGATGCGCTTGCCGCCGACTCGATAGACGTTCTCACCCAGTTTTTCGATCTCGAACGCCAGCTGTTCCTCAGGCAGATCGTAGATAGGCATGGTCGGGACGCTCTCAAGCTGCAGCGGCAGCGTGTCGTACTCGGCGAACATGGCATTGACCAGCGCCTCGATGCCCTTATGAGTCGCGCCGCTCAAAGGCAGCACCTCGCGGTTTTCACGGCGCAGCGCCGCTTGAAAATCGGGGAAGCGCGCCGCGACATGCGGCAGATCCATCTTGTTGAAGGCGACGATCTGCGGACGTTCGCCCAGACGCTCGTCGTAGAGCGCGAGTTCCTGATTGATCTGGTTGAAGTCCGCCAGCGGATCGTCAGCGGAACCGTCGATCAGGTGGATCAGCAGGCGCGTGCGCTTGACATGGCGCAGAAACGCATGTCCGAGTCCGACGCCGCGATGTGCCCCTTCGACCAAGCCGGGGATGTCCGCCACCACCAGATCGCGGTTGTCCAGGATGACCACACCGAGGTTTGGCTCCAGCGTCGTGAACGGATAATCGGCGATCTTCGGGCGGGCATTACTGATCACCGACAGCAGCGTCGATTTTCCGGCGTTGGGTACGCCGACGATGCCGACATCCGCGATCAGGCGCAGCTCCAGCGTCAGCCAGTATTCCATACCCGGCTCGCCTTTTTCAGCGATACGCGGCGCCTGGTTGTTAGAGGTGGCAAAGCGGGCGTTGCCTTTGCCGCCGCGTCCGCCTGAGGCGACGACCACACTGTCCCCAGGACGCACCAGGTCGGCGATCGCCGCCCCACTCTCGGCAAAGCGCACGACCGTACCGAGCGGCACCTCGACGATCATGTCGTCGGCGCTGGCGCCAGTGCGATTCGATTGTCCGCCATTGTCGCCGCGTTCAGCTTTGAAATGGACTTTTTTGCTGAAAGGCGCCAGCGTGTTGAGTCCTTTGACGGCGCGCAGGATGACATCGCCGCCGTGTCCACCGTCACCACCGGACGGACCGCCTTGTGGGACATACTTTTCCCGGCGAAATCCGATGATGCCGTCACCACCGTCGCCGCTGCAAACATAGATTTTGACTGTATCGAGCATAGTGTTGCGATTTCGATTTTCCACAAAACAAGTCCCCCGACTTTACCAGCACGGGGGACGATCTGCAATCGGCATTACGTGATCAATTGATGCAGACGCATCGTGATGCGCCGCACCATGCGGACACATTGTTATGCGTCCCTACAGCTTGACGAAGTACGACGCGGCTGCCTTGTCGAGCAAATCTTTGGTCAGCGTTGGCGGCTTGTTGTAGTAGGTCGAGATGTCGATCAACTGGTTGATGATGTCGCGCGGATGCACGCAGCGCAGGTTGCGACTCGAATCGACATACCACTTCTTGAGCAGATACTTCAGCGCTGCCTCGTCGTAGGTGATGCCCTTGGCGCGGCACACCTTCTCGAAAATTTCGCGGAATTGCTCGAAGGTCGGATCGGTGAACTCGATCTTGTGACGAATACGGCGCAGGAACGCCTCGTCCACCAGGTCGCGCGGATCGATATTGGTCGAAAAGACGATCAGCACAAAGAACGGCATTTCGATCTTGCGACCGGTCGAGAGCGTCAGGAAGTCCACACCCTTTTCGAGCGGCACGATCCAGCGATTGAGCAGGTCGCGCGGACGCACCATCTGCCGACCAAAGTCGTCGATCAGGAACATGCCGCCGTTCGCCTTGACCTGGAAAGGCGCCTCGTAGAACTTATTGATCGGGTCGTACACCAGATCGAGACCGCTCAACGTCAGCTCACCGCCGACCATGATCATCGGGCGTCTGATTTTGACCCAGCGCGGATCGGGGATCACACCCGTGCCCATCCTGCCGCGCATCTGATCTTCAAGTACTTCATGATTCACGTTGTCGAAGACGCGCACGACCTGCCCATCTACGTCAAAGGCATAGGGAATCCAGATTTCATCACCCAACACCAGCCGACCGACCGTCTCCGCGACCGAGGTCTTGCCGTTGCCCGGAGGTCCATACATGAATACCGAGCGTCCTGAGTTGATCGCCGCGCCGATGCGCGACATCTGATCTTCCGAGACGGTCAAATTCTTCAGCACTTCACGCATTTCTGGCTCGTGTACCAGCAGTCGGTCACGGTTTTGCGCCTTCATCGCGGCGATGTACTGTTGCAGCGTGACGGGCGCGGCGCTGGCGTACTGCGAGCGATCGAGTGCTTCGCGCGCTTTGCTGATGCCCGCGCCGCTGATCATCCACTGGTAGCTGGCTTCACCGACGCCGCCAGTGCCCTTGATTTCCGCGAATTTTTCTTTCTTCAAAAAGTCCATGACCGAATCGACCACGCCCACGTAGGGCAGCTTGACGATCTCGGCAATCTGGTGTCCCGCCATATAGCCGCCAAAGTACAAGACCTTCAATACCAGGTCAGCGACCGATAACAGGTTGAGGCCCGTGTCCGCCAGCGAGGTGAGCGAGGGCGGATTCCAGGTCGGCATGGGCGTACCCGAATTCGACGGTTGGCTCGGCTGGCTGGGTGTGCCGCCCGACCCACTCGATCCGCCAATATTCTTGATCCCGCCTGTCCCCTGCGGGTTGATCCGGTTGATCGGACGATCCGTCATGCTAGTACCCCTTTTTGCGGCTTACAACATCGCCTGGAATATTTACGATTTTTGCGAGTATAGCACGATTATTGACAACTGCGCTCCGCCTTTCGCCCTATGAAGCGTCAGACACAAAACAGAAACGACTCGATGTTTGTTTACAGGTTAACGATCGGCTAAAGTGTTCACAAATGACAAGATCGTTTAAGCGGACAGTGGATGGTGCAACCCTCATGAACGACATGATACGCCTATCGGCAGTTGAGCTCGTCGCACGCGCGCAGAGCGGGGCGCTGCGGGTCATCGACATAATCGAGGCGCATATCGCCCAGATCGAGCGGGTGAACGCGCGGCTGAATGCTGTCGTCACGCCGTTATACGACGCGGCGCGCACGGAAGCCCGCGCAGCCGATGATCGACGCGCAAGTGGCGCCCCCCTGCCACCGCTGTTTGGGCTGCCAGTGACGATCAAAGACTCGCTCGACGTGGCGGGCGCCGCTGCCAGCTGTGGCATGGTGGCGCGCCGCGATCGGATCGCTGCGGAAGATGCGGTCGTGGTGGCAGACCTGCGCCGTGCCGGGGCGATCGTCATCGCCAAGACCAACACCCCCGAAGCGTGTTGGGCGCAGGAGACGACCAATCTGCTGTACGGGCGTACCCAGAATCCCTGGGATACCTCGCGCACAGTCGGCGGCTCGACGGGCGGAGAAGCGGCGATCATTGCCGCGTGCGGATCGGCGTTGGGGCTTGGATCGGATATATCGGGCAGTATTCGGTTGCCCGCTGCTTTCACCGGGATCGTCGGGCTGCGACCGACCAGCATGACCCTGGATGAGACGGGTCATTATCCGCTCGTGCGCGGACGGCTTGCCCAGTTGGAGGCGGTCGGTCCGATGGCACGGCGCGTGGAAGATGTCGCGCTCGCATTCGCCGTGCTGTCGCATCGCCCCTACACCCCGCCAGACCCGGCAATCCTACACGGACAGCGAATTTCATTCTGGACGGGCGGCGGCGCCTATCCTGCGGAACACAGTATCCGTCATGCGGTGATCGCCGCCGTTTCCGCTTTGAAAATGGCGGGTATGGAGGTGACCAAACGGCACATTCCGGCACGCATCCGGTTCGCTCAGATAGGGTGGATGGCGATGATCGACGACGATGCGCGCGCGGACATCGATCGTATGTTCATGCAGCCGAGCGTGTGGGCGGAGATGCGCAACTGGCGCAACGGTAAGCCGACCATCGCCGCTGAAGCGCTCAGTTTTTGGAGTATGATGCCATTGACGCGCATCGCCGAGCGGGTATTCGATGCACCACAATGGCGCGAACGTCTCCATCGTCAGATCGTTGATTGGATCGGAGACGGCGGCGTGATTGTCTGTCCGATCCATCCCACCGTTGCGCCGAAACACGGCTGGCAGCGTGGCACACCCCTGTTGACCCTGCCGTATCAGCAGTGGGTGAACCTGGCAGGGCTGCCTGGCTTGACCGTTCCTACCGGAAACGCGCCTAATGGAATGCCGACCGCGGTGCAAATCGTAGGCACTCGTGGGAGTGAAGCGACTGTGTTGGCAGCAGGTATGATCGTACAGCAGGCATTGATGCCGGAATGGACTCCACCGCCAAGCCTGAATGCGTGAGCGTCACTGCTTATGGAACACGCGCTTAGGTGCAGATACTATCCCCTTCACGGCGGGCGGTGCCGTGCCCGCAAATTGGGGTTGTAAAGAAAATAGCGGCGCGCTACAGTAAAATCCATCTTCGCTCAATCATCATGAAGCCGAGTCCATGTTAGAGAGCATCCGCTGGCACGGTGCCAGCAGTTTTGCAATCCTGAACGGCATTCACATCTACATCAATCCTCGTCGTATCGTTCGCCCCGATCGCCCCGCCGACGTGATCCTGATCGGCAGTGGGCATTACGATCACTGTTCCGAGTCGGATATCGACAAGCTGCGTGGTGAACACACCTGCGTGATCACCAGCGAGTCAGCCGTAGGGCATGTGCAGGGCAATGTCGTGCTGCGTCCCTGGCAGAGCAGCGCCGTCGGCAGCGCCGGCATCAAAGGCGTGCCCCTGTTCCGCGCCGACGGTACGCCCGACCTGAGCGGCGACCTCGGTTTTGTCATATCCACCAGTCGCTACGACATCTATTACACCGGACGCACTGAGGCACTGCCCGAAAGCTTTGCCCTCCGTCCCGACATCGTGATTTTGCCGATCAGCGGCGACCGGGCGATCAGCGATGCTGCCGCTCGTGCCCTGCGCGGCATGCAGGCGCGCTGGATTGTCCCCTACGGATGGGACATCAACGGCACCACGCGCACCGGGATCGCGGCAGCACAGGTGTTCGCCGGGGCATTCAGTGCCGATCAAGTCGTGATCCTCGACCCCACGCCTTAGCCACAAAAATGCAACAGGAGGCACAGAAGAAAAGAGAGAAACGATTTTCTCTCCACCTCTGTGCCTCCTGTTGGCTCTCTGAATCTGTGACAGCCTACGCCGCTGGCGTCAGCTTACCCGTGTTCGTCTGTGTCCCCGACTGCACTGCTGTCAGGTCACCATCTTTTCCGAACAGTTTTGGCGACTCGCCGCCGCTGATCACCGACTCGTCCACCAGCACGCGGCTGATGTCGTCGCGTCCTGGCGCCTCGAACATGACATCGATCAGACGCTTTTCGATAATCGAGCGCAGACCGCGCGCCCCGGTGCCGCGCTTGAGCGCCATATCCGCCGCCGCACCCAATGCCGCGTCTGCAAACTCCAACTGCAACCCGTCCAGTGCCAGGAGTGCCTGATACTGCTTGACCAGGGCATTCTTCGGCTCGACCAGAATGCGGATCAGCGCCGCACGATCGAGCGGTTCGACATTGACCAGCATGGGCAGACGCCCGACAAACTCCGGGATCAAGCCAAATTGGATCAGGTCTTCCGGGCTGACCTGACGCAGCAGTGCCGCCTTATCGTTGACGCTGACGGTCGGCGCGGCGGCATCATCACCGTGCTTTTGAAAGCCGATCACCCCACGTCCACCGACACGCTTGCCGATGTGATCCTCGATCCCGGCGAAGGTGCCGCCGCAGATGAAGAGAATGTTACGGGTATCGACCTGTAAAAATTCCTGATGCGGATGCTTGCGTCCGCCCTGGGGCGGGACATTTGCCAGCGTCCCTTCAATGATCTTGAGGAGCGCCTGCTGCACGCCTTCGCCGCTGACATCGCGGGTGATCGACGGGTTGTCGTTGCTCTTGCGCGCGATCTTGTCGATCTCGTCGATGTAGATGATACCCTTTTCGGCACGCGATATATCGCCATCGGCAGCCTGCACCAGGCGCAGCAGGATGTTTTCCACATCCTCACCGACGTACCCCGCTTCAGTGAGCGAGGTCGCGTCGGCAATGCAGAACGGTACATCGAGGATGCGCGCCAGCGTCTGCGCCAGCAGCGTCTTGCCGCTGCCTGTCGGTCCGACGATCAGGATGTTGCTCTTGTCGAGTTCCACCCCATTCGATGTACCGCCGCTGCGGATACGTTTGTAATGATTGTAGACCGCCACGCTCAGAACGCGCTTGGCGTATTCCTGCCCGACGACATATTCATCCAGCCGTCCCATGATCTCGCGCGGCGCCGGCAGCGACTCCAGCACAAAAGGAGGCGGTGCCTCCTCGCGCTGATAGCTCGGCGATTCCTCGTAGAGGATACGCTGACACAGTTCGACGCAGTTGTCACAGATGAATACACCGTCGGGACCCGCGATCAGCCGTTCGACTTCATCGTGGCTGCGTCGGCAAAATGAACAACGTTGGGCAGAAGGTGGAAAGGTCATTATTTACCGTTCGCGCCGATCAATGCGCTGGCACCGTTGGAGCCGTTCACACTGAGCGGAGTCGGCTTGGTGCTGGACAGCACCGAGTCGATCAGTCCGTATTCGACCGCCTGCGCCGCGCCAATGTAGAGATCGCGGTCGGTGTCGCGCTCGATCACCTCGCGCTCACGTCCTGTGTGGAACATCATAATGCCATTCAGACGTTCCTTGAGACGCATAATCTCGTTCGCCTGGATCACGATGTCGGATGCCTGACCCTGGGCGCCACCGAGCGGCTGGTGCATGTGAATAGTGGCGTTCGGCAGTGCGTAACGCAGCCCCTTGGTGCCAGCGGTCAGGATGACCGTGCCAAAACTGGCGGTGATGCCGACGGCGGTCGTGCTGATCGGCGCGCTGATTTGCTGCATGGTGTCATAAATCGCCAGACCAGAATAGATTACGCCGCCGGGCGAGTTGACGAACATCTGAATTTGCTTTTCCGGGTCCTGGCTCTGCAGGAACAAGAGCTGCGCGACGATCAGGTTGGCGATCTGATCGTTGATCGGGGTGCCCAGCAGGATGATACGTTCTTTAAGCAGCAGCGAATAGATGTCGTAGGCGCGTTCGCCTCGGCTGCCCTGCTCGATCACCATAGGGATAACGTTTTGTGGGAACATGACTATGAATTCTCCTCGTTTGCACTCGTGACCGTAGATTCAGGGGTATCGGTCGAGGCTGACGAATCAGCCGTACCGTCGGACGGGCTGAGTAAGGCGGGTTCTATTGCCTCCAGGATGAGTTCCGGCAGGGGCGGCGCCTCGCCTTTAGCGATGGCGATCAGGCGCTCGAACACCATATCCTGAAGCACCGAGCTGCGCACGCTGTCACGCATCGACTCGTCTTTGGCGATTTGCTGTCTGATAATCGGACGTGTCTCTTCGGCGAACGAGGCGACGAAACGATCCAGTTCCGCCTCGACGCGCGTTTCATCGACACTCAGGCGCTCGGCATTGACCAGCCCTTGCAGCACCAGTGCACGCTCAACCGAGTTCACCCCAGCGGAGCGCCAGTCAGCAAAAACAGCTTCCGCGGTCTTCTGATTGATCTTCATGTAATCGTCGAGGGTCATTCCACCACGGCGCAGGCGCTCATCGAATTCCTGCAGCAGCGACTCGACATGTTCTACGACCATGCGCTCTGGGTAGGCGAGCGTGGCATCGCGTACCAGTACCTCCAGCGCCTGACGGATGAACTCGTTCTGATAGCGCTGATCGACCGCCTTGCCCAGATTTTCGCGCATCCGTATGCGCAATTCCAGCAGCGACAGCGGCTTTTCCTCGTCTTTGGACACCCGGGCGGCAAAATCGTCGGTGAGCGCGGGTAGAGTCAACGACTCGACCTTGCTGGCGTTGACGACAAAATTCACAGTGCGCCCTACCAATGTGCCACCCTGTACTTGACCCGTATATTCCGCCGGAAAGGTCAGCGTGAATTCGCGTGTCTCGCCCGGAGTTATTCCAACCAGCGCCTCACTGAAACCGGGAGCCGGCTCTTCAGCGCTGTCCAGCATGAACTGCATGGCGTGCTCGTGCAGATAGACTTCCTGATCATCACTCATGTAGGCGTCGATGGCGGCATGACCATGCCCGTCATGGTCATCTTCGTCATCGAATTCGTCTTCTTCGAGCAGCTCCGCGGCTTCATCGAGCGCGTCGAGCAGGTCTTCATCCATTGATATGGTTTCGTCACCGACTGCATCGTCAACGACGATGCCATCGACGAAATAGCTGTGCAGCCCTAACACGACGCGGTTCCCCAGCACAGCGGGACGCGCACTCTCTTCTACCAGCGCATTTTCCTGCTGCAGCGCCTTCATCGCGCGATCGACCTGTTCGTCGGTCACTGGCGCTGGCTCATAGGGCAGCCGCATATCGCGGTAGCCACCGAGCTCGATCGTCGGCTGGAGCGGAACGATGTAAATCAGAGACGGCGGTATGACATCGGTCTTGACTTCGACCAGTTCGCCGGGTCCGTAGGGATCGACCGCACTCTGAATCAGCGCCTGCCGATATACTTCCTGCGACATCTGATCGACCGTTTCCTCAATCAACCCGGCTTCACCGATATAGTTGACAATGATCCGCAGCGGCGCTTTGCCCTTGCGGAAACCGGGGATATTGACTTTTTTCGACAGCGTGCGCGCCGCTTTTTCTCTCGCGCTGTTGTACATGGCATCATCGATTTCGACGATGAGACGTGCGGTGTGGTCTTCTTGGCGTTCAACTTGGACGTTCAAAGAAATTCCTTGCGGCGATTTGGGTGATTATCGAATGATTATAACATCGCCTACACGTCAGTGAACAGCATAGACCATTAGAACGACACAAGAAATGAAGCGGCGTATCAGTTGACAAGCGGCGTCGCTGCGCTATCATGTATCAGGAATAGCTTGATCTCTGCGATCAAAGAGTGCAATTATGATCATGCAGTCGTCAGTCGGCATCGTTTGTCCCTGTCGCATGTGTTGTCTTGACACAACGCACCGGTATCGGAGCGGGGTCGGCTGCTGCGCGTGATCGTCACGTCGTTGAACCACAAAGCCCCCGGCTCACATGCCAGGGGCTTTTTATTTGTCCATCCGTAGTCAGCAGCACAAGGAGCGTAACTTACCGTGACCGCCGCGACCTGGAAACAAGCGCTCGACGAGAAAATGCCCTTTTTTCTCGCTGAAGAGATCGATCATTTCGAGGGGCAAATCCTGCTCAAGAAGCAGGGCAAGCTCGATGATAAAGTCTTCGCCGAGACCCGTCTGCGTCGCGGCGTATATGGTCAGCGCTACGACAACGGACAGCGTGACGACGGCATCACCGTGCAGACCTTGAATTTTCCCGCCGGGTCGCTGATGAAAGGACCCGAAACATTCTGGGACGCCCCCGGCATGGTGCGCATCAAGAATCCGTTTGGCGGACTCACCCCCGATCAGATGGTGGTATTGGCGCAGCTCGCCGATGAATACGCCGACGGCATTCTGCACGTCACCACCCGTCAGGATTTCCAACTGCATTTCGTCCACCTGGAAGACACGCCTGACCTGATGCGCCGGCTGGCAGCGGTCAACATCACCACCCGCGAGGCGTGTGGCAACACCGTGCGCAACGTCACAGCGTGTCCGATCGCGGGCGTGTGCCACGACGAGTCGTTCGATGTGACGCCCTATGCTAAAGAAGTCGCCAATTTTCTGCTCGGTCACGACGATACCCAGGACTTTGGACGCAAATTCAAGGTAGCGTTTTCCGGGTGCGCGGGTCATGCGTGCGGTTTGGTCAAAATGCACGACTTTGGTTTCCTGGCGGAAAAACGGGTGATCGATGGGGTCGAGACACGCGGTTTCAAGGTCTACGTCGGCGGCGGACTCGGCACTATCCCCTATCAGGCACAAATCCTGAGCGAGTTCACACCCGAAACCGAGATCATGCCGCTGGCACAGGCAACCGCGCGCGTGTTCACCCGTCTGGGTGAAAAGAAGAACCGCAACCGTGCCCGCATCAAGTTCCTGGTCGAGGCATTAGGGATCGAGGAATTCCGCCGTCTGGTCTATGAAGAACTGGCGACCCTTCCCCATGACGATCGCTGGACGAGCTATCTGGACGACATCGCCTCGTATGCCGAGACTCCGGCGCAGCCACCGCAAGCGCTCAATGGCTTCCCCCGTCCTGAGGGTTACGAGGAGTGGGCATCGACCAATATCTACGATCAGCGCCAGGAAGGTTACAGCACCGTCACCGTCAATCTGCCCCTGGGTGACCTGACCAGCGACCAGATGATCGCGCTGGCGGACATCGCCCGGCAGTACTGCGGGGAAAATGTGCGTATGACCGTCGAGCAGAATATCGTCCTGCGCTGGATCGCCGATCACGATCTGCCGGAAGTGTATCGTCTGCTCGGCGCGGTCGGGCTGGGCGCTCCGGGTGCGGGCACAATCGTGGACATCACGTCGTGCCCCGGCACCGACACCTGCAAGCTCGGTATCGCCTCGTCGCGCGGGCTGGCTGGCGAACTGCGCACGCAGCTCGCCGCGCAAAACGCCTCGATGCCAGCGGCGGTCAAGAATCTGCGTATCAAGGTGAGCGGCTGCTTCAACTCGTGCGGGCAGCATCACATCGCCGACATCGGCTTTTTTGGCAACAGCCGTCGATCCGGGAATCACAAGGTGCCGCACTTCCAGGTCGTTCTGGGCGGACAGTGGGAGGAAAACGCGGGCGCATTCGGATTGGCAGTCGGCGCGGTGCCCGCCAAGCGTGTCCCTGAATTCCTGACCACGCTGACCGCACGCTATGCCGCCGAGCGCACCCCTCTGGAGAGCTTTCAAACCTGGGTCAAGCGTCTGGGCAAGCCCGCGATCAAGGCGATGATCGATCTCTTCACCAGCCTACCCACCTACGAGACCGACCCGACCCTGTTCACTGACTGGGGCGATCCGCGTGTTTATTCGATCACCGATATTGGTGTGGGGGAATGTGCTGGCGAGGTCGTTTCGCTGTTCTCGATCGAGATCGCCCGTGCTGAAAGCGAACATTTTGAAGCGCTGATCGCCATCGACGACGGCAAATTCGAGGCGGCAGACGCCAGCGCCTATCGTTCGATGATCCTGGCGGCGCGGGCACTGGTACGCACCCGCTTCCTGAATGTCGGCAACGACTCCAATCGGATCGTGAGCGAATTCAAGACGCGCTTCTACGATACCGAATTGTTCTTCGACAAGTATGCCAAAGGCAAGTTCGCGCAGTATTTGTTCGAGCGCCACGACAACACGCCGACCGTCCACACGCGCGAGTCGGCGTATCGTGCGACCGAAGAAGCGCGACTGTTCATCGAGGCGGTTCACGCCAGCGAGTCGCGCCTGAACGTGATCGCGCTGCCATAGTCAGTCGTTAAGGAAGTCAATCAGGGGTTCAACGGACAATACAGCGCCTTTGTCCCTACAGTGCGCCGCATTTCGTTTCTTTGTCGGGGCTTGGCGTGCCAAGCCCTTTCCCGACCTCACCAGGAGCCGTACCTCACATGCCAGCACAGCGCTTGAGCGTTAAATTTTTTGTCCAGGGCGATCTTCCGTTCGATCTGGACGCGCTCATCCCGATCTTTCATAAGTGGATTCAGCAGCACACCCTCGAAGGGCTGTCGATCGACATCGCCGATTACAAACACGTCCATCAGGGACCCGGCGTGCTGTTGATCGGACATGAAGGCGACACCTCGTTCGACCTGCGCGGCGGACGCCCCGGCTTGCTCTACACCCGCAAGCGCGTGCTGTCGGGCGATCTGGCAGCGGACATCGCGGAGGCAGTCCGGCTGGCGCGGACTGCCGTCGATCATCTGAGCGTCGAGCCGACCTTGAATGGCGCCCAGTTTGATACTCAGGCTTTCGAGGTGATGATTCTTGACCGCCTGGCACTGCCCAACACCCCGGAGTCGTTCGAGACGGTGCTGGCGGCGATCGTGGCGGCGGTGCCGGGCGCGGCGATCGAGTCGGTCGAGCGAGACGCGCGCAAGCCGCTGACGGCGCGGGTGAGCGTGTAGGGACATATTGGAAACGGACGCATCTTTAGGACTCCCGTCCCTATTCCAATTCCCGCAGCCGACTCAAGAGATATGCCCGTTCCAGCGCCGTCTGGCACAGCGTGACCGCGCGGGCATAGGCATCCGCCGCCGCTTCGCGCTCCCCAGCCCGGCGCAGCAGATCGGCACGGGCGGCATGATAGGGAAAGTAGTCCGCCATCGCGTCGTCCAGCTCCAGCAGCAGACCGAGACCTGCCGCCGCCCCGTGTGCCATCGCCACCGCGACCGCCCGGTTCACCTGCACGACGGGTGATCCGGTCATCGCTGCCAGCGCGCCGTAGAGCGCGGCGATCTGCGCCCAATCAGTGTTGGCTGCCTTCGACGCCTCGGCGTGGAGCGCGCTGATTGCCGCCTGGAGCTGGTACATGCCGACCGCTTCTCGGCTGAGAGCCTCGTGCAGCAGCGTCGTTCCCTCGTCGATTTGCGCCTGATTCCAGCGCGACCGATCCTGATGTTCGAGTAACACCAGCCTTCCAGCGGCGACGCGCGCCGTTCGACGTGAGTCATTCAACAGCAGCAGCGCCAGCAGTCCACGCGCCTCAGCGCTGTCCACGTCATTTGGCAGCAGCGCGACCAGCGCCCGACACAGGCGGATCGCCTCATCACACAGGGCATCGTGCGCGGGCGCGTCGTCGCCCCGTCCACTGTAGCCCTCGTTGAAGATCAGATAGATGACGGTCAGCACCCCGGTGAGCCGTTCCACCCACTGGCTCGCCGGCGGCACGGTGTAGGGGATACGGGCGTCTCGTATCTTGTTCCTGGCACGGGCAAGGCGCTGTGCCATCGTCGGCACCGGAACCAGAAACGCCCGCGCGATCGCGTCGGTTGACAGCCCACCCAGCGTCCGCAAGGTCAGCGCGACCTGTGCTTCCAAAGTCAACGCCGGGTGGCAGCAGGTGAAGATCAATTTCAGGCGTTCATCGGGGATCGCCTGATCCGCGTCATCGTCCATCATATCGAACGCATCGGGTTCGTCGTATTCAGGCGCGGGAAGCGCTTCGTCGAGGATGACCGTCGTGCTGGCGTGCGCGCCCCCCTTGCGCAGGCGGTCGATCGCGCGCCGTTTGGCGGTCGTCGTCAGCCACGCTGCGGGATTGCTGGGTACGCCGTCCTTGCGCCAGGCAGAGAGCGCCTGCACACAGGCGTCTTGCAGCGCATCCTCCGCCAGGTCGAAATCGCCCGTGAAATGGGCGATCAACCCGGCAAGCACGCGCCCATGCTCTTGCTGAAATACAGCTTCAATTGCGGCGCGTGCGTCAGTCATCGGCAGCATAACTCCCATCGCCCCTCTCGATTAGAACGCCACGATCGGACGAACTTCGAGAGTGCTGCCGTCAATCGCGTTCAGCTTGCGCGCCCAGACCAGCGCTTCGTCGAGGTCGGGGCAGTCCATGAGGTAGTAGCCACCCAGGACTTCCTTGGTTTCCGCGAACGGCCCATCGGTGACAATCGCCTGCCCTGCCGAGGTGCGCACGGTCGTGGCTGCCTGGACAGGATGCAGTGCTTCGCCTCCGTTATAACCAGCGTATGCGCGCGCTTCGGCATCAAAGGCGAACCACTGCTGCATCACTTCCGGAGTCTGCACATTATCCGGGCTGCCGTAGATGAGAAACATGTATTTCATGATGTGGGTCTCCAATGTCAGTTTTTACAGCGCGCATTGCGCCGTTCATATCATGACATCGATCGAGCCACCGCGATCATGACAGATTTTGGAGTGTACTCATGGTTTACTTATATTTAGAATTTTTGAGCGGATAAAACAATCAATGTTGAATCCATATGCTAAAGAGAACATGATACTCAACAGGTACGAAATCTATCAACCTGGTTGCTTTCGGATCGGCAAACTCCTGACACGAATCCGATCGGGTTCAATCACCACGACCGCGCCCGTTTCAAGTGAGGTGCTGACGTTTGCTAGATTTGCAGGGATTACCTTGCCTAAACAGTGTGGAACTAAAACATTTACATCCTGGTTTGTGATTGACTATACAAGGTTGGAGATGGTGGGAGTCGAACCCACACGCCGTAAGGCACATGATCCTAAGTCATGCGCGTCTGCCAGTTCCGCCACATCTCCGTTACCTATAGTATAACGAACGCATCACCCCGGAGTCCAGTCGTCATCCGCAGCCGCCGATGGCTCGGTGTCGGAAGCAACCTCCACCTGCGACAGGATCGCCTGGATCATCATGCGTGCGAACTCGAATAAGCCGCGCATCTGCTCCATACGCGCCATGTAAACCACAGCGGTCGCGCGTTCGTCCTCGGTCAGCGTGGGCGACTCGCTTTTCAGACGCCTGATATTGGCATCCATCACCATCAGCGCGCGATCCACATCACGCATCTCGCGTCCCTGAAGGATATTGCTGACGATCTGCCAGAAATCGCCCTCAGCCACGTAATACTTGCGCCGTCCGCCCGCGCCTTTGACATAGACCTCGCGTGCCATGCCCAGATTTTCCAGTGTGCGCATGTTGACACTGACATTCGCTTTCGAGATGCCCAGGCGCTCGACCAGATCGTCCAGTGACAGCGGTCGTGCGCTCATCAGCAGCGCGCCGAACATCTGCCCCATCACCTTGCCGAACCCGAAATAGCTGGCGAGCTGACCTAAACCCGACAGCATGTCATCATGCACCGACTCCAACAGCGGGCTGCCGGAAAGCGGAGTATTGCCGTTATCGTGCGACGCCATGGCTTGTCCCTTTTACGCCTTTCAATCAGGCGGACAGCTATCGAGCAAAATTGTTTTTACATAAACGCGCGGGAGAGTAATTGTACCTCGGCTGCGGGGCGCGCCGCCCCTACTCGTAGCGCAGCGCGTCGATCGGGTTGAGCGCCGCCGCGCGGTTCGCCGGATAGATGCCGAAAAAGACGCCGATCCCGATCGAGATCACCGTCGCCAGCAGCACACTCCCCGGCTGGATGGTCACCTGAAGGTCGGGTGACAGCGACGACACCGCCAGCGCCCCGGCAAATGCGATCCCGACGCCGATCGCCCCGCCGAGCAGTGCGATCACCGTCGCCTCGATCAGAAATTGCAGCGAAATGTCGCGCTTCTGTGCGCCGACCGCTTTGCGCAAGCCAATCTCGCGGGTGCGCTCGGTCACGGTCACCAGCATAATGTTCATAATCCCAATACCGCCGACCAGCAGCGAGATTCCAGCGATAATCGCCAGGAAGATCGTCAGCAGCCCGGTGATCTGATTGAGTGAGGACAGCAGGTCATCCTGAGTGAAAATCTCGAACGTGTCCTCATCACGAAAAGCGATGTCGCGTTCCTCGCGCAGCGTCTGGCGCACCTGCCCTGCCGCCGCGGCGATACTGTCGGCGTCGCGCGCCTGCACCAGAATGTTTGTCACCGGGCGGTTGCCGCTCAGATCGCGCTGACCGCTCAAACGGGTGAGCGCAGTGGTGATCGGCACCAAAATCAGATCGTTTTCGTCCCCGGCAAACGGATTACTGCTGCCCGCGTCTTCCATCACACCGATCACCCGGAAATTGACCTCGCCAATGCGGATGGTCTGCCCGATCGGATAGGTGTCTGGGAACAAACGCTCGACGACGACCGTGCCGATCACCGCGGTGCGCGCCAGCCCATCCACCTCCGATGCCTCGAAGAAACGCCCGGCGATCACGTCACGGCTGCGGATGACAGGAAAGTCTGCTGATACGCCGCGAATCCGTCCCTGACCTTCCCGTCCATTCGCCAGCGTCGGACGCGACAGATTGATCTGCGCCATCACGTAGAGCGCATCCGGTACACGCAGCGGGTCGAGCAGCGCGTCCACCTCGTTCAGTGTCAGACGAATGGTCTCACCCCGGTCGTCCTCAGCGCCGAAGACCAGCAGCAGATTTGTCCCCAAGCCCAGAAATTGCCCGCGCACAAAGGTTTCAAACGCCTGTCCGAGCGAAACCAGTACGATCACCGCCGCCACGCCGATGGTGATCCCTAGTATCGTCAATGCTGTTCGGAGTTTGTTGGCGCCCAAACCGCTGATCGCCACCCGTACATTTTCCGCAAAACTACCGATCATCGTCTATCGTCCTTCAGTGGACAATGCAGGCATTGTCGCTACAAACAGCATGTTCATTCAAAGCGCAGCGCGTCGATAGGTCGCATTCGCGCGGCGCGGCTGGCAGGATACAAACCAAAAAAGACGCCGATGAAGCTGGATACCACCGTCGCCAGTACGATCGCGTCCGTGGTGATGCTGAGGATCAACGTCGGTACCAGCAGCCCGCCGATTGTGATGATGATCCAGCCCAGGACGATGCCTAGTCCGCCCCCAAGCAGCGACAGAATCAGGCTCTCGATCAAAAATTGCAGCAGGATGTCCCCGCCCCGCGCCCCGACCGCTTTGCGCAGCCCGATCTCGCGTGTGCGCTCGGTGACTGTCACCAGCATGATATTCATGATGCCGATGCCGCCAACCAGCAGCGAGATTCCGGCGATCAGGCTGAGGAACACGGTCAGTATGCCCGTGATCGATCCGAGCGACGAGAGTAAATCGGCTTGATTGATGATGGTGAAGTCCTGCTCGCCCTGAAACTGAACCTCGTGCGCATCGCTCAGGTAGGTCTCGACTTCCCGCGTGGCGCTGTTCATCGCCTCCTCGCTGACCGCCTGAATATGCAGCACATCGACACGATAGCCCCCGTCGCGGGTGCGCGCGCTGCTCATGCGCGTCTGCGCCGTGCTGATCGGAATGAACGCCACTTCGTTTTGATCACCGATAATGCCGATTCCGGCGCCCTGTTCCGCCAGCACGCCAATGATCGTGAAGACGCGCTCGTTGACGCTGACGGTACGCCCCACCGCATCGATCGTTTTGTCGCCGAACAGCCGCTCGACCAGTGTCGTCCCCAACACCAGCACACGCGCCGACGTAGCGTCGTCAGACTCGCTGATAAAGGCGCCGTCACGCATCACCCAACTGCGCACATCGATGTAATTGGGTGTCACCCCGCTCACCCCAATCTGCACCGCGTCCTGCCCCGACGAAATTACCGCACCGACGACTGTCTCCATCGCCACCGCGCCGATGCTGGGCGCGATCGCCGGGTTGGACAGCGCCGTGCCCTCTTTGGTGGTAATCGGATCGATCTTGGTGCGCGTGGTGCTGGCGGGCGCCGACGAAAAGACGAACAGCACGTTCGATCCCAATGCCTGAAATTCCGACGCGATGAAGTCCTCGACACCGCGCCCCAGGCTGACCAAACCGATCACCGCGCCCACGCCGATGATGATCCCCAGGGTGGTCAGGATCGCACGCAAACGGTTACTCAGTAAGCTGGTGAGCGCGATGCGCAGCGTCTCGATCAGGTTCAATTGTACTCGTCCTCTTTCCCGCCGTAATACACTGTCTTCAAGACCATCTCCATCTCGTCTTCCATCGTCGGGCGCTCGGCGGCGCCCGCGACCAGCGGACTTGGGATCGGCGAGTCCGCCACGACCACCCCATCGCGCAGCATCACCACGCGCTGTGTGTGGCGTGCGATCCAGGTGTCATGCGTGACGAATACCACCGTAATCCCCTGTTCGCGGTTGAGCCGCTGGAAAATCTGCAGGACTTCGGTGCCGCTGCGCGAGTCCAGATTGCCTGTCGGTTCGTCCGCCAGGATCATCGCAGGTTCGTTGACCAGTGCGCGGGCGATAGCGACGCGCTGCTGTTGTCCCCCCGACAGCTCACTTGGCAGGTGATCGAGTCGCTGACCCAAGCCGACCGCCTCCAGCGCGGCGCGGGCACGTTTGGCGCGCGTGCCTGCCCCGGCATAGATGAGGGGCAGCTCGACCTGACGTAATGCGCTGGTGCGCTTGAGTAAATTGAAGCTCTGAAAGACGAAGCCGATTTTCTTGTTGCGCACGCGCGCCAGCTCGCTCTCACTGAGGCGGCTGACATCGGTGCCATCCAGTTTGTACACGCCTTCAGTGGGCTGATCGAGCGCACCCAGTATATTCATGAGCGTACTCTTACCCGATCCCGACGGACCCATAATCGAGACAAATTCCCCCGCATAGATGGTGAGATCGACCCCGCGCAAGGCATTGACCTCGATGTCGCCCATCTTGTAGGTTTTGGTCACGCCCGCGATCTCGATCACCGGCTTGCGCGCGGGCGGATCGACGATCAGCACCTCGTGTGTACCATTTTTCCGTCGAAAAAGTCCCATCCTGTCACCTGTTTCATTGTATAGGTCTTACTGACGGTCAATCGAATGGGTCAAAGGTGCCACGCGGCAGCACGACGATGCGTACCCCTTCTTCCACACCCGCCGTGACCTCGCTCTCGGTGGCGTTGCGCACACCCAGTCTCACGCGCACCTCATCGAATATCCCCGGCTCTCCCTCGATGGTGACAAACGCATCCCCGCTGGTGCGGTCGATGCGAATGAAGCGGTTGGGCACGATCAGCGCTGCTTGCAGCGAGCGCACGATCACCGTCGCGGTGGCGCTCATGCCGATGCGCACAGGCTGGTCGGTTGGGTCGAGACGGACACGCACGCCATAGGTGACCAGTCCGCCGCCGCGCACCGGCACGACGGCGATCTCCGCCACTGCTCCGGTTATATCGGCGTCGGGCAGCGCGTCGAAGCGCAGCGCGACGGGCTGCCCCAGGATGAGATCGACCACGTCGGTCTCATCGACCGCCAGATCGATGTACAGCGCCGAGTCATCCAGCAGCAGCACGGCGGCATTTTGTGACGGCGGCGGTTCATCAGGATTGAGATTGTTTTGCGCGATCACTCCGGTAAACGGTGCCAGCAGCCGGGCACGGTCAGCGGCGGCGCGCGCCTGATCGAGCGCATTTTGCGCTTGCAGCAGCGTGATCTGCGCCGCCTGACGGTCGTTCGCGTCAGCACCGTTCGCCAGCCGATCGAGCGCGACTCGTGCCGTCACCAGTCCCGCATTGGCGGACGCGACACTGCCGGCGTCCGCGCCGGAGTCGGCGGCGGCTGCGGCGTTCGCATCGGCAATCTGCACGCCATATTCCGCCTGAGTCAACCCTGCCGTGAACTGATCGGGGTCGGCGCCGGAAATAGACGGGAACAATCCAGCGACGCCGCGATTGAGCTGTTCCAGGATTTCCGGCGCAATCTCCACCCCTTCCGGGATGAACCCATTAACCGACGGCGTAAAACCTGATGAATTCGCCGCGATGTCACGCTGAAGCTGCGCCTGATACAGTTGATTACGGGCGAGGTCAGCTTGCAACGCGGCTACATTGTCGGCATTGGGGTTGCCTGTGCTGTAAGCAGCGCCTAGCGCTGCCTCTGCCGCATCGACTGCCGCTTGCGCGACAGCGACATCGACTGTCCGAGCGGGGGCGGAGAGCGCGTCAAAGGCAATACGCTGGAGTTCGACGGCGATCTCGGCCTCGGCAATCGACGAATCCAACGCCGACGTGTCGAGCCGCGCGATCAGGTCGCCCTCGGCAACTCGATCGCCCTCCCGCGCCGCGATCTCGATGACCCGCCCCGACGCCTCAAAAAAGAGCGGCACCTGATCCTGCGGCGTCACCGCACCCGTCGCGTTGATGGTGACATCCAGGTCGCCGCGCCGGACGACGGTCGCGTCGATCACCGCTTGCGCTGCGGCTTCAGATGGATCGATCTCAGGTTGACTCGTGAACCACAATGCACCGACGCCGATGACCACAAAAGCAATGACGCCAAACAACAGCAGACGCGCGATCCGCGCCAGAAATTTTAACATGGTCACTCAGCCCCCCAGACTAAAAATGGCGTCGCCGCCGATCGTGACCGCGACCACATCCCCGGCACGCACGCCCGATGTGATCTCGCTGGTCGCCTCGCCCTGCAAACCGAGCGCCACCGCCGTCTCAACCAGTATCCCAGCGGCGTCGATCACATTGACCGATGCCCCCTCGACGCCGCGTCCGAGCCGGATGTACTCGTTGGGCACCACTAATACTCCTTCACGGCGCTCGACTACGATCAGCGCTTCGGCGGTCATGCCCAGGCGCACACGCGGGTCGCTCTCCAGCAGCGCCACCTCGACATCGTAGGTGACGATACCCGCGTTGATGGTCGGCACCAGCGCGATCGTCTCTAGCACTGCCGGAAGATCGACCCCCCGCAGCGCATCGATCAGCACACGCGCATCCATGCCGCCGCGCACCTGGCGTACATCGATCTCGTCCACCTGCACCCGCAAGCGCGGCGATGCGGCGTCCGCCATTGTCACGACAGCGACTCCGGGGAGCGCGATCGCGCCGACATCGCCACTGACTGCCGTCACCACGCCATCGAATGGCGCGCTGATCACGGTCTGATCGAGCGCAGCCTGCGCGCGATCGACGGCAATCTGCGCGCGTGCGATGGCGCCATCGGCGGCGTCCAGCTGTGCGTTGGTCGCTCCTGCCAGCAGCCGATCGCGTTCCGCTTCCGCCTGACCCACCCGCGCCCGTGCCGCTCCAGCCTGGGCGCCGCTGCCACGACGGGCGCTTTCCAAGTTCAAACGGGCGATCTCGGCGCTGAACGATGCCTGCCCCACCTGCGCATCCAGCAGCGCGATCGACTCTGGACTGCCGCCAGAAGTGGCGCGTGTGGTCTGTGCATCGACCACTGATTGCTGAGCCGCCTGATATTGCAGCTCCGCCGCGCGAATGAGATCGGCATCAACCGCGTTGGCGATACTATTATAGGCGCCGATCGCCGCGGCGATATTGGCTTCCGCAATCGCCAGATCGGAGGCGCTCACACCGTCGGTCAGATCGTCCTTTTGCAGTTGTGCCGCCGCCATCGTCAGATCTGCCGCCTCCAGCGCCAGCTGCTGCGTCTCGTTTGATTGCGCAGCCAATACATCCCCGGCGCGCACGCGATCGCCGATACTTACATCGATCACGGCGATCCGCCCCGGATCACGAAAGCTGACGCGCGCGTCCTGCTGCGATTCGATCGCGCCGACCGCCGATACCACCACCTCGACCACACCCTCCGTGACGGTGTAGCGCGACAGATTTTCCGCATCAGCAGCCTGTGCGGTCGAGTCAGACATGGGGGCAACACGCGATGCGAACAGCACGGCGGGGAGTCCCAACATGATGAGGGCAAGCAGCAGAATAGTGCGTCGGATTTTGATCACGGCGATAGATTGTCCTTGGAATCATTGATTGGATCGGTGTACAGCTGTCGATCGTTTCTCATTGTACAGGGTGAATGTGAATAACAGTTGAGCGAATCAGCATCTTATCGTACAAAATTACGGTGACAAACGTGTTGCGTTATGTTATCGTGTGGCGTAAGGCTCATGGTGAACCTTCACTATCCGCGCTGTCTTTAGTTGTCAGGAGAAATTCGCAATGCGCACTCGTTTGTTGCTCGTCGTCACCATTTTCGTCATGTCGATCGGTGCGGTATCGGCTGTGTCGGCACAATCCGCCGGGATCGAAAGTGTCTGTCTGATCACCGATATCGGTCGCATCAACGACGGCACTTTCAACCAGTTTGCCTACGAGGGTATGCTGGAAGCGGCAGAAGACAACGACCTCGAAGCCAAGTTCATCGAAACGACCGCCTAGACCGATTACGATACCAACTTGCAAACGTGTATCGACGAGGGTTTCGACGCCATCGTCACCGTTGGTTTCCTGCTGGCGGACGCGACGCTGGCAAAGGCGACTGAATATCCCGATATTTATTTCATCGGTGTCGATCAGTTCGTGTTTGAAGGTCCCGAAAATTATGTCGGAATTCAGTTCCGCGAAGACCAGTCCGCCTTTCTGGTGGGCGCGCTGGCGGCGCTGGTCACCGAGTCGAACGTGATCGGCGGCGTCTTCGGGATCGACATTCCCCCGGTCGTGCGTTTCCGCAACGGTTACGAGCAGGGCATCGGCTACATGGCGGCATTGCTCGATAAGGAAGTGGATATTCTCGGCGTCTACATTGACAGCTTCACGGCGCCGGATCGCGGTGCGGCGGCGGCAGAGCAGTTCATCGGCGAAGGCGTCGATGTGCTGTTCGGCGGCGGCGGACCAACAGGTTCCGGAGCGATCGCGGCGGGCGCGGCGGAAGACGTGTGGGTGATTGGCGTCGATCAGGACGAATACTTCACCACCTTCGACTCTGGCGAGACCCCCGGCGCCGACAAGATCATCAGCAGCGGCATCAAGCGCGTCGATGTCGGCGTGCGCGACATGGTGGCTGCACTGGCGACGGGTGAAATGGACGACTTCCCCGGTGGCGGTAACTACATCCTCGACGTGGCAAACGGCGGCATGACCTATGCCGGGCCCAACGATGCGGAGATCGATCCGGCGTTCTACGACATCCTGGCGCAGATCGAAATGGCGTTGGCAGAGGGCACGCTGGTCACAGGCGTCAACCCCGATACGGCAGAGATCGAAATGACGATCGAAGAAATCATGGAAGAATCAACTGCTGAGATCGACCTGTCGGCGGTGATGGTAGGATAGGTTCGATTTGGGTTTGGTACGCCAAGCTTCTACAGATGCTAAGCCCCTATGTCTGAGATTTTGGGATCTTAGGGGTTTGGCGTGCCAAACCCTGTTGCGCGCATGGACAATCCCGAATGGTTCGTGATGCCTCCCTACGGGCGTAGCGCACAGTGACTCGCTGAAACTCCCGGATGCACGCCACACTCCGACACAGATTCATCCGCCCCGCATTTCCCCGCCCGATCGTCTCTTATATTAAACCTTCGCTGGCATACCGCATGAACCAGTGATAACATATTAGAGTCATGTTTCACAAACGCCGATTTATTTCGCCGAGGAGGACTGCCAGCGCATGGCATCCAACATCCCGGATATTGTTATCAGCCGCCTGCCCGTCTATTTGCGCGCCCTCGAACGGCTGACTCAGGAAGGTCACGAGGTGACCTCCTCGCTCGAATTGGGCAAACGCCTCGGAATCAGTTCAGCACAAATCCGCAAAGACCTGTCGCATTTTGGCGGTTTTGGCAAGCAGGGGACGGGCTACCGCATCGCCTTTCTAACCGATCAACTGCGCCAGGTTCTCAAGATCGAGCGCGAGTGGGAAGTAGCGCTGGTCGGTGCGGGCGACCTGGGCAACGCGATCGCGCACTATCGCGGCTTTGCCGATCGCGGCTTTCACATCGCCTGCATCTTTGACAGCGCACCGAGCAAGATCGGCAAACAGAGCGGCGGATTCGTGATCCAGCCAATGGAAGAGATTCCGACGATCATCCCACAACTGGGCATCAGGATAGCCATGATCGCTGTCCCTGCCGAAGCCGCACAGTCGGTCGCGGACATGCTGATCGGCTGTGGAGTCAAGGCGATCCTGAATTACGCGCCGATCAACCTCAAGACACCGCTCGATGTGCATGTGCAGTACATCGACCCAGTGATCCATCTGCAGCGAATGACATTTTACCTTAACGACGTGTCATAAACGCAGACGTTTTTATGCGTCCATGTTATTATTGATCGTTATGTGCCCCTACAGCGATTGATCGATACGGCGCAGGATCGCCGGGTCGTTGAGCGCGCGACTCGCCCCTATCGCACAGGCGATCATGGCGTTGTCGGCGCGATAAACCGGAACACCGGTCTCTTTGGTCAGGAATTGATCGATTCCGCGCAGCATGGCGCCGCCGCCCGTCAGCACGATCCCGCGATCGATGATGTCCGACGCCAGCTCTGGTGGGGTCTGGCTCAGAACCCCGCGCACGACAGCCGCGATCTCACGCATCGGCTCTTCGATCGCCTCGATGATCTCCCCGGTGGTAATCGTGATTGTGCGTGGCAGCCCGCTCACGTTATCCCGTCCCTGCATTTCCATCGTCAATTCTTCGGGTAACGGCGCCGCCGCGCCGACCTGAATCTTGACCGACTCGGCGGTCGGCTGTCCGATCGTCAGGTTGTATTTGCGGCGCACGTAAGCGATGATCGCATCATCCAGGCGCAACCCGCCGACTCGCCCGCTCTCCGCACGCACGATGTTGTTCATGGTCAGCACGGCGGCTTCAGTCATGCCGCCGCCGATATTGACGACCATATCTCCGGCTGGAGTGCCAACAGGCAGCCCGGCGCCAATCGCAGCCGCCAGCGGTTCCCAGATCAACAGCGCCTTGCGCGCTCCTGCTTCAAGCGCGACATCGCGTACAGCACGCTTTTCGACGCTGTTCACCCCGAACGGCACCGAGATCGCCACCGTCGGCTTGAACAGGCGCACCCGCCCCGCTACCCGCCCAAAGAAATAACGCAGCATCGCCTCGGTGACTTCGTAATCCGCGATCACGCCATTTTGCAGCGGACGCACGATCTGTACGTCCTCGTCATCGACGCGCCCGACCATCTCACGGGCGGGCTGCCCGATCTCGACGATGCGCTCATCTTCGACGGTCAGCGCGACCAGCGTGGGTTCGTTGAGGACGATCTGTCCATTTTCGCAGATGCGCAAATTAACGGTGCCGAGATCGACACCGAGATTTCGATCGAACATGCCCATAGGCGGTCATCCGGCGGGGCGTCCGCCTCTGTAGTGGTTAACTACCCTTGATTATATCACGGCAGACGCCGCCCATCAGACAGGCGTAGGGGAATAGGGCGGCACGATCGGCAGATATGCCTCTGCTTCTTCCGCAGTGAACTGCTGCCTGAACGTAAACGCGAATGGCGTAGCGCCATGCACCTGGAGATATTCCAGTCGTATCCGTGCATCCTGCGGCGTCGGCAGATGATCGGCGGGCAGCCACCACAGCGCCATCGGAACGGATTCTTTATGAAACCACTCCCGCCGTCGCCGGAAAAACTCGGCATGATCACTGTAATACGTGAATTGATACAGCGCATCGATACCCGTCCACACGGTGAGATTGACGATCATCATCTCATCTTCAAACACCCGAATCGCCATCGCGTTATCAGCGTCACTTTTCAGCCGCCAGACAAAGCCAGGAGTCGCCTCGCCCAGAGCGTTAATACGCTTCAATCCGTTGACGAAATCTGCCATGATCGCGGAGTCGGCGGCGCCAAGCATCCGGGCGACATTGAGCTGTGCGAGGTGATAAGTATTCATCAAAGCGTCTCCTACCCTGATCGGCGCTGCTCATTTTATCTTATGTCACACCCGGGATTCATAATAAACAGCCGCGCCCGGAAAGGAGAGCCTTTCCGGGCGCGGCGTTCGCTGTTCAATTCGTCAAACCCGTTACTTGGCTGGTTCATCATCCTCGACGATACGCATCTGCGTACCACCGCTCGTGCGCACCCGGCGCACCAGACGCAGCGCCAGTTCCGCGCGACGCAGCGCCGCCGCAGCATCGCGGTTCTGCTCACCGGGGACGCCCTCGCGCATCATCTTTTCGGCGCTGGCGCGGGCAGCCTCCATCGCCACTTCGTCGATGTCGAAGCTGGACTCGGCGAGGTCTGCCAGCACCACGACTTTATCTGGGCGCACATCGACGACGCCGCCGTAGATAGCGAAGCGTTCCTCGGAGCGCCCCTTGCGGATCACCAGCTCGCCAAAGCCCAGCGTCGTCAGCAGGGGCGCGTGATTTGGCAGCACACCCATCTGACCTTCCGCCGCCGGGATCAGCACCATATCGGCGGCAGGTTCGCTGAAAACGATCTTTTCCTGCGTGACAATATCGACCGCGATCGGCATGATGTTATTTCTCTGCGCCGTCGTAACGCTTCAGAACGTCTTCGACCGCCCCGCTCATGTAGAACATCTGCTCAGGGATATGATCGAGCTCGCCATCGAGGATCATGCGGAAGCCGCGCACGGTATCCTTGATCTTGACATAGCGTCCTTCACGACCCGTAAACTGCTCCGCGACCTTCATCGGCTGGCTCAGGAACTGCTCAATCTTGCGCGCGCGCGCCACCAGCAGCTTGTCGTCGTCGCTCAGTTCGTCGATACCGAGGATGGCGATGATGTCTTGCAGGTTCTTGTAGCGCTGCAGGACTTCCTGCACTTCGCGGGCGGTGCGATAGTGTTCCTCACCGACGATCAGCGGGTCGAGAATCTTGCTGGTGCTGGCGAGCGGATCGACCGCTGGGAAGATACCGCGCGCTGCGATGGCGCGTTCCAGCGCGATCGTTCCGTCGAGATGCGTAAACACTGCCACAGGTGCCGGGTCGCTATAGTCGTCGGCGGGCACGTAGACCGCCTGCATCGAGGTGATCGATCCGGTCTGTGTCGAAGTGATGCGCTCCTGGAGCTGACCCATCTCGTCCGCCAGCGTCGGCTGATAACCCACTGCCGACGGCATACGTCCCAGCAGTGCCGATACTTCCGCGCCTGCCAGCGAATAGCGGAAGATGTTGTCGATGAACAGCAGCACGTCCTTGCCTTCGTCGCGGAAGTGTTCCGCCATCGCCAGACCGGACAGCGCCACGCGCAGACGCACGCCCGGTGGTTCGTTCATCTGACCGAACACCATCGCCAGCTTGTCAAGTACACCCGCTTCTTCCATTTCGTAGTACAGCGCCGTGCCCTCGCGGGTGCGCTCACCGACGCCAGCGAACACCGATAGCCCGGCGTGCTGCGTGGCGATCGAGTTGATCAATTCCATGATCGTCACAGTCTTGCCGACGCCTGCGCCGCCGAAAATGCCGGTTTTGCCACCTTTGGTCATCGGCGCCACCAGATCGATGACTTTCAGACCGGTCTCGAACAATTCGAGACGAGTCGTCTGGTCTTCAAAGTCCGGTGCGACGTTGTGGATCGGGCGGCGGGGAGTGTCCGCGCTGATCGGCTCGCCAAAATCGACCGGGATGCCGAGTACGTTGAAAATGCGACCGAGCGACGCCTCACCGACGGGCACCGTGATCGGCGATCCGGTGGCATAGGCGGGCACACCGCGCCGCAGACCGTCGGTGGTGTCCATCGCCACCGTGCGCACGGCGCCGTTACCGAGCGCGAGCTGCACTTCGAGGATCAGGTCTGCTTCGCCTTCGCGCGGGACGCGGATGGCGTCGTAGATGTCGGGCAGCGCGCCGGAGGGAAATTCCACGTCCACGACCGCGCCTAGAATTTGGGAGATACGTCCCTGAATTTCACTCATTGTGATGTTTGCTCCTGCTCCAAGTTGGTCGAGGCGCTAGGCTTTGCGCCCGCTCACGAGATTCTGTTGATATTGTTTCAGACCTGCCAGATCGCCGCGGAGGGCGAACGACGCTTGTTCTGCCCAGGTCGGCAGGGTGGGTGAGAATTTCATGCCGCTGGCTTCGATCGCCGCGCGCAGACCGTCTACGCTGGAGTCCGCGAGCCTGGCAAAGCTGTCGATCCCAGCGGCGACCAGCGCAGCCGCCATTTTGGGTCCGATCCCCTCGATAATCGTCAAATCGTCCCGCTTCCCCGATGCGACCGCAGCGGGCGCTGGCTGTACCGACACAGCGGCAAGAGTCGGAGTCGGGACATAACGACCATCACCGTTCCCATTGCGCGGCGTCAACTGCACCACATTGGCGTCACGCAGGTTGATCGCGGTCAGTATCGCATCGCTGGCTTTATCGAGTGTCGCTTGCAGCGCCTCGGCACCACCCACGATGTCGAGAATTTCGGCGGTGATACCGCTCTGACGCGCCTTATTGTAGACGAGGGTGTAGTCCTCGACCAACTGAATGGCGTTGTCGGAGGCGTTGCGCATCGACACCATGCGCGCGGAGTGCTCGCTCGCCTGGCTCTCCAGAATCGCCTGATAGAGCTGCAGCAGCGTGAAGCGCGGGATGATCTCTTCGAGAATCGCCGACGCGCTCGGCTCGTATTCGTAATCTGCCGCGCCCGTCGTGACGGCGGGCACATCCTTGATGAATTCGACCATCGCCTGATCGCTGATCTCGTAGGGGATCAGCGGCAGCAGCCGTGAGACGCGCGGACGCTGCGTGATGGTATTGATAAAGTCGGTATAGGCGATGAACACCTCATCGACCTGACCGCTCAAAAATGCCTCGGTCACCAGACGCACGATCGGCGAGATGAACCCAAGTGTCGGATCGGATGGGCATGGGAATTCCGCCATCAGCGGCAGACGGGCACGTGTGAGCGAGTCGCGCCCTTTGCGCCCGACACTGATGAAGCGAGTCGTCACGCCCAGGCGATCCTGAAAACGACGCGCCACACGGATGATGTTGGAGTTGAACGCGCCCGCCAGCCCGCGATCGGACGTGACCAGCACGATCAGGATATTTTTGACCTCGGCGCGCGGGGTCAGCAGCGGATGCAGCGGCGCACCTTTTGCCCCGGAACTCTGCACATTGAGCAGAATCTCCCAGGCTTTTTCGGCAAAGGCGCGGCTCGCCAGCACGCGCGACTGCGCTTTGCGCACGCGGGAGGCGGATACCGCCTCCAGCGCGCGCGTGATCTGACCGATGTTCTTGATACTGCGGATGCGATTCTTTACTTCACGCGCGCTTGCCATAGCACCACTCCTCCTATACGCCTCAGCGGGGTCAGTGGCTTACGACCAATTCGCCGTGAAATCGATGATCGCTTGTTTCAGCTTGGCTTCGTTGTCGTCGCTGACGATTTTGGTCGTCTCGATCGCGTCGGCGACAGCAGCATGTTGGCTGTGATAGGCGCGCAGGAAGCCTTCCTGCCACGCGCGGACACGCTCGACGGGCACCGCGTCGATCAAGCCGCGCGTGCCCGCGTACAGCAGTGCCACCTGGTCGGTGAGCGAGAGCGGCTGATACTGCGGCTGCTTCAGCAGCTCGGTCAGGCGCAAACCGCGATCGAGCTGGCGCTGAGTCGACTTGTCCAGATCGGAGCCGAACTGCGCGAAGGCAGCCAGCGACCGGAACTGCGCCAGGTCGAGACGCAGACCGCCCGCCACCTTCTTCATAGCTTTGGTCTGGGCATCCCCACCGACGCGGCTGACGCTGACGCCGACATTGATGGCGGGGCGCTGTCCGGCGTTGAAGAGTTCACCTTCAAGAAAAATCTGACCGTCGGTGATGCTGATGACGTTGGTGGGCACATATGCCGACACGTCACCGAGCAGCGTCTCGATCATCGGCAGCGCCGTCAGGCTGCCGCCGCCGCGTTCCTTGCTCAATTGGGCGGCACGCTCCAGCAGACGGCTGTGCAGGTAGAACACATCGCCCGGATAGGCTTCACGTCCCGGCGGACGGCGCATCAGCAGCGACACCTGACGATACGCCCAGGCGTGCTTGCTCAGATCGTCGTAGACGATCAGCGCGTCCTTGCCATTTTCCATGAACCATTCACCGATAGCGCATCCGGCATAAGGCGCGATGTACTGCAACGCGGCGGCTTCCGAAGCGGTGGCGGTGACGACGATGGTATATTCCATCGCGCCGTTTTGCTCCAGCGTCGCCACCAGACGGGCGATCTCGCCGCGCCGCTTGCCGATCGCGACATAGATACAATACAGGTCTTTGCCTTTTTGGTTCAGAATGGTGTCGATGGCGATCGCCGTCTTGCCCGTCTGACGGTCACCGATGATCAACTGACGCTGACCACGACCCACCGGCGTCATGGAGTCGATGGCGACGATGCCTGTCTGCACAGGACGACCGACGTTCTGACGCTGCATCACGCCGGGGGCGATTCGCTCGATATTGTAGAATTCGGTCGCCGGGATCGCGCCACGCCCGTCGATCGGCTCACCGAGCGCGTTGACCACCCGCCCGACCATGCCCATACCGACCGGCACTGAGGCGATACGTCCGGTCGGGCGCACTTCGTCGCCCTCCTGGATGGTGTCGTATTCGCCCATGATGATGACGCCGATATTGTCTTTTTCCAGATTGAACGCGATGCCCGCGACGCCATTGGCAAAGCGCACCAGCTCGCTGAAGCGGATATTCGCCAGCCCTGCGACGCGCGCGATACCGTCACCGACCTCCTGCACAAAGCCGACTTCGACATCCTCGACCGACGGACTGAAGTCCTGTACCTGCTGCAAAAGCGAGTCGAAAATATTGCCAGTTACTTCCGCCATCGAATTCCCTTTCCTCAATAATCCCGGTGACGTACTGCGAGCTGCTTCAAAGCACCGCGTGCGGCGCTGAAAGACCGATGTGGCAGCTTCACGCCATGCGAAAACAAGTGACATGAAGTTTAACGTAACGAGGTTGAAGGTTACAACTATCCAGGGCTTATTTTAGCATATCTCGTGAAAAATACCACAAGCCCAGGCGTCAATCCATTTCGGGCTATTTTTCCTGCTCCTTCCCCAGCGCTACCGACCGCTTGTATGCCGCGTAGACCGCCTTCGAGATCACCGTCCGCAGTCCACCCTTTTCCAGTTGATAGAGCGCTTCGGCGCTGGTGCCGCCAGGACTGGTCACCTGATTGCGTAACAGCGCCTGATGATCGCCCGATCCGAGTGCATAATTGACCGAGCCTCGCACCGTGTGCATCACCAGCTTTTCGGCGTCACGGCGCGAAAAACCGAGATGCACACCCGCGTCGATCAGTGCCTCCATGAACAGAAACACATAGGCGGGTCCGCTGCCACTGAGGGCGGTCGCCATATCGAGATACTTCTCGTCATCCATGTAAATCTCTTCACCGAGCGCGCCCAGTAATGCCCGCGCCTGCGCCTGACCTGCCTCGCTGACGCCGCGCGTCGCTGTCCAGACCGTGATCCCTTCCCCGATCTGTGCCGGGGTGTTGGGCATGGCGCGGACGATATTGGGGTTGTTCATGCCTTCGCTCAGGGTCTTGATACGCACACCCGCCAGGATGCTCACCACCAGCGACGGCTGCGCCCCGGCGCCGTCCAGCGACGCGAATACCTGTCCCGCCACCTGGGGCTTGGTCGAAAACACCAGAATGTCGGCTTGTGAGGCGGCTTCGGCATTGACGGTAGTCGCGCGCAAGCCGTAGCGATCGGTCAGCTCGGCGCCGCGCTCCGGGCGCGGGTCGGCGGCGATCACCTGTGATGGCGCGATCAGATCGCCGTTGATCAGCCCCTTGATCATCGCCTCCGCCATGACGCCACTGCCCAGGAAACCGATCGTCTTGTTGGTGAGTGCCATGATGAAATATCCTTCGCTGATAAAACAAAAGATGCGGACGCATCGTTATGCGCCCCTACAATGCGTCCGCGTCAGTCAATAAGGATACTGGTCGCGCCAGCGCCGCGCTGCCGACTCCACCCGATCGCGCTGCACCGTCACGCCGATTCCGTGACCCGGCGCGACCGCGATCCGGCTGCCCGACTCCAGCACGAACGGCGGCTCGGTGATGTCCTCCGCGAAGTAACGCTCGGTGGCGCTGATGTCACACGGCAGGGTCACACCAGGCAGCGAGGCGAACGCGACATGGGCGGCGCGCCCGATCCCGGTCTCCAGCATCCCGCCGATCCACAGCGGCGTATCCGTCTCGACGCACAGCCGATAAATCTTCAGGCTTTCAGTGAAGCCGCCGACGCGACCCGGCTTCAGGTTGATGATTTTGCACGCACCCAGCTCGATCGCCATGCGCCCATCGTCGGCCGTCAGGATGCTCTCGTCCAGGCAGATGCGCGTCGTCAACTGCGGCTGCAATTTGCTGTGTTCATAGATGTCGTTGTGGGCGAGCGGCTGCTCCAGCATCAGCAGAGCAAAAGCGTCGAACTGCTTCAGATGTTCGATGTCCGCCAGCGTGTAGGCGCTGTTGGCATCCAGCATCAGCAGGATGTCCGGGTAGACCGCGCGCACGCCGCGCGCCAGCTCGACATCCCAACCTGGTTTGATCTTCAACTTGATCCGTCCGTACCCCTGCCCGAGTCGTCTGGCAATCGTCTCGATGGTCTGCTCGATCGTGTCTTTGATGCCGATGCTGACGCCGACATTGGCATAACCGCGCGACTGGTGTCCGGCGGGCAGATAACGCGCCAACAGATCAGCCAGAGAGAGATCGTTGGCGCGGGCAGCCGCGTCCCAGACAGCCGTTTCCAGCCCGTGTTTCGCCAGCGGATGTCCGCGCACAGGCGCCAGCAGCGGCTGCACCTCGGTGGGGTCTGCGATCGTCTGACCGAGCAAGCGCGGAATCATGAACTGGCGCGCGACATGAATCGCCGTGCCCATCGTCTCGCTGCTATAGCCTGGGTCGATCTCGGTGGACATTTCGCCCCATCCCGTGATCCCGTCGTCGGTCATCAGCTCGACCAGGATCGCCGTCTTGAACGGCTCCTCGCCAAAGCTGGTCTTGAGCGTCTCCGCGAGCGGCAGCGCGATCTCGTAAAGGGTGATGGCTTTTATGGTAATGGGTCGCATTGGCGCTTTGCCTTAAAGTGTTTCGTTGTCGGGTTAATGTGCGATTTAGCATGGACCAGGCGGATTTGGAGTGCCAAGCCCGGTCAATTCATCGAAAACGACTCGAACTGCGGTCCGTTGTAGCTCAACAGGTACAGCGCCCGATCACGTCCCTCGTGTGTCGTGCGCAAAAAGTCCGTCACCACATAGCCGCGCGCGAACAGCACCGTGAACCAGTAGCGGACGTGTTCGCGCCATGCCTTAGCCAGCATCGGATTACCGCTCTCGATCGCCGGATAGCCCGTCGGAATTTCCAGCAGCGCCAGCGAGGTCACGGGCAGCACACCGCTCTCGGTCGGGACGATCGCGCCGTCGTTGGTGCGTTTCGCCGGGTTGACGATGATGGTGTCGGCTTCGAGATACTGCTCCAACGTGAGGTGGGCGCGCGAGCCGAACAGCCGTTCCTCGACACGGCGGTGTGTCACCCACCACTCCACCAGCAGTCGATCCGACGCACCCAGGCGCGCCAATCCGGTCGCAGGATTGGTGCCGTAATAATTTTCCTTGAAGGCGGGACAGATCGCGCCCAGCTTGCGCACATTCAAATGGGCATTCTGCGCCAGCATCGGATCGAATGTCCAGGCGATCAACCGTACCCCCTGTTTGAGCGCTGCCTCGCGCTGTGCCAGTTTCAGTTTGTAACCAATCCCTGCTCCGCGATAGTCGGGATGCACGATCATGCGTTTGGAGACGATTTGCAGGTTCGCCATCGCTGGACGTTCAGGTTCCTCGATATTGGTGCCCAAGAAGCCCACCAGCACGCCGACCAGCTCATCACCGTCAAAAGCAGACAATACATGCCCGCCCGCATTCGCCAATGAAAACAGCATATGCGCCGGGATGACTGCCTCGGCGTCATTACCCCAATAGCTGTGCTGCAAGGTGACGGCGGGCAGCATCTCATCCATCGTGTACAGCGGCTTGATCAGGATCGCGTCGTTCTCAGCCATTTTCTCGCTTCATCCGTGCTATCGTATCGTCAATTTATCGAACAGCAGCGACAAAAAGGGGACGTTTTGGGCGCCGCTTGAAGGTCTGACGCAGCAGATCGCGTCCATAGCGTTTATGCGGCATGTAGGTCAGCAGCGTATCCTCGAAACGGCGCGGCTGAAACCCGAAATAACGGTAGAAGTTGTTGAGCGGCGCCGTCTTGTTGGTGGCGATCAGGTCGAACCACTGCGGGGTGATGATGGCGCGCGGCAGCACCCGATCATAGGCAGCCGCCACTGCTCGCAGCGCATAGGGCGGCATTGACAGCAGTGCGCGTGAGGCACCCGATACGCGCATGATCGTGCGCATCATATCCTCCAATGACATATATTCCGGTCCCCCGATCTCGATCAGCGCATCCACCGTATCGATCGATTCGAGGCAGCCTGCCAGCGCTCGCACCAGATCGCCAATATAAAGCGGATGCAGCACCACTTCCCCCCGCCCTGGCATTAAAAAGACGCCGGGCGTGGCGCGCAGCTGCATCGCCAGATGGTTGACGAACGAGTCCTCTTCTCCGAACAACACACCCGATCGAATGATGGTGTACGCCAAGCCGCTCCCGCGCACCACCTCCTCGACCTGCCCTTTGTAGCGCAGCAGTGCAAATGCCGACGCGGGTGCTGCCCCTAAATGACTCATCATGATCAGCCGCCCGACACGTGCGGATCGTGCCGCCGTCACCAGTGCGCGCGTCCCCTCCAGCTCGACCGCCTCCAGGTCACGCGGGCGCCCCCACCACTGCGCACTTTCCAGATGAAAAACAGCGTCCACTCCCGTCACAGCGCGAAAGGCGGTCTCTTCATCATCGAGCGCGCCGACCACGATCTCCGGCACAGACAGATCGCCAATCACCGCGGGCACAGCTGCCGCACGGCGTGCATCCAATAAACAGCGCACCGCTACACCCTCCGTCAGGAGATGACGCAGCAGGTGCCTACCGATGAAGCCGGTCGCGCCAGTCAGGAGGATCAAAACCTGTGCTTTCAATGGGTGAGGAGTCGGACATAACTATCATGCTCGACACTTGAGCGAGCGTACCCGTAAGTTGCGCGATTATAGCACAGCCTGTCCGCCCGATGATGAGTAACGAACCAGCCGATTGAGGGTTTCTATATCTTGAGTTATGTTTCATTTATGCTAGGCTAACGATTCGTTTTTGCGTGTCCTATTTCCATTTTTTCGTGGTTCAGCATGGGACACGCTGCGTAAGCAAGTGAGGAGTAGTTGTCGTGGAACGTCGCCGCGTTGTCATCACCGGCATGGGGATACTGTGTCCCACCGGCAATAGTGTCGAAGAAGCATGGGGCAATGCCGCTGCTGGTCGCACAGGCATCCGTACCATCGAACGCTTCGACACGTCGCATCTGGAAAATCATTTTGGGGGCGAAGTCAAAAATTTTGACCCCGATGTAGTTTTGGGCAAGCGCGAAGCCCGCCGCACCGATCGAGTGACACAAATGGCGCTGTTTGCTGCGCGCGATGCCGTCGCCGATGCCAAACTGGAGATCACCGACGACAATCGCTACGATGTGGCGTGCGTGGTCGGCAGCGGTATCGGTGGGATCATGACCGTATTCGAGAGTGTGCGCAACTATATCGAAAAGGGTCCGCGCTTTGTCAGTCCGCTGTTGGTGCCGATGATGCTCCCCGACGCGCCGAGCAGCAAAATCTCGATGACCTACGGGCTGCGCGGACCTAACTTTGCCATTTCGACGGCGTGCGCGACCGGCAACAACTGTATCGGTGAAGCCACCGAGATCATCCGGCGCGGACAATCGGTCATGGCGCTGGCGGGCAGCAGTGAGGCGGGTCTGGCGGACATCGCCATCGCCAGCTTCAACAACATGACGGCGATCTCCCGCCGCAACGAGGCGCCAGAAAAAGCGTCGCGTCCCTTCGACATGAACCGCGATGGTTTCGTCGTCGCGGAGGGCGCCGCCGTGCTGGTGCTGGAAGAACTTGAACACGCGAAAGCACGTGGCGCTCACATCTACGCCGAAATTCTCGGCTACGGACACACGTCCGACGCCTATCATGTCACGGCACCCCTGGAGACGGGGGCAGGCGCCGCTGAAGCGATCCGCCGCGCGCTGGTGGACGCTGGGCTGACCCCGAACGACATCGACTACATCAACGCGCACGGCACCAGCACCCCGCTCAATGACAGGAGCGAGACACTGGCGATCAAGGTGGCGTTAGGTGAGCAGGCATACAACATTCCGATCAGCAGTACCAAATCGGTCACCGGGCATCTGATGGGCGCGGCGGGATCGGTCGAGGCGGTGTTCTCGGTCAAGGCGCTGAACGACAATTTCATCCCGCCCACCGTCAACCTCGACGATAAAGACCCCGACTGCGATCTGAACTACACGCCGCATGTCGGCGTCACCAAAGAACTCAAGACAGTCATGAGCAATTCATTCGGCTTCGGCGGACACAATGCCGTCCTGATCTTCGGCAAATACAGCGCCAATGGCGCGTAAGTAGGGGCACGATCGATCGTGCCCACTTAGGAGAGCGGGGCGCATGGCAGTAGCAAAGCGACCCTCGGCGACTCGTTTCGGCGTCGAGCCGATCTATGCCCACATCGTCGGATGGGGAATGGCGGTGCCGGAACGAATCATGACCAATGATGACCTTTCGGCATTCGTGGACACGACCAACGAATGGATTCTGTCGCGCACAGGCATTCGTGAGCGCCGCATCGCCAGCGAAAAAGAAACGACCGCCACGCTCGGTCTCAAAGCGGCACAGGCGGCGCTGGATGTAGCGGACATCCTGCCAACCGAGATCGACCTGGTGATCTGTGCCACCTCGACCCCGGAATACATCTTTCCAAGCACGTCCAGCCTGATCCAGGCGTGGTTGGGCGCGACGCACGCGGGCGCCTTTGACCTGAGCGCTGCATGTTCCGGGTTCGTGTATGGATTGGAAATGGCAGCGGGGGCGATCCGATCGGGGTCTGCCCGTACCGTCGTCGTGATCGGCGCGGAGACTTTCAGCCGCATCATGGACTGGAACGATCGCAGCACCTGTGTCATTTTTGGGGATGGCGCCGGGGCGGTGGTACTGCGTGGCAGCAGCGTCGAGGGCGGTATTTTGTCGTCGGTGCTGCGATCGGACGGATCAGGCGGTGATTTACTCGGCGTGCCGACAGTCGGCAGCATCGACATCGCCTCGATTCCGACGTTGAGCGAGGGTCACAAGATGGGCAAGATGTTCATGAACGGCGGCGAGGTCTTCAAATTCGCCACGCGGGTCATCGGGGAGAGCATCACCCAGGCGCTCGACATAGCAGGATTGACCGTCTCTGATTTGAAGGCAATCATCCCACATCAGGCGAATATGCGCATCATCCAGGCGGCAGCGCGCTCGCTCAAGGTAGACGAATCGATTTTCGTGTGCAACCTGGAGCGTTACGGCAATACGTCAGCGGCATCGATCCCGATCGCGCTGTGCGAGGCAGTGCAGACAGGCAAGGTCAAGCCGGGCGATCCGATCGCACTGGTCGGCTTTGGCGGCGGACTGGCATGGGCGGCGATGGTGATTCGCTGGGGCACGCCGCTCCCCGACGACAAGACACGCCTGCTGCGCAATCAGCAGCGCCAGATCACCTATCGACTGGCGTGGTGGCGGGCGCTGCTCAGTCGCGCCATACGTCAGCTGGCGGACACACTCCAGCGGATGCGTCCGGCGCGTGGACGCATGGAGCGGCTGCGGCGCAATTACGACCGCGCGGAATAACGCACATCGGCTGATCTCAGGTCAGCACCAATCCTATCTGTAAATGCAGTCAGCGCCGACCGCCGATCGTGTCACCGCGATCACGCCCGTTCCTGGCAGCAGCGCTGGCACGGTCGTCGCCAGCATCACCCCATTGAGCGGCGCCTGGACGTTAACGTACAGCCCGACCACCAACGCATCCTGTCACGGCACCCGCAATGTTGCCGTGCCCACCGTCGAGATCACTAACGAACCACTGACTCGCCTCTCTCGCCTGACATTCACACGGGATGGCGAGGCGTTCGACGATGACCAGCGTCGATTCACATGGTCCGCACCGAATGTATATTTCGGCACAAGGACATTCGAGACACGCGCAAGTGCCCAGATTTACCTGACAGTGGTGGACAACCGCACGATAACGGGTCAGATCGTCGGCAGCTTCACCGAGCGTCGTCTGCCGTGCAGCTTCACGATCGATTTCACACTGACTCATGGGTCGTAATATGGCAGCATGGCAGGGACACAAATCGATGCGTTCGCGTTCGTCAGGATGGGGTCAGGTGTGCCAGCGCGATCAGTTACGCCGCCGTGCCAGACTGACGTAATACAGCAGTTGCAGGATCGCCGTGATCGCCGCCGCAATATAGGTCAGGGCGGCGGCGGTCAACACCTGACGGGCACCGCCCCGATCCTCACCCGTCCCCATCAGACCCGCCTGTTCCAACAGCGCTAATCCGCGACGACTGGCGTCGAACTCGACAGGCAGTGTCAGCAGCATGAAGACGACCATCACGCCGAACAGCGCGATGCCCACCCACAGCAGCCCGGAAAAATTCAGGATCAAACCTGCGAAGATCATCATGTAGCCGATTTGCGGCGCGATGCGCACGCCGGGCACCAGGAATTGGCGCGCGGTGATCAGCAGCGATCGTTCCTGATATTGCTGCACATGACCGAGTTCGTGCGCCACGACCGCCATCGCCGCCACCGATGGCACGGTAGCGATCCCCTGCGACAGCCGCACCACTCCTTTAGCGGGATCGTAATGATCGCTCAATTGTCCTGGCGCGCCTTCCAGCGGCAGGCGCTGCACATCGGTGCGCGCGAAGATGCGCTCGGCGACCTCGACCCCGGTCAGTCCAGCGCTGTTGCGTGCTTTACTCCAGCGGTTGTACGCCGACGAGACGAATGTCTGCGCCAGCAGGGACAGAATCAAGGTCGGCAGCGCGACCCAGAGCAGATATTGCGAATCGAAGAACATGGTCTCATGCCCTTTCTGGGAAAATGCGTCGAGAGTCTATATTTATCTCTATGACTATACGCAGTGTCATCTCAGAACGATGTAGACAATGGATGAGCTTTATATGGGTCAGACGGGGGATTTGAACTTAAAAAGAAAAAGACCTGTGGACAATGCGCACGTTGTCCACAGGTCTTTTACAGCGACGCGCCCAGGTTTGCGAGCAGCCCGGCGCGCTCGTTGCTCGACCAGGGCAGCAGCGCATTGTCCAGCAACCGCACTGCTCCGATTTTGACCGCCAGCAGCATCAGCGCGGGGTCGTGGATGGCGTCATGCACACCAAACAGGGTGCGCGGATTGCAAATCGCCACGTAATCGACCTGTGCCATTGGCTCGGAACGCAGCACATGCAGCGCGGTTTCCCGAAAGGCGACGGGCTGGCGTTCGCCGGAATCGTAGGCTTCGGCGGCGGCGAACAATGACCGGAACAGCACATTCGCCGCCTGACGTTCATTGGGTGCCAGGTTGCGGTTGCGCGAACTCATCGCCAATCCGTCGGCTTCGCGCACAGTCGGACAGATAGCGATCTCGACTGGCATATGCAGATCGCGGATCATCTGGCGGATGACCAGAATTTGCTGCGCATCTTTTTGTCCGAAATAGGCAGTCGTCGGCTGAGCCAGGTTGAACAACTTGGCGACGACCGTCGCCACACCGCGAAAATGTCCGGGTCGTGCGGCGCCCTCCAAGCCCATCGACAGGATCTCGACATCGAGATGGGTCTGATAACGCGGGGGATATATGCCGCTGGCAGTCGGCGTGAAGACGACATCGACATCGAGGGCGCGCAGATGTGCCAGGTCTTCCATCAGTGGGCGCGGATAGGTGGTCAGGTCTTCACCCACACCAAATTGTGCCGGGTTGACGAATATGGTCACGATCACATGATCGTTTTCGCGCCGCGCCGCCTCGACGAGTGCCAGATGTCCCGCGTGCAGGGCGCCCATCGTCGGCACCAAGCCCACTTTTCCGGTCATCGTCTTGCGCGCAGCGATCAAGGCGTCTGGCGTGTCAATCTGCTGCATCATCGTCCGTCCCGATCTTCGGTGGTTCATCGCCTGTCAAAGCGCGTAGTATATCGTCTTTCATGCCAAAACTGTGTTCGTCGTCTGGAAAGCGGTGCGCCCGTACATCGTCGGCATACTGACGGATCGTCTCGGTGATCTGGGCGCCTAAATCGGTGTATCGTTTGGCGTGACGCGGGATAAAATCGCCATACAAGCCGAACAGGTCGTGAAAGACCTGTACCTGCCCGTCACAGCCCACCCCCGCGCCGATCCCGATGGTCGGGATCGTCAGTCGATCGCTGATTATCTTTGCCAGCGGCGCGGGCACTGCCTCCAGCACAATCGCAAACGCGCCCGCTTTTTCGACGGCGTGCGCGTCGCGCAAAAGGGCTTGCGCCGACTCCAGGTCGCGCCCCTGTACGCGCATCCCGCTCACTTTGTAGACACTTTGCGGCATCAAGCCGATATGTCCCATCACCGGGATACCGACCTCCACCAGACGCCGGATGGTCGGCGCCATCACCGCCCCCCCTTCGAGCTTCACAGCCCCGACTCCGCCTTCGCGCAGCAGCCGCGCGGCACTGGCGAGCGCCTGTTTCGAGCTGATGGTGTAGGACATGAACGGCAGATCACCGACGATCAGCGGCGTAGTGGTCACGCGGGTGACGATTGAGGCATGATAGATAATGTGATCGAGTGTGACGGGAATCGGCACATCGTGTCCCTGCACGACCATGCCGAGCGAGTCGCCTACCAGCAGCATCGGCACGCCAGCCGCCTCGCTGAGACGCGCGCTGAAGGCGTCATACGCCGTGATCATGACGATTGCTTCGCCGTCCGCCTGAAGTTTGTGAATGTCACGGATTGTCTTGCGCATCGGAGATGTCCTTGTGAAAGAGCCGCTGAAGCGAGTCGATCGGCGTTCCGCGTGCTTGCAGCAGCGGATACGCCGCCTGCGCCAAGTGCGCATACAGCTGTGCGGTATCAGGATCATGATAACGCAAGGCGTCAAGATGTGCCGCGATCGTGCCGATGTCCCCACGTACCAGCGGACCGGGCAGCGCCGCGATTGCACCCTCCCGCCGCACATTGTCCACCATACCACCGACCAGCGCATCGAGCGCGCTCTTTGCGGCGTCCGGCGGGGCGCCGATCGACTCCAGCAGTCGCCCCGCCAGCGCGATCAGCACGATCGGGTAATTGCTGGCAAAGACGAGCGCGGCGTGATAGAGCGGACGCGCCTTGTCATCCAGCGACAAGGACTGTCCGCCGAGCGACTCGACCAGCGCTGCCAGCATTGGATCGAGCGCCGGGTCGCGAGTCTCGACGGCGAAGGTAACGCCGTGCAGATCGGGCGTGATGCTCAGGTCGGCGCTGAACGGATACGCGGGGTGCAGTCCGCCGGCGCGCGCGCCAGCATCCCGCAGCGGGTCGAGCGCGCTCACCGAGGTCGCACCGCTGACATGGACGACAGCGCGCCGCTGCCATGACATACGGTTCGCTAAGGTGTGTGCGACCGCCGCGATCGCGTCATCGGGGACGGCGATCAATGTGAGATCGGCAGCAAGTGCATTATCGAGCCATTCGTCCAGCCAGACCCAGCGTGCCCCGACACCATCCGCCAGCATCGCACCGCGATCAGCAGATCGTGCCGCGATGCTGCTCACGCGCCAACCGACCGCGTGCAGCGCGCGTGCCAGTCCGCTCGCCGCTCGTCCCGATCCAACAAAGCCTACTGTAAACGGGCGCTCGCGCATCATTTTTTCAGCCCGTCCCGGCTGCGATCGGAGTCGCCGTTGGAATCGGCTCGCTGATGTACAAGGTGATGGCGCACGCGCCCACCTGGGTGCTGGTGATGTCGAACACGGTCACACGGAAGCGGTACTCCCCCGACGGGTAGAAACTGGGCGCGAACTGACCCAGCACGCCCAATGTCGGGACGGCATTGGTGCCGTCACTGCCGATGGTCGCCCAACTGCCAAAGGTAGCGGGTCCGTTCAGCTCAAAACGATAAAACGCGAAATTGGGCGCGTCGGCTGTGCCGACCACCACCAGCGGCTCGAAGACGATCATGCCATTGGCGGGAATCTGGAGTCCGACATTGGGATCGGAACACTCGGCTGCCGGGGCATTAGGGATGATGGTGCCGACGGGGGTGGGAGTCAGAGTCGGCGTTGGCAAAATTTGCGCGGCGGGGTCGATCACGCCCAGCTGCACGTTGCTGGTGTCGATCACCACCCCACCGGTAAAGGGCGGCGCGGTCGGCGTGACGAACGTGCCGTCGCTGACGATGCCCGCGATCGAGAAGGTATTGGTTTCGGCAGCGCGCACCACAGGGGCGACGATACGCTGCACGCCGAATACGATCAGCGCTGCCTGGATCAGCAGGATCAAGGCGGTCGCCGCATTCACCCGACCGAAACGCGCCAGATCGCGTTCCAGTTCAAAGTAGGTCTCGCGGTAAGACGTATTGGCGCGCAGCACCGCGCGCAGCGCGATGAAAATGCCAACTGCCAGGAAAATATACAGCCCGGTCGCGGTCTGCTCGATCAGGTAGACAAAAGCACTCATACCGTCATGGTTTCCTGGTTGCCCTTCGCGCTTTCGTGTTCAGCACAGGTTTGGGACGCCTTTACTCACCGATCGCGCCCAGCACACCGCGCACGATCGCGCTCAGCTTTGGCACCAGGATCGCCCCTGCCTCCAGCACCTCGTCATGATTGGCTTCGCCCTGCATGTCGTTCTGATCGAGGGCGACGTTGGTGATACCTGAAAATGCCAGCACGCGCATCCCGGCATGACGGGCAGCGACGGTCTCCTGTGCGGTGGACATGCCGACCGCATCGGCACCGATCGCCCGCAGCATCCGCACTTCGGCAGGGGTCTCGAACATAGGACCCGACACACAGGCATACACGCCCGTATGCAGCCCGATCGCGGCGTTCGCAGCCGCCGTCGCTGCCGTGTCGCGCAGCGCGCGATCATAAGGGTGTGCCATACCGATAAAACGCGGTCCAAAAGCTGTCACATTGGCGCCCATCAGCGGGTTACCGCCACCCAGACCGACGAAATTGATGTGATCGATCAGCATCATCACGTCTCCGACCCGGTATTGCCGATTGACGCCGCCCGCCGCATTGGTCAGGATCACGGTCTCGACGCCCAGTAACCGCATCACGCGGATCGGAAAGGCGACCTGTGCCGGGGTATAGCCTTCGTAAAAGTGCGCTCGTCCCTGTTGGGCGATCACGAGTTGCCCTTCGAGCGAGCCGATCACCAGTTGTCCGGCGTGTCCGTGTACGGTCGATGTCGCCCAGCCAGGGATCGACTCGTAAGGGATGCGATCGGCATCTGTCATCTCGTCCGCCAGCACACCCAGACCAGAACCTAGCACCAGCCCGATGCGAGGACGATGCGCGGACCGTTCGAGGATGTTGTCGGCGGCGCGCTGATAATGTTCGATGGTATACACAGAGACGACTCCTCGGCATAATTCCATCAGTATACCCCATTGCCTGGATGCTGACGCGGCAGAACCAGCCGTAAAAAACCGACGGCAGCAATGAACAGAAAAACGAAAAGTATCAGCGGCAAGCTCTAAAGGAACCTATAACGATACGTCCGATTGCCATATGAATAATTTCGCGATATTCATAAAAGTTTTACGAAATTTGACAAGTCTAAGCAAAATTCCAGGTGCGAATCCTGTTACAATGAGGCAATCTGGGAGTTTAGTCCTAGTGCTTATCGTTTACAAAATTGATAAATCGGTCTAAGGTCAAGTGTACCCATGCAGATCACCGTCGAACAGGCACTACAGGGATACGCAGCCGTATACCATAAGCTCTACCAGCGCGTACCGCGCGATCTGCGCGTGCTGAATGCCGAATGGGTGGTCGTCAACGGCGCGCGGATGCACGTCAACGACCTGATCGGTTTGACGACTCAGCTTTACGCCGAATACAAGCGCACCGAAGCCAAGAAAAAATCACTGGTCGGGCGGCTGATCGGATTTTTCAACAAGCAGTAAATTCAGAGGCGCCAACCCCGCCTTAGCCCGCTCCAGCGCGTATGCCTCCGGCGTATCGATGTCGCACAAAATCGCATCGTCTGCGCACATCACGTAACGGATCGCGTCGGCATGGCGCGTGATCACATTGCGCGGCGCCCCATCGGCTGGTAACGCCAGAAATTCATCCCAGTAACGACGCGCGATCAACAGCGGGTGTCCGCGCCGCATCTGATAGCTGGGCGCGACGATCCCACCAGGCGCGTCGGCGTAGGCGCCGATCACCGCCGCGACGATCGCCCCGGACAGACGCGGTTGATCGCCCAACGCGATCAGCACTGCATTCACGTCATCGGGCATGGCGCGCAAGCCCGTTTTGAATGACGACAGCATTTCCCCGTCTGAATAATCAGGATTGTAGACCGTGCCAGCGCCCAAGGGCGTGACGTGCGCCTCGATCGCCTTGTGCCACAGTCCGCAAACCACCACGACAGAGTGGGTGTGTGGGGTGAGCGCGGACACCACCGACTCGATCACCGTTTCGCCAGCGCGCCAGGGCAGCAGCACTTTCGCTCGTCCCTCCCCCATGCGTCTGGATAAGCCAGCAGCCAGCACCACCGCGCCGACGTTCACGCTCACAGGATGCCGACGCCCGCCGCGCGCAGCTTTGCCACTACCGCATCCGGCACCATCGGCACCTGATCGATCCATACACCAGTCGCATCGTGTACCGCCGCCGCGATCGCCGGCGCCAACGGCAGAAACGGCATTTCCGCCATGCCGCGCGCGCCCCATGGTCCGATCGGGTCGGGGTATTCCAGGATGATCGACTTGACCTCGATCGGAATATCGTACACCGTTGGGATCAGATAGGTCGAGAGGAACGGATTGACGATCCGCCCGTCGCGGCTGATCAGATTTTCCATCACGGCATAACCGAGCGCCTGAACGACCGCTCCCTCGATCTGTCCCTGCACCAGCTGCGGATTGACCGCCATGCCCACATCGTCAGCGCATACGACGCGCAGCACACGGATCAGCCCGGTCTCTATGTCGATCTCCAGCTCGACCGCCTGAGCGACATAGCCGTAGGCGAAATTGGGTTCGGCTTTGCCCGTCAGGGGATCGTAGGGCGTGGTCGCGGGCGGGCGATACTGGTAAGTGGCGATGGCAGGGCGTTCTTCGGCGCGCCACTTTTCCAACGCGGCATCGGCGGCACCGCGTATGGCGTTGCCCGCCATGAAGGTCAGGCGCGACGCCGACGCGCTGCCCGCCGTACTCGACGTTGCGGTATCCGAGGCGCTCAGACGGACTTTCGAGAAAGGCACGCCGACCGCCTCGGCGGTCATCTGCATGAAGACGGTATGCGCTCCCTGTCCAACGTCGGCGCCTGCCAGCCGCGCGACCACATAGTCGATCTCCGCGCCGCCGTGAATCTCGATCGTCGCCCATGACTGTTCGGGAAAGCCAAAGCTGTAGCCGACATTCTTGAAGCCGCAGGCAAAGCCGACCCCGCGTCGCAGCGCCGGGTTGAACGGCTGCGTCAGCATGTCGCGGCGCCAGCCCCCGGCAGACTCGTTCCAGTAGCTTTGCGTCGCACAGGCGCGGATCACCTGAGGCATACTCACTCCCGGCGGCAGCGGCGTCCCCACGCTCAGAATGCTGCCTTCCTGGATGCTGTTGCGCAGGCGCAGCTCGACCGGATCGATCGCCAGTGCCTCTGCCAGCCGGTTCATCATCCCTTCGGCGGCGAACAAAGCCTGCGGTGCCCCAAAACCGCGAAACGCCCCGGTCGGAATGTTGTTGGTCAGCACACCATAGGTATCGATATGGCAGTGCGGGATCACGTAAGCGCCCGTGACCATCAGGTTGGCGTTCGCCATGACTTTGGTAGAGGTATAGTTGTAGGCGCCAGCATCCCCGTATACGCGCGCCTCGATCGCCTGTAGCAGCCCATCGCGCGACGCGCCGAGCCTGACCTGGACGGTGATCGGGTGGCGCTTGTGGTGATAGCGCATCGACTCCTCGCGCGACCACACCGTCTTGATCGGACGACGCAGCTTGTGAACTGCCAGCGCCAGCACGATCTGGATCGACATATCTTCACGCCCGCCAAAGGCGCCGCCAATCGCCGGATAGATCACCCGCACCTGGTCATGCGGCAGATCGAGCGCATGACAGATCAAATCCTGATCCTCGTGCGTCCACTGCCCCGCGACAATGATCGTCGTCCGCCCTTCGTCGTCGATGTAACCGAGTCCGGCTTCGGGTTGCAGATAAGCGTGTTCCTGATAGCCCGTGCGGTACTCACTCTCGATCACTACATCCGACGCCGCCCATCCCGCCTCCATATCGCCCTTGCGGATGCGATAATGGCACAGGACGTTACCAGGCTTGTCGGCGTGGAGCTGCGGCGCGTCGTCCGCCAGTGCCGCGAACATCTCGAACACCCCTGGCAGATCGTCGTAGGTGATGGCGATCGACCGCGCGCCCGCGGCGGCGATCGCCTCGCTCTCCGCGATCACGATCGCCACCATGTCCATCTCGCAGCGCACGACATCGGCACCTGCGATCCCACTGTCCAGACCGCACAGCACAGGCTGATCTTTGCTGATCAGACCGTGTTCGTTGACTGGCACGTCCGCCGCCGTGAAGACCGCGATCACGCCGGGAATCGCCAGCGCCGGCGCGGTGTCGATCGCAGTGATCCGAGCGTGCATCCGATCGCTGAATCGGATTTTCATGTATGCCTGTCCGTCGATGTCGAAATCGCCAGGATAGGGTGTGGCGCCTGTGACCTTGCCGTGCGCGTCGATCTTGTGAATCGACTGTCCAACGACGACTGTTTTCGATTTTTCCTGACTCACCCGATCACCTCTTGCTCTGTCAGGGCAGACACGGCAAGGGTCGTCCCGCTGGCACGCGGCGAGCGCACGCGCACAGCGGCACGATCGCGTTCGCGGCGCAGCACACGCTGCAGGATCGCCAGCGCTGTCGCGTAGGTCGGATCGACGCCCTCATAGCTGAGATTGGTGCCCAGATTCTTACCCTTCGTCAGCGGTGTATCGGACGCATAATGCAGGATACCCACCTCGAACGGGACGCCGTACAGGTTGACGATCTCGTTTTGCGGGTGGCGCTGTGGACGAAATGCCTCGTAGACCGCCGACAGATAGGGTCCGCCTTCCATCTCGATGACCGTATAGCCCTCTTTGTAAAATACGCTCATGTAGCGTGAATTTTGCAGGAACGTCCCGCGCGTGCTGATCGCCTTTTGGTTGTCCAGCACCATCCCCATCGACAGGAAGGGTGCGATCGCCTCGGCGCTGAAACAGTTGTTGAACAGATAGGTATTGGACGAGTGTTCATCGTGGACGACGTTGGAGATCATCACGTCGCCAACGCTGGCATTCAGGGTCGCCGCCTTGCCCATGACGTAGATTCCGAGCAAGCCGCTCACCTGCTCGGTGATACGCATCAAAAGTTCATAGGCGCCCAAGCCGAGCGGGTAATCGATATTGAGGATCACGGCGTCCGTGCCCATCAGGTGAGCCAGACTGCTGCCATTCACCAGACGCGGATCGATCCAATCAGCGCGCAGCTTGTTCAGCTCGATGACCTGCGCTTCCACATCAAAGCCGTGCCGACTCGGTACGCGGTGAATGCCGATCTCCGCTTCTGCCTCTGCCAGACGGCGGCGCGGAAATTCGCCCTCGTCCTTGAGGTACTTCTTGAGAACGTAGTACAGGAAATTGTGAATGGTGGTATTGCCCGCATCTTCCAGGATGGCGGCATATTCACGCGCCAGATTTTCATGCCCGTGCGCCTGGATATACTCGTTGAGCCGTTCTTCCTCACGCAGCGCAAATCCGGTCAGCAGATTGGGCAGGCAGTGCGTATTGCTGCTCACAAAATAGACCGGACGATCCTCGAGATCGACGGTATCACCGACCGTCTCCATCAGATCATCCCACCAGTGCGAGGTCGCGCGGCGGTAGTCCGCCACCGATCCCGCCAGCTGCCGGAAGCGGAAATGTTTTTCATGTGCCGCCATCGCGTGCAGCGCATCGATGAAGTTCGTCCCCCAGGCGCTCTCCAGACGCACCAGATCATCCGGGTCGATCTGGAGCGCCCGACCGAGCATATCCAGTTCCGCCGCACTCAGGCGCGCGGGATGGGTCGGATTCTGCGCCAGAAACAATTTAGCGACCTCACTCTTCAGCAGGTCGTGCAGCTTGTTCCACTCGATCTGGTAGGCGGTGAGGATCGGGATCAGGTCATCGATGTCACTGCGACTGGCGACAAATACACCGAGCTGTCGTTCACCGTCGAAGTGCATCCGCCGCCGCCGACCAGGAGCCGAGACTCGCTCCCACGCCGTGATTGGCATTCCCGCATCGACGAACGACTTTTCAAGCTGTCCCAGCAGGATGACATCAACATGGATGATACAGCCAGGGAGCCGCAGACTGGCGTATGTCAGCGCGGCGATGTCCGGCATAGGACTGCGCGAATGTTCATGCAGCGACGACTCGACCGCCATATGCGTCTCGATCAGCGACTCGATCTGGATCATGTGTGTGGAGCGCATGAGCGAGTAGTAGGTGCGCATGTACAGCTCGATGTCTTCACTGCCAGTATTGGGGACGGTTCTGTCCATCGCGCTGTCCTTTCGCGCCGTGCGGCGCTGGTGTTTTTTCTTTTCAATGTGAAACGGACGCACATCAGCGCGTCCATTCGGGTCATCGGCGGATGCACCCAATCATGAGCGGACGCATCCGGTCGGCGGACGCATCGTAGTGCGTCTCTACTTGGGCATATTGTCGCGGACGTGATCGCGCATTTTCTGATTCATCTGGCGCTGACGGCGCTTGGTGCGCTTGCGATCGAGGATCATCTCGTCGCGCTCTTTCACCAGCGTGGAGTTGCGCACATCGAGCGGGCGCCGCCGCCGCGAACCGATCGCCACCAGCATCATCGCGACCAGCAGCAGAATCCCGGCGACCGAGGCGGTCAGCGCCCATCTGAAAGTTTCGGCGCTCATGCCCGCCCGTCTGAAGTTGGGAAATAAATCTTTGATGAACGACTCGACATAGGGTGCCGCTACCCAGGCAATGCCTGTCACCGCCACGATCAGGATGAATCCCACGACGGGGTACATCCAGGTTGCTCGTTTCTGTCCGACAATTTTAACCTGGCTGGTCATACGCTTGTTTCCTTATGTTGTGTGCTATCAGCGTGCGCGGATGGTGTGGCGGCTGCATTCTGGATCGCCTGAATGATGGCGTAATAACCGGTGCAGCGGCATAGATTACCGGAAATGCTCTGTTCGATCTGAGTGCGCGACGGACTCGGCTGCTCTTCCAGCAGCTTCGCCCCTGCCATGACAAACCCTGGGGTGCAGTAGCCGCACTGCACCGCCCCGGTCTCGATGAACCCCGCTTGAATCGGGTGCAGGTCGGTTCGGTCGGAGTGCGTATCGCCGTGCAGCCCTTCGATCGTCACGATGTCGGCGCCGTGCGCGCGCGGCGCAGGCACCATGCACGCCATGACCGCCGCACCGTCGAGAAACACGGTGCAGGCACCGCATTCCCCTTCAGCACAGCCCTCTTTGGTGCCGGGGAGACGCGCATCTTCACGCAGCCAGCGTAACAGCGTCTTTTCCAATCCGGTCGTCACGCTGTAGGATGCGCCGTTGATAGTCGTGTCGATCGGAGTCGGCGTCCCGACCGGATGCGTGATCGCTTCGCCACCTGGCGCGGACGGCGCCTGAGTCTTGCCGCGTGACGCGCCCCACAGCATCGCGGGCTGACGTGGAAAGCTCGCGCCCGCCGACCCCGATGCCAGTGTTCGCAGCGCCCGCCCCACCAGCACGCGGATCATATCAGTGCGGTAATCAGCACTGCCGCGCACGTCGTCGATCGGGGACGGTGCCGCCGCCGCCAGTCGTGCCGCGTCCGCGATCGACTCGCTGGTCAGTGGGCGTCCGACCAGCGCCGACGCCGCGACATCGGCGTTGAAAATGGTCGGCGCCACGCAGCCCAGCGTGATCGCAGCGCGCCGCACCGTCACGCCATCGGCTGCGTATGCCAGGACGACCGCACAGTTGATCACGGCGATCGCCTGCGCGCGGCGCAAGCCCAGCTTAAGAAAAATGCCGCGCTCGTCATGTGCCAGTGCTGGAAAGCTGATCGCGGTCAGCAGTTCATCGGAGTGCATGATATTGCGGCGCAGCCCGCTGTAAAATTGCTGAAGTGGAACAGTGCGTTCACCGTCGAGCGATGCCAGTGTGACAGTGGCGCTCAGTGCCATCAGCGGGGTGATGGTATCGTTGGCGGGCGATCCGGTGATAACGTTGCCCGCGACGGTGGCGCGGTTGCGTATCTGGGGCGCACCCACCTCCCAACAGGCTTGCGCCAATGGCAGCCCGCGCGCCACCAGGCGCGGATCGCCAACCACGTCGTTGTGGGTCACCAGCGCGCCCAGGCGGAACGCATCGCCGTTGAGCGTGATCCCGTCCAGATCGCGCGCACGGGAAATATCGATGATCACGTCGATGTCGCGCCGTACCCCGCGATCCAGCTCGATCAGTAAATCCGTCCCCCCGGCGATCACGCGCGCCCGCTCTCGATTCGCTGCCAGCAGATCGAGCGCTTCGGCTGCATTGCGGACGGTGTAGTAGTGCTGCCACATCATGGTCGTGTACGTCCCTGGGGATAAATTAACTGATATTGTAGCGCAAACGGGGACTATTCCGGTAACAGAAATAAAAATCCCCCGGCGTATGCCGGGGGACAAGAGCTGCAATGCGCTAAAAACTGACGGTGATTAGCGGACGGTGGTCGTCGTGCTGGCGGTCGTCGTGTCGCGCAGCAAGTCACGCGGATCCGGCGATCCGATGATGCCACCGGCGCCAGAGGCGAACGCCGCGACCAGCATCGAGGCGAATACCACGCCAGCCAGCGCCGCGATTGCGTCGGCAGCCTGCTGACCCACTTCACGCGCGGTCTCTTCGGCTTCGGTGCGGAATTGAGTGATGGTGGTCTCCCAACGCTCGACGGTCGCGGTCGCTTCTTCGGGGGTGATACCCGTGCGCTCGCTCAGAAGGGTGATGACTTCCTGACGATCGGCGTCGGTCACATCGGCGTTGGTAAGGAAACCGCCGATAGCGCGGGTGATCTCGATCTCGTTCAACGTCGGCGCGGTGTCAGCTGCCAGCGTCGTGCTGTCGGTGCCCGTCGCTTCAGTACCGGTCGCGACTTCAGCGGCGCGATTGAGCAGCGAGCGAATTTCCACGCCCACGCCATCCAGCGATGCTGTTTCAAGATCGATCGCTTCAGCAACCGCTGGAGAGATCGCGGTCAAGCCTTGTCCAACAGCGCTCAAGCCCGTCGAAACCGCGCCTGTGACAGCGCCGACCAGATTGCCGATCGAGGTGGTCAGGAAGATGACCGTCACCAGAAAGGCGACCGCCCACTGTACCAGCCCGTGCAGCATACCGTCGATATTATCGGGTATGCCAGCCAGACGCCCGGCGACCAGCCCACCAAAGAACAGCGCCAGGATGTTGCTGCCCAAAATCCAGATCGCCGCGCCCGTGCCCAACGCCGGCTCGATAGGATTTACTTCGGTCGCGGGATTGACCGACGAGGCGCCAATTGCCAGACCGAGCATATTCAGCCCGATCATCGACACCAGCGAGATCACCAGTCCAGCCAGGATCGCGCCCCACGAGACGCGGCTGAGACGGCTCGGCGCGATCGGCGCCGACACGGTATCGACTTCACGCACGCTGGACGTGCCGTAATCGGTACGAGATAGATTGCTTGTCGCCATGTTTCAATCTCCTTTAGCGGATGAGCGAGCGCCCGAACAGCAGCGCGCCGATGAACAGGATGAGCATGACCAGGAAAACGATCTGAGCAATTCCAGCGGCGGCGCCCGCGATACCACCGAAACCGAATGCGGCAGCGACAATAGCGATGATCAGGAACAGGACTGCAAGCCCAAGCATGTGGGACCCTCCTAAAACAGTGATAAAACCTGATCAGAAGTATCCACGCAGATGGGTTGAAGTGTCTGAGAGAGGGGAACCGTCTTGCAATAAGCCGATCGGGGGGACTCTGTCTAGGCTAGGCGATATCGAGTACCGTCACCGGATTGATATTCATGACGTGGGTATCGCCGTACTGCGTCTCAATGATGTCGCGGTTGTCCCAGGTATGGGTGTGTCCGTGTATCAGGAAACGCGGCTTGATCATGCGCATGAAGGTCAGATAGGCGTCAAAGCCATTGTGGGGGAGGTCGTCGCGGTCGTGGATGCCTTTTGGCGGCGCATGTGTGACCAGCACGTCTATGCCGCGCCTCCCGCCCAGACGCCGGGGCATGAGCGCGGCGATCGATCGCCAGGTCATCATCTGCATATCCGACTGCGAATACTGAATCGGGCTGTTGTTGTACTTGAGCGAGCCTTCCAAGCCGTAGAAGGTCACGCCATGAAAGGTGAACAAATTCATGTGCAGATCGTCACCGCCGGGCGGGCGTTCCTGATAACCCGCGTCGTGATTGCCGCGCACGTAGTACAGGGGCACGCTCAATACCGACGTGATGTATTCGAGATAGGCGGCGGGCAGGTCGCCGCAGCTCACGATCAACTCGACATCGCTGTAGCGGCGCCGCAGGTGAGCTGCACTCTCTAATTGTTGGACGACCGTATCACTGATACAGAGTATTTTCATGGCATTATTTTTAAAGATGAGCCGAATAACCCTATTTTACTCAATGGATGAGTCTGACGCTATCCGCATTGTTGGGCTGATCCGGCGCATAATCATTGCGGACGTATTGTTATTCGTCCCTACGAATTCATCTTTTGCGCACCAGCGCGGCGCACCGCGATAATCTGCGCCAGGATGCTGACCGCGATCTCCTGCGGTGTCTCGGCACCGATGGCGATCCCGATCGGCGCGGTGATGCGCACGATACCGGCATCGGTCATGCCTGCGTCACGCAGCGCCTTTTCGGTCAGCGCCCACCGTCGGCGGCTGCCGATCAAGCCGATGTATGCCGCGTCTGACTCGACCAGCGCGGGCATCAGCTTGAGATCGACGGGCAAGCCGCGCGTGACACAGGCGATATACGTTCGTCGGTCGATGCGCGTCCGCGATGGCAGGTCGGCGGGGGCGCACAAGACGTAGCCGTCGAGTCCCGGCGCATATTCCAGCGAACAGTAGTCCGCACGGTCATCGCTCAGGATGACGCGATAATCGAGCGCCTTTGCCAGCAGCGCCAGCGCTCGCCCGACATGCCCACCGCCGACCACAATCAGCGTCGGCGCGCTCAGGACCGGCTCGATGAACACGTCGAGCGTCCCGCCGCAGATACCAGGATCGCCTGCCGCCAGATCGTTGAGGTTGTAGGTGCGCATCCGCGTCTCGCCGTCCACGATGCAGGCGATCGCCTCACGCACGACCAGTGACTCCATCGCCCCACCGCCGACCGTGCCGACGATCGATCCGTCAGCGTGGATGAGCATCTTGCTTCCGGTCTGACGCGGCACCGATCCAGACGTGCGGATGACGGTCGCTAAGGCGCAGTCGATGCCGTCGGCACTCGCCACCGCCAGCGCCGCATACACCGGGCGCATATCGTCCATACTCATGATGAAGGTTCCTCGATGGTAATCGTGCCAATTCGGACGCGGTTGTCGCGGTCTACAGCATCGCCGTCCGCCGGGAGGCGCTCCAGCGTATTGGCGTCGTACAGCCCGACGTAAACGGTGTAGGTGCCGGGCTGCACACCAGTCACGTCGAATTGTATCGGATCGCGCGTACTGCCGGGGGGCAGATTGCCGACGGTCAGCGCACCTTTGGCGATGTAGCCATCTACCTGGGCGACGATCTCGTCGTCGGCGTCAGATAGATGGGCGAAACGCTTCACGTCGCCAGTGACATTGAAACCCGCCCACCAATTCAGCGTGACCGTCAGGTTGCCATCAGCAATAACGCGATCGCGCATCAGGTATAGATAGCCCGGTATGAACGTCACATCGACCTCATCGCTGACAGGCAATCCTAACCCGCTAAAATCGACCGGAACCCCATGCTGATAGACGAAATGGGCATAGGGTTCATACACAATAGAATCGTTTGCGAGCCTGACACGAACCTGCATAGTTTCGCCAACCAAATCACGATACCGGAACGTCGGTATATCGACCCACTGCCCGCGCTGCGCGGTAATCAACCGGGAAGAGTCGGCAATCTCCCATTGACCTTCCCACAAAAATTCAACCCAGATCGCGCGCGCCGCTGACGCATGAACGCGCGTGATCAGCAGCAGGTCTTGCCCTAACAGCGTATCCAGTGTGAAAATCTCCCCCCCGGTCAGGCGGCGTCCGCCGTCCATGCTCACGCAGTCGTCCACGATGCAGCCTGCCAGCGGGAACTGGTGCCACTCGGTGGCAAAGCCAGGCAAAAATCCATTGTTCCACCATTGATAATTGTGTGCGCGCTCGCTCTCCAGGTTCGCCACATCGAGATAATCGACCAGACTCGCGCCGTCCAGGACCGACATATAGTCCTGCAACACGGTGCGGGCTGCATTGTCTGCCGTCGCGTAATTCGGGCGATACAAGCCCTGAGTCGGCGCCGCCAGCGCGACATTGTATTCGTCCAACACGGACGTGTATTCGCTGAGAGTCTCGGCGTACAGGTCGGTATCCGCCAGATAGCCGAGTCCGACGCCGTGCCCTTCACCATACGACGCGATCAGGTCGGGGCGGGTGCTGTCAAGGTATTCCCCGACCGCGCCGGGTCCCTGACGCCACCACGCCGCCGCGCCGGGCGTGGTCAAGCCCACCATGTCAATGGTGTGCAGCCCGCCGATGTAGCGCATCAGACCCACATCATGCACCGCGACCCGCGCGTCCCGGTCGGGATAGGCTGCCAGATCGAGCGCCAGCGGATAGGGCTGCTCCCCAATGGCGACCAGATTGACGAGATAGTGCGACAGGAAAGTAAGTGCGCCGATCAGAGTGCCGATCGCCAGCCCAACCCGCGTCAGTGTCCGCACCAGCGCACGGGCACGCGGACGGCTGAACAGCCGCGTCAGGATCAGCGACAGCCCGACCGCCGCCAGCGGGTACACGACCGCGATCAGCGGGATTTGATAGCGTCGGAAGTGCCAGAAAGCGGTATCGAGCGTGGCGATCGCCCCCGACAGCACAACAGCCCACAGCGCGATCGTGATCGCGGTCAGCCGATCGCGGCGCAGCAGCGCAATCCAGCCGACGATCGCCAGCACGAACAGCGCGCCGATGACGTGATCAGGCGCATTGCCGAGCAGCAGATCGCGCCACACGCGGATGAAATTTTCGATGACGCGCACTGCCACGATTCCAGCATCGAACGGCACCATGCCCAAGAGCGACTTGGCGCTGCCCCCGGTCGAACCCGGCGATCCGGTCATGATCCAGTTGACGAGCGGCTGTATCCCGATCGCGGCGATCGGGACGAGCAGCAGCAGCAGTTCACGGCGAAGCTGGTAGCGGCGCGGGATCAGGCGCACGCCGCCCGTCGGCGGGGTGAGGTTGATCGCGGCGATGTAGAGCGCACCAGCGGTCAGCAGCGCCAGGATCGCCCCTTCCGGGCGCAGCAGCGCGCACAGCGTCCCGCCAAGCGCGCCCAAGCGGATCGAGCGTATGGCGACGGCGTACAACGCCAGCAGGCTCGCCGCCGTGATCAGCATCGTCTCCATGCCGCTCATGGCGTGCCAGGCGAACAGCCCGGTGAACATGAACGCCAGCATGGTCACGCCCCACCCCTCGCGCGCGCCCAACGCCCGACCGAGCGCGCCGACCAGCGCGCCCGCCGCTGCGAATGCCACCGCGCCAAGCTGCATTGCCCACAGCGCCGCATTCAACGGGCGCTCCCCGGCGATCAGCACCGCTGGCGCGAGCAGGTAGGGGTAAAGAAAGCTGGTGGCACCGCTGGTCGGGGGATCGTCGGGGTTATAACGATAGGGCTGCCCGACCGCGATCGATCGGGCATAGTTCAGGTGAATGTAAGCATCATCAAGCGGCAGCAGGCTGGCGTCAACGGCGCCATACAGGTTGAAAATCAGCACAGCGATCACGACGCACGCCAGCACCCCGATACGCCAGCGCCGCTCTGCTGCCTGCGCCTGTTCCGCGCTGACATCGACGTTAATTCGAGTATCCGCCCGCGAACGTGTCGATCATCAGGCGCACATCCTCGCCCAATGGGTACAGGATCGGACAGGTCGCGCCCGCCTGCACATATTCGCGCACTTTGGCGCGCACCTCGTCGGGCGTGCCCGATGCGGTCACCGACTGCACCACGTCGTCGGGCACCAGCTTCATGGCATGTTCGATCTGCTCTTCGGTGGCGGGCCAGGTCAGCACCTTACCGATCTCGTCGAGCAGCTCCTGCTTGACGCCGGATGCCTTCATGATGTGCGGCTGCTGACCGAGATACTGCGTCACCAGCTTACGCGCGCCATCGAGCGCCTTCTTACGATCGTGATCGACCGAACAGACCACCAACTGCGGACGATCGACCTCGCTCAGACGTTTTCCGGCTTTTTTGGCGCCCACTTCGAGCTGCGTCAGTGCTTCAGCGTTGTATTTGGGCGAGACCAGATAATTCAGCACCGCGCCGTCAGCGATCTCGCCCGTGAGCGCCATCATCTGCATCCCGGTCGCGCCGATGTAGATCGGGACGTTGCGCGGTTCTTTCCGTCCGTGTACTACGTCGAGTTCGACATCGGTAAGCTGCACAAATTCACCCTGAAACGTCACCCGCTCTCGCGCCAGCAGGCGGCGCACCACAGTGACGACCTCGCGCATCGCCAGCAGCGGCTTGGTGCGGGTAATGCCGACCTTCGACGCCAGCGGATCCCACCAGGCGCCGATCCCCAGGATGATCCGGTCGGGCGCCAGGTCGTCCAGCGTCAGGAAGGTGCTGGCGATCACGGCGGCATTACGGGTCCAGTTGTTGATCACGCCGCTGCCGATCTTGATCTTGTTGGTGGTCGCCGCGAACGCAGCCATCGGCACGATCGCGTCGCGCACCAGGCGGCTTTCCGCCTGCCATACCGCCTCGAAGCCGCGCTGTTCGGCGTATTGCACATAGCGGATCGCGTCTTGTAAGGGATGGGCATCTTGCAGATACAGCGCTACACGGTCAGCCATGAGTCGTCATCCTTATGTAGGGACGCATCGTTATGCGTCCGCAAAAGCGCATTTTTATCATTCAGCAGACAGTTCGTTACACGTCGATAGAGCGCATGGGCGAATCACGGCGTCGGCGGCGGCGCCATCACCGCATCAATCTCGGCGTGCAGACTGCGTACCTGTTCCAGATCGGACGGCATATCCACATCCAGCGCCACCCGCTCGGACTCGTACAGCTTCACCTGAGCGCCGACTGCCTTTGCCTGCGCGACGTGGTTGCCAAAGCTGCCGACACCGTACATGTAATTCACCATCCCCGGCGGACGGGTGAACAGCGCGTTGGTGCCATCACGCGCGGCATCGGTAGCGATCACCATCGTATTATTCTGCTTGCCCAGATCGACGATCGCCGCGACATCTTCACCTGTCAGCAGCGGCAGGTCAGCGGGCAGGATCAGCACCGCGCTCCCCCGCCAGCCCATCACCACCTGAGTCGCACGGGTGAGCGCGGTGTTCAATTCGGGATTGCCGCTCTCCTGCACGGTAAGTGCGCCATGATCGCGGGCGATCGCCAGCGCGTGCTGATCGCGGCTGATCACCAGCACACCTGCCAGCGTCTTCACCTCTTTGACCGCGCTCAACACCCGCCGAAACATGAATTCGCTAAGGCGCGCCCGCGCCTCTGGCGTCAGCACGTCGGCAAGACGACTTTTCGCTCGGTTGAGCGGTTTAACGGGGATGATCACCCAGATGCTCATGATCGCCTTCCCATGCCTGTACCCAATCCAACATCTGCCCCGCCAGCCGCGCGCGCGCGGGTTCGTCTTGCATAATGGTATCGTAAACCGCCGTGCGCAGCGGTGCCAGATCGGTAAAGTCTATCTCGGAATCGCGCGAGTCGTATACAAATCCGTCGATCACGCCTTGATAGACCCGCGCGGCGCCGCGCGGCGACACCTCGAATCCGAGTTCAGCGGCGATCTTGGCGGCGGGACCCTTGAGCGCACTCCCAGCGACGATCGGCGTCAGCGCCAGCTTGGGCGCCGCACACGCTGCCAGCAGGTCGCGCATCCCGCCGACACTCAAAATGGGCATCACGCTCAACCAGGGATTCGACGGCGCGAACAGGATCGCGTCGGCGCCGCGCAGCGCGCTTTCGACCTCCGGCGTGACGTGTGCATCCGCCGCGCCCGCGTAGCGCAAGGCGCGCACAGTCGGCTGCCAGCGATAGCGCACGAAGTATTCCTGGAAATCAAGCTCACCCTGCTCGACTGTCTCGATCATGGTAGCGACCGGTTCGTCTGTCATCGGTAACAGTGTCGGAAGAATCCCCAGACTTTTGCTCAAACGAGCGGTGATCGCCGTCAGCCGTTCGCCGTCACGCAGCGCCAGCGTGCGCAGCAGGTGGGTCGCTATGTCCTGATCGCCCAGGCGAAACCAGGGCTGTTCGCCATAACGGCGCAGTGCGTCCAGCATGGACGTGGTGTCGCCGCCGACACCCCAGCCGTTATTCTTATCGACGATGCCAGCGAGCGTGTACATGACGGTATCGAGGTCTGGACACACGCGCAAGCCGTAATGCCAAAAATCATCCCCAGTGTTGACGATCACCGTCAGACGTTCTGAAGGCATGATCTGCATCAGACCGTGCGCCAGTTTCGCCCCACCCACCCCGCCGACCAAAACCGCGACCTGCCCGGTGAATGACGTTTCGATCAGTTCTGCGTGATTGATCTCGTCGATGTGATTCAACGCCATACGATACTCTCTTCTACAAGATGGCGGGTCTTTTCGCGGGATTCCGCCGGAAACCCGATCGTGATCATGCCTTGCGGGTGCCAGTCGTCCGGCAAATCCAGGGCACCACGCACCACATCAGGACAAAAGAGCGGCGCGCACATCCAGCAGGCGCCGAGTCCGGCGTCGTGGGCTGCCAGCAGCAGATTACTACCAGCCATCGCCGCGCTTTGCGCTGCCATCAGATATTCCAACTCGGCACGGCGCGAATCGGGATAACGATCCATGTCGCGCAGGGTCAGGCACACGACGATCGCCACCGGCGCCCCGGTGATGCGGGCATAAGAGCGCTCGGTGTCCTTGACGATCGCCGCTTCTGGCACGCCGTCCGCTGCCAAATCACGGCGCAGGCGGGCGCCCATCGCCGCCGCCAGATCGCGCTTCACGTCCGCATCGATCACGACTGCAAACCGCCAGGGCTGGCGGTTGTGCGCCGATGGTGCCCAGGTCGCCGCCGTCAGCAGGCGGGTGATCAGGTCGCGCGGCACAGGACGATCCGCGTAGCGGCGAATCGAGCGACGATCGACGATCGACCGCAGGATGGGCGAGTCGGTATCATTGATACTAATGGAATCGGCGGGCGCGGCAGTATGGTTGCTCATTTGTACAGGCTGGTCTCAGGCGGACGGTTGAGTTCGGAAGCGCGTCCCTCGATTGGCGGATAGACCAAGCCGCGCACCAGCACGACGGGCAGCCCTTCCGCCCCTTCTCCGGTCAGCAGACAGGCAGCCGACGCCACCATATCGGCGTAGCCCTGCACACTGACGCGCAGCACGCGCCCAAACAGGTCGGTCTGTCCGCGCAGGTCGATCAGGGCGGGCATCCCGGCGACTCCGATCGCCACGCCGACATTGCCGAAGCGGAATGGGCGCCCGTGCGAATCGGTGATGACGACCCCGAGCGGGACACCACAGGCTTCGACCAGCGCATCGCACAGCCGCCGCGCCGATGCGTCTGGATCGACCGGGAGCAGCAGCACGGTTTCATCGCCCCCATCTACGTTCGACTGATCGATCCCGGCGTTGGCGCTGATGAAACCGAGTCGGTGGCGCGTGACGATGATGTTGGGCACCGTGCGCTGTATTTCGGTGCTCTCGCGCAGATTCAATTCGACCAGGCGCGGGTCTTTGCCTGTCACAGCGGCGATCTCGTGGGCGCGCGGGCTGGCGGTCACGTCAGCCAGACGCACGAAGCGTCCTTCAGCTTTTGAGACGATCTTGCTGGTCACCGCCAGCACATCACCTGCACGCGGGGTCTCCGCCAGGCGTGCCAATGCCGCGACGATCAGCGCGGGCAGCCTATCACCCGGCTGAATGATCGGCAGCCCTGGCAGCGCCGTCAGTGTCAGGCTCACGGCAGACCTGTGATCCTGATCCCCGACCCTTTCACACCATACTTCTTGTTGATCCACAGCAGCACCGGGGTCAGCGACTCGGCGGCGACGGCATTCGCCAGCGGACCAGCATCGATGGCGCGCATCCCGGCGGCTTCGACCAGGCGAAACACGTCCTGTTTGGCTTCTTCATCGTCACTGCACACCAGCACATCGCAGTCCACGTCCATGTCCGGATCTTTCATCTTGTCAGCGCTCACATTTTGAAACGCCGAGACGATCCGCACCCCGTCGCCAACGACGGCTTTCGCTTCCAGCGCCGCCGCCGACCCCGCCGGCACATGCACGACCCGCACTTTAGGCGGTTGCAGCGGCACGGTCACATCCACCAGGATTTTGCCCTGGATTTCGGCATAGACGCTTTCGAGTGTCGATTTTTGCGCCTCATAAGGCACGCTCAGGACGACCAGATTGGCTTGGGCGGCGGCGGCGGCATTCGCCATGCCGATCAGATAATCTCCGCCCAGCAGTCCATTCATCTCGTGCGCCTTCGCAGATGCGCGTTCGGCGTCGCGCGACCCTATGATGACGCGGTAACCGCGCAGCGCCCAACGCATCGCCAACCCGCTGCCTTCCTTGCCCGTCCCGCCCAGGACAGCGACAGTCAGCAGCAGCGTGTCAGGGGTGTAATTTGCAGGTAAATCGGTCATGTCGTCTTTCGCTCCGCGATCTCAGCACAGCGCGCCCACACAGCCGGGGCGATCGCCCGTCCAGCTTCAGCGATGGCACGCTCATCCAATGTCGATAAGACGCGATCACGCATCAATATTCTACCACCCGCGATCGTGGTCGTGACTGTCGAGGAGTCCATCCCGAACAGGATGTGCCAGGGCAGATTGCCGACCGTCAATGGGGTGTAGGGGTGGTAATCGACCAGGATCACATCGGCACGGGCGCCTGCTTGCAGCCGACCAAAGATACCGCCAAAGGTCTGTTCAGCCAGGATGTGCCCGCGTGCCGCCGCCGCCGCGATATAGCCACCGTTGGCGACGCGCGGATCGCGCCTGACCGCTTTGTGCAGCAGATATGCTGCTTTCATCTCGTCCCACATCCCACCGAAAAAGCCGTCGGTTCCGAGACAGACGTTCATGCCGCGCGCCACCATGCTGTCGAATCCCATCGCGCCGACGCCGTTGTTCATATTCGAGCGCGGCTGATGCGCAATCCAGGCGTTGGACGCCTGCAGCGTGTTCAATTCATCGCCGTCCAGGTGGATGCAGTGAGCGGCGATCGAGCCGTCGGTCAGCAATCCGGCGTTGTGCAGCCGCGTCACGGCACGCACGCCGCTTTTCGCCAGGCTGTCGATCTGGTCGGCTTCATGTTCCGCAATATGGACGTGAAAGCCGACGCCAAATGCGTTGGAGTCGACACAGGCGCGCAGTGTGCGATCGCTCAGGGTCAGGCTGGCGTGCAGCCCGAACAAGCCGCGTATCCGATCGTCTGGCGATGCCTGCAAGCCCCGCAGGAAACGAATATTTTCGCCAATCCCGGCTTCCGCTTTTTCGTGCCCGTCGCGGTCGGTCACCTCGTAGCACAGGGCGGCGCGCACGCCCGACTCGCGTACCGCGTCGGCAATGATGTCGAGACTACCGCCGATCGCATTGGGGCTGGCGTGGTGGTCAAAGACGGTGGTGGTGCCAGTCCTGATCGCATCGACCAGCGACACCAGCGCGCTCAGGCGAATGGCGTCCGCGTCGAGCGCCTTGTCGAGATTCCACCACAACTGACGCAGGATCGCCGGAAAGTCGGCGGGTGGCTCGCCGGGGACAGACATACCCCGCGCAAAGGCACCGTAAAAATGGGTGTGCGCATTGACATTGCCCGGCATGATGTACTGACCGCGTGCGTCAAGAGTCTCATGATCCGGATAACGCGCCGTCAGATCGGCACTGGTGCCGACGGCTTGAATGAATCCGTCTGCGATCACGAGCGCTGCATTTTCGAGAATCCCGGCATCACTTTGGGTAATGAGGGTGCCGTTGGTGATCAACATCGCGTTATTTCCTTTTCGGGTTCAACCAGCGCGGTATAAATCGGCGATAATCGCCGCCGCTGCGAATCTCCCCCAGGTCGTGTGGATGAACGCGATCGTGCGCCGCGTCGGATTGGTGATCGGCGGCGTCCGGGCGATTAAAGCTCCCAACGCCACGCGATAGTACCGCTCGTCCGCTCGCGCGTGATCCGGCTCCGATGGTATCAGCTCCCTACGAGTCGCCAATTCTACCCCGCGCTTGCGCGCGTAATAAGCGACTCCCCCATTCTGTGTGCCAAATTTGCGGCTGAGGAAAAACCCCATCACTGCGACAGCCTGCGTGGACAAATCCTGTCGATAGCGTGCCACAGGGACACGATACCACCCTGCACGCGCGAACACCAGATCGCGCGGATGATTGATCACGCCGATCAGCATGCCGTCATCGGGTTCAAGGTCAATCAAATCATCCATGCTTTTTGCGCACGATCGCCTTGGGCGGGGTGTGCGATGCTCCTACGTCCTACCCGCGCGACTCGATCAACCGCGCGTCGATCGCGGCGGTCTTTGCCTGGTGCGCCAGCCACCATGCGGGATCGCGCTGTGCGTCCAGCTCCTCGACCGTCTTACCCTGCTGCTCCACCCAGGTGTAGTATTTGAGGTTGTGCCAGCGTTCACGGTTGTGCTGCGTGCCGGGCAGCACATAATCGGTGTTGGCTGCATGAAACACACCCTCGATCCGTCCGCACGCCGCCGCGGTGTCGAGCGCGCCATGCTGCGCGCGCATATCATCCATGACCGAGTGATAGCGATCGAGGCTGTCGGCGGCAGCGGTGACGACTACATCGCCCTTGCCAAAGCCGTAGTACTTGGCGGTCTTGATCGCGCCGAGCAGGTTGCAGATACCGCTGATCCCAAACAGATCGCCCAGTTTTTCGACGGTCGCGGCGTCGGCGCCGTAGCGCTCGACCAGCGCTTGTCGTCCGATCGGCTCGCTGAGAAGCTGCAAGCCGCGCTTGCACGCCTCGTCGTCGATGCACATCAGCGCATCGATGTTCCAGGTATTGTGAATCCAGGTGACATGCTTGTCACCGATTCCCTGGATGTCGTGCGAGCCATAGCCATTGTTGTACAGCGTCGGACACTGAATCGGCTCCAGCGCGACATTGCGCGCATCGGGAAACGCCTGCTTGATACGATCGGCGGCAGCATTGGTGCCGCCGCTGCCCATCGCCCAGGCAAACCCGGCGATCCTGCCATTGCCGATACCGCGTTGTTCCAGTTCCGCCGCCAGCTCGACGATCGTGCCGCCGGTGACGTGCGTATGAAAGCGGTAGTTACCCATCTCGCTGAATTGGTTCAGGATGCGCATTTTGGGGTCTTGCGCCAGGCGATGGGTCTCGTCGTAAATCTCTTTGACGTTGCTCTCGGTGCCGTAGGTCCTGATCACGCGGGCACCGTAGCGCTCGATCCGCTCGAAGCGTTCACGGCTCATGCCTTCGGGCAGCACGACGATGCTGTCACAGCCCATACGTCCGCCGACCCAGGCACCCCCAATGCCGTAATTGCCCGTCGAGGGCCAGACCAGCGTATGGACAGCCGGATCGACCTCTCCGAACATCTCTTTTTCCAGCAGCACCGAGTACGCCGCGCCGACTTTGTGGCTGCCCGACGGGAACTGCTTGCCATACATCACGACGATCTCGGCATCGACCCCGGTCAGCTCATGCGGCATGACCACATAATAAATCTGATCGTGTTCGTCGCGCCAGGTGATGTTGAACAGGTTGATTGGGTCGAGCGGATCGTCCTGTTTCGCCTTGAGCGCACGCGCGCGGGTAGCCGGGTCGATCGTCGATGGGTGCAGCATTTCCGCAAAGGTAGGTCCGGTGATCACGTCATTGGCTCCGTTGAAGGGGAATAATGGTGGCTTGAGGATGTGAAAAATCGCACAGCACGCACTACGAGTCGGAATCATCTAATTGCAGCGTCTGTTCGAGGGCACGCATCTCGTTGTAGGCGTCGTCGCGCTGCAAAGCGAGCGCGCGGTATACCTCCAACGCCTCTGGCGGCATATTTTCGCTCATGCCGCCAAAATCCGTGATCAGCGTGTCGATGCTGTCGTCGAGCGCTTCATACAGCAGTACCACTGCGTTATAACGGGCAATCTGCGCGCTCAAATCATCAGGTGAGACACTCATGGCAGACGCTCCAGCGGCGCGGTCTCAGCTATCGTCAGCTCATCCACCGCAGCCGGTCGCTGCAGCTGAAGCGCCTGCCGCCGGGTGACCGCCGCGTATCCGGGTCCATCCGCCGGGTCGAAATTGGTTCGGGTCGAGACGATGTAGAGCGGACGGTCGCGCGCCTCGTCGTAGGTGCGCGCGACATACTGACCCAATACGAACAGGAAAAAGAGCTGGAATGAACTCAACAGCAGCAGCAGTACGATCGTGGTCGCCTGTCCGCCGAAAAATTCTTCGCCATAGATCAGGCGCAGCAGCGAAAACACCGGGATCGCCAGCAGCGCGATCGTCCCCAGGATCAGTGCGACATAGACCATGATCTGGAGCGGATAGAACGAAAATCCGGTCACAGCGTCCCAGGCGAAGCGAATCATTTTGCGCAGCGGGTATTTGGTCTCGCCGCTGTGCCGCGCCTTGCGAATGTACTTGACGCCCGTCTGCTTGAAGCCGACCCAGCTGGTCATGCCGCGAATGAAGCGGTTATGTTCACGCATCGATTTGAGCGCATCGACCACTTTGCGATCCATCAGGCGAAAATCGCCTGTGTCGAGCGGAATCTTCACATCGGTAATCCGGTAAATCAGGCGGTAAAACAATTTTGCCGTCGCCACCTTGAACATACTTTCCCCTTCGCGCTGTTCCCGGATGGCGTACACCACCTCGAAACCCGCTTTCCAGCGCTCGATCATGTCCGCGATCACTTCAGGCGGGTCTTGCAGGTCGGCGTCGATCAACACCACCGCATCCCCACCTGCATGGTCGATCCCCGCGGTCACGGCGATCTGATGTCCGAAATTGCGTGCGAAGTGGATCACTTTGACGCGCGGATCGCGTGCCGCCGCCGCATCGATCAGGGCGGGAGACGAGTCGATGCTGCCATCGTCGATCAGGATCAATTCCCAGGTCTCGCCCGTGCGATCCATCACCTGGGTGATGCGCTGGTGCAGCAGCTCGATATTGCCTTCTTCGTTGTAGATCGGCGCGACGATAGAATAACGTGGATGACTCACGGCAGCCTCATGATTTGAATCAGGAATTAGCAATACACCTGGACCATCCCAGCCTGGCACGCCGAATCGATAGATACCCTAAATGTCATCGTTTCGCGCCAGTGCTCGCCGCAGTGCCCCCAGATCGACCGGGACACGGATTCCACTACCGACTGCCTGCTGCGCCCGCCGCACATCTTTCAGCCCGTTTCCGGTAGACAGCAGCACAATCCGATCGTGCGCCTGCAGATAGCCATATTCTAATGCAAGGCGTGCCCCGGCGTAAATTGCCGCTGATGACGGCTCCGCGAATACCCCGGTCAGGCGTGCCAGCGCCGGGATCGAGGCGATGATCGCCTCGTCGGATACCATGACGAAGGCGCCGCCGGTCTGACGTACTGCCCGTAACCCTTTCGCGCGATCGCGTGGCAGCGACGCGCTGATGCTGTCTGCGATCGTGTCGGCGGGTTCGGGAACCATCGCTACCGGACTGATGCCGTCGCGCCAGGCACGGGCAAGGGCAGAACTGCCTTGTGCTTGTACACCGATCAGCCTGGGAATCCGCTCAATCCAGCCCAGACGGTGCAGATCGACGAAACCTTTATGCACCCCGGCGATGATATTGCCGTCCCCGACGCTGACGATCACCGCGTCCGGCACCTGCCAGCCCAATCCCTCCGCAATCTCGTAGGCAACCGTCTTTTTGCCCTCCGCCGTGTACGGATTCATACCCGTATTGCGGCAGTACCACCCTTCCGCCTCGCACAACGCGACGCACAGATCGAACGCCTGATCGTAGGTGCCCTCGACCAATGCCACCCGCGCACCGTAGACCAGCAGCTGCGCGATCTTGGCTTCTGGTGCGGACGCGGGCACCAGGATGACGACGGGCAGCCCGACCGACGCGCCCAGTCCCGCCAATGCCGCCGCCGCGTTGCCAGTGCTGGCGGTCGCCACCGTGCCGATCCGCAGCGCTTGTGCCCGCGCGACGATCAAGGCGCTGGCGCGATCTTTCAGCGAGCCGGTCGGGTTGGCGCCATCGTCTTTCAGCCAGGCGGCACGTACACCGAGGTCGGACGCCAGACGCGGGGCGTCATACAGCGGCGTCATACCCACGCGCAGCGGCGGCACTGGAGCAGCAGACGCGAGGGGCAGCAGATCGCGGTAGCGCCACATCGACTGCTCGCGGCTGGCAGCGAGCGCATCCCGATCGATCGTGCGTGCGAGCTGTGGGTAGTCGTACAGCACATCGAGCGTGCCGATCGCGCCGCAGATCGGACAGGTATACTGCACCGCGTCCGGCGCATACTCGCGCGCGCACACGACACATTTCAGCATCAGCACATCTGCCATGAGCATCCCCGATCGATGTAAAGAAGTTCAATAGAAATTGCGTATGGCAATGACTTTCGTCACAACGGCTCGATGGTCACCTCGACACTGAGCGGGTGACGGTATTCGTGGATCAACGTCACCGTGAAGCGATCGCCCGCGCGCACGTCGAGCGGCTCGCGCAGCCAGGTCTCGTAATACCAGGAGTTCGCCCGTCCCTCCGCCATCGGATCGGTGGTCATGCTGTAGCCGGGCGCGACATCCAGCTCGAACCACCCGTACAGCCCATCCAGGCGCCCATCGGTGCTGCACGTCACCTGCGCGGTTGCGCTATACGACAGCGACTCGACCCGATCCAGCACGACCGATCCGATCACGATCGTCTCACTGAGCGACTTCCAACCGTGTATCGTCTCCGCCGTGACCCGCAGCCGCGTTTGTCCATGCCATTGCGCCTCGTACAACGGCGTGTAGTCCAGTCCATAGCGTGCCTGCCAGTCCGCGACATCGGATGCGGTAATGGTATGGCGCGCGCGCGCCTTGTCCGCAATCTGCACCAGACGCCCGCACAGCCGTGCCGACGCGGGCAGCAGCCGTCCGCCCGGCTTGAGCATCCGCCGAATCGCATCGGCGGTCACCTGCATATGATTTTCGGTGAACACGTCGTTGCTCAGAATTTCGCTGACGATCAAATCGGCTTTTTCCGGCGGATCGATCGTGACCGACCAGCCTTCCAGCAGTGTGATTCGATCGGCTAGTCCGTTTGCCGCGAAAATCTGGCGTGTGGTCGCCGCGATCGGGCCGGCTTCGATCGCGTACACGTGTCGCGCCCCGGCGCGCGCCGCCGCCATTGCCAGCACACCGTTGCCCGTGCCAATGTCGATCACCACGTCGTCGGGGCGGACATGCGCGCGAATGGCGTCGGAATACACCTGGGTGCGCACAGTGTCACGCAGCAGATCGAGGTGGAGTTTGGCTTCGACCGCGGTCATCAATCGGGGTGGCGCAGTCGGTGGAGCTGCCACCACCCCTTCGCTGCCCAAATCGTTGAACACGGCGAACAAGACGCCGACGTCAATCAGCCGCTTGATCTCACTGGTCAGCCGCATCCATGCCGTGATCGAGCCTGCCTCGCCCTCAAGGAGAGTCACACCCGACTCCAGGGTACGCGGCGCGCGAAAAGCTTCGATGATACGCAGCCCATAATTACCCAGCGCGATTGGGGCGCCGCTCACCTGGATACGCAGTTCACCGTCGCTCACCACGATCGTCAGACCGTCGGCAGCGCGGATGACCGTATTTTTGTCGAGCATCGATTTATCCTTTTGGCTGAGTCAGCAGGGCGGGCAGCAGCGCGTACCATTCAGTCGCGCGTACCACATCGTCCAGTGGCACCTGTTCGATTACGGTGTGTGCGTGCAGCTCATCGCCAGGACCGAAACCGATCGATGGAATGTCTGCCTTGCCCATCCAATAAGTGCCGTTCGTGGAAAAATCCCATTTACCCGTCGCAGGCATCTCACCCCACAGCGCAGCGCCCGCAGCTGCGCCCGCTCGCACCAGCGGATGCGCCGCATCCAGCGCCCATGCCGGGAATATCTTCTCGACCGGAAAGGCAAAGCCGGTGTAGCTCGGCTCGCCGTAAAACAGAATGTGCGCGCGGATGTCGTCACGTTCCCCGATCAGACGTTGAATCCGGTGCAGCGCCTCTTGTGGGTCTTCGCCAAATGTCAGGCGTTGATCGATAAAAATGGCGGCTTCATCGGGCACGGCGTTGATGCTGGGCGTCTTGACGCGCATATCGGTGACCGTGATTCGTCCATGACCTAAAAAGGGGTCATTACCGAGTTCCGGTTCGAGTCGGCTGATCGCGTCGATGATGGGCAGCAGCTTGTAGATGGCATTGTCACCGAGATAATTGCTGGCGGCATGTGCGCTGACCCCCTTTGCCACCACGGCGATCTCGACTCGTCCTTTGTGTCCGCGATACACCTGCATCCTGGTCGGCTCGCCAATGACGACAAAATCAGGGCGGATCCCCTCCGCCTCGACCAGCGCGTGCGCCGCGATCCCATCGCACCACTCCTCCATATTGCCGAAGTAGTAGGCGGTCACCCCGTCGAGCAGACCGAGATCGCGCGCCAGTGCCAGACCGTAAATCATGCCGGGCGTGCTGCCTTTCTCATCACAGGCACCGCGCGCGTAGAATATGCCGTCCGCGACCTTGCCCTCGAATGGATTCCACTCCCATTCATCGGGATCACCAACGCCGACGGTATCGATATGGCTGTCGTACAGCAGTGTGAGCGCGCCCTCCCCGATCCTGCCGATGACATTGCCCATCTGGTCAAACCAGACCGCATCGAAACCGAGCGCGCGCATTTCAGCCGCTGCGCGTTCACCGACCGCCCGTATCTGACCATCCAGGCTGGGAATGGCACACAGGTCACGCAAAAATTGCACGATCGCGTCGCGCTGACTGCCGACACGCGCGCGAATCTGACTGACGATCTGCGGATCAGACATGTGGAAAATCGTCCGTCACTGTGCTTTGAACGCAAAGATGATGTAGGGGTCTTTGGTGTCTTTGGTCAAGCCGGATTCGATCACCGTCAGGCGAAAATCCGCCTTTTGTATCTTTGTCAGGCGCTGCGACGGAGTCAGGTCTTCCCAACGCGAAAAAATGGCGAGAAAGCTGTTGTCTGGGCGCGGCTGCACGTCGCGCGGCGTGGTGCCGGAATATTGCAGCATGGTCAGCACTTCGTTGAAATCCATCGTCATGTAGCTGTCAGGAGCCGCCGGACGGACGGCGGGGCTGGCGGCAGTGCCACTGCTGGACGGCACAGTCGATGCGGGCGGGACGGCAGGCGAGGTGGATGGTGTGAGCGCGCTCGGCGAAGATGGCGTCGGGTTGCCAGTGGGCAATCCCCAGCGCCCGCCCGCGTTGGGATTATTTTTCACATCCTGCAAGCCGGAAGGCGCGTTGGCAGGCGGCTTGGGCGCGGACACCGCTGGCTGCGTCCTGATCACTTCTGCCAGCTCGGTCGCGGCTTTGTAATAGCCTTCGGCGAGACCCCGCTGATAGGCGATGTTCTCCAGATTGTCACCACCCGCTTTCGAGTCGCGCGCCGATTCTTGTGCCCGTCGCGCCCATTTGTTCGCCAGCGCGCGCAGCGCGCCGTTCAAGTCATCCGCCATGCACCTACTCCCTTGCTATCATCTCGTGTGCAGACAATAGATCTATTGTCCCGATAATTATCTGGCTAGACAAACAAATCGACCACCTCGAAGCGCTCGACATCGACCAGTCCGACATCGGTCAGCTTCAGCGATGGGATCACCTCCAGCGCCATGAAACTCATCGCCATGAATGGATCGTGCATCGTGCTGCCGAGCGCGTTCGCCGCCGCGATCAGCGCATCATAGCCCGCGCGCACCGACTCGATCGGCGCCTCGCTCATTAAGCCGGCGATCGACAGGGGCAGACGTGCCATGATCCGATCGCCATCCGCCACCGACAATCCGCCGCCCATCTCGATTACGTCCGCCACCGCACGCCGCATCGAGTCGTCGTCGGCGCCGATCACGACGATATTGTGATGATCGTGCGCCACCGATCCGGCGATCGCGCCGTGTTGCAGACCAAATCCACTGATGAAACCCAGACCGATTCCGCCGCTGCCATAGTGCCGTTCGATCACCGCCATTTTGAGCAGATCGCGTGCGGGGTCGGTGCGCGCCTCGCCCGCGACGATCGTGGCTTCGGCGGTCGTATGTCCGGTGACCACCTGGGTATCGCTGCCGACGATCACACGCACACGCGACTTGCCGGATGACGCCGCGATGCGCAGATCAAGCGGCGCGCTGCCGACGTGCATCGTCGGACGCAGCGCGATCGGCACACCGGGCACCTCGGCGGCGATGACCACGCCGGCGCGCGCGACCAGTGTGCCCGCGCGAAAGACCATCGCGGCGCGCAGATCGTGCAGATCGTCGCATACCACCAGGTCGGCGCGGCGCCCTGGCGCGACCGCACCACGATCATGCAGTCGGAAATAATCGGCGCTGTTGATGGTCGCCATGCGAATGACCATCAGCGGGTCGGCACCCGCCGCGATCGCCAGGCGCACCATGTGGTCGATACTGCCTTCCAGCAGCAGACTGTGCGGCTGGCGATCGTCGGTACAAAAGCAGAAACGGTGCTGATTGCCAGGCGTGACCAGCGGCAGCAGCGCCAAAAGGTTTTGCGTGGTGGTGCCCTGACGGATGAAAATCGTCAACCCCAGACGCAGCTTTTCACGCGCCTCGGCGACGGTGGTACATTCGTGATCACTCATGATCCCGGCTGCGATATAGGCATTGAGCGGCTTGCCCGTCACCGCTGGAGCATGTCCGTCGAGCGGGAAGCCGGCAAAAGCGGCAAGTTTGTCCAGGACACTCGGATCGCCGTGAATGACGCCGGGGTAATTCATCATTTCCGCCAAGCCGATCACAGCGGGATCGCTCAACAGCGACGCCAGCGCATCCGCTTCCAGGCGCGCGCCGCTGGTCTCCATATGGGTCGCTGGCACACAACTCGACGCCATGACGAACAGGTCGATCATGCTCTCGCGTCCTTTGTCGAGCATATAACGAATCCCGTCGAGTCCCAGCACGTTGGCGATCTCGTGGGGATCGGTGACCGCGGTCGTCACCCCACCACGCAGCACGGCGCGTGCATATTCGGGCGGGCTGCACAGGCTGCTTTCGATGTGGACATGCGCATCGATAAAGCCGGGACAGACAAAGCGCCCGGCGAGGTCGATCACCTCGTGCCCGGCATAGCCCGATTCCAGTGCGACCACATGACCATCGGCGATCACGATGTCGGTTGTGTGTATTTCGCCCGCCAGCACGTTGACGAGCTGCCCGCCGCGCAGGATCAGGTCGGCAGGGATATCGCCGCGCGCGACGGCGATCCGGTGTGCGCGTGTCATATCAGAGTCATCCTCACCGGGTCTCATCACCCCGAATCAACATCCGCGAAACCGCGTTGTGTTTTTCGACCAGCACGGGCAGATCGACTGTTTTGAGGTGACCATCCTCGATCACCACCTTTCCATCGATGACCGAGAGATCGACATTGGGCGGCTGGCAGAACACCAGCGCCGCCGCCGGATCGTGCTGTGCCCCGGCAAAGGTCGGATGGTCTAAACGGTACGCCACCAGATCGCCGCTCATGCCGGGCGCCAGATGACCAATATCGTCACGTCCCAGTACCGACGCACCGCCGCGCGTCGCCAGGGTCAGCGCTTCGCGCGCGGACAAGCCTGCCGGGTCACCGCCGACCCGCTGCAGCAGCAGTGCCATGCGCGCCTCGTTGAGCAGATGTCCGCCGTCGTTGGATGCCGATCCATCGACTCCTAAGCCGATCTTGACCTTCGCATCAAGCATCTTTCGGATCGGCGCAATCCCGGACGCCAGGCGCATATTGCTGGTCGGACAGTGGGCGATCCCCGTCCCGGTACGCGCGAAAGTCGCAATCTCGCGGTCGTTCAGGCAGACACAGTGCGCATGCCACACGTCGTCACCGACCCAGTTCAGTTCACGGGCGTAATCGCCGGGCAGGAGCCCGTAATGTTCCAGGCTGTAGGCGACATCGAGCCGCGTCTCCGCTAAATGGGTGTGCATACTAACCCCATAGGCGCGTGCCAGCAGCGCAGATTCTCGCATCAGGTCCTGGCTGACGGTGAAGGGTGAACAGGGCGCGATCACCACGCGCAGCATGGCATGGCGCTTCTTGTCGTGAAAGGTCTCGACGACGCGGCGCATATCCTTCAGGATCGACTCTTCGCCCTCGACCAGCGTATCTGGCGGCAAGCCACCTTTACTCTCGCCCAGGCTCATCGCGCCGCGCGCGGCATGAAAACGCATCCCGATCTCGCGGGCAGCGCGCACTTCATCGTCCAGGCGCGAGTCGTTAGGATAGAGGTAAAGGTGATCGCTGGAGGTGGTGCAGCCTGACAGCAGCAGCTCCGCCATCGCCAGCTTTGCCGAGATGTAGATCGCCTCTGCGGTGATGCGGCTCCATATGGGATAGAGCGTGCGCAGCCAGTCGAACAGCTCGTGCGTCTGCGCCATGACACGGGTCAGGCTCTGGAACATATGATGGTGCGTATTGACCATGCCAGGGATGACAATGTGTCCGCTCAGACTGATTGTCCGATCGGCAGTCTCGTCCGCCAGGGCGTCGGATGTGCCGATGCGGACGATCACGCCATCGCGGATCAGGATCGCCGCGTCGGACAGATCCCCGATCGTGTCGTCCATCGTGATCAAAGTGTGAATATGATGCAACAGCAGCGTCGCCATGCGGCGTCATGCCTTTGGAGTGATTGCAGATGAGTCTGTGAAGTGTAGCACGCCCATTCGCCCGTCGCAATTTACACTGCGTCCTCAAGCGCGCGTCGTAGGGACGCATAACGATATGTCGGTCGCCATTTGCATTGCGTCCGTTTTCAACCAACGACCGCCGACCCCCGCGCCGCCTTGACCGTGTTACTGAGCAGCATCGTGATCGTCATGGGACCGACCCCGCCCGGCACCTGCGTGATCGCGCCCGCGACCGCCGCCGCCGATTCGTACTCGACATCCCCGACATAACGATAGCCGCGCGCATCCGCCGCGTCAGGAATCTGATTGGTGCCGACATCGATCACGACCGCGCCCGGCTTGAGCCACGCGCCCTGGATGAAATTGGCTTTGCCGATCGCCGCGATCACCACGTCGGCGCTGCGCAATACAGCGGGCAGGTCGCGCGTGCGGCTGTGGCACACGGTGACGGTGGCATCCTGGCGCAGCAGCATCAGCGCGACCGGCATCCCGACGATATTCGAGCGCCCGACCACGACCGCATTGGCGCCCCGCAGGTTCACGCCAGCGCGCTCCAGCAGCACCATGACCCCTGTCGGCGTAGCGGGGGTGAACAGCGGTTCCCGCCCTTTCAACGCCAGCGCGCCGATATTGATCGGGTGAAAGCCATCGACATCTTTATCGAGCCGCACCAGGCTCAGGATGCGTATCTCGTCGATCTGGGGCGGCATAGGAAGCTGTACCAGGATTCCGTGTATTTTCGGGTCTTCGTTGAGCGCCGTCACCGCTGCCTCCACGTCGCTTTGTGTCGCGTCGGCGGGCAGTACATGGGCGACCGAGGTGATTCCGGCACGCTCACACGCGCGCCTTTTCATACGGACATAGCTCGACGAAGCGGGGTTGTCTCCCACCAGCACCACTCCCAGACCGGGCGCATAGCCGTGCTGGTGGGTAAACGCCTCGGCATCGGCGCTGATTTGCGTGCGAATTTCTTCCGCTATGCGCGTGCCATCGATCACGATTGCTGACATTTTTTCGTCCTTGATCCGAGCCACACGGCGTGGCATGTCCGGTAAAAATGATTGTTCAGGCTTTAGTACAACTTACCCACAATTCCCGCGCCCCAATCTTAATCCGAGTCCAGTAAACTAAACTCGTACAGATCGACCGTTTTTCGGGGCAGATTTTGCCGTGATTCGGCACACTCGACCGCCTCGATCCCACCCTAATCGTCAATGTCTCCAGGGACAAACTCATGCTGAAATCCCATTTCCCACGCCCCGGACACGACCGCGCATCCGCGCCAGCACAGGCGTTGGTCGAATACGCGCTGATCCTGGCGCTCCTGGCAGTGTCGCTGGCATTCGCCATCGCCGCGACGGGACCTGCCATCGGCAACGTCTTTTGCAATGTCGTAGACAACCTTTCCGGTGAAGGAAGCACCGACATCTGCGGTCGCGGCACTGGCGCACTCGCGCTGACAGGCGGCGCACCGGCGCTCTTCTGGCAGACGGTGACCTGGGTCGCGCAAAACGCACAGGGCGAGACGCCTTTTCCCACCCCGCCGCTGCTGCCCGCCACCATCGATCCGGGTGGCGGTGGTCCCTATCAGACCCCCACGCCCTCACCGACGCCCACGCAGACCGTCACCCCATCGACCACGCCGACGGCTTCACTGACGGCGACGCTCACCCCGTCGCTTACCCCATCTCCAGGTCCGACCAGCACACCCGACGATCTCGTTTTCACAGTACCGCATGTCGATCAGATCGCCAACCCCGATTGGTGGCGTCTGAGTGGCACCGACTTTTGGCTCGGCAGCGCTGGCGAAACCTGGTCGGCACAGTTTTACGACAACGCCTCCAATTTCAGCGCCAGCAACGATTTGACCAATATTCCCCTGCTCGGCGCACCGGCCAATATCGTGACCTACACCGCCTCCAGCCTGGCGTTCAACTGGGGCGTAGCGGGTGGTGCCGTGCCCGCAGGCAGCGGCTTGAGCGCCAACAACAAATGGGGCGCGGTATTCACACGCACGATCGTACTGAGCGCGCCGGAGACGATTACCTTCACGCTGGATGCCAACGACTATCTGCGTCTGAGGATCGACGGAACGAACATCGTCTACGACCGCTTCGCTCCGGCAGCACCCACTTCAGCGACGGTCGCGCTGACTGCGGGCAGCCACATCTTCGAGCTGCTGTATGCGCAGAACGGACTGAACACCTATCTCAATTTTTCCGCCGACCGTCTGCTCGTCAACAACGACGACAGCGCCGCCAACTGCCCCTGGGGACAGGTCACCAACGCCGGCGACTCCAACTCAGCGCCATTCCAGTTTGAAAATACCGCGACTGGCACCTGGAGCAGCGGCTCGACCTGCTATCTGGAACTGCGTGGTTATGTCGATCTGGCGACCGCCACCAATCCGGTCATGAGCTTCTGGGATGTATGGGACTTCACCGGCGGCAGCGGCACTGCCGAATTGCAGTATGCCGAATACACCACTGATGCCTTCGGCGCCTTCAACCGCGCAGGCACGAGCTGGACGACGGTCGGGCTGCACGGCGCTGGCACCAGCAATTACAACTGGACGCGCTACGAGCTGCCGCTGACGGGCACGGGCGGCGCCTCGAACAAGGTGATCTTCCGCTTCAAGCTCAACGGGACAGGGACAGCGCCCTTCCGCTGGCACATCGACGACTTACAGATTGTCAGCGAGCCAGCAGCAGCCGGGTTTTTCACCGTGCGCGATCGTTGGGACATGAACGCGCGATCGCAGATGAGCGATTTCATTTTCAACGCCGACACGAACACTACGCTGGAGAATAATCCGTCGCTGCCACAGACTCAACAGACTCCCTACCGCTGGGACCTGACCGGCACCAACAGGCGCGGCGCCAGCGGGTTCGCCTGGGATCAAAGTCCGTCGGGCAATTATGTGCAGCACAGCCAGGGTGATCGCGCCTATGCGTTGGAGTTCAAGAAAGTGATCGACCTGGGCGCCGCGCCATCCGATGACTCGGAAGGCGATACCGGCGATGCGATGCTGTCGTTCTGGATGGCATACGACATCCCGGTCGGCGCCAGCCTGCGCGTGGAGTACAGTACTAATCCGCGTAACACCACCCCATCGACCTGGACGACGGTGACCAACGGCACGATCGTCAATTACACCGTGCCGGGCGGGGCACCGCTGCCCAATGAGCGCGTCGCGCGCAGCAACGCGACCATGCAATTCGTCACCGTCAAGCTGAATACCATCCCGACGACCAGCTTCCGGCTGCGTTTCGCGCTCTACGTGCAGCAGAGCGCCGCGACGACCGGGGACGGCGTTTACATCGACGACATCCAGATCGAACGTGAGAATATCTCGCCCTACTTCGCCTATCCCTTCTATGACGATGCCGAGTCGTTGGCGAACCTGACCACCTATTGGCTCAACCTGGGCGAGAGCTGGGGACAGACGAATCAGAAGCCGACGCAGCCGAATGCCGACACCCTCAGCGTGATCGACCCCGGCGCTAAAGGCACCTCGTTCGCCTACAGCGACAGCCCTGGCGCCACCTATCTGCAAAATACGGTCGTGTCTCTGGAATTGGGTCGCACCATCGACCTGTTGAAAGATACGCCTGCCAATACCGAGGCAGCACGCCCCGCCGCCGTCGAGCCGCTGCTCACCTTCTGGCACCGCCGTGATGTCGGCGCCGCCGTGCAGTTCACGGTCGAGATGTATACCCCGGCGTCGGCTGCCTGGACGCAAATCTGGTTCTACGACAGCAGCATCCACGCGACCACACTGCGGCGTCAGGATGCCTGGGAATACATCGAGATCAACCTGCGCCGCGAGCTGGAAAATCTCAAGGGCGCACCCTGGGCGACCATCACCGCCAACGGCGACGCGGTCCTCAATGACGACGACATCAAGATTCGCTTCAACTTCGATACCGACGCGACGATCGCGGATGGCGTGTATCTCGACGAGATCAGCCTCGCGGACGCCAACTACAAATATCACCGCGTCTGGCCCACCGCCACCGCCGGTGACGGCATGTTCGTCGATAACATCGAGAGCGTAATCGGCACCGATCTCGGTCTGACTAACTGGTTCGACCGCTGGCGCACGGGCGGTATCTGGAATGCCAGCGGCGTACAAAAGCGCACTGGGACGCTGGCGCTCGACGTGGCACTGCTGCCGGCGAGCTACATGAATACCGCTGAAAGCTATATCGAGCTGGTGCCGATCATCGACCTGACCACCACACCCGCCACCGATCCCGTCTTCCTCAATTTCTGGGCGCGCTATGACATCGGCAGCAACCATCTGCTGCGCGTCGAGGTGGCGTCGGAGCTGCCGCTGGAGGCGGTCGCCTCCCAGTATTACGGCAAAGTGGCGGGCTGGACGGAGTGGGCGGCGCGTGCCTACACGCTCGACTCACAGACCAACAGCACCGGGATCACCGGTCAGCGGATCGACACCTGGGGACGCGGACAGGTCGATCTGACGGCGTTCCGGGGATCCAAGGTGCGCGTGCGCTTCAGCGCCGAGGTGCCCGATGTGGTGAACTATCGCAACTTCTACATCGATCAGGTATCGGTCACGCACGGGCGGCGCAATCTCACCCTGCCGTTCGTGGATACCGCCAGCAGCACCGCCAACTGGATTTTCGAGGGCGACTGGGGTCTGACCGAGGAATACTTCACGGGCACAGGTTCGCTGGCGGACGACCTGGGCGGCGGACAGTGGCGCGGCTGGATTTACGACTGCGAAGGCATTACTGGCAGCGCCTGCCCCACCGCACCCAGTACGGCGGGCTACGATACCATCCTGACCACCACCTATCCGACCAACCCGCCGATCGTGGACTGTGCCCTGGTGGTGTTGGCGGCATCGGCACCCGCCGGACCCGACTGCCTGACCGAGATCGAGTACAACGTCAATGCCCCAAACACGTGGATGAATAATACACTGCCGTCTGCGGCGTTTGGAGATACCTTCGCCGCACGCTATCTGCGGCAGGTGACACTGCAGCCGGGCGCGACCTACCGCGTGCAGTCCGTCTCGGACGACGGTATTCGCCTGTTGATCGACGATCGCGCTGGCACCAATATCGCCTCGTATCTGGGAAGCCCGACAGTGGGCGTACTGCTGAACGATTGGTCGTACCATTCTGCGGCGCTGACGACCTTTACATTCAATGTCACCTCCGCAGTACCGATTGTGCGCACGCTGACGCTCGAATTCTTTGAGGGTGTTGGTAATGCCGTTCTGGAGGTGGACATTGGACGTTTCAATTACTCGTTCACCGACAGCCCTAACACCTACACTGGCAGCGGATGGACGCTGGTCGAGTCGGCACAGCGCGGTGACAGCGCGCTGATCCTGGACGGCTACTTCAACTTTTCGACGCGCGCCAATCCGCGCATGTTCTTCGAGACTCTCTACGATATGGGCAATCAAACCTCGGTCGTGGTCGAGACCTCGATCGATCGCGGCATGACCTGGGTGCAGCAGGATACCATCGCAGTCAACGCGCAGCAGCTGCGCACCAGTGGATGGGAAGATCGCAACGTCAATCTTGCCGGCGTCGGCAATCAGCCGAACGTACAAGTGCGCTTCCGGTTGAACGCCCGCAACGCCATCGATGTGGGCTGCCCGCTGACCTGCTCGGACGTGGACGACGGCATCTTCATCGCCAACATCCGCGTGAATTAAGCGCGACACCCGCTGACGATCGTCTCCACCAGAACCCCTCTCCACAAGAGAGGGGTTTTTTTGTTCATAAGCGGAATACGCTCCCTCGTCGTCGCTGTATGACTCTCCGGGGACTGTGCTAAAATGATGAAATCATCTTTCTTCCATGAAACCATCGATAGGATTCCCCTTTGACCGGTCGGCTGTTCATCATCGCGGGTCCCGCCGGAGCGGGCAAGAATCGGCTGATGGGGCATGTGCTGCGCGCGGGCATCGCGCGTCAGCTCCCGACCGCGACCACCCGCGCCATCCGTCCTGGCGAACAGGAAGGACGCGAACATCTGTACGTCAGCCGTGCGGAATTCGAGCGCATGATCGCCGCTGAAGAACTGCTGGAATGGCAGCCCGTCCACGACAACCTGTACGGCATACACCGTCCGACGCTGGAACACGCGCTGGCGGCGGGCGAATCGATCATCGCGGACATCGACATCAAGGGCGCGCAGGCGGCGCGTGCAGTGTTCGGGCGCCGCGTCGTGATCGTCTTTGTACAGACGCCCACGATCGCCGACCTGATCGACCGGATGCGCATTCGCGGCGAGACGACCGCCTCGATCGGGCTGCGGCTGCTGCGCGTGGGCGACGAAATCGCCTTCGCCGCGCAAGCCGACGCGGTGATCACCAACGAGACCGCCGACCTCGCCGCCGACAAGCTGGTGACGATCGTGCGGGCTGTCCTGGCAGACGCCAATGCGGGCGCCTACTGCGACGAGCCAATCGCCTATCGCTATGCGCTGCACGCCCAGGCGCTCGTCATCCATCATGGCTGCGTCCTGACCCGCCGCCGCGCGCCGGAGTATCCAGTGACGGATTGTGCCGTCGGGGAACAGCCTGGGGCGGCGGCGCGGCGAGCGCTGGCGTCCGATCTGTCGGCAATCGCCGACAGTTTGACCGCCAATGCCGACGCCAGCCTGTACCGTGCGCCCGCCGCAATCGATCACCGCCGTGACGCCGATGGGGTCGAGGTGATCACCTACAGTTATATTGTCCCGCTGTCTGATGCGTTCCCCGCGCCGGACGGCTGGACATGGACGGAGACCGGATTATGACCATGCCAGTGACGCTGCACGACGCGCATCGCGCCGACGGCGCCGTACTCGCCAACGACGGCATTCCACAGCATTACGCCGACCCGCGTGCCGATATGCTAGCGGCGATGCAGTCCGCCGTGATCATGGATCGATCGCATGAGGGGCGGCTGCAATTGACCGGTCGCGACCGCCTGGCGCTGCCGGATCGCATCAGTACCAACGCCATTGAAAAGCTGGCGCCAGGCAGCGCCGCGCCGACGCTGTTCCTGACGCCGAACGCGCGCATCATCGATCGCGTCACCATCGGCGCGCTGGACGAGTCGGCGTTGATGCTGACCGAGCCGGGACGCGCGACGGCAGTCGAGACCTATCTGAAGCGCAACACGTTTTACAACGACGACATGGGTGTCGTGGACATCAGCGCCGCATCGCGCCAATTCGTGCTGTTCGGCAGTAACGTCGCCGCGATCATGGCGGAGTTTGGCATCGGCACCGCGCCACTGACACTGATCGAGACAGCGATCGACGGTGTGCGCTGCATCATTCTTCACGACAAGCCGTTCGCGGGCGATCCGGGTCAGGACATGTGGCGCGTGATCGTGCCGTCCGCCGCGCCCGACTACAGCGAGGCAGCGCGTGTGTGGCGGGCGCTGTCCGCCGCTGGCGCAGCGCACGCGCTGCGCCCGACCGGATCGCAAACTTATTTCGCGCTGCGTGTGCGTGCCGGGCGCCCCGGAGTCAATGCGGAATTGAGCGGGGAATACATTCCGTTGGAGATCGGTCTGTGGGACGAGATCAGCTTCACCAAAGGCTGCTACACCGGGCAGGAGATCATCGCCCGTATGGAGAGCCGTCGCAAACTGGCACGGACAATCATTCAGGTGGCGATTCTGGATGGTGCAATCCCTGTGACGCCGACGGCGCTCAGTCTTGATGGGCGTGAGGTCGGACGGCTCACCAGCGCGGTCGAGGAACCGTTCGGCGCGCGCGGCGGGATCGCGGTCGTCAGGCTGGCGGCGGCACAGGTGGATACCCTGCTGACATTCGACGGCGGCAGGGCGCGCATAATCAGCCGGGCAGGGGTGCAGCCGGACACGATCGAAGAGTAAAAGATACGAGATTGAGCAGGAAAACGCGCAGATGCGCAGAAAACCACCAGGTCGATTTGTGAAACAATCAGGTTGACTTGGTTTTTCTTCGCGTTCTTTATCTTTGACTTCGTATTCCGACTTTCTCTATAATCACGGCGCTCTAGGCACCATCCGGCGGGGGACTATCGAAAAACAGCGCCCACCACAATTCCCAGGATTCCGGCTCGGCTTCGCTCGTCTCGATGTCTGCCATGACGACCAGCGGCGGCACTGCTTCCTCGACCGCTACACCCGACGGTACCGGGACGTACAACATTTCGCCGGGGCGCATCATCTTGCCGTCGTCGCGCGCCCACGACTCGACGTAGGCATCGCTCATCACAGCGTCACGCAGCGCGGTCAGGCGGACGTGTTCCGTTTCGAGCTGGTCGATCTCGGTCTGCACACGGGTGAATGCCTCCTGCAGCGGCTGGGCGGCGCTGATGCGGCTGCTAAAGTTGATCGCCAACAGCAGCACCACTGCCAGGATGACTGCGAACATCACCTGGACGCTGTTCACCTGTCCGCCGCGCGCGCGGACGGCGCGGTCGTTGTTTTGGGAGGATGACGATTTTGTGTTCATACGCGCCATTCTACAACGAAACAGTCTAAGCCATTGACCGAAAATTATCCAAAATTGGACGCATAACAATGCGCCTATTCAAAGACATTCGACCACTGGCTCAGGCGGCTTCACCATACGCCCGCCTGCCCTATAAGCCCTATAAAATGAAAGAGACAAGGCATGTGCGCCCTGTCTCTTTTTGTGTGCCGAAAGTGGGAGTCGAACCCACACTCCGTTTCCAGAACTACGCCCTGAACGTAGCGCGTCTGCCAATTCCGCCATTTCGGCTCAACAGCACAAAGTTTAACATACAGCGGCGGGCTGTCAATGGTCGATCGGTGGAAAACCTGCCGATTCGCTCGTGCTATACTACGGGCGCTCGTCGATAAGGATTGATCCCCTATGAAACGCTTGTGGTTATTCACCGCCGTCCTGTGCCTGTTATGCGCCGCCGTCGTGACTGCCCAAACACCGCCCCTGACCGCTGAGGCGATCGGAGAGGCAAATTTACGCAGCGCCCCCGGCACAGACTGGGAGATCGTCGGCAGTATCCGCGTCGGGACGCGCTATCCGGTGATCGCGCGCAGCGCGCTCTATCCCTGGCTGCTGCTCGGCAACCCTGGTACACCCGCACAGCCGATCGGCTGGGTATTCCGCGATCTGGTCACCACTGAAGGGGATGTCAACGGCGCCTCTGTCAGCGAGTCCCCGATCGACGCGATAATCCCGACCCCGACCGCCAGCGCCACGCTCGGCAGCGTCAGCACGTTGCTTCCAGGCGTCACGCCGCCTGCGCCAACTGCGACCCCGACGGCACCGCTCGGATCGGTGACAGGCACGACCAGCGGCGAGATCAACATTCGCTACGCGCCGGGTGTCGAATACGCACGTGTGGGCGTGGGCGCGCCGGGTGAGCGGTTCGTAATTGCCGGAACGCATACTCAGTTCCCCTGGGTGCAGATTGTGTATCCTGGCTCACCGAACGGCTATGGCTGGGTCAATGTCGATCTGCTCCAGATCACGGGCGACCTGACCGTACTTCCGGCGATCAGCCAGACGAGCTTCAACTTTCCGACGCTGACCCCAACGCCGTCGCCCGTCGAGGCGCTCCCGGTGAATGGCGTCCCCGTCAGTCCGGCATTTCGCGCGCTGGGCGATTCGATCTTCACGCGCATGTTGGAAAAGGGGTTCGACCCCGCCACCAGTCGGCTGGGTAGCTTTTACCTGAAAGACCTGACCACTGGCGAGACGATGACCCTGGGCGACGAATTCGCGTTCAGCGGCATGAGCGTCAACAAAATTGCCGTGCTGGTCACGTTGTACAGTGTGCTGGCGAATCCCCCGGACGACGCGACCGCCCAGACGATCGCGGAAGCGCTGATATGCAGCGAGAATATCAGCACCAACGAGCTGCTGGCGCTGATCGGCGGCGGCAATCCCTGGACGGGCGCGGAACGGGTGAGTGCGTTTCTGGAACAGATCGGCTTAGGCAGTACATTCGTGTACACGCCATTCGCCAATGATCCCTTCATCACGCCGCAGCCCGCGCGCTCGCGCGTGACCGACGTGAACCAGGTAGCGGCACAGCCGGATGCCTTCAATCAGGCGACACTGGGTGATCTGGGGGCGCTGCTGGATGCGGTATATCAGTGCGGCTACGGGGATGCGGCGGCGAGCATCCTGCTGACCCGCACCAGCCCGGATACCTTCACGCCTGACGAGTGCCGCCACATCCTGAATATCATGAGCTACAACCGCATCGGCAATTTCATCGAGTCGGGCACACCCGCCGATGTGCGGGTGGCGCACAAGCACGGCTGGATCGAGGATTCACACGGCGATGCGGCGGTGGTGTTTTCGCCGGGCGGCGCGTATATCATCGCGTTCATCCTGCACAATCCGGTCTGGCTGGCGTTCGAGGACTCGGAGAGCGTGATCGAGGAGTCGGCGCGTGCGGTTTACAACTACTTCAATCCTGACGCGCCGTTGGCTGCTGTGCGCGATCCCGACGTGCCCGCGACCTGCAACCTGCTGGGCAATCCGGCGATCGTGGACATGCAGCGGATCAGCTTTCCATGAAAGTCTAAGCGACTGGTCGTAAATCATCCAACACCGGACGCAGTGTTATGCGCCCCTACGAGCGCGCCATGTAGGGACGCATGACAATACGTCCGAGCTGCTGGCTTTGCGCATGCTGCGCCCGGACTGCACCACATATATAAGGGGTTAAGCCGTGCCTAACCCTTTTTAGCCATGACATGAGAACTAGAATGCCACATCCTCACAAAGGGTGTATTTGTGCCACATGGTCTTGATCCGCAAATTGCAGATTGTACAGCCGCGCATACAGACCATCCTGCCCGATCAATTCGTCGTGTGATCCCAGCTCGATCAACCTGCCCGCCTCCAGCACGGCGATCCGATTCGCCACGCGCACGGTACTGAGCCGATGCGCGATGATCACGGTCGTGCGACCGCGCATCAGGCGCGCCAAGGCGTCCTGAACCTCGTGTTCGCTCTCGCTGTCCAGGCTGCTGGTCGCCTCGTCCAGGAGCAGGATACGCGGGTCTTTGAGCAGCGCGCGGGCGATGGCGATGCGCTGGCGCTGTCCGCCGCTCAGTTTGACGCCGCGCTCTCCAACGATGGTCGCGTAGCCGTCAGGAAAGCCGGCGATGAAGTCATGCGCGTTGGCGGCGCGGGCGGCGGACTCGACAGCAGCTTGATCGGCGTCCAGCTTGCCATAGCGGATGTTGTCGAGGATCGTCCCACCAAAGAGCAGCGTCTCTTGTGGGACGATGGCAATCTGTTCACGCAGGCTCTTTTGAGTCACACTCCGGGCGTCGATGCCGTCGATGCACACCGTCCCCGATGTGGGATCGTAGAAGCGCGGGATCAGGTTGAACATCGTGCTTTTGCCCGCGCCGCTCGGTCCGACCAGCGCGACGATCTCGCCGGGCGCAATGTCCAGATCGATCGTGTGCAGAATTTCCTGGCGCTCGTCGTAGGCGAACGAGACATCCTTGAAGGTGATGCGTCCCTCGGCATGGGTGAGAGTCGCCGCGCCAGGCAGATCGCTCACACCGGGCGGGGTGTCGAGAATCTGGAAAATCCGCTTGCTGGCACCCAATGCCGACTGTACCTCGGTGTACAACCCGATCAGCGATGCAGCGCTCGCTGCGACCGTCGTGCCATAAATCAGGAACGAGACCAGTTCGCCGCCAGTGAGTCGCCCTTCCAGCGCTTCGCGCCCACCGAACCACAACAGCGCGCCGATCGCCCCAAATCCGGCAAAGGCGGTGATCGGACCGAGTACGGATCGGATGCGCAGCACCCGGATCGCGGCGTTGAACGAACGGGTGATCGCGGCGATGTAGCGATCGCGTTCGTAATCCTCGCGGACAAAGGTCTTGACCTCGCGGATCGACTGAATCGTCTCGGTAGCGATGGTGTTGGCTTCAGCCAGCTCGTCCTGAATTTCCTGACTACCCCGGCGCAGCGCGATCCCAAAGGTAAATCCGAGGATCAACAGCACCGGGATCAGCGCGGCGATGAACAGCGTCAGCCGCCAGTTGAGCGCCACCATGATCAAGACGGCGCCGATCAGCACGAATGACTGTTGAATGAGTGTATTGACGCTGGTGGTCAGTACGCCGCGGATGGCAGTCACGTCGCTGGTCAGGCGCGACACCAGCTCACCAATGCGCCGATCTGCGAAAAAGCCGAGTGAGAGGTGCTGTAAATGCGCGTAGGCGTCACGGCGTATATCGACGACTATTTTCTCACCGACCAGATTGACGAAATACGTTTCAAGCAGCGTAGCGACCGATTGCAGCGCGAAGACGCCGAGCAGCGTCAGCACCAGCGAGTCGAGCAGCGCCGCATCGCGTGCGACCAGCACGGTATCGACCACCTGCTGAATCACGGTCGGAAACACCAGGCTCAAGCCCGCCGCCGCCAGCAAGCCGACGAAGCCGATCGCCATCAGCGGCAGATACGGGCGGACGTAACCAGCGAGGCGGCGCCAGTTGACGGGAATATCTGGCGTCTCGATCTCATCTTCAGGACGGCGGCGGCGGCGCGAGGAACGCATCATGGGGAGAGTCTCCAGTGGGTGGACAGGTGAATTATAATCAAGGCAACCGTCGAGTCAGGATGAGCAATCGTGTACTCACAACAATACGCAGACCATCTGAAAAAAGGTGCGTTTCCCGACCGGATCGATCCCTGGGCGGAGGCACCGCGCTATTTTCAGCAGATTCATGCCAACATGATCGGGAACTTGCAGCAGGTATTGAACGACGAACTTGAACGGCGTGGTTATACTGTCGGACGTGAAGTCAGTTTACAGGTTCTGGAGAATCGAGAACCAGACCTGCATATTTACAAGCGACCTGTGTCGAACGATGCACAGCCGCGTTGGGACTTTCTGAGTGTGTCCGAGTCCATCGTCTCCCGTCCCCTGCGCGTGATCGACGATTTTACGGATCGTTTTGACAGTCTGAAAATTTATGAGATGACCACCGGTGATCTTGTGACTATCGTCGAAGTGATTTCCCCAGGAAACAAGCTGGATGTCGGTGAGATCGCCGCCTACCGTGAGCGCCGACGCGACAATCTGAACAAATCTGTCTACATCGTGGAATTAGATATAACACGCTCGATTAAGCGCATGGTTAAATCCGTAACAGCCGACATCTATCCTTATCATGCTGCCTTTCATCTTTACGATCAGCCGTCCTGCATTACGGGCGTCGAATTCGATCAGCCACTCGGACGCATTGCTATTCCGCTGCGCAGCGAAGCAGTGGGTGTCAACTTAAGTACAATTTACTGCAATGCCTATGAACATGCTCGAATAGCATCCCAGATTTATAACGACAGCAACTATGAGTACAGCGCCCTGCCATTTCCAAGTGTGATGACAGCACCACAAAGAGAAACCATTATGAACCTGGCGCAAATATGGAGCGCGCGCTTACAGGAACTCAAATCACTCGAATAAGCGCGTCCCTCTACCCCGATCGCGCCGCGCTCAGTACGATCCCCTGCGTATCGATCGACGTGACCCACGCGCGCGCCGTCACCCCGTGTGCGGCGAACGCGCCGACCATCGCGTCGGCGGTCTTCTGATGATCTTTCTTGCCAAAGGCGATCAGCGCCGGTCCTGTCCCGCACAGCGCCACGCCAGAAGCACCAGCTTTGTAGGCAGCCGCCATCACCGCATCGACGCCGGGAATGTATTTCAGGCGCAGCGGCGCGATCAGCGTATCGCGCAGTCCTGCGCGCAGCAGCGTGTGATCGCCCCGACGCAGCGCGTCGATCAGCAGCGGCAGCGCGCCCAGGTCGGTCAGGGCATCGGACAGGCTCACCTTTGCCGGGACGCTGGCACGGGCGGACTCGGCATAGCGCTCGATCTGCGGCACGACGATCACCGTTGGCATGGCTTCGACAGGCAGGCGAGCGTATTGCAGGGTGCTGCCTGCCATCTCGATGGTGGGCATCTGACTGGCGGTCAACCCGCCCAGCAGCGCCGTGACCGCATGATCGGCGCGCCGACTGACCTCGACGGCAAAGCGCAGCAGCGAGTCGCGTTTAAACGGACTGCCGATCAGATTATTGGCGCCGACCACCCCAGCCACCAGAAACGCCGCTTCAGCGCCTAGCCCGCACTCCAGCGGAATGGCATTATCGATGCGAATCGTCAGACCGACCGGGGCGCGCTCATAGTGCTGGAACACGCGCGTCAAGCCGATCACCACCGGATGACGCAGACCAGTCGCGTACCGTCCAGCGCCTTCTCCGTAGGTTTCCACGACCAGTTTTTCATCGTCGCGGTCGGTGAACTCGACCGTCAAATGCAGACCGACCGCCAGACCGAGCGCATTCAGCCCGGCGCCCAGGTTGGTCACGGTCGCAGGCAGCGTCACTTTGACGCGGCGCACCGTGTTACGCCCCCCCCGATGGGGTGATGCGCGTCCAGGGCGCGTCCGGCGCCAGTGTTACGGTTTCGCCGTCGGCAAAGATCACTGTCGTGCCCTCCGCAGAGCGCCGAACGGTCACGCCGTAATGGATGATCGTCACGGGATGATCCCAGGCATAGATACCCCCTGTCCAAACACGGTTGGCGGACACGATTCGGATTCCGATCACGCGCAGGAACAGGTGCAGCGGCGCGATCCCACTGCTGTGTCCGCGCGCGCCGATCCCATCGAGCTTGTCGGCATGGTATCCCTCGAAAAATGACTTTTCGCGCTTGACGACCGGGATCATCCCGTTCAACATCCGACGCAGCAGATCGGCGGCGCCTGCAAAGTCGCCTGCCTCGATCAGCGCTTCGCCCATGAGCGTATTCCAGAATCCCCATGCCGCCGCCGCGAACTCGTACTGATCCGGTCGATAGTAGGAATCCTGAGCGGAAAGCATGATCACGCCGTGCCGGCGCCAGAAATGTGCCGGGTCTTTCAACAATGCCAGCGTCGGCACGCTGTAAGCCGGGTCGATCGCCACCGCCCATGCCGGAAGCAGCGCGGTGATGTCGAGATGGGTGGTATCGACCGTGCGCATGTTGACCTTGTACTGCGCGATCACGCCCTGCACGCGCAGTGTCTCGATCTGGCGATAGGCATACTGCGTCGTGTACACGCCCCGCCCGGCAGTCCAACTGAAGTCGTTGGCGTCGGCTGTCTCCGAAACATGTTTTCCATCATGTGCGGTCCCGTCCAGCCGCAGAGTCAGGGTGCTGGGACGGGTGGTGCCGCCGACGATCTCGATGATCAGCCGCGCCGGGGGGTCGATCGGCGTCGTACCGATCGTCTCGTTGGCGGGTCGGTCAGACACCACGACACGGCTCGGCGCCCCGGTATGCACATCGCGGTCACGGTGCGCGAACCGTCCCAGATCGGCGCGCCACAGACTCGCCAGCATCGTCCTGAGCTGGTCGATGCGCGCCGTCAGAGTCGGCGGGGTGGCTTCCCCGATCGCAGCGGCGATCTCACGCAGGCTGATCGCTTCACTGAGCAGATACGCGGGCAGGTCAGGCGACTCGACATAACGCAGATCGGCATTTTGTCCGACGGTCAGCCCGCGCGAGAAGATCGGCAGGAACGGATAGGCAGATTGTCCTTCGTGCTGCCATTCCGGGAATCCGTCGCCATCACGGTCAAGATCGGGCTGAAACCAGCGATCGAAAAAGCGCGTCAGTCCGGCGTAGACCGTTCGCAGGAACGACACATCTTCGCTGTACTGATAGACGCTCCAGGTCAGCCGCGCCAGGATCGGCAGACACAGCCATCCACGCCGCTCACCGTTGACGCCCGGACTCCAATCGATCCAGCCATCAGGACGCTGCGCCGACAGAAAATTGCGGATGACCCCATGCGCCGCCTCCGGCATGATCGGCGCGATCGCCAGCGCCAGCGTGTAGGCGTGCGTCGGCGTGAGTTCGTCGCCATTGACCGGCCGGGCGCCCGGCTCGCCCTTCACGCCGACACCCGAAGAGCCGTCGGAACGCGCATACGGACGGTAACCTGTATCCGGCGCACGCCGCGCGATGATGGTGGCGTGAGGCAGACGCGACCCGATCGTCCTGACAACGGCGCTCATTGCCGTGCGGACACTGAATGCCAGCAGCGTGTCCAGATCATGATCGCCCGTCTCGATGATTGGCGGCGAGGCAGCAGCGCGTCCGGCAGTCGTCGGCGGCTTCGACCATGATTCGCCCAACGCTGCAGCGGCGCGGGCGCGTGACAACGCCTGATCCGGTAGCGAGGCGATTACGGTGCGCCATTCCGCTGTTCCGTTTGCGGCGACCATCTGAAACGCGGTCAGCTTGTGCGGGCTGTCACCATGCGCGCCGCCCGCCAGCATCAGCACCGGATCGATGTCCCCGAACGTGCCCAACGAGAGCGCCGGCGCCGTGCCATTCGCCTTACTCGACCCCAACGGCGCGATCCGGCGCTCGACACCGCCCGCCGCCGCGAACGCGATCAGATCGAGTGTGATCCGACGCGGCGCGCCCTTGTTCCTGATAGCAAAGCACACGCCGACGGTGTGCGTATCCAGGGCGTAATAAGCAGCGATCAGCGCCAGATCGGGCGCCAGCTTCGCCTCGATTTGCAGATAAGCAGGCGCGAACGCCGTGACATGCGGCGCAATGGCATAATGTCCGGGTTCGTAGATCGCGTGACCATCGATCCACCACATCGGCTGGAGGCTGACCAGTCCAGCGCGTCCCCCATAGCGGGTCGAGAGCGCCAGTGCCGGGGCACCGGACGAGCCGAGCGACAAGTCCCAGGTCTGATCGTCGGCATATGCGAGCGGGTTGTTACGCCCATCGGCGGAGAGGGTGAGCGCGAATGGCGCATCCGCGCCTAGATTCCAACTTCGCCGTGCCATCGATGCACCTTTCGTTGAGGATCATGCGGACGCATCGTTATGCGCCCTTTCCTGCTGAATCTTCAGACTGAATCTTCAGACGGCTGTGTACATCCCTGCCTTGTGCAACATACCTATACCCCGTCGCCCAGGCGCCAGGTGCTGTCGGTCTCGTCGAAACGGAATTGCTCTCCGCCCAGGCTGAACAAAATATGATAGCCAGGTCCAGGTGTGTAGATGCCCGTAGCCGCATCGACGCTGCCGCCCGCGTGGTATTCATAACGACTGACGTAGCCGAATTCCGGGGTCACACCCCAACCCAGGGATTGATTGATCGCCTCGGACTCGCGCCACAGCTTGCCAAAGCCGCGTTCCGGTTGATAGCGTCCGTCCGGTGGAACGAGCGTCGAGTCCAGGTCGGGTTCGCCATCGACAAAATCATCGGCATAGATCGACCACTCACCTGTCCCCTCCTGAGTGGTCATCAGCAGCCAGATTTGTCCGGTCGGCTGGATCCAGAACATGCGCCCGCCCTCGAAAAGCTGCTCCGCGACCGTGATCTGAGCGATGACCGGCGTCGGAAACGTGGGCGGCAGCGCGGTCGCAGCACTGACGACGGCTGTCGCAGCGGGCGTCAGGACAATAGTGGCACCGAGGGTCGCGGTAGCTATCGGCACCATGACCGTATTGACCGGTGCCGCCACGAGTCCTGCCTGAGCGACCAGCGTGACCGCCGTATCGCGGGTGGCGTCGAGAGCAATATCGTTCGGGTTCGGCGTGGCGGTCACGACGACATAGACGACGGTCGGCGGAAATCCCTGGCAAGCAGCCAGGATGAGCGCGCAAAGGGGAAGTGCCAGCAAACGTAAGCGCATCAATCGTTCTCCGTATGCGAATCCTACGCCGACGATTGTAGCAGAGCGGGTGACGACCGCAACCCAGCGACACCGATACGAAGTCTTAACGTCCATCTGGGAGACTCGCTGTACAATCTGATAAAATACCCTTTATGCAAATGTACCTGGTTTAATGTGGCGACAGAACGCTCATGACGACAATTCGACCGACCGGGATCATCCTGGATAAAAATGCAGGCGTACTGTCCATTACCTGGCTCGACGGTGCCGTCTGCCTGTATCCCCTCTCGCAGCTGCGCGAGGCGTGTCCGTGCGTGGAATGTCGCGGCGGACACGCCTTCATGGGTCGTGAACACGACCCGGACAATCTGTTGACGTTGACCCTGACACCCGCGCGCTCGTATCGCATCCAGACTCTCGATCGCGTTGGCAATTACGCCATCCAGCCCACCTGGGACGATGGTCATCATACTGGTTTATATACGTGGGACTACCTGAGGCGCTTATGTCCGAAAACCGCCGACGCCTGACCGCCATGCAGCTCGCCGAATGGCTGGAGCAGTTCGTATTTTCTGCCGCCCAGGGTGTGCGCGCAGAGACGGCGGACATTCTCGATCGCTGCCTCGAAGCGGGGACGTGCGATGAATTAGAAACCCTGGTCACACGAATCGTGATGCAGCCCGCCACGCGCGTGGATATGCTGAGTGAGATGGTCGAGGTGATCGAAGGGCGGATGAGCGAGCTGCGTCAGACGCATTTCGCCCACTGCGAGATCCTGACGCGCGCGCTCAGCGTGCTGTGGGAGATCGAGCTGCCCGCCGCCGCCGTGCGCGATCTGGTCAACGGCGCCAGCGACAGCGACCTGTCCGCGATCATGGCGACTCTGACCGACGACGATGACGATCTCGACGACGACGACCACCCCGCCAATCAACTGGCAGAGCTGGCGATGCTGGATGCCGATCTGCATTTGATCCTCGACGCCCATGAATTCGTGATCGACTGGCAGTTGGCGATGGAGATGGTGGCATTTCGCGCTGCCTGGGATCAGCGCGGGGGCGAGCTGGCGCTCCTGGGCGACGGCTTTGGTCGGACGCATTAGCCGGGCATACAAACGACCTGGTGTAAAACCCTGTAACGACGAAGCGCTGCTTGGTCGTGCCCAGTGTTCGTAAGGGTAGCGCCTGCTCAATTCAATCACCCGCCAGCGGCAGGCGCGCCCCCTCAGACTGTTCCCGGTCCAACCCCCAGGCGCGCGCGCTTTCCGCATAACGCGCCAGCACCCGCACACCGTGATCGTTGAAATGCCCTTTTACGTTGTCCGAGTCGATGCGCGCCGCGCTGGTTGCCTTGATCTGCCGGGCAAAGCGTGCTTGTTTGCGACGGTATTCCCAGGCTTCGATCGTATCCCCAATCCGACCGCCCAGCAGCGCTTCCCCCGCTCGCTTGACCCACCCCCACAGTCCCCGCGTCCGTAGCTCGGCGGCGCGCACGAACGCGCCGTCGGCATTGGGAAGGTGATGCGCGACCCAGGCATTACTTGCGCGCATGGCATGATATACCGCACAACCGTAGAGCGGCACCATTTGTGTCACTTCGTGGGCGATGAACAGATCGCGGCGATTTTGTGCCAGCGCCGACTCGGATAACACGTAATTGGGGCACAACGTCACTCCGCGCAGCCGGGCGATGCGCACGACCGCGATCGCCAGCAGTCGCGCCAGCCACACCCGACCCGGTACAATCACCAGCACATAATCGATGTCGTCGCGCTCGTCCGAGGGATTGCGCATCGCCAGTGCGCCCGTGACCGCCACCATCCGCACAAATGGCAGCCGACTAAGCCACGCGCCGTAATGCACCGCCTCCCGCCACAGCGCGTCCGCCGCAGCTTGCCGGTTCGCCCGTAAGGGCACCAACCACTCCCGTCCGCGCAGCGTCACGCAGTCGTCCACTTGTGCGATCTGCGCGTCCAGCGCGGGTTCTGCCAGCGCACGCTTGACCTCGATCGATGTACAGGAGCGATCCGCGATCAGGAAATGATGGATTTCGCGCGCGGTGAGCGGAAAATCGAATACGTCGGCGTACAATACTGTGCGTAGGATGTCGGCGTCGAGTGATCGCAAGGGGCGCCTCGGTCTGTAAAGTCGATCTGTCTTGATGGTGGCGCAAAGGCATCGACTGGATTACCAAACTTCGATAAATTACAGTTTTCTCTAGGGACGCATAACGACGCGTCCCTACAGGACTCATCCCACCCACACCCACAGATTGCTGGCACGGCAGGTGGTGTTGGTCGGCTCGAAATTGACGACTGCGACTCCCAGCTCGCCCGCGTCCGAGTCGTCGGTTTGCGCGCCCGCGAACGCGCCATCCAGATAATATAGCAGTGTATTGGCGGATGCGATGATGAGCAAATGATGCTCATCCGCCGTGAAAGGCGCGCGCGCGCCGTAAGCACCTGGGCTGAACACATCCCCCTCGCGCCCTGACAATCCATACTCGCCCTCACGATTGAAGTAAGCCAGCGTGTAATTGTCATCACCGCTGCCGCGCAGCGTCACCCCACAGCCCGCAGGGACGAGCGCGCCCGCGTCCAGGGCAACCATGACGCCTAATGCGAAATCGCTGTAGAGGGCACCGCGCCCGACGCCGATCCGGTTGACCCCGGCACGATTGAACTGCACCGAGCTTTCCGGCAGCGTCAGCCCCATCGTCCCGCCGCTCAACGCCGGAAACTGGCGTCGCAGCGCGGTCGCCATCGCCATCCCGTCCGCCGACACAAAAATCTGGTCAGGGATCGGCGGCGAGTCTGCATCGGGCGCGGTCACGCTCCAATTGGCATAGGTGATCTCGTTGATGGTACTCAGCGGCGACGAGGTGCCGCCAATCACGCCAAAGCTGCCAGGGCGCGCCAGCGCGTCGTCGGCGTTGGTGCCGATAAAGGTGCCATCGTAGAAAAAGTCGAAGCTCGACTCGATCGCCAGCACGCTCAACGTATATGCGGCGTCCCCTGCTACCAACGCCGGATGCGGTGTCCAGTCGCGGATGACGCGCTCGTCCACGCCCGTAATCTGGCTGAAGCGCCACAAACCCTGCTCGTTGACGCTGTACAGGTAATGCGTGTCGCTGGTCGCGGCACGACGAAAGGCGATCCCCGCAATCCAGGTGTCCGCCTGACTGCTGATAGCGATGACATCGACCTGCGCGAAAAAATCGGCGGACTCGGTCACGCTGGCGCTGTGCGCGTAAGTCCGTGCGCGCGCGCCTTCCGCAGTGACGATGATGCGATCCGGCGTGGCGTTGATGCGTCCGCCAGTTCCCGACCATTCATCGGTAAAACCGAGCTGCACCACCTCGGCGAACCCCGGTGTCAGCGCCAGCGTGTACGTGCCCGTCGTGCCGCCGACGCTGGCGACGGTGACAGTGTAGGTGTCGGTGCGCGGCAGCGTGACCACAGCCAGAAGCGGATCGAGATCATCGGGATAGGCACGGTCATCGTGCGCGCCGATGATGCGTCCGCTGCTGTCGGTGACGGTCAATGCGGCATCCAGGTCGCTGTCAGGCGTGGAGGCGCGCAACGAGATCACCGCGCCAAGCGGCGCGTTGAAGCGATATGCCGCAGATACGCCTGCCGCTAAAGTGCCCTCGATCGGCGTGAACGGCAGGATCGGCGGCACAGCATCTTGTCCATGGACGTGACTGGCCAGTCCTGTTATGACAAAAATTGAACTCACGAGCAGGAGGAAATGAGGCGTCGAGAAAATGCGGCTGCGAAACAGGGTCACGGGGTTGGTATCCACTGGGGGAAACGGTCGGCAATCTGATCGCAGTACGCCGTAAAATCGTCGGGGGTCATCTCGGCGCCACCGATCCAGCGCAAATTCTCGGCATCGCGCAAACGGCGCTGTTCTCCGGCGAGGCGCAAATCCTGGCGTTCGTCGCTGTTGAGAGCGCCTTTCCGGGTCGGTTCGAGTAATTTGAAACGATCGCGGCGCGGAAATTGATCGGCACGATCCGGCGACAAAAATGTATATGCCGCCAATGTCGTCCCGTCGATCTGGATAGCACAGGCGAACATCGACCAGCCTTTTGGAACGCGCGTGCGCTTGGCGACCACGAAGCGCCAGCACACCATCCTTGCCGGGTCTTCGGACAGGACGGTGGCTTCCGCTTTCCCTTTGTTGACCAGGTTCACGCCGTCATCGCTCACCATGACCGTGCGCCCGCTGGTCCAGCGCTGCTTGAGGACGCGCTCGACCAGCAGCGTCACACCGTAGGCAATGGCAAAGGCGATCAACAGAGGCAGGATCGCCAGTCCTCCGCCGATGATCGCGTTAGTGACGATGAAGATTACGATCGCCAGTCCGATGAACGTCAGCAGCACCGCCAGGCGCAAACCGCTGTGTTCGCTATCGACCGCGTAGACAACCCGATCAGGCTGCGCGGTTGTCGTGAGAGGCGCCTCGATGGACGACATAGGAGCAACTCCGCTGTATAAACTCAGTTTTAAGAGACGCGCCGCGCGAAGCAGAAGAGGCGCGCCGCGCTTGGATTAACGGGCTGCACCGCCTCGAAATTCGTCGTGGTGAGCGCGACCACCTCGAATCCGGTGCGGGCTAACAGAGCAATAATCAGCTGCACTGGAAAGCCACGCAGCGTGCGCGCCGCGCTGTAGCGCGTCCAATTGTTCGCCTCCGCGTGGAACAGCGTATACGACTCTTGCAGTGTCTGGCGTTCGTGATCGTAAACAGAGCTGATGATCGCCGTAATGTCGTCGTCGGCGCGCAGCAGTCGAGTCGATCCGTGATCCGCAGCCAGTCCTTGCAGTGTGTGCAGATCGAAGATCAGCCATTTATCGGCTTCCAGCCCGCGCGCTATGCTGGTAAAGGTATTTTCCAGCTCGCGCACGCTGCTCATCTCGTTCAGCACGTCGATCGCCAATACCAAATCGCTCCCCTGGATCGGCTCGACAGCGCGGGCGTCCCCCTCGATCCACTGCAAAGCGACACCACGCGAGTCGATGCTTCTGCGCGCGGTGTCGAGCATGGCGGGCGAGGTGTCTATGGCGGTGATATTGTAGCCCTGCGAGGCGAGCCAGCGCACGCTGCCGCCCGTGCCACAGCCGAGATCGACAATCCGCCGTCCGAGCCAGTCATTTTGTTGTGCGAACTGCAAGACCGCTGGGGTCGCGCGCAGCGCAAAATTGCTCATGCCGAGCGCATCGTAAAAGAGCGCCAGCGCGCCGTAAGCATCTGACATAATGCGTTGCCCTTTATCCAGGGGAAGTCGCGCGAGGGCGATTTTGTTGCATCGACAATGCGTTCATTGCCGTACCGCCAGCGGCGCGACCGTGTAGACGCGATTGAGCGCCCCGCTGTAAATGACCACGCTGCGATAGGGCACCAGGGTGAAGCCTTCCGGGAGTTCGTAATTTTGGTTGCCCATGCTGCTCAGCAGCGGGCTGACCTCCAGGAATTCGACCTCACCCACCCGCATGGCTTCGACGGTGGTAGGCGCCTCGGCAGGGGAGAATGCCACCCGCAGATCGACACCGCCCAGCATCGAAAAATCCTCGAAACGCAGCAAAAAGCGATTTTCTGTATCCTGGAAAATGGTCACCCGTCCCTGCCCCCAACGCACGGGGTCGAGCGCGGTGAAGCGTCCAGCGGCGATCGGCTGGGCAGCGATCATCTCTGGCATTTCCTGATCTTCTTCAGGCAGCGGCACGCGCGGTTCCAGCGCCGCCATCACCATACGCACCGTCCCTGGTGTGTCGGCACGCGCAAATTCAAGGTAGGTACGCTGTTGGTCAGGCGGGAGGCTGGCGAAGGCGGATTGCAGATTCAGTGGCAGACCCGGAAATAGAATTTCGACCGACTCCGGCGTTTGAAAGACGAGCGGCTGCCAAAATGGAAAAGTGTAGGTAAACAGCACCAGCATGAAGCCGATGATAATCAGGGTGGCGCGGATGCGCATCGGTGCCCTCTGCCCTACACCGGCATGGTGTAGCCCTGCCCCGGCGCGGTGACGATATATGCCGGAAAGCGCGGCTTGTCCTCCAGCTTGTGGCGCAGGCGCGAGATATTGACGCGCAGGACAGAATAATCGCCTTCGTAGTTGGTGCCCCATACCGCCCGCAGCAAGTCGTCATGCGAGACCACCTTGCCGGTGCTGCGCATCAGCGTCACCAGGATGCCGTATTCGACGGGAGTCAGGTGCAGCTTGCGCCCATTCAGCAGCGCCAGGCGCCGCGTGAGGTCGATCTCCAGTTGGCGTATTTTGATACGCGGCTCGGTGGCGGACAGCGCCCCGACACGACGCAGCAGCGCATTGATGCGCGCGACCAGCTCCTCAGGCGAGAACGGTTTATCGAGGTAATCGTCGGCACCCATATCGAGCGCCGCGACTTTATCGCCTTCCTGTGTCAGACCGCTCAAGGCGATCACGGGCAGCGGCGACGTCTCGCGCATCTGGCGCACCACTTCCAAACCGGACATATCCGGTAGATTCATATCGAGCAAGACGAGCGCTGGTTCGGCGCCTTCAAGACGGGTCAGGGCGTTTTGCCCTGACTCGACGGAGACGGTGATATAGCCGGAGGTTTGCAACAGCTCCGTCAGCATCTCGGCGGTGGCTTCGTCATCCTCGACAATCAAGATCAACTGCGGTTCTTGGGTCGCGGTAGGCATGGTTCACACTAACGTCTGCACACGATCAGGAAGTCACTCACACAGTAATTAAACCAAAAAACAGTGAATTTCGCAAATTTAGCTGCGTTGACCGGGCAAATTCGTTGGAATAATGGTAACTACACAGCCCTCACCCTAAATCCCTCTGCCGCAAGAGGAGAGGGACTTTCTACTGCGTTTCTCCCCTTCTCGCCTTGTAGGAGAAGGGGTCGGGGAATGAGGGATACCTGAGTAGTTACGAATAATGTTAGTCGTAATAGATATGCCCGCGCGGCACCGCATTGATGTAAACTTGAATATACTTGACCCTAATGCAAATGGCGTAAGGCAAATTCCAGGTGACATTCCAGATACAGCGCGGTTTCAGCGATGAGCAGCGTCCGGCGATCGCACAGGTCTACTGGGCAGCATTTTCGCGCAAGCTGGCACCGATACTGGGCGACTCAGCGCGCACGCTGGCTGTGCTTGCCGAAACGTTTGACCCGGCGGCGTGCCTGATCGCGGTCGATGACGAGGGGCGCATCATGGGTGTCAGCGGTATCGAATATGAAGATGGGCAATTTTTGCGCTACCGTCTTTCCGTCATGCGCGCACACTACGGGTCGATCGGGGGCGTGATTCGCTGGCTGGTCATGCAGGTGATCCACACCGCCGGAGATGGCAAGACGGTGTATATCAGCGGGCTGGCGGTGCATCCCGACGCGCGCGGGCAGGGTGTTGGTTCACTGTTGATCGAGGCGGTGACGGCGATTGCCCGTGAACGAAGTTATGATGCTGTCAAGCTGGATGTGGTAGATAGCAACGACGATGCGCGGCGCTTGTACGAACGATTGGGATTCCGTGCCGTGAGGACGGCGCGCTATCCGTTCCTGAGTCCGCTGGGCTTCACTGGGGTGACGACGATGGTCAAGCCCATTAGCTTGACCATCGTGAGTGGGCATCCCTCGCGGGCTACTCCTCCCAGGTGATGTGAATCACTGTCACGTCGCTGCCGTCTTCATCGCGGCGCGGCAGGTCGGGATCGTAATACACCGTGAACGACGTGCCGGGCTGCAAATACTGTCGTGCCAGGGTATAAGCGATACCGTAGACAAAATCGTCCGGGTACAGATGGTCATGCAGCGTGCGGAAGTGTGTCGGCGTCACCTGCTCGACGGTGATGTCGCCGATGCTGCCGTTGTAACCACGATGTGCGCCTTGATATACGTCATTCCAGAAACGCAGTGCATCAGCCATAGTGGGGTTTTCGATGCCGGGGGGTGGGGGGAAGCGAGCGCCGATCTCCATTCCGATGGCGATCATGTTCGAGGACAAGTTGGTATCTCCCGCCAGCTCGTTCATGGCGTCCATGAATTTGTGCGTGGGATACCATTCGTTGGACTCGAGAGTCATAAAGCCGTGTTTTTCAAGGATTGGCGCAGTCTCTATACTTTGCAAATTATCTACGAATGCACGGGCGAAAATGCCCGAGATTTCAAGTTCGGGCGGGGCGAATAACTTTCGCATGATGATGCTCTCCTGATCGCAATGTCGCAGCGTTGATGAATTGATCATAATCGATTGTATTACGTTGAAGACGTAAGATTTTGTAATGTGGATAGAGTTAGATACCTGGAAAGCAAATCAGGCGGAAATAAAACAAAAGCCAGCACAATGGCTGGCTCATGTTCGGATTGCTTGTTCCAGTTGGGCACAGCAGGACTCGAACCTGCAACATCTTCCTTGTAAGGGAAGCGCTCTGCCAATTGAGCTATGCACCCGACACACATCATTGTAGGATGTTTGCCGCGCGTGATCAATCCCGGCGCGTTAAGCGCGTGGACCGGTCACCCCGGTCTGCCCCTGATATTTGCCCTTGCGGTCGGCGTAGCTGACCTCGCATTCCTCGTCCGCCTCCAGGAACAACACCTGGGCGATCCCCTCGTTGGAATAAATCCGGGCGGGCAGCGGGGTGGTATTGCTGATCTCGATCGTCACATGCCCCTCCCATTCTGGCTCGAATGGGGTGATATTGACGACGATCCCGGCGCGGGCGTAGGTCGATTTGCCCAGGCAGATGCACAGTACTTTGCGCGGGATGCGGAAATACTCCACGCTGCGCGCCAGCGCGAACGAATTCGGCGGCACCACGCACACATCGGTCGTGACATTGACGAACGACTGATCCGAGAAGTTTTTCGGATCGACGATCGCGGAATACACGTTGGTGAAAATCTTGTACTCGTTCGCCACGCGCATATCGTAGCCATAGCTCGACAAACCGTAGCTGATCACGCCATCACGCTTGAGTCCATCGGTGAATGGATCGATCATGCGCTGTTCATGCGCCATCTGGCGAATCCAGTGATCCGGTTTCAGTCCCATGATTACATCACCTCCGGGGCAGTCATGCCCATCAAATTCAGGACCCGTTTGAACGCGCTCTGTGCGGCGCGAAAGAAACGCAACCGTGCCTTTGCCAGTGGCGCGGGAACCTCGCTGTGCAGCACCCGCACATTGTCGAACACCGGATGAAAGACATTTGCCAGCTCCAGCGCGTAAAACGCGAGCCGATGGGGCTCGTGGTGACGCACAGATGCCTCGATCACCTCGCCCAATTCAAGCACCTTGCGCAGGAAAGCGAGTTCCGGTTCACCGAGCAGGCTTAGATCAGCGCCGCTGTCGTCGATGCCCCGCGCTGCCGCCTCGCGGAAGATGCCAGCGCAGCGCACATGCGCGTACTGAATATAGTAAACGGGATTATCGCTGCTGCGCCTGACCGCCAGGTCGAGGTCGAAATTGAGCTGCGAGTCGGCGCTGCGTCCGAGCAGCATATAGCGCACCGCGTCGGCACTGGTTTGTTCGATCAGGTCGTCCAAGGTGTCGAAAATGCCGCGCCGGGTACTCATCTTGACCTCTGCCCCATCGCGCACCGCCCGCACCATCTGGTTGATAATCACCTGGATACGCGCTGGGTCTTTACCCAGCGCGGCGACCCCGTACTGCACCACCTTGTACTGCACGTTGTGATCGGCGCCCAGCACGTTGATCAACAGGTCAAAGCCGCGATCGAGCTTGTTCATATGATAGGCGATGTCAGGCAGGGTGTAGGTCGGTTCGCCAGATGACTTGACCAGCACACGATCTTTGGCGTCGCCCAGCGCCGTGCTGCGAAACCAGACCGCTTCCCCTTTGCCGCCCGCTTCTTCGACCGCTTCGGGGTCGGCGCCTTCAGGCACAGCGCTGCGATAGACATGCCCGCGCGCCTCAAGCTGCCTCAGCGTCTCCCAGACCGCGCCACTCTCATAGAGCGAATTCTCGTTGAAAAATACGTCATGGGCGATGCCGACCCGACCGAGCGTGGCGCGTATCCAGTCGAACATACGCTTTTCGGCGTACTCCTTGAACGGCTCCCAGTCGTGATCGCGCCACGAGTCGCCCACCTCCGCCGCGAGTTCGCGTGCAAAGTCGATCAGGTAGTCGCCCTGATAAAAGCTGTCGTCTTTCGCGTCGGGTTGCTCGACCGGCACGCCGATCGCCTGCAGGTAGCGTATTTTGAGGCTGCTGCCGACGTTGCGCATCTGGCGTCCGGCGTTGTTGAAATAATATTCGCGCTCGACGGTGTAACCCGCCGCCTCCAACAGGCGCGCCATCGCATCGCCAACGATCGCGCCCCGACTGCGTCCGATCGTGATCGGACCAGACGGGTTGGCGCTGACGAACTCGACCTGGGCGCGCTTTCCGGCATACAGATCGAGCGCGAACAGGCGATCGCCCGCCTCGATGATCGCCTCGACCTGTGCCCGCAGCCAGGTCGGATCGAGGCGGAAATTGAGATAGCCCGGCGGCACCACATCGATGCTGGCGATGAACGATGGCACCTGCACATGCGCGGCGATCACGGTGGCGATGTCGAGCGGCTTCATGCCCGCCGCCTTTGCCAGCGCCAGCGGCGCAGCGACGGCGTAATCGCCCTGGTCGGCACGCTTGGGCGGGCGAACCTCGATCTCCGGGATGGCGAAGAGAGGGAGAGCACCAGCTTCTTGCGCGCGCGCGATCGCCTCATGCACGGCGCGGGCGAGGTCGTGCGGGGGGAGGATCAAAATGGGCAGTCCTTACGCATGGGCGGAAACGAATATGCCGTTGATTTTAACGGCGGGGAGCTGAAAGGTGTAGGGGCACGATGACCGTGCCCCTGATCGCGCGAATTAATCCAGCTTGCGCAGCGTCAGTTCCGGCTGACCTTCTGGCAAGCCGCTCAATGGATTCGTCAAATTCATGGTGACTCCCGCCGCGTCGTCGAAGGCGACGCGCAGCCCACCCAGGACGCCGCTGGTGACAAAGATGGTCGCGCTGCTGCCGGACGGATACAGCACGATCGTTCCAAAATCGCCGGAAGCGGTCGCCCTGCCAGCCGCATCGAGCGCGATCGTGATGCCATGCTCGTACTCACCCAGGAAGAGCGCCATCGCGTCGGCGTCGGCGGGCGCATCGACACGTGGGTTCGCCTGTGCCAGCACCATTTCGCCGAGTTCCTTGAGACTGCTCTCACCAGCCAGATAGATCGCTTCGGATTCGGGCGGCAGCGCGTAGGCAAGCTCAAACACGTAGTCGCGCACCGCCGAACCGAATCCATCGGCACTCGATCGATTGCTCAATACCACGACGCCGACATCGGCATCCGGCAGGTAGGCAAACGTGGTCGTAAAGCCACTGGTGCCGCCACCGTGCTGGAGCAGCGGCTGCCCGAACCAATCGCCCGTCATCCAGCCCAGCGCGTAGTCTCCCGCACCTTCGATAGCGATCACCCCGGTCTTGGTGACCGCCATATTTTCAGCACTGACGATGGGTGTGCCGTCCGGCTGCGCGCCGTCGCGCATCTGCGCCGCCAGGTACAATCCCATGTCGCCCGCCGTTGACCAGACGGCGCCAGCGGGCGCGACGGGCAGAACGAAGCGCTCGTAATCGAACGGCACAGGCAGATAGGCTTCCTCGAACGAGTCGAAGTAGTACGGTGTGGCGGCATCCCCGCTGGTGATCGTGGCGTCGAAATCGAGCGTGGTCTGCGTCATGCCGAGCGGATCGAACAGGTGCGTTTGCAGCATATCGGCGTAAGCACGGTCGCCCGCACTGAGTTCGACTCCAGCGGCAGCCGCCGCTGTGATGAATCCGCCCAGCGCCACCATCTGATTGTTGTAGTTGAATTGTTCGCCGGGCGCCGCGACCAGCGGAATGGTCGCCATTTCCGCGAGCAGTTCGTCAGGGGTGCGCATTTCCAGGATCATCGACAGATCGTAACGTGGGAGTCCGCTGGACATGCTGAAAAAATCGCGCACGGTCAGCGCAGCAGCTTGTTCCGGGTCGGACAGGGTGAACGCCGGATATAGCTCGGTGATCGGGGTGTCCCAGCCGAACACGCCCTCATCGACCAGCGAGGCGGCGAGCCAGCTGGTCATCGACTTGGTGACCGAGCCGATCATGAAACGGGTGTCATCGTTCACGGCTGTGTTGGACTCGCGGTCGGCATCGCCATAACCGCCCGTGAAGATCACGCCGCCGTTCTGCACGACCGCGATCGCTGCGCCCGGCATCTCGAAGCGGACGAGCGCCTCAGCGACGTAGGCGTCGAGCAGATCGAGCGCGTCCTGTTCCAGGGTGAATACCTGTGCCTCGGTCACATCACGGGCGCCCGCGTAGACCAGTGAGACCAGCATTTCATTGATACTCGGACTGACCGCTGTCAGCGCCGCCTGATCGGTCGGCGGCAGCCACAGCACGTAAGCACTCTCACCGTAGTGCAGGGTCAGCGTGGCGGCAACGTCGGTGCCGACGAGATAGAGCGTCTGCGTCCAGACACCGTTAGGGGCGGGAAACTCGACATTTTGAATCTGCGTCCCGGCAAAGTCGGGCGCGAACAGATCGATCGCCGCCAGCGCACCTGAGTCGCTGTCGGCGGCGGGCAGGGCGATCCAGTACATGACCGTGCCGTCGGGTGCCTTGAACTCGACGCCATCGGGGATATTTTCGGTCGTCCAGCCTTCGGGAAGCGTGACAGTGAAGGCGTCATTCTCGGCGGTATAGGTGGCAGTCTCCTGTCCCAGGATCGGGGCGCTGACCAGCAGCAGTACGAAAACGATCATGAGACTGCGAATGGGGTATTTCATGGCGGTGTGATTCCTTGTGAGGCGCGGTTAAATACCTGATGAGTTATACGCGCCTTACGAGGATGGGTTGCACTCAGGCGGACTTGCGCACCCACACCAGATCGTAATCGACCTGCCAATGCTCGATATAGATCGACTCGGTATCGTATTCCGACAGTGCCTCGACCAGCGCGTCTTCGCTGTAGGTCTTGCCGGGCATCAGCCGGGTATTGATGCGATTGGTCAGCAGCAGCAGCCCGCCCGGACGCAGCACGCGCATCAGCTCCTCCAGGACGGGTTCACGCCGTGCCATGAATTCGATCGCCTCCAGACAGGTGACCAGCTCGAAGGTCGCATCGGGGAACGGCAGATGTTCCGCCGCCGCCAGCGCGAACGCGACATTCGAGGCATCGTCGAGCTTGTCCGCCGCGCGGATCAGCATTTCGCGGCTGAGATCGGCGGCGATCACCCGTCCGTTGAAACGGGCATGGCGCACCAGCGCCAAAGGCAGCCGCCCGGTGCCCGTCGCCACATCCAGCACCAGCGGATCGGTGCGTGGAGCAAATTCATCGAGGATCGGCTGTGCGAGGAACTGGTGTTCGATGTCGCGGCGATATTGTTTGATGTCGTCGTAGCGTCCTGCATACACGTCGTAGAGCCAGATGACGACCCGCCGACCCAGGTATACGCCTTCGCTGGCGATCAGCAGCCACCAGCCGAGTGCGACGATCGCCAGCGCGATGACCGCGATAGCGATCACCGTCAGTACATCGGTCACAACAAGCCTTTTTCACGCAGATAGGGTACGCAGCGATCGACTCCCTCGACCAGCTCGACCTTCGGCGCCCATCCCAGACGCTCGCGCGCCTTCGCCGTACTGTAAGTGACCTTTTCCATGAACTGATCGACCAGCTCCGGCAGATCGCGCAGGATACTGGCAGGCGAGGCGAAACCCATCACCAGACCAGCACCGGCGCGTGCCAGCACGGGCGGCACACTCACCCAATTCTGATGTCCTGCCAGCCGCGCATACTGGAGCAGCCATTCGCGCCAGGTTGGGGCGGGGTCGGGGGAAATATTGAAGATTTCACCATTGAGCGATTCGTCCCCCGTGACTTTGACCAGCGCATCGATCACATCGTCGAGGTAGATCGGATGGGTCGATCCACTGCCATCGCCAGAAAAGATGATCGGATTGCGCCGCGCGTAGCGGAACAGATCGTGTGTCCAGCGAGTCGAGCCGGGTCCGTAGATCATGCCGGGGCGCACAATGGTGTAATTCAAGCCCGTGTGGATGGCGACTTCTTTGATCGCGTTTTCGCCGCCCAGCTTGGTGCGCGCATAGATGTACGATCCAGGTGTTGGCGCGACCGTTTCATTGACCACTCCTCGCCGCGCAAAGCCGTACACCGCGATGCTGCTCACGTAGACGAGCTGACGCACTCCGCCAAAACCGACTTCTTCCGCCACCAGGCGCGTCCCGTTGACGTTGACATCGCGCTGATCGTCCGGGTGTCCAAACGAAGCAGCGCAGTGGACGACAATGGCGCAGTTTTCCATCGCGCGGCGTAGTGACTCGCGGTTGGTCACATCACCGCGCGCCACCTCGAAGCCCTGCGCGGTCGCAGCATCGGCTGACTCGTTGGAGCGCGCCAGGACGACGACCTGACCGCCTTCAGAGGCGAACCGCTGCGCCAGCATACTGCCCAGAAATCCGGTCGCGCCCGTGACTAAAATACGTTTATCCTGAAAATCGCCCATGCTGCATCCTAAGTTGGTTGATGAGTCGGCTTCAATTATAGCGAAGGGCGGCAATGAAAGACACAATCAGGTGAAAAGCATAAAAAAAGGGCGTCCCATTTTTGGGACGCCCTTTCCATTTACACATTACACAGCGTCTTGCCTAGCGGCGCATCACTGTGCCGAGCGAATCGCACGCCGGGCACGCGCCACCCGGACGAATGATCGCATACCCGCCGACCGGGTCGGTCGCGGTGTAGAACGGAAAGTCCACGTTCCAGGTGATCATGAGGCGCACCTTGCCACTCTGTGCGCTCAATGTCGCCGCCTCAGCAAGCCATGCCGCGTGTTCGGCGACGGAGGTATTCTGCGCCCAGGCGAACCCGCCAGGCAGCGGCGCGTCGTAGCCTTCAGGCGACAGGTAACCGAGTTCCGTCCAACAGACCGGCTTGCCACCGAACAGCGAATGACCACGATTGAGCATCGAGCCGAAGAAGTAGCTCGGATAGCTGCCACGCGAGTCACCGCCCACCGCGGACGGCGCGACGATACCCTCGTTGTAGTGCAGACCGATGCAGTCCATGTAGTTGCCTGCGCCAGCCGCCGCCATCTGCTGCATAAACACGTCGTCGTTGCAGCCCTGTGCCGTGCAGCCCGCCGCACCAAAGAACCCCGTCGGGGCGGGCGCGCCGCTGATCACGATCGTGTTGGGGTTGCGCGCCTTGATCGCGTTGAATGATGCTGCCAACATGCGCGTGTAGGTGCCGCCATTGATCTGACCAGCGGGCCACTCGCGGTCGATATTCGGCTCGTTCCATACTTCGATCGCCTCCGGGTTCAGCGCAGCTACGCCGCCAAGGAAGGTGGCGAATGCAGCGGTATAGCCGTCAAAGTTGGCGCCCAACTCAGCGGGGCTGCCCACGACGGCGACCAGGATTTTGAACCCGTTCGTCCGGGCGCTGTTGATAATGCCGGCGACCGCGCTGGGATCCTGTCCTGGGCTGTAGCGATGCTGGAATTTGACCCACGACATTCCTGAACGGCGCATCACGCCGACGGTGCCAGCGTTCAATTCCAGCGCGTGCCCACCCAGCTCGAACGCACCTGTCGCACCCGCGCCCGCTACTGGAGCCGGCAGACTGCCATCCGCCGCCGGAGCCGCGGCTGGCGCCGCTGCCGCGACTGTGACGGTATCGCACGCCGTAATGATGGTCGAGTCAAAGCTGGAGCGACCTTCAAACTGGCGTCCACTGAGCGCAGTGATCACGAAGCGCCAGCCGTAGTACAGACCGCGCGACTCTGCCGGATCGAGATTTTCCAGACAACTGTCGATGCCGCCTGTAAATTCCGTTTCGTCGAACGTCCAGTTCTGAACATAGAGCAGATCGACACCAAATTTATCCTGCAGTTCATCGCGCACCAACCGGAACGCCCGCTGAAGTGGGTCGGTCGGCAGATCGTCCGATTGGGCAATGGCGGGGGCGATGCTGACCGTTGCAATGATCGTCAGCACGAACGAGAACAACAGGGCGCGGATGAACATCGTTTTGCGTTGTGGCATGGGTGAATTTCCTCATTCTGAACTACACAGTATTGCTATGATGTGCTGCGAGGCGACGCAAACAAAAAAACCTCTCAACAGCATATTTGAGAGGTTAATCTACAACAATGAGGGTGAGAATACCAGATGCGTCGGGCAAACGTCAGGTTCAGCTCAATACCGACTCGGCGCGGGCGCGCAGAAAGACCAGCTTGGTCAGCAGCGTGTTTTCCCCCTGCTGCATCAGTACACGCTCGACCGCATCCATCGTTTGCAGCAGGTCGTCGGCATAATCCCCTCCACGCGCGTTCAGCATCTCCAACGCCTGCTCATCGGTGTCGGTCGCCAGCAGTTCATTCAGGAACCGCAGCGAGCCGGGCATGGTGTCCTCGATGTAGGCATTGACGCGGTTGTATACCTGTGCCAACCGTTCCAACAGCGCCTTATCGCCAGATCGCTGGGCGCCCTGCAAATTCGCCTCCAGCACCGACAGAAAGGTGCCGTCGATCATCCCGGCATAATTCTGGATGGCGGCATCGATGTCGGGCGCGTTGACGATTTGCTGTAACAACTGCGCTGCCGAGCGCAGCGCCGCCTGTGACTGTGCATCGACCTCCTGAGTCAGCGCCACCAGCATGTCGCGCAGCCCTTCGAGCGCGTCGCGCTCGGCGGCGGGCGCCGCGCCAATCACAGCGGTCATCTCCTGGAAGAAAACCTCATCGAACGCCGGACGTGCCAATCCGACCAGCGCCCGCAGCCGCGCGGGATCGTCCTGGTAATCGCGCGCCAACATCAAAAATTCTGGTCGATCGGCGGTCTCACCCATTGCCTCGATCGCATCCGCGACCGCCTGTACCACCATTTCTTCCTCGCGGGCACGGGTCAGGGCAGCACGTCCATAGGTGGACAGCGCGGCGATCTGTGCCTGCACTTCCATGATTTGCTGTGCCACCTCGACCGATCCAGCCGACGCCAGGCGCTGCGCCATCAGCGTCATCGTCTGAAACAAGGTCTCATCGATCTGAGCGTCGTTTTGCATCACCACGTCCGGGAGCGCGGCGGGCGTCGCGCTCATCAGCGTCTCGATCAGGCGCGCGCGCGCTTTTTGCGCCTCGATCATCTCCGGGGTCACCCCATCGGCATGTAAAATCTGCTCGACCAGATTTTGCAGGGTCAAGGCACGGCGAGGCTGAAACAGATAGCCTTTGAATTCATTTTGCGGGATGCGCTGAGTCAGCTCGCGCATCAGATCGCCGAGCGCCTTTTCCTGCTGATCGTTGTTCAGATTGAGTTCCAGCGGCACGTATCCGATCAGCAGCTCTTTCGCGGCGTCGTGATACAACACAGGCGCCCCCACTGCCATCTGATAGCCACAGTTGGGACATTGCATGGCGTTGAGCGCCCCCCCCAGCAGCCGCACCTTTGCATCCGGGTCACGCCCGCCATCGACGATCGACTCGACGACCGCGCCGAATTGATTGCCACAGTTTGTACATCTGATCATCATCTGTCGTGCCATGACGACTCCCTACTCCAACGGCAGTGTAAAATAAAACGTCGCGCCTCTGTTCAGCTGGCTCTCCAGGCGCATTTCGCCGCCATGTGCCAGCACGATCTGACGCGCCAGGTACAATCCCAACCCCGCGCCCTGGGTGCGCCGCGTGAGCGCGCCGCCGACACGGTAAAAGCGTTCAAACACCCGGCTCGCCTCGGTCTCGCTCAAGCCAACTCCCTGATCGCGCACATACACCGTCACGCGATCGGTGTCGATCCATCCGCCGACCTCGATATCCCCACCCTTCGGTGAATACTTGATGGCGTTACTCAGCAGATTGTCCAGCACCTGCAACAGCCGCTGTTCATCACCCACCACTACCGGAAAATCGGATGGAAAACGCAATTTGAGTGTATGCGCCCGCGTCTGCGTCTGAAAACGATCGACCGAGCGCCCCGCCAGCAGGTCGATGCGCACATCATCCAGATTCAGCTCGATCTTGCGCTGCGCCTGCATTTTACTGGTCGTGAGCAGGTTGTTGATCAGTACGCTGAGACGGTCGGATTCTTCCTCGATCACCCCCGCCAGGTCGCGCACGGTGGCGGTGTCCCATTCTACATCGTCACGGCGCAAAGTCGCAGCGTTGCCTTTTATCAGCGCGACTGGAGTCCGCAGCTCGTGCGAGATCAGCGAGATGAAGGTGCTCTGCATCTCCTGTGCCTGACGAAAATTACTGATGTCGCGCACATCCGCGATGATGTTGGCGAGGTGTCCATCGGCGCTGAACAACGGCGCATAGATGATGCCGACGCTGACCGTCAGTCCGTCGGGGCGCATCAGATCGCCCTCGACATAAAGCGCGTCCTGACCCGACACCGCGCCGCTGCTCCACCACCCCGCCGCCAGCGCCGCCTTCAGATCGAGATTACCTTCGCCATCCAGTGTGTGCTTGTCACGCTTGTGCCAGACGATCACCTCGTCGTGGTCGCGCCCGGTCACGTCCGATGCACGCCAGCCTGTGATTCGTTCCAGTGCATAATTGATGCTCTGCACCGCGCCATGCCCGTCGAGGATCAGCACCCCATCGGCGCTGTGCAGCAGGATGGCGGCGAGTCGGCGTCGTTCGTGTTCGATCCGGGCATACAACTGCGCATTATGTACAGCGATCGCCGCCTGATCCGCGAAACTTTGCAGCACCTGCACATCGTCTGGCGTCGCCGTCACCAGATAGGCGCGCAAGACCACCAGCACGCCCATCGGCTCTCCGGCGAAGATCAGCGGCAGCGCAAATGCCTGCTTCAGGCGCGGATCGAGCGACTCCGCCAGCGTGCGCAGCCGCGCATCCATCGTCTCGTAGTCGAGATCGGCGCCTTCGTCGAAAATCGCCGCGATCTCGCTGTCCACATCGGGCACCCGCGCGCTGTCGATACCGACGGTAGCACGCACACGGTAGGCGCCGATGCCATCACGCAGCGCGATCACCCCAGTCTGCCCGCCGAGCATGGCAACCGACGCATTCAGGACGCGCTTCAAAACTTCGCTCAAGTCGAGTTGAGCGGTGATGGCGCGCGAAATTTCCAGTAGAAAATCGCGTTGTCTGACGCGGAAATCAAGTAAGGTCAACATGTCACAATGGTACAGTGTGACATGTTGGAGAGGTGTTGGAAAAAAGCGATCTATCCCCCTCCCATTTTGCGCGCCGCGTTCGCCACATCCTCGACGCCGCCGCGCGTCAGCACCAGAGCCGCCGCCCCGATCACGCTGACATTTTCGCCCAATGCCGCTGGCTTGACGATCAGATCGTGGGTGTAGGCACGATCGATGACATGCTTTTCCATCGCCTCGCGCATGGTGTCGAACAGCAGCGCGCCGATATTGCTCACCCCGCCGCCGATGACGATGATCTCCGGGTTGAACAGGTGCAGCAGACTCGCCAGTCCCATCCCGACGATGAACGCGCCGCGCTTGACGACCTCGATCGCCAGCGCATCGCCCTGATCTGCCGCCTTGCCGACGATCTTGGCGCTCAGTTTGTCGAGATCGCCGTCCACCAGCTCGCGCATCAACGACGACTCGCCCGCCTCGATGCGCGCACGCGCTTTGCGCGCCAGCGCCGGACCCGCCGCCTCTTTTTCCAGAGTCGTCACCGTGCCGTTGACGATCATGTTGATATGCCCGACCTCCGCCGCCAGACCGTCGCGTCCTAACACCAGCCTTCCGTCGTGGATAATTCCACCGCCAATGCCGGTGCTGATCGTTATGAAAATCACGTTACGGAAGCCCTGTGCCGCACCGCGCGCCGACTCCGCCAGTGCCGCGACATTGGCATCGTTGCCGATATAGGTCGTGTGTCCGAACTGTTTTTGAAACATCTGCACCAGTGGGACGTTGTGCCAGCCGAGCAAATTCGGCGGCGCGACCAGCAGCCCGGCGACCGGATTGACCGGTCCTGGACACGAGATGCCGATCCCGGCGATCGGCTCGTCGCCGCATCCACTGATCGTCTCTCCCACGAATGCGGTCATGCGCGCTGTCGTCGCTTCGACGCCCTCATGTGCCAGCGTCAGCGTCTCGCGCCGCTCCAGAATGGTCAGATCGCGGTTCAACACAGCAGCGCGGAGCCGTGTTCCACCCAGGTCGACGCCGATGATTTGTTCGTTCATAATATGCCTCTGCGGGGTCGTTATCGCCCCGCCTGCCTGTTAGAATAGGCGTTCATGCGCGCTAAAAGCGCGACATTCATATCGATAGCCCATAGATATAACACATTTTTGCATATTTCGAGCATATTCCAGCGAGAAAACACAATGTCCGCATCGGTGACGCCGCTCCGCGCCCAATACCTGCATATCAAGAGCCAGTACCCCGAATGTATCCTGTTTTTTCGACTGGGCGACTTTTACGAGACCTTCGACGGCGACGCCGAGATCGCCGCGCGCGAGCTCGATCTTGTCCTGACTGGACGCCCGGTCAGTAAAAATGAACGGGTGCCGATGGCGGGCGTCCCCTTCCACGCGGTGGACACCTACATCGCGCGCCTGATCGAAAAAGGCTATCACGTCGCCGTCTGCGAACAGATCACCGAGCCAAATGGCAAGGGACTGGTCGAACGCGAGGTGACGCGCGTAATCACCCCCGGCACGGTGATCGAGCCGGAACTCCTGCACGAAGACCGCCCCAACTACCTGATGGCGATCTACCCGATGGGTGATGCGTCGTCCGGTGTGTGGAACCGCGTCGGCATCGCCTATGCCGACATCACGACGGGTGAATTCGCCGTCACCCAGATCGCGGGGGACGACGCCGGAGTGCGCGTCACCGAGGAGATCGCGCGACTGGCACCGCGTGAGGTGCTGCTGCCGGAGTCGTGGGCGGGACGCGGCGCCACTGTGCCGATGGGGGTTCATCTGTCGCCGATCGCGGATTGGCGCTTCGAGAAGACCAACGCGCTCACGCGCCTGACGATGCACTTCAACGTCCGCACCCTGGACGGCTTTGGGATCGGCGATCAACCCGCATCGATATGCGCTGCGGGCGGGCTGCTCGATTATCTATCCGCCACACAGCGCGGTCATATCGGACAAATTACGCGCCTGCGTCCGTACACCACCGCCGATTTTATGGTGCTGGACCCGTTCACGCGCCGCAATCTTGAATTGACCGAGACGATACGCGGACGCGAGACGCGCGGCAGTCTGCTTGGCGCGCTCGACCGCACCGCCACGCCGATGGGCGCGCGACTGCTGCGTGAATGGATCAACCAACCGCTGCTCGACCTGGGACGCCTCAATGCGCGCCTCGATGCAGTCGAGTCACTGCACGCCAACGAATTACTGCGACACGAGCTGCGCGCGCTGCTTAAACAGGTGTCCGATCTGGAACGACTGACCAACCGCCTGCTGATCGACAAGGCGACCCCGCGCGATCTGCTGGCGCTGCGGCTGACGCTCGGCACCGTCCCGCATTTTCGGACGCAGATCACCCCGGTGCGCGCGCTGTCGACGCTGGTCGATCGACTCGATCCCTGTGACGCGGTGTGCGAACACGTCATCCGCGCCATCAGCGACGACCCGCCCGCCAACACCGACCGCATGGGCGTGATCCGTTCCGGCTATTCCGACGAACTCGACGCGGTGATGCGCGCCACCCAGGACGCCCGCGACTGGATCGCGGAATTGGAACCGCGCGAACGCAAGCGCACCGGGATCAGCTCGCTCAAAGTCAGTTTCAACAAAGTCTTCGGCTACTACATCGAGATCAGTCACGCCAATACCGCCAAAGTCCCTGACGATTACGAACGCAAGCAGACGCTCGTCAATGCTGAACGCTATATCACCCCGGAGTTGAAAGTTTACGAGACCCAGGTTCTCAACGCCGAAGAACAGATTTTGGCGATCGAGCGGCGCCTGTTCGACGAATTATGTGCGGAGCTGGCGCGCGAATCCGAAGCGCTGCTCAAGACGGCGAAAGCCCTGGCGTTGATCGACGTATTTGTCTCGCTGGCAGACGTAGCGGCGCGCGAAGGGTATTGCCGTCCGACGCTGACCGAGGACGATCGCCTGATCGTGCGTGCCGGGCGTCATCCGGTGGTCGAGCGGCTGCTCACCGACGGCGCCCGCTATATCGCCAACGACACCCAGTTCGACAGCATGAACCGGGTGCATATCATCACGGGCCCGAACATGAGCGGTAAATCGACCTACATCCGTCAGGTGGCGCTGATCACGCTGATGGCGCAGATCGGGTCGTTTGTCCCTGCAGACGAGGCGACGATCGGGCTGGTCGATCGCATCTTTGCCCGCATCGGCGCCCAGGACGAGATTCACGCCGGGTACAGCACCTTCATGGTCGAGATGATCGAGACCGCGCGACTGCTCTCCAGCAGCACACGTCGCAGTTTGCTGATCCTCGATGAGGTCGGGCGCGGCACCTCGACCTACGACGGGCTGGCGATCGCCCGCGCTGTAATCGAGTTCATCCACGACAATTCGCGCCTCAACTGTCGGACACTGTTCGCCACCCATTATCACGAGCTGACCGATCTGCCCAACGTCCTGCCGCGCGCCCGTAATTACAATGTGGCGGTGGCGGAGCAAAACGACGAGATCGCCTTCCTGCACAAGGTCATCCCCGGCGGCGCCGATCGCAGCTATGGCGTGCATGTCGCGCAAATCGCCGGGATGCCGCGTCCGGTAGTCGCCCGCGCCCGCGAACTGCTCAAGATGCTGGAGAGTGGCGGCGCCAACTATGCCCCGGCGCCGTCGAAGAAAGTCAAAGAGACAGCTAAAGATGCCCCGACGCAGTTCAGCTTCATCGATCGCGGCGTGCATCCGGCGATCGACGCGCTCAAGGCGTTGGATGTGGACGCGCTCAGTCCCTTTGAGGCGCTGATGAAGCTGCGCGATTTGAAAGGGCTGGCGGAGTCGGACGGGTGAGGGAATAAAAACAACTGCACCTGATAATATGTAAGAATATCAAATACATTCAGCGTTTAGCAGACGACGGGAGACGACATGTCGCAAAATCGGGAAGTCATTGCAGTGCTGATCGATGGGGATAATGTGATTATGGATCGCGTTCCCACTATATTGAGTGAGGTAGCAAAGTACGGCGAGATCACTATCGCAAAGGTCTTTCTCAATAAAACTTCAATTGAAAAATGGGAAACGTTTGCGGCTAAATATCCTGTCGATCCGATTTGGGTGCCCAACAATATCAAGGGTAAAAATTCTGTCGATATTGCCCTCGTCATTGATGCGATGATAATCGCTTGCGAACGTGCAGACATTACAGGTTTTTGCATCGCAGCGAGTGATAGTGATTACGCGCGTTTAGCCAAGCGCCTGAAATCAAAACGCAAATTCGTGCTGGGTATCGGTGAAGCAAAAACCCCGGATGCGTTCCGCACAGCCTGTTCAGAATTTATAGAAATTGGCGATCTTATGCTTGCCCCACCTCCGGTTGTGCCACTCCAGCCTACCCCAAGGACTTCAACCGCCGTTGCGAAAGTTTCCACCGATCCAGTTTACGAATTATTCATTCGCGCTTATACGGCGTGCCGCAAAGGGAACGCAGCCATTGACGAGGATTGGATGCAATTGCGCGTCATAAGAGACAAAATGACGTCACTCGATCCCGCTTTCAGCTTAGATGAACTGCATCAGCCCAGAAAATTGGCTGAAAAATTACAGACTCTTAATGGGGCGGGTATCATCGAAATTCGAGAGATTGACGGTAAGCATGTGACCCACGAAGTACGTCTTCTTTATTTTCACCAGATAGAGAAGTTCTTCGACGCATTCGCATACGCGGCGGATACGCTTAAATTTAAGGATGCTCAGGGTTGGGTGCTGCTGGCTCTAATTGGAGAGACCCTAACTAAGATGTTTCCCGAATACAATCCGCTCCTGTATCATGGCATAAAGCAAAGACAATTAAAAAAGGTGGTCGAAAAAATAATACTAGACTATCCGGGCATCATGGAACTTGAGGACTCCACCCAGCACCCCAGGATAAAGATGAAAATGCCTTCGTGATAAGCAACCGGGAAGGCATTTTCACAGTTTTTAGGTGTGGTTTGGCGCGCCAAACCCCGCTCACGGAAGCTCTTATCCCCCTGCCCCCTCTTCATCGTCCTTCTCGGCGGCGTCGCGTGCCCTGTCGATGTACTCCTGCAGCGCATCCGGCATCTTGACGAGCTGACCCCACTGCGAGGTTTCATCGCGCATCACCGACAACGTGCCCTCGACGAAGGCGTTCAGGCTGGCGTGATAAACCTGATCGGGTTCTTCCTCCAGCGGCGAGAGCGCGTCCGACACCGCCAGACTCTTTTGCGCCGTCTCGTAGATCGACGCCAGCCGCTCCCACTGGTACAAGTCCGCCAGCGTGGTGAATGCCGCGCCCAACGCGGGTGCGCCCACCGCCACGATCATCAGGATCGATGTGAAAATACGCAGACCATTGCACGACATCGTACTCTCCTCAGCATCGTTACCGCCGCGCGAGAGCGCCGCGTCGATCTCCGCCGACTGAGCCTGATCCAGGTTGGCACTGGCGATCGACGACAGTTCAGCCAGGGCGCACGCCCCTTGTCCTTGCTGTGAGGCGATGAATCCTCCTACGAGGGCTGCCAGCAGCGACGCCACCCCTGCGAGGAAGGCAAAAAAGGCGCGGGTGCGATTGATCTGGCGTGAGGCACGCTGATTGCGATCGATCTCGCGCTTGTAATAGGCGCGCTGATCTTCCAGGACTGCCCGCTCGAAAATGCGGAAACGCACATTCAGATCGTCACGAGTGAGTTTCATCCCGCACCTCCAGCGCTGGTCGCAGTGCCATTATTAGGGCTATAGGCGGTGCTCGGCGGGACAGCACCGGGCATGGTCGGATTACCCGATTCCAGGATCGACGGTTCTTCAGGGAATTGGTCGGCATAGATCGAGGCAGCACGGCTCGACAGCTTGCGCTTGCGCTCGTATTCCAGCTCTCCTTCGATATACGGCGGCAGGTAAAGCAGATAGCGGAAAAATTCACGGCGAAGCTGCTCGGACTGACGGCGGTTTTTCAGCCAGGAGTCCAGCGACGCTTCGGTCGAGCGTGTATTGACGACATAGACCGTGTAGAGCGCGACGATCGTCTCCAGCGCGCCTAACACCAGCAGCAGCGAGGGGCTGAACGCCAGACTGATCGCCTGAAGCGTGCCGATCAACGTCGCGCCAGTCGCCAGCATCAGGATACGCACGTTGTACAGGCGAAACCCATTCTGATACTTCTTGGCGGCGTGGTCGGTCTCACGAAAGTATTTCAACAGTTCATGATCGAGATAATCGATATCTTTTTTCATGCGGGCGACAGCACCGGGATCGAGATTGAACTCGGTCGTCATGCGCTCGATCAGGTCGTCGGGCACCAGTTTGAATTGCGGGTCGGGTTCATTGGGAAATTCGCGCTTCGGACGCTGCTGCCACCAAATCCATCCCTGGCTCGCGTGGCGCATCTGGTTGTTGCGCTGGCTGATCGGCTGCACGGGCGGGGTGGTGGACGCGCCTGGAGGCGGTTGGGCAGGTGTGGCACTCACGGGTTTGATTCTCCCTGATAGTCAGAATGAGCAGCGCGTGAGCAGACTATAACATGATTCAGCGCAGGCGGACGCATCGTTGCAGTAAAAATTCTCCGTAGGAGTTTAGCGTGTCAAACCCACCGCACTTGCTATGCACCGCCCTGTATGATATGATTTGCACCATTGAAAGTGGGTATCTGACCCACTTTTTTGTATCACGGCGCCAAAACAACAGCAGCCCCCTGCACCGTTCCGGCGCCGCAATCAGTCCCCTTGCGAGTCCGTTCGGGAGCGAACCCATACCGTCATGAAAAGTGAGTTTGAAGTCGCGTTCAATGAGATATCTCAATTGCGCGAGCTGCCCCGCGATGTCGTGTTGGAGGCGCTGCGCTCTGCGCTGATCTCCGCCTACAGGCGTGACGTGGGTATGCAGTCGCAGCGCGTCGAGGTCACAATCGATCCGGGCAGCGGGCGCGCACGCATCTTCGTCGAAAAAGAAATTGTAGATGAAGTGCTGAATCCCACTACCGAAGTCGAGCTTGAAAAAGCCCGTTATTACGAGCCAGGCGCCGATTATGGCGATATGGTCATGGTGCAGTTAGAAGGCACCACCAAGAAATTTGGTCGCATCGCCGCGCAGACCGCCAAGCAGGTGATCCTGCAGAAGATCCGCGAGGCGGAGCGCAAGACCCTGATGGACGAGTACAAAGAGCGCGAAGGCGATCTGGTACACGGCACCATCCAGAGCATGAACGGCGGCGTGATCACCCTCAGTCTGGGGCGCGCTGAAGCCACCATGCCCAAGAAAGAACAAATTCCCGGCGAGAAATACAAGACCCACGACAAAATCCGCGCCTATATCGTTAAGGTCGAGGATGGCAATCGGGGTCCGATGATCCTGGTCAGCCGCAGCCACCGCAATATGCTGCGTCGTCTGCTGGAATATGAAGTCCCGGAAATCTTCAACGGACAGGTCGAGATCAAGAATATCGCCCGCGAAGCCGGGGCGCGCTCGAAGGTCGCTGTCGCTGCCTTGCAGGACGGAATTGATCCGGTGGGCGCGTGCGTCGGTCAGCGTGGCAGCCGTATTCAGAATATCGTCTCGGAGCTGCACGAAAAGATCGACGTGATCGAGTGGAGTCCCAACCACGAGTCATTCATCGCCAAAGCGCTTAGTCCGGCGCGCGTCGCGGGAGTCTATCTCAATGACGACCCCGACGAGGGACGCACTGCGCTGGTGATCGTCCCCGAAGACGCCTTGTCGCTGGCGATCGGACGTGAAGGTCAGAATGCGCGCCTGGCAGCCAAGCTGACCGGCTGGCGTATCGACATCAAGAGCGTGCCAGAGGCAGTGGCTGAGGCGCTCGACCTGATCGACAAGGCGCCCACCAGCGCTGTTGCCAATCACCAGCCGGAGATGGTCAACGACATCCGGCGTATCATGGCGAAAAAGGAACTGAATAAATCGGTCACGGCGGAAGAATTTACCGCCCTGGCGAAATTCGCGGATGTGGCACAGCGCCGCATCCAGCAAATGAACGAACAGCGCCGCAAGGATCGCATTGCCGAGGTAGCTGCTGTCAAGGAAACGCTGCCAGCGGCGGCGTTCCACATGCCGATCGACCTGCTCGACGTGCCGGAAGAAGTCCTCGACCTGCTGCGCGTCTTCAACAGTGTCGGTGAGGTGATGCTGCGTTTCATCATCGACGAAGGACGGGTGCGCGCAGTCCTGCGCGAGGCGCCCAATGGCTCGTTCAAAATGCTGCAGGATGCGCTCGACAAGCTGATTATCCCTGAAGCCGCCTACGCCGCCGCCGAAGCTGAAGCACAGGCGACCGCCGATGCCGAAGCCGCGCTGCTGGCAGGGGGCGTCGTCGAAGGCGCCGACGGCACAACGGAAGAATTCGTCGATGGGCGTGATGTGCGCACCGACAAGGATCGTGCCAAGCGTCCGCTGCCGATCGCAGCCGTCGCAGTCGTTGAGCCTGTCGTGTTCGACGAAGACGACCCGACCGGGAAGAAAAAGAAGGACGCTAAGAAGAAAGGCAGCCGTCAGCTCGTCTTCGACGAGGAGCGCGGCGGCATGGTGGTCAAGCGCCAGCGCAAGGGCGGGCGCACCGGTGATTGGAACGAGTGGGAAGAATAGGATCAAGATGAACCGCGATGAGTGACGTACACGCGCGCGCATCAGGACACAAATCGCCTCCCCTCCGTACCTGCGTGATTTGTCGGCGCCAGGCGGGGAAACGTGACCTGATGCGCATCGTTCGCGCGGAAGACGGGATCGTCATCGACCCGACGGGCAAACGCCCTGGTCGGGGTGCGTACTTATGCGACAACGCCACCTGCTGGAGCAAAGCCGCCTCCGGTGACAGCCTGGCAAAAGCGCTCAAAACGGCGTTCACGGCGGCGGATCGAGACACACTGCGTCACCACAAGGCTGCCTCGTAATGGGCGCATGCGCGTTTCAGACCGGTGCGGCGAGGCAGCCGACCCAGAATCATTCAATCAGAAGCGGGCGAAGGGACACCGCATGACGCGCTGAATGAGCGCAGTCCTGTCCCATCGCCCTATCAGGAGAAAGACACGATGGCACAGGAAAAACAGCTCATTCTCGTCCCCGATTTCCTCACCGTGCGTGAGGTCGCCACGTTGATCGATGCCAGCCCGATCGACGTGATGAAACGCCTGATCGCCAATGGCATCATGGCGTCGATCAATCAGCAGGTCGATTACGAAACCGCCGCAATCGTCCTTGAAGAAATGGGTTTCGAGGCGCAAAGCGCCAGCGCCGCCGCCGCCAAAGCCGAACGTGAGCGGATGCGCGAACAGACCACCCAGGTCTGGCGTAAGGTCTACGACGAGGAGAAGCGCGAAAACCTCACGCTGCGCCCGCCGATCGTGACCATCCTCGGTCATGTCGATCACGGCAAGACTACCCTGCTCGATACCATCCGTAAGGCACACGTCGCTGACGGGGAAGCCGGCGGTATCACCCAGCACATCGGTGCCTATCGCGTCATGCACAATGGCAAGCAGATCACCTTCCTCGACACTCCAGGTCACGAAGCCTTCACGCAGATGCGTGCGCGCGGCGCCCAGGGTGCCGACATCGTGATTTTGGTCGTCGCGGCGGACGACGGCGTAATGCAGACCACCCGCGAAGCGATCGCCCATGCCCGCGCCGCCAATGTGCCGATCATCGTCGCCATCACTAAAACCGATAAGCGCAACGCCAATATCGAGCGCGTCAAGCAGCAGCTCACCGAAAACGGTCTGACCCCGATGGACTGGGACGGCGACACCTTCGTCGTGCCCGTCGCCGCCATCAAGGGGGACGGTATCGACGACATTCTCGAAGCGATCACCCTGGTCGCGGACGACCACGACATCACCGCCAATCCGCTCGCTGGTTTTGCCACCGGCACCGTCCTGGAAGCGGAGATCGACAAGCACAAGGGCGTGATCGCCACCATGCTCGTCTTCAACGGCACGCTCAAGCGCGGTGACGTGGTGATCGCCGGCAACGCCTACGGCAAGATCAAAGCGATGTTCGACGAAAAAGGCAAGCAGGTCAAAGAAGCGCTGCCCTCGATGCCCGTCGCCGTCCTCGGTCTGCATACCGTGCCCAAAGCAGGCGATACCTTCGACACGATGGACAGCGACAAAGAGGCACGCACGATGGCGTCCGACCGTCAGGACGCAGCCCAGACCGCGCTGGCGAACGTCGCGCGTCCGGTCATCAGCCTGGAAGAAATCTTCGCCCAGTACCGCAAGGGCGGCGTCAAAGAACTCAATATGGTGCTGAAAGTGGACGTGCAGGGGTCACTCCAGCCGATCGTCGATCAGCTCAAGCTGATCGAGGAAGGCAACAAAGAAGGGATCAAGCTGCGTCTGCTCGCCGCCGACACCGGCAATATCAGCGAGAGCGATGTGATGCTGGCGTCCGCGTCAGGCGCGATCGTCATCGGCTTCAACGTCGATGCCGACAACGCCTCCAAGCGCGCCGCCGAAATGCAGGGCGTGGAAATTCGCCACTACGACATCATCTACAAGCTGTTCGAGGATGTCGAGCTGGCGCTCCAGGGTATGCTGGAACCCGTGTATGCCAACAAGACGATCGGCACTGCCGAAGTCCGCGCGCTGTTCCGCGTGCCACGTATCGGCACGATCGCAGGCTGCATGGTGCTGGATGGCGAGATTCGGCGCAACGCACGGGTGCGCGTGCTGCGTGGCAGCACCGTTTTGGGCGAAGACCTGAATATCGGATCGCTCAAGCGGATGCAGGAAGACGTGCGCGAGGTGCGCGGCGGATTCGAGTGTGGTATCGGCGTCGCCAATTTTGACGACTTCAAAGAAGGCGATCGCATCGAGTGCTACATCAGCGAGCGCGTCAGCTAAGGCTGCGGTCGAATGTCGCTGTGCGGACGCATTGTTATGCGTCCCTATGAGCGCAGCGTGCAGGGACACATCCTGAGGCGTCCGCCTGAAATCGATCGTAGGGGCATGGCGTGCCATGCCCTGGCATGACACACAAGGAGTCACATCCAATGGCACACAAACAAGCGCGCGTCGCCGGGCGCATCCGCAAAATCCTGAGCACGCTCGTGGTGCGTGAGGTGGCTGATCCGCGTCTGCAGGGGATCACCGTCACCGATGTGGTGATCGACGCCGAACTCATGTACGCGAAGGTATTTGTCAACGCGCTCGGTGAAGAAGAACGCGCGCCGGAAGTGCTGGCTGCGCTCGAACACGCCAAAGGGTTTCTGCGCCGTGAGGTGGCGCACCGCGTCGGACTGCGCCGTGCGCCCGTACTGACCTTCAAATGGGATGACACCCTGGAGCGCAGCGAGCGCATCAACGCGCTGCTGACCGATCTCGACATCCCCGCGCCGCTGCCGGAGGACGAGCAGACCTCGCTGGCGGCTCTGGCGCTGGCGAGCCTCGAAGATGAGGACGAATTCAGCGAGGACGGCGACGATGATTACGCTGAAGACGACGAGGAAGACGATGAGGAAAATCTGACCGACGAGGATGACGCAGACGAAAAGGACGATAGTGACGACGACGCCTGACGCGCGCCGCTACAACGAGGTTCCGCAATTTGCCGAGGCGACCGCCGCCGTCGATGCGGCGGTCACGATCCTGCTGGTCACCCATCTCCATCCCGACGGCGACGCGATCGGGTCGCTGCTCGGTCTGGCGCACGCCCTGCGTGCGCGCGGCAAAGACAGGATCGTGTGTGCGGTCGATGCTGGCGTACCGGACTATCTGGCATTCATCCCCGCTGCGGCGACGGTGCTGCCGGGGATCAGCGCGGCGTCAGGCACATTCGACCTGATGATCTCGCTCGACTCCAGCGATGAAGAGCGCACGGGCGCGGTCGGCGCATATGGACGCGCCAACAGCCGTCAGGTGATCAATCTGGATCACCACATGACCAACACTGGCTTTGGCAATCTGCATCTGGTGATGGCATCCGCGGTCAGCGCGACTGAGGTGGTCATGCACTGGCTCGACGCAATGGGTCAGATGATCCCGACCGACAGCGCGACCGCGCTGCTCACCGGGCTGATCACCGACACGATCGGCTTTCGCGTCAGCAGCGTTACAGCCGCGACGCTGGGGCTGGCACAGCGGCTCATGGACGCAGGCGCACCACTCAATCTGATCATGGCACGCACGCTGGGCAGCAAGAAATACGCTGTGATGCAGTTGTGGAGCCGCGTCATGCCCGCGATGATCCTGGAAGATCGGATCATCAGCGCGGTCGTCACGCTGGCGGACATCGCCGCGATCGGCTTGCCCGACATGACCGACGGCGGACTGGTCGAATTTCTGGTGACCGCCAACGAAGCCCAAATCGCGGTCGTGTTCAAAGAAAAGGCGGACGGCAAGGTCGAGGTCGGTTTGCGCTGCAAGCCCGGCTACGATGTCGGATCGGTCGCACTGGCGCTCGGCGGCGGCGGACACAAACAGGCGTCGGGTGCCACCTTTGACGGCACGCTCGCTGCTGCGCGCGAGCGTGTGCTGCCGCTGCTGCGCGCAACGCTCGACGCGAACACCACCGCGCCGGTATGAACGGCGATTCATACACGCATGACTGATCCATTTGGCTTTCTCAATCTCGATAAACCGCTCGGCATGACCAGCCACGATGTGGTCAACCGTGTGCGGCGTATCTATGCCACGCGCCAGATCGGTCATGCCGGGACACTCGATCCGCTGGCGACAGGGGTGCTGATCGTGTGTGTCGGCGCTGCCACTCGCCTCAGCGACACTGTGATGCACCAGACCAAGCGCTACCGCGCGCTGGTGCAGTTTGGCAGCGCCACCGACACCTATGACGCCGAGGGAGCTGTCACCCTGCGCGGCGATCCGACCGTGACCGCAGCGCTCACACCCGACGCAGTGACGACTGCGCTGGCGGCTTTCAGCGGCGACATCATGCAGGTGCCACCTGCCTACAGCGCGATCAAGATCGACGGACGCAAGCTGTACGACCGCGCCCGCGCTGGCGAAACCGTGATTGCGCCGCCGCGCGCGGTCACCATCCACGCTATCGAGCTAATCGGCTGGGAAGCCAGCGATCCCGCCGCGCCGCGTGCCACCATCGAGATCACCTGTGGCGCGGGAACCTATATTCGCAGCATCGCCTACGATCTGGGTGTCGTGCTGGAAACCGGGGCGCATCTGGCAGGGTTGATTCGTACAGCGAGCGGCGCATTCACGCTGGACAACGCCGTGTCGCTGGACGCGCTGACCGCCGACCCTCACCCCACGCGCCATGTGATCACGCCCGCCGCCGCCCTGATCGGTTTTACCAGCGTCATCCTCGACTCCAGCGCGATCGCATCGATACGCCAGGGCAAGGCGATCGCTGCTGAGTTCGTATTTCCGCCCGACGTGCCTGTGTTCGCCTACGACGCCGATCGTCATCTGATCGCTGTTGTCGAGGCGCGCGCAGACGGGCGTCTGCATCCGAGCAAGGTCTTTCCAGCGTACCTCGACTCGCCCGACGAGTCATGATCGCGTGATTCAGGAGCGCCAATGATCCACCTGTCCGACCTGACCGCCGTCCAGCTTCAGCAGCCGTCCGTCGTCACTATTGGCGTATTCGACGGTGTGCATCGTGGACACCATTATCTCCTGCGCAAGCTGGTCGATGAAGCGCACGCGACCGGACGAGTCCCAGTCGTGGTGACATTTTATCCTCATCCTGACGTGGTACTGCGCGGCATCAGCGGACGCTACTATCTGGCACACCCGGACGAGCGCGCACGTATGATGGGCGCGCTGGGTGTCGAATACGTGATCACGCTGCGATTCGATGAGTCACTGCGTCAGATGCGCGCCGCCGCCTTCACATCGGCGCTGGTGGACAATCTGCATGTCGAGGCGCTGTGGGTCGGCGCCGATTTCGCGCTCGGCTACAAGCGCGAGGGCGATGTGCCGTTTCTGCGGGCGCAAGGGGACGTGCGCGGGTTCGAGGTGCATGTGATCGACCTGCTCATGGCGGACGCTGGCGACGAGGGCGCGATCAGCAGCACCGCCATCCGGGAAGCGCTCGGACGCGGTGATGTCGAACATGCGCGTGAGTGGCTCGGCGGCGGCTATCGGGTCAGCGGCGAGGTGGTCAAGGGACAGCAGCGCGGACGCACGATCGGTTATCCAACCGCCAATATCGCGGTGTGGAGCGAACAGATCATCCCGGCGAATGGGGTGTATGCGGGCTGGGCGACGCTGGAGACAGGCGAACGCTTCATGGCGGTGACGAATGTCGGCGTGCGTCCGACCTTCGACGGCGTGGGCGTGACCGTCGAGGCGCACCTGCTCGATTTTGACCGTGACCTGTACGGACAAATACTGACATTCAGCTTCGAGTCGCGGCTGCGCGCAGAGATGCGCTTCAGCGGGATCGACGCGCTAATCGTCCAGATCACGGCGGACGCGGCGGCGGGTCGGCTGTTGTTGGAGAAGGCGGTCTAGTCTACGCGCTCAGGCAGCCAGCTCGACCTTTGATGGTTCGGGAATGACATCACCATGCTTGAGCGCACTGGCGAACCAGCCCAGTTTAGCGTCTTCAAGCATCGTGAGTGTTTCGACGATTGTGTCGCCTGCCCCCACACATCCACGCAAGTCCGGGATGATTGCGCCCCATCCATCGATCTCTGGCGTCAAAATGACGGTGTAACGCAGGCTGAGATAGTAGGCAAGGTCTTTAATTGTCGATACACCGACCGGATTTTGACGCAGCTTATCAAGCCGCTTTTCACGTTTGCTCATCGACAAATCTTTACAGCACCGCTTCCATCACCGGCACGGTTTCCTCTTCCTCAGGCGTCAGCTTTTCTGACACCAGCACGCGCTTGAAGGCGGCGATCGCCACCTCGATCATCGTTAGGTCGGGTTGGCGGGTGGTCAAATGCTGGAGCGCCAGATTAGGAATCACCATCAGGCGAATGATCGGGTTGTCGATGTGCCGGGCAGTGAAACGCAGCAGCTCGTAGGCGATGCCCGCGATCACCGGGATCAGGACAATCCGCGACAGGATCAATACCAGAAAATCCGGACGTCCGAACAGCGAAAACACGAAAAAGCCGACGAATGCCACCGTCAGCAGAAAGGCGGTGCCACAGCGCGGATGCTCGATCGGAAAGTGCTGCACCACTTCGGGAGTCAGCTCTGCCCCGGCTTCATAAGCATTGATAGTCTTGTGTTCGGCACCGTGATAACCGAACAACCGCTTCACATCGGGGATGCGCCCGATCAGGCTCATATATCCGATCAGAATCACCAGTTGGATGATCGTCTCGATCAGATTGACCAGCGTCGGATTATCCTGCAAGCCCAGCAGATTGCCGAGTCCGGTCGATGCCGCCGTCGGGAAGATGAAAAATACCCCAACGCCGATCAGCAGCGACACCGCCAGCGTCCCGATTCCGAGCGCACCGCTGAAGATCGACGAATCTTCTTCTTCACCGAGCGCGATGTCCGCCGACCACATCAGGGCGCGCGTGCCCAAGCCAAGCGCGTCCCACAAGCCGACCACGCCACGCACGAACGGCGTCTTACTGACCCAGCCGCGATAGAGCGCCGCACTGATCGGCTGTTCATGGATGACGATCTCGCCTGCGGGGTTGCGCACCGCGACGGCGAATTTGTGCGCGCCGCGCATCATCACCCCTTCGAGAACCGCCTGACCGCCATAAGAAAACTGCTTGGGTGTGCTGCTCATCCGCATCTCTTTTCGTCTCATATCTGAATCGCGCTAGTATAGCATCGCGCAACAGGCGTTGTAGGGACAATGCGTGCATTGTCTGCGTGTGCCAAAAAGATTGTCAAGGGCACGACACGACGCCGTACCCGTATCGACAGCCGCGTCAGATCAGCAGGAAGACCACATAGACGACGTAGAAAATCAGGACACCGAGCGCGCCCCGGATCATGTTCTTGCTGTCCATGCCGGCCTCGGTGAAACCCGATGTGACCAGGAAGCGATTTTTCGCCGCCTCGCCCAGGATGAAGAAAATCCCCAAAATGAGCGGCAGCGTGAGCATCGCGGGTGTGCGCAGCAGCGACAGCAGCACGCCGAGATGACCGAGCGCAGCCAGCGGCATGTAAATGACCGAGATCACCTCTTTTTGCATGATGCGCAGAATGATCCCGAACACGTAAAACAGGCTTATCAGCGCGATCAGGATGATCGCGCCCAGTTCAGGATTGTCGCCGATCATCAGCGGTGCATCCGACCCCAAAGCGCCCACCAGAGCGATAATACCAGCGGCGATACCCACTCCTTTCAGCCCGGTCTCGATCCAGCCCCAGGTGCCCCAGTTACCGACGTGCCAGGAGACAGGTGCCGCATTCATCTGTGCCATTGTATTGCTCCTCTTGAACTGACCATCCGAGTCGTTTAATTACATCTCATTCACTGAACAGCGTTCATCGCGGGGTAAAAATACAACCTTATCCCGCCCGTCAATCAGGCTGGCGCGTGCAGACCCACCCGCAGCATCTCATAGGTGGCATCGATCATGGCGTCAATGCGCTTCTGATCGAAATTCGGCATCACGACCGCGATTGCCACCACCCCGTACATCAGCGAAAACAGTACGTCCGCAATCGCGCTCGGATCACCCAGACGCAGCACCCCGGCTTTCATGGCGTCCTCGATGGTGGCGCGCCAGAGCGTGAACAGCCCCAGCAGTCCCGCGCCCTCCGCTCGACCCGGTTCTCCATCCGCAGACGATGCCTGAGCCGCTTTAGCAGCACGCACCCAATAATCCGTGCGCTGCATGAACATCAATTGAAAAAAGGCAGGATTGCCCAATCCGAATCCGATAAATGCCCGACCAATGCTCACCAGTCGTTCGCGCGGTTCGGCGATCTGTGCTGCCTCCAGCAGCAGCGCGCCGAAATGCGCGCTCCCTTCATCCAGGATGGTGAACAATACATCGTCCTTGTCTTTGAAATACAGGTAAATCGTCCCCGGCGCATAGCCGATCTGCTCTGCCACCTGTCGCAGCGAAAAATCCTGGTAGCCGCGCTCTAAAAACAGCGCGGACGATGCCTTGAGGATGGCAGCGCGCACCTCCTGTCTTTCATGATGACGACGCTGCTGGCTGGCTGCACGCAGCCGCGCCGCGCGCGTCCCTGAAGTATCTTTGTCTTTCAAATGCCGGTCACTTTCTGAACAGCGTTCACAAAAAGAATAGCGCACATTGAAAACGCTGTCAAGCAGGGATGTATACCGATCCTTCTGGAGGCTTGCGTCCTTAACATCGAGTCCGATTACGGCATCTCGATCGCATCCGCCAGGCTCGGCAGCGTCACGATCAGGGGCTGACCGCCGACCGGACAACCATCGATCGGATTGCAGATGGCGCCCGGTAGCGCCACCGTAAACGCGCCGTTGCGCGCTGCCATCTGCCCCGCGCTGCCAAAAGCATCCCCCATCGTTGCAAATCCGGCGCTTGACGTGATCCTCACCTGCACGGGATCGGCGGCGCGCGCCCAGGCGATGATCGTCTCGCGTCCGTCGCTGTGCGGCAGACGGACGGCGACGCTGGTCGCCGTGCGCGCCAGCGAAGCCCGCGCCGTATCCCATTGGGACGCCAGCGCCGCGAGCCGCGTCCAGGTATCGAAAGCAGGACGGTGGGTCTCGTCGGCGCGGATCAACCCGAACGACTCGGCGCCGGGTGCGAGATTCCAGTCGAACAGTTTATAAGCTGCGATGCGCTCGGCACCCGCCGCAAAGCCCGACGCGGCGGCTTGTACCAGAAAGGCGCTCTGCCCCTCCAGGGTGATCTGCCAGTTCGGACGTTCGACCCGCCACGCCGGGTCCAGATTCGGGGAAGCGTTGGTCTCGACGATCCAGACGGCTTTGTCGCTCATGCCGTGCGCGTCGAGCGCGGCGCGATTGGCCAGCACGATGTCGTAGACCGTATCCGTCCTGAAATAGACATGCACGCTCAGCGCGTCGAAATAATACCCATGTGCGGGCGCGTCGGGGTCGGCAGCGATCACTTCAAGCAGCCGATCGACGTAGAGCGCGCGTCCGGCGTTCACGTCGTGCCAATAGGTCGTCCCGGCGATATGAATGCGCACGTCGGGGTTACCCTGGCGCGCCGCCAGCGCCGCCACTTTCAGCAGCCGGGCATACTGGTTCAGGTCGCCCTCGAAGATGAATCCATAGGTGCCAGCGGGAATGTCCGGCTCGTTCCACACGATGAAACGGCTCACGCCGCGTGGCGCGTAGTAGGCAGCAGCACGGCGCATGAAGCCAGCCCATAGATTGCCTGGATCGTCGATCGGCAGATCGAGTCCGCGCGGCACGCCGGCGTTGACCGCGCCATCCGTCGCCCAGGCGGGTGTATGCTTGACGATCGCCACGACTTCGCGGTCGCAATTGCGGGCAGCATCGAGCCAGCGATCATCGACATTGAGCGTGTTCCAATCGTCGGCGCCTGTCGGCTGGTGCTGTGCCCAATCGAAAATGATGCGATCCCAGCCCAGTCCTGCCGCACACGCCGTATCGGGCAGCCAAAACGCCTCGACCGCTCCGATCGGGTTGAACCTGCCTTCCTGCGCCCGGACTCCAATAGCGATCATCAGCACCATCAGCACGACTGCGCGTCGGACGACGATGATCACATCCCCTCTGCGCCCGTCGCGCGTACATCCATCACGTTCAACTGCGGGGTGCGCTGACCGTTCCACTCGTTGATCTCCAGGTGATAGACCACATCGACCCGCTCTGCACCCGCCGGGTAGGTCGGTGCCAGATGAAAGCCGATGGCGTCGATCGGTGCCAGACCGGCGCCACGTCCGAGCTTGAGCTTGATATGCCGTTCCTCTTTGCCGACAAGCCGCTGCTCGATCACCTTCAGATTGCGCGTGACGAATACGGGCGGCGGGTTGCTGTGTCCGGTCGGCTCGAGCTTTTCCAATTCGGCGGCGAGTTCGATCGAGATCGATCCGGCATCCAGCGTCAGATCGATAGCGATCGACGGCGCGAGGTCCTGCGATTCGAGTGCCTCGCGTGCCAGCTCGTTCAGTCGCTCACGCAGCGCCGGGATGTTGTCGTTGGTGACGGTGAACCCCGCCGCCTGCGCATGTCCGCCGTGCCGCACCAGCAGCGCCGCGCACGCATCGAGCGCGCGGGTGATGTCGAAACCGGGGATGCTGCGGCAGGAAGCGCGCGACTCGTGTTCGCCCAATTCCAGCACCACTGCCGGGCGGAAAAATTCCTCGCACAATCGTCCTGCCACCAAGCCGACGATGCCGGGTTTGAAGCTGCTATCTCCAGCGAAGATCAGCGGCACCGCGCCAGGATCATCGAGCTGTCCTCGAATCAGGTCTTGCGCCTGACGGGTCAATTCCTGGCGCTGCAGGTTGAGATTGTGCAGCTGCAGTGCCAGATCAGCGGCGCGGTTGTCGTCGCGGGTGACCAACAGCTCGTAGGCGAGCATGGCACTGTCGAGCCGACCGGCAGCATTGATGCGCGGCCCGATCGCGTAGCCGATGCTTTGCGCATCGATCGACCCCGACCGCAGATTACTGACCTCGTGCAGCGCGCGCAAACCGGGTCGGCGGGTCTGGTTGAGCATCGCCAGTCCGCGCTTGACCAGCGCGCGATTCTCCAGTCGATTGAGGGGCGCCAGATCTGCCACCGTGCCGATCGCCACCAGATCGAGCAGCTCGTCCGGGGTCAGCACCGGCATATCCGAACGAGCCGGACGCCCTCCGGCGATCGTCAGCAGCGCCTCCGCGAGCCGAAATGCCACGCCTACCCCGGCGAGCATATCCTCGGTGTAAGGCACATCCGAGCGTTTCGGATTGATCACAGCGTAGGCGTCGGGCAGCGAGTCGCCCAACGAGTGATGATCGGTGATGATGATGTCCAGCCCGGCGGCTTTACCATCCTCGACCTCGACGATCGAGCGAATCCCGCAGTCCACCGTGATCACCAGCTTGACGCCCTGGCGTGCCAGCCTCAGCAGCGCGTCGCTGTTCAGTCCATAGCCTTCATCGACGCGGTGAGGAATATACGGGATGGCGCTGGCGCCCAGATAGCGCAGGGTCTGCATCAGCAGCGCGGTCGAGGTCACGCCGTCGGCATCAAAGTCGCCATAAATGGCGATCGTCTCGCCCGCCTTGATCGCCTGTCGGATACGCGCCAGTGCTTTATCGATGCTGGCACGCTTGCCGCGAAAACCCAGCATACTGCCGACCGCGTGATCGTCGGCGTGCAAAAAGCGCGCCGCCGCGACTGGATCGGTCATGCCGCGATTGTGCAGGACATGCGCCAGCGTGGGACTCATATCGCGGAAGCGGTGCAGCACGTCTGGCGGCGCGGATGGGATGACCTGCCAGCGTTTTTGAGTGGGCAATTTTTGAGTGGGTGAGGTAAACATAAGGACGGGCAGATTTCGTCGCTGTGCTAAAATGACGGTCATTTCGGATAGAACATCAGTATAACATAATGAGGCGCCGTATATGGCTCGAATCATCTTCATGGGCACCCCCGATTTTGCCGTGCCTGTCCTGCAGCGTCTGATCGCGGCACATACGGTGATCGCAGTCGTCACGCAGCCGGATCGCCCTGCCGGGCGCGGACGTGATCTGCAGATGTCCCCGATCAAGCGGACGGCACTCGACGCAGGCATCCCGGTGCTGCAACCCGAAAAGATTCGCCGTGCCGAGGCGATCGAGTCGCTGCGCGCTTATCCGGCTGACCTGGCGATCGTCGCCGCCTTCGGGCAGATTTTGCCGCAGGTCGTTCTCGACCTGCCTGTCTACGGATCGATCAATGTCCATGCCTCGCTGCTGCCCCGGTGGCGCGGTGCCGCGCCGATCCAGGCGTGTATCCGCGCTGGAGATTCAGAGACGGGTGTGACGATCATGATGATGGATGCAGGTCTGGACACCGGCGCGATGCTGCGCGCCCGCGCCATTGCGATCGCCGCTGACGACACCGGACAATCGCTGCACGACAAACTGTCGATCCTGGGTGCCGACCTCCTGATCGAGACCCTGCCCGGCGTGCTGGATCGATCGATCACGCCGACCCCACAGCCCGACGACGGCGTGACCTTCGCGCCGCGCATCGAGAAAGAAGAAGGTCGGATCGATTGGTCAGCGTCTGCTGTTGCGATCGAGCGCACGATGCGCGCCTTTACGCCCTGGCCCGGCACTTTCACGCATTGGGCAGGACAGGGACTCAAAATCCTGGCGGGCGCGCTCATCGAAGGCAACGCCGCGCCAGGTCTGGTGGTACTGCGCGGTGAACGGGTCGCGGTCGGCACGGGTGACGGTCTGTTCGCGCTCGATCGGGTGCAGCTAGAAGGGCGCAAGCCCGCCGACGCCGAGTCGTTCGTGCGCGGCTATCCGAGCTTTGTCGGCGCGTACCTGGGCTTAGCGCCGACTAGCACAACATAGGTCGAAAGACCCACGTCAAGCGTTCATTCCTGAATTATCCTTACAATCAGCAAACCCACGCAGTAAGGAAAAATATGATCCCGGCGGCGCACGACGGACGCATTGATAATCGTTACGACATCGCGGAACAGATCGGCGCGGGCGGTATGGGCGTCGTCTTCCGCGCGCACGACCGTCTGACCGGGCAGGATGTCGCGCTGAAACGGGTGCATCTGCGTCCCGACCGCCCGACCGGATCGGTCTCGGCAGGATCGCGCTTTACGCTGGCACGCGAGTTTCAGGCGTCGGCTGCGCTGCATCACCCGCAGATCGTGCGCGTACTCGATTACGGCTTCGACGATCTGCGTCAGCCATTCCTGACAATGGAGCTGCTCCACCAGCCCAAGACCATCCTGGGTGCCGCATATGGTCTCCCGCCGATTGACAAGCTGCGACTGCTGGTACAGGCGCTGCACGCGCTGCTCTATGTGCATCGACGCGGCTTTCTCCACCGCGACCTCAAACCTGCCAATATCCTCGTGGTGAACGGCACCGTCAAGCTGGTCGATTTTGGGCTGGCGTCCGCCAAGAGTCAGGATGAGGAAATGGCGGGGACGATCGGGTACATGGCGCCGGAACTGCTGCAGAGCGGTACGCCCAGTGAAGCGTCCGATCTGTACGCCCTGGGCGTGGTCGCCTACGAAATGCTGGTGGGTCAGCATCCTTTTAACGTCCAGGACGCGCATATCTTCACCATGATGCAGCGCATCCTGAACGAGTCGCCCGACTGGGCGCCGCTGTTGGCGCTGCACGAGGCAGGCGATTTTTCCACCATCACGACGCGCGCATCAGGGTCATCGTCCATGACCCCGGACAGCGCGCGCGCCGACGACAATGCGACGATCGTCTTTCCATATACTAAAGCAGATGATTCGACCCGTGATCTGCCTACTGTAGCTGGCGCATTCCTCAGCGACGACGCGCCAACGCTGTTATTTGACGCCCTGCGCACCATGCAGTTCGACGCGCTCGACCTGGACGCCACCATTCTGTTCCCGCCAGAGGCGGAACACGCGCCGACGCCAGTGAAGCCGAGCGCAGCGCCGATGAGTCCGCCGCACATGTCCCCCGAAGAGACATCAACCGTACCAGGCATCATCGCGCGGATGCTGGCGCGCTCACCTGCCGACCGCTACGACGACGCAGCCGACGTCATACGTCACCTCAGCGGCGCGCTCAAAATCCCCCTCCCGGTCGAAACCGCCATCACGCGCGAGAGCTTTTTGCAGGCGGCGCAGTTCATCGGACGCGAACGTGAACTCGACAAGCTCAATGGCGCGCTGGCACGCGCCATCGACGGGAACGGCGCACTGTGGTTCGTCGCGGGAGAGAGCGGCGTCGGCAAGTCGCGGCTGCTGGACGAAGTGCGCATTCAAGCGCTCACACAGGGGGCGCTGGTCGTGCGCGGACAAGCTGCCGACAACGGTGCCGCCTACACTGCCTGGCGCGAGCCGCTCAAGCGGCTGCTGCTCAATGTCGAGGTGCGTGACTCCGAAGCCAGTGTACTGCTGGCACTGGTGCCGGACATTGCCGATCTGATCGGGCGCCCGGTCGCGCCGATGCCGATTGTCGAGCCGGAAGAGGCGATCAATCGTCTGATCGTGGCGGTCAACGGCATCCTGCGCCGCCAGCTGCGCCCGGTGCTGATCCTGCTGGAAGATGTGCATTGGATGACGCGCGAGAGCTTTGCACTGCTGGAGGCGGTGCAGCTGCTCGCCGATCGGCTGCCGCTGCTGGTGATCGCCAGCTTTCGCAGCGATGAACTCACGCCCGATCTGGAGATGCTACTCGACCCGGCGCGGACGCTCCAACTGCGACGGCTCACCCGCGATGAGATCGTCCAGTTGAGCGCCTCGATGATCGGGGAACGCGGGACACAGGCAGCGGTGATCGATCTGTTGGAACGCGAGACCGAGGGCAACGTCTTTTTCATCGTCGAGGTGGTGCGCGCGCTGGCGGAAGAAGCAGGTCAGCTCGAACAGATCGGATCGGTGACCTTGCCCGCTACCCTGTTCGTGCGCGGTGTCCAGCAGGTCGTGGAGCGGCGGCTGGCACGTCTGGCGCCGCTGCACTTCCCGCTCCTGGGCTTGGCTGCCATCATGGGGCGCGTGATCGATCGGACAGCGTTGAGTCAAACCGTCACCCCCCCGAAGCTTGACGAGTGGTTGTTCGCCTGTGAACGCATCAATATTTTAGAGGCGCGCGAAGATTCCTGGCAGTTCACCCATGACAAAATCCGCGAGGGCGTGCTGTCCGCGCTCGAAGCCGACGGACGGACAGCGCTGCACCGCCGCGCCGCCCTGTCGATCGCATCCGCCTATCCGGGTATGGATGCCTATGCGGGTGCGCTGGCATATCACTGGGAGGGCGCCAATGATGCCGATCGTGAACAGTCCGCCCGTGTCAGCGCTGGACGCTATGCCTATCAGGCAGGCAGCTTCGAGCGCGCGCTGGAACATTACGAACGCGCGCTCACTCTTTTGAACATTCGCATAGAGCGAGAAGATACGTCCACGCTGCACAGCACGCTGGGACGACTGCTGAACGATGTCGCGCGTGTGCAGTGGCGATCCGGTGACCGCGCGGGCGCCGATGCGCGCCTGACGCAAGCCGCATCGATTGCCTATCGGATTGGCGACAGCGCCTTGCGCGCGCATGTGATCGCACACTATGGGCAAATCGCCCTGGCGGAAGGCGACATTACTGACGCCAGCATCCGTCTCAGCGACAGCCTCGCCCTGTATGAAACGCTCGATCAACCGATTGAAGAAGCTGAAGTGCTGACCATGCTGGCACGCAGCTATACAGGCAGCGGACGCTATGCCGACGCCGAGCCGCTGCTGGAGCGCGCGCTGGTCGTGTATCAACGAATCGACCAGCCGAGCGGTCTCGCTCATGCCTATTATGCGCTGGCGGAACTGCAGATGGGGCGTGGTGAACTGGACACCGCTGAAAGTAACCTCCAGCAGGCACTTACCTTGTCTCAGACGATCAACGATCGTAATTACGAGGCGGCGACCCTGATGCAGCTGGGGTCGATCGCGCTGTATCGCGGTCAGCTCGACGAAGCCCGCGCCAATTTCACACGTTCACTGGAACGCTTCGAGAGCGTCGAGGATCAGTACGGCATGGCGGCGTGCCTGAACAATCTCGGCTTTGTCGCCCTGTACAGCGATGATCTCGACAACGCGACCGTGCAGTTCGAGCGCAGCCTGGAATTGTCAGACTCGTTTGGCGATCAGTGGGGGACGGCAAATACTCTGGCGAACCTCGGACACGTCGCGCTCAGACGCGCGCAGCCGGACGACGCGCGGGGGTTGTATCTGCGCAGCCTGGCTCAGGCGGCGCAGATCGGCGCGGTTCCCGTCGTGGTCGAGGTGCTGGCAGCGCTGGCACCGATGCTGCTCGCCAACCCACGCCACGCAGCACTGGCACTGTCGATCCTGCGCGCGGTCGTCGATCACCCCGCCGCCACCCCAGACATACGCGACGGCGCTACCACGCTGCTGGCAAAACACCCGGACTCCACCGCGCCTGCCCTCGCTGTCGATCCTGATTCGGTCGGCAGCGATGCTGCCCTGATCGACCTGCGTACTCTGGTCGATCAGGTGGTCGCGGCGATGGCGCCGCAGTCAGCTTTACAGAATTCATAGAAACGGGTCGATCAACCTATCTTCGACCCACTACCCGACCAGTAAATCCGCCACGCAATAGCCCTATAGTGTGGTTATGTCGCACATCCGTAAGGATTAGATGACCTCATGGTGGTCGCGTGATCCTGTTTTCTCAGCTTCATCTGATGTAACAAAATTGAAAGGTCTGATTCCCATGCGCAAATTCGGTCTTATCGCTCTGGTCACTCTGGTGACGATGCTGGTACTCGTGGTGGGCACCTCGTCCGCCAATCCGCCCAATCTCCCCAACAAGCCGCAGCAGCAGGCAGTCAGGTCGGTGGTCTCGCAGACCAACGGCGTCGTCCTGACCCCACTGGGCGCATCGAGTGCCATCATCAACGCGCTCAACGCCATCGGCGGCGCTTTCAGCGGCATCTCGCTCGATACCGCTAACGCTGTGCATTACATCGACCTCAATGGCACGCTCAAGGAATCGGTCATTCCGCGCGCCGGGATGCGCACCGCCGCCCTCGATCCAGACATGACAACACCTGGCAATGATGCGCGTCCTGGCAAGATCATCGGTGCTGTACATCAGCCCTCGCGCGGCGCGATGTGGGTCGTCGCCGTCTTCAAGCCGAATGCCTTTAGCTGCCCTGGCTGCGAGCCGCCGGAAAAAATCCGCTTCTACTACGACGCGACCCAATATTATGAGTACAGCATCGTCTGGGGCACGTTCTTCGACAACAACGGCGACAACATGGTCGAGACCGTCGATGAAGGCGCGGTCATCGCGCACAAGCGCTCATGTATCACCATCGGTCTGGAGCAGGCGTGCTGGGAGCCGTACTCGTACAGCGATGTGCGCCAGGATCCGCAGCCCAAAGACATCGCCTACACTGCCTACACCGCCCTCAAAGATGCCTGGGATCTGAGAGTCGATTTCTACGTCGATGACGCCGTGCCGGACATCTACGGACTGTCTCAGCGCAATACCTGCGCCGCCTATATGGCGAGTGCCACCGTCTTCACCAATATGAGCGCCTGCATCCCCAACGTCGTCATCACGGGCGCCAAAGAGACGCATCACAACAAGCCGCTGGCGATCATGGTCGTCCTGAGCAGTGCGGACGTGCGCACCTTCGACGTGAATGCCGTCTCGGTCGGTTCGCTGCCTGTGGGACAGTACGTTGTCCGCAATGCCGAGAACGCCAACAATCACCCCGGCACCGCCACCGCGCTGTTCTTCACTAATCTGGTGGGCACAGGTTACATGGTGCCGACGACGGTTGTGCAGGGTTTCGGCAATAACTCCGACTATGATATCCGCGTCGCGGGCATCAAGGACGGTCTGGCGGGGTATCGCCTGTTCGGTTGGTAGTTCGAGCTGATGTTTGCGCACGTTACGACCGGGAAGATAATTTGTCCCGGTCGTTTTTTGTTGTAAAATTTCTCGACCTGCATGGCAATGTACCCATTTATCGTCCACGCGGACGCATCGTCAAACGTCGCCAGTCGCGTTTCATCAAAAGGTCATCATGCCAACTACTCCGATCCTGCCCGCCGACGCCGACACGATTGCCCAGGCAGCCACCATCATCCGAAGAGGTGGGTTGGTCGCCTTTCCGACCGAGACCGTCTACGGCTTGGGCGCCGACGCGACCAGCATCGAGGCGGTTGGGCGTATCTTCGCTGCCAAAGGGCGTCCGCTGACCGATCCGGTGATCGTGCATCTGGCGGACGCCGACCAGATCGCTTCAATCGCAGGCGATCTGCCGGACGCGGCGATGCTGCTGGCGGACTCCTTCATGCCCGGCGCGCTGACGCTGATCGTCCCGCGCGGCGATCGTATCCCGGCGATCGTATCCGCCGGGCGGGACACGGTGGCGGTGCGCGTGCCATCGCATCCGGTCGCGCACGCGCTGATTCGTGCTGCAGGCGTGCCGATTGCCGCACCGAGCGCCAACAACTTCAGCCGACCGAGCGCCACCAGCGCTGCCCATGTGTTGTTCGACCTGGACGGACGGATCGATCTGATCCTCGACGGCGGCGCGTCCCCCATCGGCGTCGAATCGACGATCGTCGATCTCACCACCACCCCGCCGACTCTGCGTCGTCCAGGGGGCATCTCGATCGAGGCGATCCGCGCGGTCGTGCCCGATCTGGCGATCAGCACCCTGTATGGCAGCACAGATCAAGCGATGTCGGCGCCAGGGCAGATGCTGCGCCACTATTCGCCACGCGCCGTGCTGCACCTGTACACGACCGCGCCGGACGGCGATTCTGACGCGCTGACTGCACGGGTCAACGCGGATATGGCTGAAGCCGCGCACCCGATCGGCGCCATACTGACCGGATTCCCGCTCACCCCGCCCGCGACCGCTGCCACCATCGTATTAGGGGGTGATCCTGACTGGGTGGGCGCCAACCTGTTTTCAGCGTTACGCGCCCTCGACAGCACGGGCGCTGCGGCGATCTACATCGTCTGGACACGCCATGATGGGATCGGCGCAGCCATCTGGGATCGCCTGGTGCGCGCGGCGGAAGGACAGGTCATTTACGTCTAATCTTAACATGACTCACGCGCGTGATCGGAAAACCGTGCTACAATAGGGTCTTGGTTCGGCAGGAATATCCAGCGCAAGCCCATGCTCAATCCTGATTTTCTAAAAAACGGTCAAGGTCCGCGACTGGCATTCCTCGCCAAGCCCGACGCCAAGCACATCGCGGAAATGCTGGTCTCGTTTGCCAATACCGACGGCGGCACGCTCGTCATGGGGTTGCACGACGACGGTAAGACCGGCGACAAGCTCGAACCCGACGCGCTCACCAAATCGCTGCGCGACGCGGATACGCTGTGCAGTCCCTCGATCGTCACAGGCAACTGGGAGCCAGTCGAGCTGGATGATGGCTTCATCGTCTACGCAGTGCGCGTGCCGCGCAGTATCGAGCTGCACGCCATCACTGATGGGCGCGTGCTGATCCGCGAGGAAAAACGTAATCGCCCCCTGGGCGGGCAGGAAATTCTCAAGCTCGCCAGTGCCAAGAGTACGGGCGACTTTGAATCCGAGGCGGTGCCTGGTGCCAGCAAAGACGATCTCAGCCGCAAGATGATCGACGAATACATGGGCAAGCGCGCCGAGCGCACCAAACGCCCCTACAACGGCAAGGTCGATGACCTGCTGCGCGAGATCGGCGCTATCGACAATGCCGACCGTCCGACCGTCAGCGGCATCATGCTGTTCAGCGAGTACCCGCAGCACTGGCTGCCCCAATCGGGGATCGTATTCGCCAAGTTCGTCGGCAAGACGCCGCGCGGCGAAAATGGTCTCGCTGGCTACACCCGCCGCGAAGAACTGATCGGTCCGCTGCCGCGTCTGATTGAAGGCTCGTGGAATCTGATCTGGAGTGAAATGGCGGTCAGTGCCGTCGTCAAAGGGCTGGAACGCGAAGAGACGACGGAATACCCGCAGTTCGCCGTGCGAGAGGCGATCGTCAATGCCATCTGCCACCGCGATTATCGGCTGAAGGGGCGGCGGATCGAGATTCGCATGTATGCCGATCGGCTGGAAGTGATCTCCCCCGGTGGCTTGCCCGGATTCATCACCATCGACAACATTGTCGATGAGCATTTCAGCCGCAATCCGCGTATTGTCAACGGATTGTTCCAATGGGGCTACATTGAGGAACTCGGTCTGGGTATCGACCGCATGATGGAAGAAATGGAACAGGCGGGACATCGCCCGCCGATGTTCGACGCACGTCCCTACAGCTTTTCAGTGACGCTGCACAACAGCCGTGAAAAACTGACCGCCCCCGATTGGGTGCGCAATACCAACCATCGTCAGGCGCGCGCGCTGCAATATATCCGCGATCATGGCTCGATCACCAACCGCGAATATCGCAACCTGTGTCAGGGAGTGTCGGCGGAGACGCTGCGGCTCGATCTGGCGGATATGGTCGAGCGCGGTATTCTGCTCAAGGTCGGCTCGAAAAAAGGCACGTATTATATTCTCAAGTAATCGTCTCGCTTTCGCTGCCTGGATCGTCGGGTGACTATGCTGCGCACGCTGCTTCGACGCTATGCTCTGCCATTCACGATCGTCGCCACACTGCTCATTGCAGCGGCAGTGATCTTCATCACGCTGTCCGTAGGCTTAACTTTGCGCCAGCCGGATGCGCTGACGTTCGTGGCGATCAGCGTCGCGGCTGCTTTTGCGATCGTGGGCGTGCGGGTGGCGCTGGATGTGCTGGTGGCACTGGTGAACCAGAGTGCTGCCAGCAGCGGCGGTACGACCTCGCGCATTCCGATCGTGACCATGCCGCTCAACGATCAGACGCAGCGTATGGACGAGCTGATGACGCTCAACATCCGCCTCGCTGCCGTCAACCGTGATTTAGGCGCGGCAAAGGAACAGATCGAAAAGCTGGACTCGGTCAAGACCGACTTCATCACCATCGCCTCACACGAGCTGCGGACGCCGCTGGCACAGATGCGCGGCTATACCGATATCATCGATGCGCTCAACGAGAGCGGTGCGCTCGATCGGGAGAAGCTCGGCGCAATGGCGTCCAATCTGCGCAAGGCGACCGAACGTATGGAAGAATTGATCGGCGCCATGCTCGACACCAGTCAGATCGATGTCGATGCCATGGACCTGCGCTACACGCCTGGTTCGTTGGAGAGCATCGTCCGCATGGCGATCGATCCGCTCGGTGACGCGATCCGCGAACGCAAAATCCTGCTGCGCGCCAGCGGCTTAAGTGGGCTGCCGATGCTGCAAGGCGATATGCAGCGCCTCGTACAGGCATTTCGCAACGTGATCGTCAACGCGGTTAAATTTACCCCCGACGGCGGACGCATCGATATTCGTGCGGAGCTCGATCCCGACAGCGATAGCAGCGCCCAACGATTGCACGTCGTGGTTAAAGACACCGGCGTCGGCATCGCGGCAGAAAATCTGGAACTGATCTTCCATAAATTCTATCGTGCCTACGATCCACAGCGTCATTCGACTGGGTCATATAAATTCATGGGCGCGGGTCCCGGTCTGGGACTGACGATCGCGCGCGGCATCATCGATGGGCACGGCGGGCGCATCTGGGCGGAGAGTCCAGGTCACGACATGACCGCAGCACCCGGCACCACCTTTCACATCGTGCTGCCCGTCACCCCTCCCGAAGAGGCGCGCCGCATCCTGCCATTCGAGAAACCCACCGCATCCTGAGCTGCTTGCCGAGGACGAATTTTAATGACATTCAATTATCCGCTCGATATTCGCTTTAAGCTGGTCGCGCTGGCACCCCGTATGAGCGTCAGCGACACGCGCGGTCAGAGCGTGTGTTTCGTCTCACAAAAAGTCTTCAAATTGAAAGAGGACATCCAGGTCTTCCAGGATGAGTCGCGCTCGCGCGAACTGTATCGCATCCGCGCCGACAAAATTTTCGATTTTACGACCACCTACCACTTTACCGACTCATCGACCGGGCAGGCGCTCGGCGCGATCAAATCGCAAGGCTGGACATCGATCTGGCGCGCCACCTATGAAGTGATGAATGCCGAGGGCGTCGTGACCCATCGCATCACCGAGGACAACCCCTGGATCAAGATTATCGACTCTCTGGTCAGCCAGATCGAGATCGTGGGCATATTCACGGGCTTTTTCCTGCATCCGAGCTATTCGGCACAGGATGTCAACACCGCCGCGCCCGACATACGGCTCAAAAAAGAGAGCGGTCTCTTTGAAGGGCGCTATTCACTCAACCAGGTAGGCGAGGTGTCAACGAACGATGAAATTCGGCTGATGCTGAGTTTCATGCTGATCGTGCAGTTCATGCGCCGTCGCGGATAAGATTACGTTCCCATTCCCGTCCGCGCTGTCTCGACGAAGGTCGTAAACAGGCGGCGCATGGCTTCGCTGTGCTGATACAGGTCTTCTGGGTGCCATTGCACGCTGAGGGCAAAGGTCTTGTCGGGCGCTTCGAGTGCCTCGATGATCTCGTCGTCGGGCGATAGTGCAGCGATCACCATCCCCGGCGCCAGCTTCTCGACCGCCTGATGATGCAGGCTGTTTACTTCTACCCGCGTCCCGCCCAGGATCGACGCCAGACGAGTGCCCGGCACCAGCGTGACGGCGTGACGCAGCGTCGAGCGTGGCAGCTCGTTGGGCGTCTCGTGCTGTACGTCGGCACCAACCTCGCTCGGAATATCCTGCACCAGCGATCCCCCCAGCGCCACATTCAACACCTGATGTCCACGACAAATGCCGAACATCGGCAGGTCGTCGGCGTATGCCCAGCGCGCCAGCGTGATCTCCAGCGCGTCGCGCTGATCGTCGATATTGGCACTGAGGGGATGCGCGGCAGCATTGTACACCGATGGACGGACATCGCCGCCGCCGGGCAGCAGCACGCCGTCGAGCCGTTCATACAGCTCATGCAGCAGATCGTCTGGCAAGCCCGTCGGTACATACACAGGCAGACCGCCCGCGTCCGCGATCGATTGCGCGTTCATGGCGTAGGAACGATGATACGGGCGTCCGGTCTTGGTGACGAACGTGGACATGCTGATACCGATCAGCGGGCGCATAGGCGGTGCATCCTTGTGTGGTGAGCGTGTCGGTCGATGGCAATAGGGGGATGAAGCATCCTGTACCCGTAACCGGGCAAACATTTTAAACAGGGTCTGGCACGCCAGCCCTACGATCGTGCGGTAGGGTTGACGTGCCAGGCTTGAGAAAGGGACATCGTGGCGCGAAGGGTCAGCGGCGTTCTTTGAGGCGCGCTGCTTTGCCCCGCAGATTGCGCATGTAATAGAGCTGTGCGCGACGCACTTTGGCGCGGCGCGGCACCTCGATTTTGTCGATGCGCGGGCTGTTGTACAGGAAAGTGCGCTCGACGCCGATGCCGTGCGACGCGATACGGCGCACGGTGAAGGTGCGATTGTTGCCACCGCCGTGCGTGACGATCACGATGCCCTGAAAAATCTGCACGCGCTCGCGGTCGCCTTCGACGACGCGAATGTGTACTTTGATAGTATCACCCGCGCCGAATTCAGGATGATTCGGAATCGGGGTTTGCAACGCTTGTAACAATTCGTGCATGGTGGCTCTCTCCAAAAAAGATACGCCTCGCGGCGTATCGAATGATCGTCCTACATAGAAGACGATATTGTACATCATCCCATTTTAGGGGTGTAGGGACAATGCGTGCACATTGTCCCGTTTTGGACGCATGGGGAGCGTCGTTACCCCGTCCGCAGCCAGCGTTGCGCGCGCAGCAGCCCGGCGATCGTCTTACCGTCGTTGATGATGCCTGCGTCGATCTGCGCCAGCGCGTCATCCAGCGACATGCGCTCGACCTCTAAGAATTCGTCGTCGTCCATCGGCAGTACCGACGGGGACAGCTCGGTCGCCAGGAACAGATGAATGTATTCCGATGTGTACCCCGGCGCGACAAACATCCCACCGAGAGACTCCAGCTTCCCTGGACTGTAGCCCGCTTCTTCCTGTAATTCTCGCGCTGCGCATACGATCGGATTTTCTGCCGGATTCAGCGTGCCCGCTGGTATCTCCAACATGATCTGACCGATGGCGGCACGATACTGACGCACCAGCAGCACCTGGCGATCGTCGTCCAGCGCGACGATGGCGACGGCGCCAGGATGGGCGATCACATCGCGGTGCGCGATCGCCCCATTCGGCAGCTCCATCTCCAGCACGCTCAGTTTGATGACCCGCCCCTCATAAATGAGCTGGCGTCCGCGCTCGATCTCGATCATTGCGTCGATCAGCCGATCACGATTCGGTCACCGACGTAAATCAGATTGATATTGGTGATCTGCGGGTTGCGCGCCACGATCGAGGCGATGGGCAGCCCGTAGCGCAGCGACAGATAGAACAGCGTATCCCCCGCCTGAACGGTATATTCGATCGGCGATCCGGTGAAGGTCGGGTAATTCCCGGTGAAGGTCGGATAACCGGTAGCACCGCCCATTGCCGTTGGAAAGTTGCTGGTAGCGGTTGGCGTCCAGGTGGGCGGCGGGACTTTGCCCGTCGTGCCGCAGCCAGGAATGATAATCTTCTGCCCGATGTAGATCAGGTTAGGATTGACGATGCTGTTGAGCGGGTAATACGCGATATCCAGGTAGTGGATACCGTATTCGAGACCGAGGCGATACAGGTTCCGATCGGTCGTCTGTACCTGGTGTTCGCAGTCGTTGCCAGACAAAATGACAACGGGCGCCCCTTGAGTCGGCTGAATGATCAATGGCGGCGGCGTCAGCGTGGGTGTCGCGCCGAACATGGCGGCAGCCGTCTGTGTGAGCGGAATTTCGACTGCCAGCGTCGCATTGCGCACCAGCTGAGTCGCGGTCAGCAGCAGCGGATCGATGAAGCCAGGATCAGTGGTTGAGGTCGGCAGGATGCCGGGTTCGATCCCGATCTGCTGCAAATAAATCGCAGTCGCAGTCTGCCAGATGGGTTCGATATCCTGCGCCATCGCTACTTCAATCGGAGTCGAGGTGGCACTAGCGGCACCCGGAATCGGCGTGGCGCTGATCAGAAAGTCGAGCGACGGGGTGGCGGTGATGACCGTCACTTCCAGCGTCGGCGTTTCAGTGAGGGTGGGTATGGGCGTTTCGGTCGGAATGTCCGACGGAAACGGCGTGAAGGTCGGGAGACCCTGAGCGAGGTTGGTCGCTTCCAGACCAGCACCCGCAGGCTGGAAACATCCCGACGCCAGCAAGATGAAGGCGATTCCCGTAGACAACCACCCCGACTGTGACCATTTTCTGGGCATACCGATTTCCTTCTCGCGGGCACGACGCAAACCTGAATAGGATTATAGCGTGTTTCAGCGAGCGCACAAACGACCGTGCGCAAACAAGCTGCGACTGTACGGGCTGTTTCTGTATGGGCTGTTTAGCTTGTCTACACGATTTTATGGCGCTGAGGTCATCGGCAGCGTCACCGTAATGGTCGTACCCGCACCGGGATCACTCTCAATCATCATGTGACCGCCATAGACATCGCACAGACGGCGAGCGATGATCAAGCCGAGTCCACTGCCCTGTTGCTCTTGCAGCCGACGCGAAAATTGCATGTAGGCGCCGATCTGCATCGCCTGTTCCGCGCCAATGCCGACTCCCTGGTCGTTGATCTGGATTTCGTAGAAATTATCCTGGGCGCTGGCGCGGACAGCGACCACACTGTCCTTTGGAGAAAATTTGAAGGCATTGTCGATCAGCTCGTCTACCAGCTTTTTGAGATAAATCTCGCTGATAGCGAGCTGTGCCAGTGGTTGCAAATCGAGCTGCAGCCGCTCGGCGCGCACATAATGCGCCGCACAGCCATAGGCGCTGGCAGCGATCGTCAATTCGGGGTGCAGCGCGAATTCGAGACGCGCCTCCGCCACACGACGCGGATCCGTCAGCAGCAGTTCCAGCTGCGCGTACAGCAGATAATTATCGACCAGGGCATACAACCGTTTACCGGCATTGTGAATGTGCTTTGCCATGTCGCGCACACGGTCAGCCGATAGGGTCATCGCGTCGGACATCATCAGCTCGGAAAAGCCAAGTATGGCGTTGAGCGGTGTGCGCAGCTCATGCGGCAGTGCCAGAATGATATTGCCGCGCAGATCCTCCATGCGCCGCTCGATCTCTTCCGCCCGCTGTTGTTGTTTCCTTATCTGGGTCTGTACGGTCGCCAGCAGTTCAGCAGCGTGGAACGGCTTGGTCACAAAGTCGTCCGCGCCCAGCTCCATGCCCTGCCGAATATCCAGACGATCGGTGCGTGCGGTCAGGAAGATCAGCGGGATCGAGGCGGTGGCGCTGTCGCCGCGCAGCGTCTCCAGCAGCCGCATCCCATCCATGATCGGCATCATGATGTCGCTGATGATCAGATCAGGGCGGCTGGCATATACGCGCTCTAATCCGACCTTGCCGTTTTCAGCACTGTCCACCTCGAATCCCTCGAATTCCAACATCTCTACGATGTCTTTTCGGAGGGTAAGGGCATCCTCGACGACCAGTATTCTTTTCATCACACCCGACCATCACCCTATACGCTGACTGCGAGTCCATTCAAGTTAATTATGCTTCGGGACCGATAGAACTGCAAACCGAGTGTTCAGACCAGCACGCCCGACGCCAACAGCAGCAGGATCACCATGCCCGCGCCGATGCGATAGAACCCAAAGGCGGTGAAGCGGTGATTCGCCACATAATTCACCAGCCATCTGATCGACAGATACGCCACGATCCCCGCGACGACGGCGCCAATCACCAGGAATGCCCAATCCCCGGAGTCGATCTCGTCCAGGCTGAGGACGAGATCCAGCAGGGTGGCACCGCCCAGAGTCGGGATCGCCAGATAGAACGAAAAGCGGGTCGCTGCCTTGCGCGTCAACCCGACGCCCATGCCGCCCAGAATCGACGCTGCCGACCGTGACACACCGGGAATGAGCGCGACCGTCTGTGCCACACCGATCATGAGTGCCTGCCGCAGCGTAATCGCCTCGATCGTGTCCTGAGTCGCTCGTTCTGCAAACGCTGTGCGTTCCAGGAGGATAAAGACGATTCCGCCGAGGATCAGCGTGATCGCCACCACCAGCGGCGAAAACAAGGTCGCCTTGATGAAGTCGCGCGCCAGGATACCGACGACCGCGGCGGGCATGAACGCGACCAGGATATGCAGCCAGAATCGCCGGACAGCGGCACTGGTCAAAAGTTGTCGTGCATCATCGAACAGGTCGCGTGCATAATACAATATCACCGCGACGACTGCGCCCAGTTGAATGAAAATCACAAAGGTACTGTCGATCGAGCGGGTGAAAGCAGGCTGCAGCAGCGCCGTAAAGACGATCAGATGTCCCGTCGAGGAGATCGGCAAAAATTCGGTGATCCCCTCGACGATGCCGAGCAAAATGACTTTGATGAGTTCGATCACATGAACCTCTGCGAGGGTGAAAAGACGCGGCGCCTGTGAAGGGTAGTGGACGGGCGCCGCGCTGTCAACGCATAATGGTTATGAACACCTTACAGACCAGGCAAAACGATGCGGGTGATCCGCGCACCAGGTCAGCCTGTTTCGGCGCCTGACTATGTTTCGGCGCCTGACTATGTTTCGGCGCCTGACTAGAAGAAACGCACGCGCTCTTCCTGCTTGCGCTGATTGATCGCCACCACCTGCACGGGCAGATCGTTCAGCAGGCGCACGATGAACGGATTATGACATACGCGCATCTTGGCGCGCACGTCATCGCGGCTCAAATCAAAGTGAAACACACTGACCGGACGCACGCCCGACAGCCAGATTTCCTGACGAAAGACCACCCCCTCGATCGTCCAACCGCTCTCCAATGCCGTGACCAGCGCGTCGCAGCCCGTAAATTTTTCAGAATCGGCGTTCCAGTGGCGATAGTATGCGGATAGCGCGCTATCCGGGTCGATCATCCTGTCAGCCATCGTCGGACTCCCTCAGGCGTGTTGCCATACATCTAAATCGGACAAATTCATCACATAGATCATAAAAAAGATCGCGGTGAAACGTCTCGTCAAGCTGAACAAAGAATAGGTCAACTTGTTATTCAGTGTATCAGCATTTTATTGTGGGGAAGCCAATAAAACGATCAGTCCTGTGATCCTGTGACGAATATCATGTTAACGCTTTTCACAGCGCCGTTATGTGTCCGAACGGCTTATTTTGGCTTAGGAAGTTTAGGACAATGCTGCTAATTTATCAGAGGTGTGCAATCGGCGCACGACCAGGCTCCACACCATCAGCGCGATCGCCGCGACCACAAAAGTGACCGAGGTTGCCCCGGTCACATCGTCGCCGCCAAAGGCATCGACCAGCGCGCCATGTACGATCGTCGTGATGACAGTCGCCAGATAATACAGCGCCCAATCCCACGACGACACCCGGCCCAGATAGGCATCGTCGGTCACTTTTTGCAGGATGACCGTGCTGTAAGTCCAGTTGACCGATCCGCCCATCGCCCGCACGATCAAGCCAATGCACACCACCAGCAGCGAACCCGCCCACCCCAACAGCAGCCACGCCAGCATCATCCAGGCGAACGCCACCGCGATCAGGATGCGCATTCGCCCCATGCTGCCATCGTTGAAGCGGTTGAGCAGAGCCGGACCCAGCACCGCGCCCAGACCGAAGGCGCTGTAGAGGATTCCGAGCGACAGCGTGCCGCCTTCGCCCATCACGAACAATTTCGTGCCAAAAATGATGATCAGCGTATCGACATTGCCCAGGCTGCCGGCAAATTTCACGAACAGCGTGCTGGCCGCGTCACTGTTGCGGCGCAGGTAACGCACCCCGTCCCAGAAGGTCACTCGTTCGACGGGCGCGCCCGGCACGATGACCGCCACATCGCGGATTGGCTGATAACGCACCGACGCCGCCAACAGCCCGGCGATCATGAACGACACCGCATCGATCAGCAGCGCCGCGCTCAAGCCGACCACCGATGCCACTACCCCGCCGATCACCGCGCCGAACGCCAGTAACACCGACCACGTGACTGTATTGAGCGTATTGGCGGTGACCAGATCATCCCGCTCGACCAGCGACGGCGTGATCGCCTGCTGGCACGGCTCGAAGATCGCCGCCAGCGCGAATTGGAGGATCGAGAGCACGTAGATCAACCACAGCCAGCCGGCGTCAGTCGTGGTCAGCAGGAAGCCGATCACCACCAGCGCGCGTAAATAGTTCGTCCACACCAGCAGCGCCTTACGGTCGAAGCGGTCGATCAGCACGCCCGCAAACGGGCTGATCAGCAGCGGCGGCACCGTGCGCGCCAGCAGCAGCAGGCTGACCGCCCACCCCGCGTTTTGCGGGCTGTACGCGACTACCAGCGCCGACAGCGCGATCGTGTTGAACCAGTCTCCGGTCAGGCTGACCACCTGTGACAGCCACAGCCGGGCGAAATTAGGATTGGAACGCAGCAGATCGAGATACGCGCGCATGAAAGGGGGTTCCGCTCTCTGGATGGGTCAGGTACGTGGGTTCATTATGCCGAAGATCGCGCGGGCGCGGCTAGGCACAGTGCGAACCATGCCGCCTGCGCCTGTCGTGAGGAGACAGGGCGGTCGCATCAGAATGAACGGGCGGGCTTAGGGAATTGGATTGCCCGATGTGTCTGGGTAGATGATCCCCGGCGGGTGCGTGTTTTTCGCGTGAATCGCCGTTTCATGGTAGAATATACGTTCATGTTCAACCTGACGCTCACCCCATTTCAGCGCCAGATCGTCGAGCGTCCCATCGGGCGCGGACGACTCTTTTTGGAGGGCGCATCCGGTACCGGCAAGACGACGACCGGCGCGGCGCGGCTGCTGCATCTGCTCGACGCCGGCGTGCCCGCCGACTCGATCGCGGTGATCACGCCGCAGCGATCGCTGGCGCTACCCTACGTCGAGGCGCTGCGCCGCGCCGATCTCCCGCCGGGCGGACAGGTGCGCGTGACCACATTCAGCGGCATCGCCCGTGAACAGGTCGCGCTCTACTGGGAGATGATCTCGCCGCGCGCCGGGTTTGCCGCCGCGTCCGCCCCGCCGACCTTTCTCAGCCTGGAGACGGCACAATACGTCATGGCGCACATCGTCACGCCGCTGATCGAGGACTCCGGCTATTTCGAGACCGTCACTCTGCCGCGCGGACGCCTGTACAGCCAGCTGCTCGATAATCTCAATAAAGCCGCCATCGGCGGGTTCGCGCTGGACGAGGTATCTGCCCGCCTCAAGGCGGCGTGGGCGGGTGACCCGGTGCAGACACGCATGTACGACGAAGTGCAGGACGTGATCGCCCGCTTCCGTGACTACTGTCTGACGCATCACCTGCTCGACTTTTCTCTACTGGTCGAGACCTTCATGATGCACACCCTGCCCGTATGCGCCGATCGGCTGTTCACGGATGCGCCGTACCTCTTCCTCGACAATATCGAGGAAGAAAACGCCGCCACCACCCGCTTTTTCGGCGCATGGCTGGCGCGCTGCGAGAGCGCATTGGTGATCTTCGACTCCGACGCGGGCTATCGTCGTTTCCTGGGTGCCGACGAGGACGCCGCGTATGATCTGCATACGGCGTGCGACGAGGAGATCGAGTTCGCGGACTCGTTCGTCATGTCCGCGAATGTCGGTGCCTTGCGCGCAGAGATGGCGCTCGCCCTCAAGGAATTCGCGGTTCCTGCGGACGGCGACGCGCGCGCTGCCTTCAATCTGCATGCCGCGCGTTTCACACCGGAGATGCTCGACTGGGCAGCCGACACCACAGGCGGGCTGATCGCAGTGGGTGTCCCGCCCCGGCAAATCGCGATCATGGCGCCCTTCATGACCGACGCGCTGCGTTTCTCGATGCTCGAACGGCTGGCCGCGCGCACGATCCCGGCACGATCACACCGCCCGTCGCGCTCGCTGCGCGATGAGCCGGTCGTGCGTGCGCTGCTGACCCTCGCAAAGCTGGCGCATCCGTCGTGGGGCGCGCGTATCGACCGCAACGATCTGGTGCACGCGCTCATGGCAGCGCTCAGTCCGCGCGAGGCGGGCGCGCTCGATCTGGCGCGAGCACATCTGCTGACGGGGGCGGTCTACGCCGAGCGCGAATCGGCGCGACTGGCACCGTTCGAGTCGATCCCGGCGGAACTGCAAGAACGGCTGACCTATACCGTCGGTGAAAAGTATGATCGACTGCGGGAATGGCTCGACGCCTACATCACCGAGACGACGGCACCACCTGTCGCCGACCCCAACGCCAAGCCGAAGCGCGGGCGCAAGAAAGCCGCCGCACAACCCGATACCCCGCTCGATCCGGCGCTCGATCACTTCTTCAGCCGCCTGTTCGGTGAGGTGCTGTCGGCGCGCGGCTACGGACTGCACCGCGACCTGATCGCCGCCGATGCGATCGCCTCGCTGGTCGAGTCGGCGCGCGGCTTTCGGCGCACACTGGAGCGCACCTCGCACGACGCCGGTGTCCCGATCGGGCGCGAATACATCGCCATGATCGAGGCAGGCGTGATCGCCAACCAGTACACCGCTGCATGGCTGCGTCCCGACGACAACGCCGTATTGGTCGCGCCGGCTTACACCTTCCTGATGGACAATCGCGCCGTCGATTTTCAAATCTGGCTCGACATCGGCGGGCGCGGCTGGTCGGAGCGGGTGTTTCAGCCGCTCACGCATCCGATCGTCCTCAGCCGCCAATGGGACGGCGCGCAGTGGGACGATGCGCACGAGCAGCATTACCGTCACGAGGTGCTGTACCGGCTGGTGATCGGGCTGCTGCGGCGCTGCCGTCAGCGTGTCTACTGGGGGATCACCGAATTGGGTGAGACCGGCACGTCCGGGGGCGGCGATCTGCTGGAGACGGTCAACCGCCTCCTGCGCCGTCTGCCGCCGCTGGCGTCCGCCGAGTCCGATCCGTCCAGCCCATCCGAGGAGATGCCGGCATGACGATCTTCACCGCACGATCGGCACAGCGTGCCATCCTCGCCTACACAGGGGGCAAGCTCGGCGTCGCCGCTGTGCCGGGCAGCGGCAAGACGCGCACATTGTCAGCGCTGGCGGCGAAGCTGATCGCGGAGCGCATCGCTGACGGGGAGGAAGTGCTGATCGTCACGCTGGTCAACGCCGCCGTCGAAAATTTCAGCGGGCAGATTCGCGCCTTTCTGAAGGATCGCGGACTGCTGCCGACCGTCGGCTATCGTGTGCGCACGCTGCACGGCGTCTGCACTGACATCGTGCGCGAAAATCCGGGCTTGCTGGCGCTGACAGACGGCTTCGTCATCCTGGACGAACGTGAAACAGGCGAACTGTTGAGCGACGCCGCCGCGACGGTGCTGCGCGCCGATCCGACGATCGGCGATCGACTGCTGGCGTCCGACCTGAAACCCGGTCGCCGTGAGACCATCATCCGCGACGAACTGCCGCGTATGATCACCGACATCGCCGGCGCCTTCATCCAGCGTGCCAAAGATATGACACTGACCGCCGAAGGCGTGCGCGACCTGCTCGACCGTTACGAGGAACCACTGCCGCTGGCGGAATTGTGCCACGCCATCTACGCCTACTATCAGCGCGGACTGAGCTATCGGGGTGCGGTCGATTTTCAAGACCTGATACGGCTGGCGCTGCGCGCGTTGGAGACCGACGCCGTGCTGCTGGCGCGTTTGCGTGCCAGGTGGCGTTTCATCCTGGAAGACGAAGCACAGGATAGCAGCCAGTTACAGGAGCACATCCTGCGTCTGCTGGTCGCAGAAGGCGGCAATTGGGTGCGCGTCGGTGATCCGAATCAGGCGATCTACGAGACCTTCACCACCGCCAACCCCGAACTGCTGTGGCGCTTTCTTGAAGAACCGGGAGTATTGTCGCTGGATCTGCCCGACAGTGGACGGTCGGCGGAGCCGATCCAGGCGCTCGCCAATCACCTGATCGACTGGGCGACGACCGGACACCCCAACAGCGCCGTGCGCAGCCGGCGTCCACTGCGACCGCCCTACATCCGCCCGACGCCGAAAGGCGATCCGCAGCCCAATCCGCCCGCCGAGTCCGCCCGGATCGCCTTCATCGGCAGCACGCTCACGCCCAACGAGGAGATCGAGCGCACGATCGCCTCGCTGTCACGCTGGCTGCCCGATCACCCGGATGCGACCTGTGCCGTGCTGGTGCCGCGCAATCGACGCGGGTACGATCTGATCGACTTTGTGAACAAGCACGATCTCGATCTGCCGATCGTCGAGGTGCTGCAAAGCTCGACCAGCACCCGTCAGGCGGCTGGCGCGCTCGGCAATGTGCTGAATTATCTGGCACACCCGGACGCCCCTGGCTGGCTGGCGAAGGTCTATCGCGTCTGGCGGCGCGACACCCGCGACGACGCCGACGCCAACGCCCGCACGATCGGCATCGCAAAGACGATCGGCGCCATCGCTCATATCGAGGACTTTCTCGCACCCGCCCCCGGCGGACGCGACTGGCTGCGTGAAGACAGCGCCGCATCCGCCATGATCGCCGCTGATCCGCCGCTGATGAACGAACTGTCCGCGTTCCGCGATCTGATCCGGCGCTGGGGCGCGGCATCGGTGCTGCCGATCGATCAACTGATCCTGGTGCTGGCGGGCGATCTGTTTCAGGAACCCGCCGATCTCGCGCTGGCGCACAGCCTGGCGGTCGTGCTGCGCGGCTATGCCAACCGCCAACCTGACTGGCGGCTGCCCCAGTTCACCGAAGCGCTAGCGGAGATCGCCCGTCACGAACGCAAATTTCTGGGCATGGATGCGGCGGCGCGCGCCTTCAACCCCGACGAGCATCGCGGCAAGGTCGCCATCACCACCATGCACAGCGCCAAAGGGCTGGAATGGGACCGGGTGTATCTGCTCTCGGTCAACAATTACGATTTTCCGTCCGGTGTACCGGGCGAGAGCTATTACGACGAGAAATATTTCGCGCGCGACTCGCTCAATCTCCGCGCCGAGGCGCTGGCGCAGCTGCAAGCCAGCGCCGACTCGTTCAATTACGACTACATCGAGGGTCACGCCACCACGCGCGCCCGCGACGAGCTGATCGGGGAGCGACTGCGACTGTTGTACGTTGGCATCACCCGCGCCCGCAAAGAATTAATCGTCAGCTTCAACAGCGGACGCCGCCGCGAAGCAGGCGCCGCCGATGCCTTCATCGAGCTGCGACGCTATGCACAAGCCGAAATGGGCATCAGCGGGGAGGACGATTAGTCAGATATGACGCGCGCTGACGGTCTGTTTTTTCGTATGACACAGCCTGGGATGGGAATAGTGCACGAACAAGGGTTCAGACGTGCTGATCGATCAGGACTGGGTTTCCATCGGGATCGACAACCACAAAGCTGGCAGGTCCACTTGTGGTTTCATCAGCCTCGGACTCGAAGGCGATGCCCTGTGCTTTCAGGTGTCGTTGCAGCTCTCGCACATCGGAAAAAGCAGGGAGCGTGTTGGAGTCCTGATCCCAGCCAGGATTGAAGGTCAGCATGTTCTTCTCGAACATGCCCTGAAACAGCCCGACGATGTGATCGCCATTCTTCATGATCAGCCAATTTTCGGCGGCGTTGCCACCAAAAGTGCTGAAGCCCAGTTTCTCGTAGAAGGATTGCGACGCCTGCAGATTTTTGACGCTCAGACTGATCGAAAATGCACCGAGTTTCATGTTTTACTCCTGCGACATTCATCGATAAACAGCACAGCAGTTCTCAGGTAGAATGATAACACGATAGGGCTTCGCTGAGTCTTAAATGATTTACTGAACTCGCCTACTTGTTGGACGATACACATGGCACAGCTTCCTGACAGCTTTCAATTCAGTCAATCCGCGCTTCAGGACTACGCAGATTGTCCGCTGCGCTTCTATCTGCGCACCATCAAAGGGCAGCGCTATCCCGCGCCGGACTCCGAGCCGCTGCGTCTGTTCGAGCGCCAGATGACATTGGGAGAGCGCTTTCATCTGCTGGTGCAGCAGCATCAGATCGGCATACCGGCGGACGTGCTTACTGCCGCCCTCGCTGGCGATAGCGATCCCGACGGCGAAAACGAGACACTGGCGACCTGGTTCGCGGCATACCTGACCTTCCTGGCGTCCGCCGATCTGCCCGCGCGCCGACGGGCGGAAACGGCGTTGAGTATGGCGATCCCGTCGGCGGGGACGCGGCTGGTGGCGAAATACGATCTGCTGGCGGTCGCGCCCGGCGATCGCGCGGTCATCGTCGATTGGAAGACGACCCCGCGCCGCCCATCGCGCGATTATCTGGCGTCTCGCTGGCAGACGATCGTCTACCCGTATGTGCTGGCACGCGCCGGGACACATCTGTATGGCACGCTGATCCCGCCGGAACGCATCACGATGATTTACTGGTTCGCGTCGGCGCCCGATCGACCGGAACAGTTCACTTTTGACGCGGCGGCGGACGCACGCGCGGGTCAGCGCATCGACGCGGCGATCGCAGACATCGTGGCGCGCCCGGACGATGAAGCGGGCTTCCCGCTCACCGCCGACGAACGTCACTGTCAATTGTGCGTGTACCGTTCCTACACCGATCGGGGGACGCGCGCAGGTGACGCGGTGAACACGCTCGATGATGCCGACGCCGACGTGCCGATCGACTTCGACGCGCTCGACCCGATCGCGTTCTGACCGCCGATGCGACCCTGGCGCGATCCCGTCCCGGTCACCCCCTCCCCCGACGTGATCGCGGCGGTCGGCGGCAGCCTGCTCGCCGCGTCCGCCCTGACACGGCGCGGGATCACCACTCTCGACGCGGCACGGCGCTTTCTCGATCCCGACGCCTATACCCCGTCCGATCCACTCGACCTGCCCGACATGGCGATCGCCGTCGCGCGCATCCGGGCAGCACTGGATCACGGCGAACCGATCGCCGTCTGGGGCGATTTTGATGTGGACGGGCAGACCGCGACCGCACTGCTGACTCAGGCACTCAGCGCGCGCGGCGGGCGCGTGCTGCGACACATCCCCGATCGCGCAAGGGACGGTCATGGCTTGCAGATTCCAGCGCTGGCGCGGCTGATCGACAGCGGCGCGCGCCTGTTCGTCACCTGTGACACCGGGATCGCCGCCCATGACGCCATCGCCTATGCTAACGAGCGCGGCGCCAGCATGATCGTGACCGACCATCATCAGTTGGCGGACACACTCCCGCCCGCGCTGGCGAATATCAATCCGCAGCGACTCCCGCACGATCATCCGATGCGGACGCTGCCCGGAGTCGGCGTGGCGCTGCAGGTGATCCGCGCGCTGGACGACTCGCCCGAGGCGATCACGCCGCTGCTCGATCTGGTCGCGCTCGGCATCGTCGCGGATGTGGCGGTGCAGACCGGCGACAGCCGCTACTGGCTGCAACGCGGCTTGCGAGCCCTGCGCGCCGGGCTGCGCCCCGGCTTGGCGGCGCTGGCAGAGACAGCGGGACTGGAGGCGGCGCGCATCGATGAAGGACACATCGGCTTCGTCATCGCTCCACGGCTCAACGCTGCCGGACGACTCGGTGACGCCATGCTCGGAGTCGATCTGCTGCTCGAATCCGACGGCGATCGCGCACGCACCATCGCCCTCACCCTGGAAAATCTGAACGCGCAGCGCCGTCTGCTGGTCGATCAGATCGATGCGGGTGCCGAAGCGCAAATCGTCCGCGAACCCGTGCTGCGTACATCGGCTGTGCTGATCCTGAGCGCCCCGGACTGGCATCCCGGCGTCGTCGGCATCGTGGCGAATCGGCTGGTCGAGCGCTACAACGTCCCGGTGATTCTGCTGGTCACTGAGGGTTACGACGGCGAAGCGCGCGGTTCTGCACGCTCGGTCGAGGGCGTGGACATCACAGCGGCGCTTGGCGCACACGCCCATTTAATCACGGGCTACGGCGGACACACCATGGCGGCGGGGCTGCGGCTGCCGATGCGCAATATCGCCCCATTGCGGCGCGCGCTCGACAAGTCGGTACGGGAGTCACGTGGACAGGTCACCATCGGAGAACGCGCGATCGATGCGATCGTCGGCATCGCGGACATGACCGTCGAGTCGGCAGAGGCGCTGGCGCGGCTGGCACCATTCGGCGCGGGCAATCCGCCGCTGCTGCTGGCGATCCCCGACCTGACCCTGCGCGAGCATCAGATGATCGGACGCGGCGGCGAACACCGCGCGCTGATCGTCGAGGATGCTTCTGGTGCGGCGCTGCGCGCGCTGTGGTGGGACAGCGCCACCCTGCCCCTGCCCGGCGCTAACGCTCTTGACACGCAGGACACACCCGGCGGACGTTTTGACCTCGCCTGTACGCTGCGTGCCAGCACCTACAAAGGCGCGCGGCGGGTCGAGGTCGAGTACATCGACTCGCGTCCGGCGGTCGCGGCGATCGCGGTCGATGGACGCCGCCGCACGACAGCGACGATCCATGACCTGCGCGCCGATTCCGACAAGACAGCTTCGCTGCTGTCATTACGAGCCGATCACCCTGATCTGCTGGTATGGCGCGAAGGCGGCGATCCGGTCGCGGGCGTCGGTCGGCACGAGCTGACAACCACATCCGCGCTGGCGATCTGGACGACTCCGGCGGTGCGCGGCGACCTCGTGAGCGCCTTGGCGCGCGTCGGCGCGCAAACCGTCTTCGTATATGCCGTCGATCCACCGATCAACGGCGGCACGGCGTTCCGCAAACGCTTTTTAGCGCTTATCAAATACGCCATCTCCGAAAAAGACGGGTTCGTCGGGATCGATGCGCTGACCAGTGCGTTGGCGACGACGGATCAGGTGGTTCTGCTGGCGCTGGCATGGGCGGTGCGCAGCGGCGCGATCTCCACACAGCCTATCACGAATGACAGATGGCGCGTCGCATTGGGCACAGGTGCTGTCGATCCCGCGCTGGCGACCGCCGAAGCGACCCTGACGACCGCATTGGATGAGGTCACGTCCTTTCGTGCGTTTTTCCGCCGCGCCGATCTTGCGCGTCTGCTCGACGGACGCTGATCAGCGCGCCAACACGCCCCGCCGCAGCAGATCGAGCGCGTTCAGGGTCAGTAGATTGCGCAGCGTGCCGCCGTAACGCTGCTCGCCACCGTCGAAGTCGCAGAAACGTCCCGGCTGCGTGCGCAGATGCGTGCCGTCGGCGGCGATGCCATTTCCAGGCAGGTTTTCCGCCGCCGCCCATAAATTGATCAGCGGAATACCACGCGACCGCGCGATATCGACCAGCGCCAGATTGAATGCCAGCGATTCGTCGTATACGTCCCGCCCTGGCAGCACCACGAAGGTCGTAAGCACTGGGATCGTCCCGCGCGCGCTCGCATCATCGACCAGCGCCGCCATATTCGCCTGATAGGTCGCCAGACTCATCCGACTGACATCCTTGCCGCCGAGCATGAAGATGATGATCGCGGGCTGCACCACACGCAGCTCACACACCACCGGGGTCTCACCCCCCTCGCAGCGCGGATCGGTCGCCCAAAAGGGGTCGCGCGCGGCGGCACTGTTAAAACCCATCTGCACGGCGATACTCTCGTGGGTGAACGATGACCGCGAGATGCCGTCGGTCGGCACAGAAAAGTAGCGCACCGCCTCTTGCAGCGGGCTGTATGTCCCCCACTCACAGTAATTTTCCAGCACCAGCGGACGCATAAAATCGCCGCTCACGCTGTTGCTGTCGCCAACGGTGGTGAACACCTGTCCACGCACGCCGAGCGCCCGTCCACGTTCAGCGATGACCCGCACCTGCGGCGTGTCGAACTGCGCGAACGTCGGAAGATCGCGCAGCAGCGAACGACTGCCATCGAGATTCGCCCCGACCGACTCGACGGGAGCCGCGATCGCGCCGACGGAGCCAGCCATCTGACTGGACACGATCGCGGTCGGCGCTGCGGCGATCAACGTTGGGGCTGCCTCGATCGCGGTGGACGGCGGTGCTGTGGTGATCACGACAGGGACGATCGAGGCGGACTCGATCGTGGGCGCCAGCGTGACGACGACAGCGACCATCGGCGCCACTATGCCGGGCAGCGGCACCTTCACGAACACCGACGGAAAAGGTGCGCCGTTCGTCAGTGCCCGCGAGAGCGTGATCGGCGTCGCCGTGCTGAAAACGGTCGGCGCATCGAGGATCACGACATTCGGCGTCTCGACCGTCGGCAGCGCAGCCATATCGATCGGCGTCATGGTCACGGTTGGCACGGCAGCGATGACGATCGGCGTCACGGTCACGGTTGGCAGTGAGATCGACGTGGGCAGCGTATATTCCTGCGCCACGCAGGCTGATACCGCGAACAGAACGACGATACTGGTGATCGCCAATCGACGCCTCATCATCACGTTACCGCCGCGCGACCACGCGCTGCACCGCGTCCAGCATGTGCAGCGTCGTCAGATTGCGAATGACATGCCCGTAATAGAGATTATCGGCGCGAAAATCGACCGCCCCGGCGAACAAGCCCGGCGGAACGGTCGGGTGTACACCATCTTCGTCCAAGCCGTAATCGGATAGCGTCATCATGGCGCGCCACAGGTGGATCAACGGCAGCTCGTACTCGTCCGCCAGCGCCACCACGATCACGTTGAACGCCTCGACCTCGCTTTCACGTCCGATGCGCGGCGGAATGGTACTCAGGATCGGCACGATCCCGCGTCCGATGGTGAAATCCAGGATACGACGCATGTTGTACTCGTACTGAAGTGGACTCAGGATGCCCACATCGTTCGATCCAAACAGGATCAGCGCGACCGACGGCTGCATGATCCGATATTCGCACGCCAGCGGCGACTCGTGCGGGCGGCAGTCGTCGGCATTAGCGTATTCGGCTTGCAACACGACATAGCTCGTCCAGCCGACGCCCGTCGCGAGCGATGCCCGGCTGTAGGACTCGGCGCTGTAGGCAGTCAGCACGTTGCGCAGCTGGGTATAGTCGCCCAGGATCGCCAGATCACGCGCTATCGGCTTCAGATAATGTTCCGCGACGCTGAGACTGTCGCCGACTTTGGCGAACGTGTCCGCGCCCAGCTCCGATGCTCGTCCGCGTGCCGCGATCGAGGCGACTCGTTCTCTGACACGATCCGACAGTCGCACACGCATATCGTCCTCCTGTGTCTGTGCTGCTGTGGCGAGCAAGCTCAACACGATCAGGCAGATCGCCGCCGCGCGCATCATGATGCGCCCGCTTCCGCGCGCTCGCGCAGCCACTTGTCGCGGTTAGCAGATCGGGCGATCTTGCCGCTCGATGTCTTGATCAGCCAGCGGTCGTCCACCAACTGCACGTAGCTGGCGGTCACCCCCGCCCGCGTCGAGACGATCCGGCGAATGTCGGCGTTGATGCGGTGCAGCGTTTCGGCATCCTGCATAGCGCGCACCTCCGCCACTACCGCCACCAATTCAGTCCCTTCGCGCACGTCATCGACGCCAAACGCGACCACGCGCCCCGGATACACACCCTCGACTTCGTTCACGATCGCCTCGATGTCACCCGGAAAGATATTCTTGCCGCCGTTGATAATCAGGTCTTTCACGCGCCCGCTCACATATACGCAGCCGTCAGCGAGATAGCCAATGTCCCCGGTGCGATACCAGCCGTCGGCGTCAATCGGGTTCAGGTCGGGTCGGCGGTAGTATTCAGTCAGCAGACAATCGCTGGTGATGACATATTCCCCCACCTGACGATCGCCCAACAGCGCGCCCGTGTCGCGGTCGATCACGCGCATCTGTGTACCCGCGATCGCCGTGCCACACGCCGTCCTGACGACGGCACGCGGGTGATCCGCCGCGACGACGACCGCGCGTCGTTCATGTTCCAGCGCATCACGATCGATCGTCTCGACACGGGGCAGTTCCCCGGCGCGGGTCTGCGAGACCGCAAACACATTTTCCGCCATTCCGTAGCTGGTCGAGAGCATGGCGCGGGTGCAGCCGATCGCGGCGAAACGGTCGTAAAACAGTTGATGACTAGCGTCGGAGACATTTTCCGAGGTGTTGACGAACAGCCGCATCGACGCGATCGACAATCCGTCGAGATCGCGCTCGCGGATTCGCCGGGCGCAGTGATTGTAGGCGAAATTAGGCAGCCAGCACAGCGTCGCGCGGTAGGCGTCGATGGCGCGTAACAGCATGGCAGGGGCGCGCACCCATTCGAACGGCGACATCAGCACGAGCGGAATCCCCTGAATGAGCGGCATCATGAAGCCCGCGATCAGCCCCATATCGTGATACAACGGCAGCCAGCTCACGATCACGTCATCGGGCGTGATGGCGATCGCATCGCCATAACCGGCGAGGTGGTTCAGCACCGCGCGATGCGACAGCGCCACCCCTTTTTGCAAGCCGGTCGTGCCACTGCTGTGCTGCAAAAAGGCGATCGCGTCCGGATCGGGCGCGGCGATCGGCGTGTCATCGAACAGATCGGTCGGCACATCGGAGGTGCCATACACGGCGCACGTCACCAGCGGACGCAGCAGCGGCGCGAAATCGTCGGTGGTAAAGACAGCGCGCACGCCCTCACGGGCGACCAGTGCGGTGATGCCGTTCATATAAATCTGCGGATCGAGCTTTTCGGTCAGGGTCGGAAACATCGACGGCACCGCGTCGATCAGCAGCGCGCCCCAGAATGCGACCATGCATTCCAGGTTTTGCGTATGCGCGATTACGATCAGGTCACGCGCGCGCACCCCTTGGGCGGTCATCGCCGCCGCATAACGGCGCACCTGTCGTTGAAATGCAGCGCGCGTGATCACGATCGGTTCTGCGGTCGCGCTCAGATACACGATCGCAGTCGCACCCGGATCGCCGCCGCGCAGAAAAGCGGTATCCAGGACGGTACGATAGGAGGATCGAGTCGCCAGGGTGAGCATGGCGTTATTTGGGCAGGTCGCGCAGCACGCGCGCGGTGATCTGGTCGAGCCTATCCATCGTGGCGACGGTCAGATCGGGGTCGGGGATGTAGATGTTGAACGTCTTCTCGACGAATACGCCCAATTCCGCCAGCGCGAACGAGTCTATCAGTCCGCCGCTGACGATGCCTTCGTCGTCGCGCAGGGGATAGGCAGCGTCACGGATCAGTTCGCGGGTGATGTAGTCGCGCAGCGCGGCGCGCAGCTCGGATTCAGTCATCACGGATCAACCTTTCGGGATCATAATCGGGATCAAAGCATCGGCAAGGATCGCCGTGCCGTCGGGTGAGAGATGTACCGGTGAGTCGGTGAAATAATCGGCTGGCACCGCGTCCCACAGATCGAGACAGGTCCAGGCGCGTTCACCGCACGCCCGTTCCAGCCCTTCGCGGTACGAGTCGTATGCCCAGCGCGGATACCAACTGTTATAGCGCACATCGGCGTTGGCGCCCCGACTGATGTGGATCGGTTCGTTGACGATCACCATACGCCCTCCCGCCGCCCGCGTCAATTTCTCGCCCATCGCCAGCACCGGGATCGCCAGCTCGGATGGGGTGAGCGGGCGCGGCACCGCGATCGCGTTCCAGGTAGGATCGGCGTCGAGGTCGGACGCCAGCGGTGCATATTCCGCCGCGATCGCCTGATCGATCCCGGTCAGCGCCCAGGAGACACCATACAATTGCAGACGCAGCCAGTCCGCCAGCGGACGGCGCATCCCGACGATCGAGCGCGCCAACAGATCGCCCGGCGCATCGACGAACGCCGGATCGCGCGGGTCGATCGGCAGCTCGTACTGTGCAATCAGCGCGCGCACACCCTTTGCATTACGCGCGACCAGCGGCGGATAGGTCTGCTTGTCGAGCGGAAAACCGTCGAGCGTGACGAACCAGACTACCAGATCGGGTTGATGCGCCAGCGCCGCATCGAGGATGAGCGCGTCTTTCATGAGCGCCTGGATCGGGTACGCCAGATTGTAGACGACCACCCGCCGTCCGTCCGCCGACCGCAAATCGCGCGCGGTGAGCTGTGCGCTCAACGTCGCGTCCGGGGTCAGTCGCCAACCCCATATGCCGGAGTCGCCGATCAGCAGCACACGATACTCGTCCGCCGCTTTTGGGCGCGCCACTGTGTGCGACGCCAGCATCGCCGGCAGGCTGTCCAGACTCAGATTATATGACTCCGCTGGGTTTTCGCCGTAGGGAAGGCGTGCGCGCCCCGGCACAACCAGGTTGTACAGACTCAGCCGTTCCACGATCGTCATGCCGTTGGTGAACACGAATATCAGGTTGCAGAGTATGAACAGAATCGCCGTCTTAAGCGCAATCCGTGCCAGCGCGCGCCAGGTCACCAGCCGATCCCCAACAGCCGACCAAGCGCACGGATGGATTGTCCTACATCGGGCAGAGCGAACCAGACCCAGCCGAGCGCGACGTAGTGAAAGGTGATCGCCCATGCGAACAGCGTCCACGCTCGTTTGCGCCCTGGCGTCTCACTGAGTTTGCGATACCACCTCCGAGTCGAGTCGCTCCAGCGTTTATGTGCGTACAAACCGGCTGCCTGCCACAGCCCCCAGATCGCAAAATTGACCGTGACGCCGTGCCACAGCCCGATCGTGAGCATGGTGGCGAGGTGTCCGATGCCGACGATTACCGCCGACGATGGTTTGCGCTCGCGGCGCAGGATCGCGCGTGTCAGCGGCGAAAACACATAGAAGCGCGCCCAGTCGCCCAGCGACTTGTGCCAGCTCTGCCAGAATGCGGTGATCGTCGTCCTGAGATACGGGCGGTCGAAATTTTCAGGCAGCTTCACGCCGAGCCAGATACCGAGTCCGATGGCGATGTCGCTGTAACCGCTGAAGTCGAAAAACAATCGCAGCGCATATCCGTAAAGCAGCAGCCACAGCGCCCCGGTGCCAACCGCCTGATCGACATTGACCGCGTTCAGAGACAGCCCGAACGAAAGCGTGTCCGCGATCACGAACTTCTTGAAAATACCCATCGCTATACGCGCCCCGCCGCGCGCGAAACGGTCGGCGTCGAAGCGAGCCAGCATCGGCAGCGCGTCGAAATCTTTGACGAAGCGGTCGGCGCGGTCGATCGGTCCCGCCACCAGCGACGGCGGAAACAGCGCGTAGGCAGCATAGGCATGCAAGCTCAACGACGGCAGGATGCCGCTGGTGCGGTCGATCAGCGTGTGGATGATGCGAAACGCCAGATAGCTGAAGCCGAGCCAATTCAGGTCGAGCGCCGAGGCGATCGTCACATCCTGTCCGGCGAGTCCACGCCAGGCACCGGCCACCGCGATCGCCAGCACCTCGGTCTTGAGCAGCGCGAACAGCGCGACGATCAGCAGTAGCAGCGGGCGGATACGCGCCATTGGCGACACCATGCGCCGCGTCAGCAGCCACACGCCGTAGAGCGCCAGAGTCGAGGCGCCGATCCCGATCACCAGCGTCAGCATGTCCGGCGGACGTGACGGCGTGAGGCGCGCCGATCCAGGCAGGTAACGGTTGAGCGCCAGCAGCAGCACGGTGCCTGCCAGTATCGCCACCGCCAGCACGTCCTGCCGTGTCGCTGGTTGATTCGGTGCGCGCGTCCACCACCACCCGGCGACGGTCAGCATTACGGCGCCTGTCGGCAAAACAAAGTCGGCAAAGCGAATCGGTAAACGCGGCTGAAGCAGAAACAGCGTCGCCCCCCCGCCGATCAGCAACGCCCACCCGCGTGTGCGTGCGGGCAGCAGCCAATACGCGCCGATGGCAGCGGCAAAGACGGCGATCGCGCTCAGATCGAAGCTCACGCGGCTAGAATCCCTGGTATATCCACGTTGGCGCGCTGTCGGTCGTCAGCACGATCAGCCCAAGGATAAGCGCGCACAGCGCGACGGCGATGGCATTTTCGCGTGTGACCAGACGACGGATCACGACGCCTCACCGCACCATTTGTACTCGCCGTCTTCCAGCGTCATCTGGTAGGACGCCAACGGAAACGAATTGGTATCGAGACCGTAGACCGCGACGATCGCCCCAGTGCAGCTCACGATCTCGCTGTCGCCCTGGCGCGTGCAGACCGCATCTTCAATCCGCGCATCGACATTGCCGAATGACGCCGCTTCGGACTCCCATGTCGCTTCGCGTTCGGCGCACAACAGCGATCGGATCGTGTCGCCGTCCCCTGCCGCTTTTGCCGTCATATAGCGCTGCGCCACGTCCGCCGGGTCGCTGATCGGCTCGCCACCGCCGCATCCCGCCAGCAGCACTGCCAGCGCGCACATGCCGATTATCCATCCAGCGTTCATTTTAGCGTTCATCGAGTCTTTTCCTCGCCCATAATTCATCCGATCGCGGTCGCATCCAGAAACACCGTCCGTCGTATCTCGTCCAACATCCGCAGCGCCAGTAAATTACGCAGCGCCGCCCCGGAATACGCCGGAAAGCTGTCGTCGAGACGCAGCGTCTCGGTGCCCCAGTGTTTCATGTGGATGCCGTCCGCCTCCAAGCCGTAATCGTACAGGGGTCGTGCGGCAAGCCACAGATTGATCAGCGGAATCTGATATTCCGCCGCGATCTCGACCAGGCGCGTATTGAAGGCGATCGACTGTCCCCACAGAGGCAGGTTTGGATGCGCGCTGAAAGTGGACAGCACCGGGATCACCCCTTCTGCCAGCGTCTCATCGACCAGACGGCGAATCTGCACGCTGTATTCGGCATCGTCCATGTGCAGCACATCGTTACCGCCGAACATGATCAGCGCCACGCTCGGTTTTTTGCGGCGCAGTTCGCAGATCAGGGGCGACTCACCCTGTTGGCACAGATCACTGTTCGCCCACATCGGGTCGAATACCGCGTAGCTGTTCATGCCCAGACGCGCCGCCACGCTCTCGACCTGGGTCGAGGCGCCAAAAAAGTTCAGCGAGTCGCGCAGGTAATCGAAGGCGCCCAGGTCGGCACCTGGACGACTCATCGGGGTCAGGTAGAGCGTATCGGCGCTCACACTGTCTCCAATTTTGGTGATCACATGGGTGTACTGGCGCCCTTCCAAGCCGCGCTGATAGACCGCGCGCATATCGGGACTGACAGCGGGGATGACAGGGACAGCATAGAGCGGACGCAGCGACGGCGACTCGGCATTTTCCGGCAGTCCATCAGGGAGCGCCGTCACAGGCACCTCGCTGAAACGCAGCTCGGGGTTCAGCGTCAACAGCCCACTCAGTACCCAGCCGTCCAGAAACAGCGTGCCGTCTACCAGGGTCTGCTGCACGCGCACCCATGTCCCGATGCTGTTGCGCTCGACGATCCGCACCTGCACGCCAGTGCGCAATCGCGCCGCCGTCAGATAGGTTGTGCCGGGTCCCTCACGGACATTGAGATTCTCGAACGCGCTGGTCATGAACGGCGAGGGCAGCTCCTGCGCCATCGCGCTCAAACTGAAGCATAAGACCATCACCGTGACAAATTGGATGAATTGGCGCATCATGTATGGTTGTGGTTCACTTGTGCCGCTCAATGCACTCATTATAGCGAAGGAAAGACCCGTATGACTACGCCTGAGACCCGCCGCGTCCAGATCGAGGCGCTGCGCGACCTTCCCGACCTGCTCGAAGCCGCCATCGACGGATGGACGAACGATCAGCTCGACTATCAGCCCGCCGCCGATGCCTGGAGCGCGCGTCAGATTGTGCATCATCTGGCGGACTCCCATTCACAAGCGTTTTTCCGCATCAAGCTCACCCTGACCGAGGACATCCCGCGCGTCAAACCCTACGATCAGGATGCCTTTGCCAATATAGCCGACTCGCGCGATCTGCCGCTGGCGCCGTCGCTGGCGATCCTGCGCGGGTTACACCAGCGCCTCGTGTACGTGCTGGAGCGGATGAGCGATGCCGACTTTGAGCGCGCCTATTTCCACCCGGAACAAGAGCGCAATGTCAGCCTGTCCGACGCACTGACGAGCTATGCGGAACACGGCGGCGCGCACATTCGCCAGATCGCCGCGAACAGGACGGCGGCTGGGTGGTAGCTGGCGTATGTGCGCGTTTGTGCCCTATCCTGACAGCGGGCGCAGCGGCAAATTGGGGATCGCGCCACGCATCGTGACCAGATCGCGCGCGATCCACGCGCTTACACCTTCGTAACTGACTTCGATCCACCCCGGCGACCGACCGACGGCGATCAGGTCGGTTTCGGCTGGCACGCTCGTCAGGATAGGTGCATCCAATCCCGGTGCGGCGCGCAGACGCGCAATCTCGGTCGTCAGCGCGCCCAGGGTGAAGCCCTCGACCCCCTGTCCGCTCTCGATAGGCGGCGCACCCAGACGGACGGGCATCGTGTTAACCTGATCCCAGGGACGGGGGAGCGCCTCGAAGGTCGCGCCAGCTGCGCTCAATTCGCTCAAAATCACGGGCAGCACCCGTCCGGTGACACGATTGAGATCGTGGAAGATGATGATCACACCGTCGCCGTAATCGTACACATTGTATGGGCTGTGAAAGCTGCCCACCGAGACAGACTCACCCAGCACGTTTTGCACCACCGCCTGATCGAATGCGATCGTATTCAGGTCGAGGTCGGCGGGCATAGCCCATCCGCAGTCGTCGCTGTTGACGTTCCAATTATACGTAATCACCTGCACACCCTCGATGAAGGGGAGCGGCTGCGCGGCGCCACCCGGCTGCCAGTACATCTTTGTTTGGGCATCGTAGCTGGACAGTTGATCGCCTAACGCGGCACGTATTGCAGCTTCGGTGCGGACATACGAGTCGATCACTGGTTGATCGGGCGCACCTGCATACACGCCTGGTTCCTCCCACAAATGGTTGATCAGGGCGTGTCCCTCACGCACCTCGCGCTGTAAGATCGCCTCATGTCCAGCGATTTGACCGCCCGCGATCACGAACGTGGCACGAGCGCCAAACGCCGCCAGCGTATCCAGAATATCGGGGGTATAAGCGTCGGTGGGTCCATCTTCAAAAGCAAGGTAGACGCGGAATGGCAGAGAAACGGTCTGGGCTGACGACGGTGTGCCGATGGCAAACAGCACGACGACCAGCACGGCGGCGAACAAACGACGAATCATGGCTTCACCTCCTGAACCTGTGAGCGCTTCAAATGCGCCAACATCATGAGGATATGCCAATGGTGCCCTGCGGCAACATGCGCGCTCGACGCCGACTCGCTGACGCCGACCCTACGGCGCGGAGTGTTCATCCATTGCGGGGAGTCATGTGAGGTGATCGGTGTAGCGCGGGCGGAACTGTGCCGAGTCGCGCTGCCATGATGATGTCATCGTTCAAGCCACGTCCCCATCGCCCGTATGCCAGCGCCCGTCCGCTTCACAGCAAGTTTTACTTTATGCGAGTAGAACCCGATGAATACCCAATACCATAAGGGTATACCCGATCACCCGTTATGGTATTGCCGTCAGCGCTGCAAGTGCCTCGGTAGAAGGCTGGTGATCCTTTCTCACTAAACCAGATCGTGCCTGTCCTAGTGAAGAATATCTTTGCGTCTTTCGTGTATTCGTAGTTTATTGTGTTTTATTTTTCTGTTCCTCGGAGCAAGGACAATTCTCATGACAAACAGCCAGCACGACGAGGCGCAGAACGTGATGGACGTGATCACCGCCGAAACGACGGCTTTCTGGATGAAGGATTATCAAGCCTGGGCAGACTGCTGGCTGCAAACGCCTGCGATTCGGATGGCAGGCTGGTGGGCACGCGGCGGCATCCGAATTACCGAGGGATGGGAGTCCCTGAGCGATCAGATTCGCCGTCTGATGAAGAGCAACCCAATCCCACAGCCCCAGGCGGCACAGGTGCGGCGCGAACATGTCCATATTCGCACCAGCGAGCACATGGCGTGGGTGACGTTTGAACAGTATGGGGCGGATACCAATGAACCAGATATGGATATGCCGGGTCTGAGTCATGAAACCCGCATCCTGGAAAAACACGATGGTCATTGGAAATTGGTGTATGGGGGGTGGCTGCTGGCGGGCGAATGACCCCGCCCCATGGCGATTTTGAGCCGTATCGGATGGTAGCAGTCAGCTAACGGCGGGGTCGCCGTCCATCGCGGGGAGTAACGTCAGATGATCGACATGGCACGGGCGGAAGTGGGCAAAGTCGCGCATGTCCAGCGTGCAGGCGTGCGTGATGTTCAGCCACTCTGCCTGTGCCATGATGCAGCAGTCCACAAAATCGAATCGCTTGTACATTGTGGCAATCGTCGATGCCCGGTTCAGATCGTCTGGGGTTAAAGAAATTAGCCTGGGTTGGAATAATTGTAATGTTTGGAGTAGGAGAGATCGCCAAATTCTCTTTCCCATCTAAACAAATAAGCCATCTCTGCCAGGGCGACTTCAGGTATCAGTGATAGGTATATCGCCTAATTCCCTTTCGATGAACTCAGCCATCTTGATGAGCGGATCGATGTATGGCTCATCCGCATCTACGGCGGGGATTACGGCTTCCCGTTTATAGACGGTTTCCAGAAGAATCTGTTCGACAGACATTCCTTTTTCTGCCGCCAGCGCATTCAATGCCTGTATCACCCGCTGATCGGTGATCACCAACTGCACCATGATTTGCGCTCCATGCGATAGCGGCTTGATAGCTGCAAGAGAAGCGAGAAGCTGCTTCTCTTGCAGTGGTTCGCTATATTCAGTGAATCATGGATTTCTTTGCGGATTCATCAATTGCATTCCTACAACACGCGCCTTGCAGGATTCACTGAATATGCGACCCGACGCCCTTTGGGTTTGTTTTTGGTCGTCGCTTAATACCCCAGCACGCCCACTACCGACTTAACGGCGTTGGCGCTGACTTCCAGCATCGCCTTCTCTTCGTCGTTCAATTCCATCTGGATGATCTTCTCGACGCCGCCCGCACCCAGGATCACCGGCAGTCCGAGATAGATACCGCTGTAGCCGTATTCGCCGTTGGTCAGCACCGCGCTCGGAATCACGCGCTTCTGATCGCGCACGATCGCCTCGATCATTTCTACCGTGCCCGCAGCCGGGGCGTACCAGGCGCTCACACCGATCAAGCCGACGATCTCGCCGCCGCCCTTGCGGGTGCGGGCGATGATCGCCTGCAGTTTGTCCTCGTCGATCAGCTCGCGCACCGGAATACCGGCGATGCTGGTATGGCGAGGCAGCGGCACCATCTCGTCACCGTGACCACCCAGGACGATGCCGTGAATGTCGCGCACGCTCACCCCTAATTCCATCGCCAGAAATGCCTTGTAGCGCGCGGTGTCCAGCGAACCCGCCTGACCGATGACGCGGTTGGCTGGGAAGCCGGTCTCCTGCAGCGCGACATGGCACATCGCGTCGAGCGGATTGGACACGACAATCACGATCGCATTCGGCGAGTGCTGCGCCACCTGACGCGCTACCGAGCCGACGATCTCCTGATTGGTCTTGACCAGTTCGTCACGGCTGGGAAAGGTGCCGTCCGGCTTTTTGCGGCGCGGCACACCCGCCGTGATCACTACCACGTCCGACCCGGCGGTCAGGGCGTAATCGCTGCCCCCGGTCATGTTCAGATCAAATTTCATCACCGGCGCCGACTCGAACAGATCGAGCGCCTTGCCCTTTGCCAGGCTGCCGGGCGGGTCGCCCGCGATGTCGATCAACACTACATCGGCGATCTCGCGGCTGGCGATCCAGTGGGCACAGGTCGCACCGACATTGCCCGCGCCGACGATCGTCACTTTACTACGAGCCATAATGGGTTACTCCATGTTTGGTGAAAAAAAGTACGATTACCCGTAAGGATAACACCGCGCGCGCGCACCATGTAGGGACGATCGCCTACGAGTTGTCGGTGCCGACGTCCCAGTGTTCGGGCGAGCGCCACAGGTTGCTCTGGATCAGACGGCGCAGGGCGATCAGCTCGTGTGGCAGCCGATTGGACAGCTTCATGAACAGCTCTTCATGCAGCAGCAGCTCGCGCTCCCAATCGCTGCGGTCGATCGCCATCAGCGCCTGAAACTGCGCCTCGGTGAAATCCAGCCCGCGCCAGTCGATGTCACTGTAGCGCGGCATGTAGCCGATCGGTCCCTCGACACCGCGTTTTTGTCCATTCACGCGCTCAACGATCCACTTCAGCACGCGCATATTCTCGCCATAGCCGGGCCACAGATATTTGCCGTCGGCATCCTTGCGGAACCAATTAACACTGAACACACGCGGCGGGTCGGTGATCCGACGCCCGATGCTCAACCAGTGATTGAAGTAGCTCGCCATGTGGTAGCCGATGAAGGGCAGCATCGCCATCGGATCGCGGCGCACGCCGGACGTGGTGTCGAGCGCCGCCGCTGTCACCTCCGACCCCATCGTCGCGCCAATATACACGCCAAACGACCAGTTGAACGCCTGATAGACCAGCGGAATGGTAGTCGCGCGGCGTCCACCAAAGATGAAGGCTTTGATCGGCACGCCCGCCGGATTTTCCCATTCCGGGTCGATGCTCGGACACTGACTCGCCGGGGCGGTGAAGCGCGAATTGGGATGCGCGGCTTTGCGTCCGCTGTCGGGCGTCCAATCGTTGCCCTGCCAGTCGATCGCATGCGCGGGCGCGTCGCCGTCCATGCCCTCCCACCAGATGTCGCCATCGTCGGTCAGCGCGACATTGGTATAGATCACATTGGCGCGCAGCGTCTCCATCGCGTTCGGATTGGTCTTGTAGGAGGTGCCCGGCGCGACGCCAAAAAATCCGGCTTCCGGGTTGATGGCATACAGCCGACCGTCCGTACCCGGTTTGATCCAGGCGATATCGTCCCCGATGGTCGTCACCTTCCATCCCTCAATCTCCGGCGGCGGGACCAGCATGGCGAAGTTGGTCTTGCCGCACGCGCTCGGAAAGGCAGCCGCGACATAGGTCTTTTTGCCATTGGGGTCTTGCACGCCCAGGATCAGCATGTGTTCCGCCAGCCAGCCCTCGTCCCGCCCGATCACCGACGCGATACGCAGCGCCAGGCATTTCTTGCCGAGCAGCGCATTGCCACCATAGCCGCTGCCATACGACCAGATCGCGCGTTCTTCAGGAAAATGCACGATGTACTTGTGGTTCACGTCCGGTTCGCACGGCCAGGCGATGTCCGCCTGCCCCGGCGCCAGCGGCATCCCGACCGAGTGCATACAGGGCACGAAATTGTCGCTCTCGCCCAGGGTGTGCAGGACTCGCTCACCCATGCGCGTCATGATCTGCATGTTGGTGACCACATATGCCGAGTCGGTGATCTCGACGCCAATGGAGGCGATCGGCGATCCGAGCGGTCCCATCGAGAACGGCACCACGTACATCGTCCGCCCACGCATACAGCCGTCGAACAGGGTATCGAGCGTCTCGTGCATCTCGCGCGGATTGACCCAATTATTGGTCGGACCGGCGTCATCCTTGTTCAGGCTGCAAATGAAGGTGCGATTTTCCACGCGCGCCACATCGGAAGCATTCGATCGCGCCAAAAAGCTGTTTGGGCGCTTGTCCGGGTTCAGCCGCACGAACGTACCGTTCTCGACCAGCAGATCACACAGGCGCGTATATTCCTCAGTGCTGCCGTCGCAAAATTCGAGCGCGTCAGGTTTGCACAGCGCCACCATTTCGACGATCCAAGCCTTCAGCCGTTCGCTTTGCAGCGCCGCCGGAAAACGAATGCCGTCCGGATCGACTGCGTGTATTTCATGTGTCAGAGTCATGTTGATCTCCTGAGCCTCTCTAAGAACATCATATCTGGACTATACCGCGCGTGATCTGTGCTCGCGCGTGACGTATGCCCTGTCATCTCGTTATCTTTGTCACAAGCTGTCCCCTGCCGAGCCCGCTGCCGCTGCGAGGTGTGCCGTCGATGCCGCCAGCATCAGATGCCAGCCGAATTCCGAGTCGGGGTCGGACTCCAGAATCGTCAGCGAGGTATTGCCGATCGAGGGCACCTGCTTGCTCACTTCGTCACCCATCAGCCGACGCATGATCATCCGCTTCACGCCCGCATGGGTGACGACAGCGATCGTCTGATCGGGATGGGCGGTGCGGATGTCGTGCATGACGGCATGGGCACGGTCGTACAACATCTGGCGCGACTCGCCTTCAGGAAATGTGAAAGCCAGTTCCCCCTTGTGCATCTCCGCAAACTCGGTCGGGTAACGCTCGTCCATCTCTTGCGTGGTCAAGCCCTGAAACGCGCCGAGATGAATTTCTTGCAGCCGCGCGTCATGATGTACCGCGACGCCGAGCGCGTCCGCGACGATCTGGGCTGTCACCTTCGCGCGCTGGAGCAGGCTGCTGTACACAGCGACGATACCGGGTTCGTTCGCTTGCAGATATGCCGCCAGTGCTTCCGCTTGGGTAATGCCGATCGCGCTCAGGGGCGTGTCGATGGTGCCCTGCCAGCGTCCTTCGCTGTTCCATTCAGTTTGCCCATGACGGATGAGCAGGAGTCGCATGACCAACAGATTGTCCTTGTACAATGTGGCTGTCCGTGCCGATGATTATACGCCAGAACGACGCCTCCTTTGCAAAAACGCACAAACAGACGCCATTCTAAAGTGTGCGATCTGTCCAAAGCTATCCGATTTTCATCCATGCGGGTTTTGACAGCCCGGCGCCTCACACCCTTGCGGTTGACGTATGCCCGGCACGGCGGCACAATAACGGACATTCTGATCGCACACAGCCATTGTAAGAGGAGCGCCATTCGTGGACACACACGGACACCCATCGAGTCAACCTATCCCCTTTGGACTATCGCTGGCGGCGGGAGGCGGACTCGTACTGATGATGGTCGCGCTGGGGATCGGCGTGGTCAACGCGGATGCCGCCGCTGGTGGTCTGGTCGGGACGCTCTTCATCGCGGGCGTGCTGCTGCTGGTCGCCGGGATCGGCGCGTGGATCGCCTATACACGCCCATTCGATCATTTCGACGACATCAACGTCGCCAATTACACCGGACACGCGCACCATGATGAACCCGCTCATGACGAGCCGGCTGAAGCGGTGCTGCTGCCGGACGGCATGACGACCGCCGCCCTGCCCGGCGGCGAACACCCCGCCGCGCTGCCCGCAGGTGGACATTGATGCCCGACGAACACGCCCTCGACGACATATTCAGCGATGATCTCCCCCCCGGTCACAAATCAGGTGTGGTGGCGATCGTCGGCGCCCCGAATGTCGGCAAATCGACCCTGATCAATCGACTGCTGGCGCAAAAGATCGCCATCGTCAGCCCTAAGCCGCAAACTACGCGCCGTCGTCAGCTTGGGATCATGACCGACCATCGCGGACAAATCCTGCTGATCGACACGCCCGGACTGCATGCACCGCAGCACAAGCTGGGCGAATTCATGGTACAGGTCGCGCAGACCGCCTTCCGCGAAGCCGACGCCATTCTGGTGCTGGTCGATGCGTCCGAGGCGCCACAGCGCCGCGACACCTATCTGGCGGAGACGGTCGGACGGCTGATGGGCAGTGCCTCGGTGGTGCTGGCATTGAACAAGGTCGATCTGCTGGCACCGGAAACCCGCGCGGCGCGCACGGCGGAATTCCAGGCGTTGATCCCTGCCGAACACACGATCCTGATCAGCGCCATGCAGGGCGAAAATGTCATCGCGCTGTTTGACCTGCTGCTGACGCTGATGCCGCGCGGTCCGCGTTACTACCCGGTCGATCAGGTCAGCGATCTCAACATGCGCTTCATCGCGTCGGAGGTGATCCGCGAAAAGATCATGCTGGCGACCGATGAAGAGGTGCCGTACTCAGTCGCGGTCGAGATCGAGAGCTATAAAGAACGCAGCGAGTCGCTGCACTACATCAGCGCGGTGATCTACGTCGAGCGCGACTCGCAAAAGGGGATCGTCATCGGCAAGAACGGCGACATGATCAAGCAGATCGGGGCGGCGGCGCGCGTCGAGCTGGAGACGCTGCTGGAGGTCAAGGTCTTTTTGGAGCTGCACGTCAAGGTGCTGAAGAACTGGCGTGAAGACGAGAATTTGTTGAAGCGGCTGGGGTATCGGCTGCCGAAGGAAGATTGAAGCTGGCAAGAGTGCGTCGGTCCAGACAGCGGCGCGCACTCTACCATCATGATTGAAAAGACCAACAATTTCCCTGTGACCGCCCCCGACTCCGTGTCGGGGGCGGTTTTTCTATCCCATCCTGTCCACTACCCCGCCGGCTCCCCCGTCACCTCCGCCGTGATCTCGATGATCTCCAGCAGCGGACTCTCAACCACCACGTCTTCCACCACGTCGGCGCCGACCGCCTGACCATCCGCTGCCAGCGTCACCGGCTCCTGCACGAACGGGGCGAACTTCAGCACCCGCCCGGCACCTGGATCGCTCACATAGACATTACCATCGCCATCGGTGGCGATCCCGACCGCTGTATCGAACTGCGTCAACTCCGTCGGCGTGTCCGTCGGCTGACCAAAGGCACCGATGCAGGTGCCGAGTGTGTCGAACACCAGGACGCGCCCGGCGTCCGGGTCGGTCACGTAGATCAGGTTGCGCGACTCATCCAGCGCCAGATACGGACGATTGCCCAGGTCTTCGAACCATGCCCGTACCGGAAACGAGTACAAGGGAGTGCCGTCGAGTGCGAACACCGACACCCGGCGATTCCAGGTGTCCGCGACATACAGCTTGCCGTCGGACGAGACCGCCAATCCACTCGGCTCGTCCAACTGACCGAGCGCCGTCCCCGCCGATCCAATGTCGCGCAGCCAATTGCCATTGCGATCGTACACGCGCACCCGTTTGTTGCCTGTATCGCTGATATAAGCGTTGTCGTTGGCGTCGAGCGCGACATCACGCGGACCCCAGAATGCATCCATCGGCTCGACAGGCGCCGCCGCCCCAAACGTGCCCGACTGTCCCCACCCGAACAAATTCTGTCCAGCGGGGTCGAGCGCGCGAATGCGGAAATTCCAGGTGTCCGCGACGTAAAGCGTGCTGTCATTCGCCACCGCCACCCCATTGGGACGGTTCATCGGCTGGTCGAACTCGGTCGCCGCGTTGATGATCTCGATGAAATTGCCGTCACGATCGAACACACTCACCTGATTGGCGAATTCTTCCGCGACATAGACGCGATTGAGTGCGTCATCGACACTGATGTCCAGCGGATGGTTGAGTGTGGTGCCCGTCGCGGCGCCAAATTGCACCAGCGCAGCGGGCTGCTGCCAGTTTTCAGTACACACGTTTACCTGCACATTTGCCAGCGGGTTGAGGACAGTGCCCTCGCCAGTGCCCAGGTTCCACACCTGCGCCGCCACATCTTTACGCACGTAGAAGTGCATCTTTTCCGAGACGGGCCAATTTTGCAGATCGTAGTTGCGTCCGACCGCTTCGCCATATTTGGTGTAATCCCGATCCCACCAGATGTTGAACAGCCCTTCGCGGATCATGCCAGCATTGGTATTTTCGGCGCTGAGATCGAGCGCGTTATTGACACGCTGTCCGTTCAGGTAAAAATAATCCTGGTCGGGCCACCACATGCGCACATACTCGAAACGATAGAAGCGATCCTCCAGCAGCGGCTCGACCCGCGAACGAATATCGTCGCTGGCATAGACCGCGACCGCGTCGCCGATCGTGCCTGGTGACGGGTTTTCCGCGAAGAATCGTGCGTTCGGCAGGTCGCGGAAATACCATGATACGGGCCAGGCATTACCGCCCCAGGCGAAATTGACATTCAATCCGTCGGTCGTGCGCTGGCTGATCTCCTCGAGCTGGGTCATCATCTTCTTGATACCGGGCGCGGCGTGGGCGTAGACCAGATTCTCTTTCGCCAGGTCGTAATTGATGAACGACGCCAGCCACGCATGGCGCGTGGTCAGCACCGCCAGCCCAATGAAGACTGCCACTCCGAACATGCGCCGGAAATGTGCCCACGAGGTGGTGCCGATCACCCGAATAATCAGATACAGGATCAGCGCGCCGAATGCGACAATGCCGAACCACTCGTTCATCCGCTGCTGCTGCGTCGCCTCCAGACCCCCGAAGGGCGTCCGCCCGGTCAGGAACGGGATGACGCCCTGCACCACCGCGATCGCCAACAGCGGGATCAGCAGCATGAACAGCCAGCCGCGCCGCGCGAACACCTTCCAGTCGATCCGCTCGAACACCGGGTTAAAATACCACGCCGTCATGAAGATCAGCGGCACGGTCATATGGGTGCCGAGCCAGGGCATTTTTTCGCCCGCCAGCGTCAGCGCCAGGAACATCAGCGCCGCCCACCATCCGGCGAACAGGATGAACGATGGTCGTTTGACCCAGTTGGGGTCGGTGATCGGGCGTCCGATCGGGCGGGAAACCATCTCAGGGAGCGGCGCGGTCAACAGCGTGTCTGACGGTGTTTCGTCGGCAACGTACTCGTGCGGCACCGTTTCATCGGACAGCACATCATCCGGGAAACCAAAATTGTCGCTTTCGACGGGTGCGGCGCGGGCGGGAACGGTGGCAAGCGGATCGGTCTCGGTCGATGAGCTGAGCTGCATCACATCCGAATCGACGGCACGCGGCGTCTGAATCGAGGTGCGCCACAGCGTGACCAGACCCGCCAGTGACGCCAGAAACGCGCCGATGATCGGCAGGTATTCATAAGGCGGCATGACCGCCAGCATGTAGTAATACTGCGGCTGGCTCCCGCGCTTGACAGCCTGTTGTTCGAGCCAGTAACCCAGACTGCCGACCATCCCCGACGCCAGACCCACCGGGTTGGTGAACATGGTCGTGAAGAAAAAAGCGAATGGGATGTGAAATACGAGCGCGGCGATGACGAAGCGTTTCGGGTTCCACGCCAAGCCGACCGCGATCGAGATGATCGCGCATGGGATCAGCGCCATCGTCGATCGCAGAATGCCTTCCGAGGTATAGTCGGTGGGCGTCCCGCCCGCGATAGTGGTGATCAGCGGTGACAACCAGGGCAGCACCAGTGCACCCATCAAAATCAGAACATCCAGTTCCGGAAAGCGGTGCAGCAGCTTGCGCCACCAGTCACCCGACCGCGTGTACACCATCACGCCGACCACCACGAATGCCAGCGCGAACGTCGCTACCACCGGAGTCCAGCGGTAAGCCGACGACTCGACTGCGACCACATCCTCGGCGCCAGCGGGCAGCGTGCGCGACGGCTGCTGGGTGTATTCCTCGATGGCGATCAGGATGGTAGTCATCGCCAGCGTCAGTGCCAGCACCGCAAACACGCGCCCCAGGTTGAACCGTCCGCGTCGGCGTGTCGTGGCATAGATCGCCGTCGCAAACACGATCAGCAGCAGCACCACGATGACCAGCAGCGTCCAGGTGACGAAGACATTGAAATCGTAGGCGTTGAAAGTCGGATCGACCGTCCCGCCCAACAAGCCGCTCACACCCTGTCCCAGGTAGGTCAGACGCTCTTCGAGCGAGGGCATGTTGTAGAGCGCGATGCTGAAGACAGTGATCATGAACAGCGATACCACCACGCCGAGCGTGATGCCCACGTAGGTCATATTCAGCCCGATGCGCACCGGACGCTTTCTGAGGTATTGCAGCACGCGCGCCAGCCAATAGACCGTGAAGAACGCTCCAAAAATGGCGATATACATGAACGAGGTTTCTTTGGTGCCGAAATTCCACAGCATCGCCCCGGCGAACAGATACAGCCAGCGCGCTTTACGCCGCACCCGATCACCCCCATCCAGATACATGAACATCGCCCAGATCATCAGCAGCGCCGATACGATCGCCGGGGTGTCCTCGCGGATATAACGGTGATAGTACAGCAGCAGTGGCGACACCAGGATCATCACAGCAGCCAGGAGCGCGCCATACCTGCCGATCCAGCGGCGGAACAGCAGCGGCATCAGCACCATCATCACGCCCAGCAGGGCGGTATAGATGCGCGCGGTAAAGTCGTTGTCGCCAAAGATGAAGTAGAAAAACGCCGTCGCATGAAACAGGATCGGTCCGTGCATCAGCGGGGTGTGCTGGAAGTCGCCCGCGTCGTAGAGCCGCCACGAGTAATAGGTGTGCAGGCTTTCGTCGTGGCTCATCACGCGATCGCCCAGCCCGGCAAAGCGGCTGAAGACCGCCAGGGCGAAAATCAGGATGATTGCGATCGTGTACCAGTTGAGGCGGACTTCGCTGGTCATCAGGCGCGACAGCGCGCTGCCTGAGTCTGCACGTTCGCCTTCGCGCCGTTCACGTTGAGGAAAGGTCGTCGCCATCGGTGGAATTTATCTTTCGTTATTGTGCATTACGTTCGATCGTGCGTTTACGTGTTCAAAGCTCTAAAATTCCAGATAAAGCGCGTAAAACCGTGCGCCTGTTACGTCATTCCCCATTCAGGATGCCTCGGTTGCGTTGGGGGTCGGGGCGTAATTGCTTTGCAGACTCGGCGTCGGGGTCGCGGTGCCGTCCTGATCGCGCGATTCGGTGGCGATACTGTCATCGGTCTCTGCGAAGATCATAGCGATCGGCGTACCGTCGTCCGCCCCTCTGACCGCGGTGGGCTGCGTCGGCGGCGCCATACGCACCCCTTGCGGCGCCCACACCAGCGCGAACACGATCGCCATCGTCAGCGCGACCGTACCCGTCGCCAGCTGGGGCGCACTCACGCGCGGACGCGGTGCGTGGACGATCTGCGCCGCGATCGACTGCCACATCCGCCCAAACGCGCGCGTCTCCGCGCCGATCAGCGGCGTTGTCGCGTGCAGTTCGCGCGCCAGCAGCGTGACCTGACGATAGACATCATCGCACCCCGCGCACGTCGCCAGATGCCGCGCGACCCGCGTCCGGCGCACACCCATCAGCTCGTGATGCGCAAATGCGGTCAGATCGTGCCGCACCTCGTCGCACCAGATCATTCGCTCTTGCTCACGCATCGCTCTTTCCTTCATCACTTCGCACCTTAGTATTCAATCTTTTCCAGCTCGTTTCGGGTGTCAGATCGCTAATTCTTCCAGCAGCCCCTGCGCGCTCGGCAGCAGCCCGCGCAGCGCCTCATGTGCCAGCCGCACCCGACTTTCAGCGGTCTTCTGCGGACACACCATCACTTCAGCGATCTCACGGTAGGTCAGCCCATGTCCGTAACGCAGCACCACCGCCTCGCGCAGACGCGACGGCAGCCGTCGCAGCGCCACCTCCAGCGATTGTCTGGCGCTGGCGTGCGCATATGCCGTCTCTGGCTGCTCGTCACGCGGAGAGACCAGCGCGGCGCCGATCGCCTCGGTGATGTCCAGCAGCGGCGGGGTAAAGCGGCGGCGCTGATTGCGGCATCGGCTGATGGCGATCGTGAACAGCCATGTCTTGAAAGCCGACTTCGCCGGATCAAAACAGCGCAGGTTGCGAAAGGCGTACACGAACGCCTCCTGCATCACATCTTCGGCGTCTTCGCGGTGCAGCAGCACGCTGTAGCACAGCCGATACACAGCTGGCGCCAGACGATCATAGAGCGCGGCGAACGCGCCCTGATCGCCCGCGACGGCACGGGTGATCAGGGCATCGATCGGCTCGATGGGGGTGGAGGTCGAATGCGAGTCGGTCATCATGCGTTATGGTACACGTGCGCCATAGCAAGTCCTCATTGTTCGGTGGTGATTCCGTCATACACGTCCTGACGCAGCCACAGCACGGTACGACTGCGACTGCTCACAGGCGTGCGCACGGTGCGCTGTGTCCACCACGCCGGAAAGTCGATCAGGTAGCCGTTGGCAGTATAGGTCTGTGCGACGGTGAAGTCCTGTCCGACATAAGCGGTGCCCAAATCGGGCGTGGGGTTGTCCGCCGACAGCAGCACTACCTGCTCTCCGACCGCCTCACGCGGGTCGTCGATGAAGCGCGTCTGGTGAAAATCGCGCAGCACCCAGGCAACCACCCCATCTTCCGGCACCAGCGCAAATACGGGCAGCTCGGTAAAGCCGCGCGCCTCGCGGTCGATCACATCCAACAGAGTCGCACGCAGCAGAAGGGTATCCCGGCTGGTCGTCTCGCTGCGCCATATCTGTGCGGGCTGATCGGCGTCGGTCACGGCAATCGCCCAGCCACTCCCCAGCGACGTGACGCCGAAAAACAACGCGATGCCAACGCCGATCCCCTGCCAGGTGGTGCGTGTCCCCCACAGGCTGGCAAACAGAAAAAAGCCAATCACGATGAACATAGTCGAGACCAGCAGCAGCACCAGCGACGCCCCCGGAAAGGTCACGTTGCTCAACAAACCGTCACCTGCCATCACCATCGCCCGCGCCACCGCCTGCAGTGCCACCGTGAATACCGACAGCGTACCGATGATGCCCAAGCCGACCACCCACCGTCCCCATGCGGGCGGCGGCGCGAAGATCGGATTGTCGTCAGGCACAAAGCACGACGCGATCGTCCCCGATGCTAGTGCCGCCAATGGCAGCGTCAGCCAGAGCGCGTTGGCGGCAGGCGCGCCGCCGAACAGCACTGCCGCGATCGCCGCCACGATCGCCGCTATCATGAAAAAGCGGTCGATCAGCGTGGTCGGGCGACGGATCATGATCAGTAGCGCGACGACTCCGAGCAACCACAGGTGCGGCTCGTAGAACAGCGAGACGATCAGCGTACTCGTGGTCGCGTTGTCAGAGCTAATCCAGCTCGGTACGGTGGCGAAAGCATTTCCGATCGCACTCAATCCCGCCGGATACAGCAGAAAGCCCGTCGCCGCGCCGAATACCATCACCAGCGCGCCAGGCAGCACCGTCCCCCAGGGAAACGCCCGCGCAATTTCCAGCGCGATCGGCGTGCGGGTCATCGCGGTTTGTGCCCGCTCTAAGGGAATAGGCAGGTCGATCGGCACGTCGTCGGCGCGTCCGGTCAGCGAAGTAGCCAGCAGCGCCGTAAATACGATCAGCGCCAATACGATCCCGCTGGCGCCGCACAGCGCTATCAGCGCCGCACCGCACAATCCTGCCGCGACCGCGCGCCCGGTCGCGGGTTCACAGGCGAGACGCGCCCGATTCCACCCCAGCAGCGTCCACAGCAGACCGACTGCGAACAAGCCCGCCCACACCACCGACGCCGACTCGCGTGATCCGATCAGCAGGGTCGGCGAAAATGCCAGCAGCAGCGCCAGGATCAGCGCCCGCCCCTTCCCTATCTGACGCTGAAACAGCAGCGGCGATAACACCAATGTCGCGCCCGCCAGCGCGGTCAACAGCCGCGCGCTGATCTCCGACGCGCCGAACAGCGCGAAGCTGGTCGCCTGTACCAGAAAAACGATCGCGCTGTCTGCCTCGTAGCGTTCGGCGGGTGCAGCGTTGGACAGCACAGCACGATAGGCAGCGAGCGCCTGGCGCGTTTCAAACCCGGTCATCGGCACGGTGTCCAGCTCTCCGAGCCGCAGCAGCACGACCAGGGTGAACAGCAGAGCGTAGACAATCACCTCGACGCGCACACCCGTGCGTGATCGCGCTGCGCCGCGAGTCGTCTCGTCGTTCGTCGTCTCGTTGATCCATGGGGCAGATGGCACAGACTCCGGCGCCATGTCTGTATCGATCGTGTTTCCGAATGTCATCGTCCTACCCCTGCCCTTGTGCCGCGTCACGCGACAGCGCGAGCGCATTTTCCGAGACCCGATAAATTCGCGTCGCGCCGAATTCGCAGACGACTTCCAGATAATCGCGCAGCTTGACCTCGGCACCGATCAAACGCTCGTTGTAGAGCCGCCGCTCGGCAGTGCCGACCACGATGTAATCGACGTTGTACTGACTCAGGATGTTGCGGGTGCTGTTCCAGGTAGGGTCGGTGTAGATCAGATCGATGTCACCCAGTCGATTGCCGACCAAACCAGCGAGCGCGTCGCCACGCCACTGATTCTCGTGACCGTACCAGTTGAACATGACCGGTATGCCCTTGAGCGTCCCCGCCGTGCCAAACGCGCCATTGTAAGACCCACCGACCGCCTGCACCACCAGCACGTCCTCTCCCTGCACGCGCGCGTCCAGACACGCCAGCGCCTGCATGTCATCGGGGGTCAGTCCGCCTATGGTCATGTAGCTCTGTGCGCCGTCCAGAGTCGGGGGGAGAGCGTTCGTCGGATTATATTCGCGTCCCGTCTCGACCATCGCGCGATGATACGCCGCCATGAAGATGTAGGGCATTCCCACCAGCAGCACCAGCGCCAGCGCCATGCTGTAGACCGCCCGCGCGACCGGTGAAGGCAGCCGCAGCCGCACATCGCCCAACAGGCTGTAGACGGCATAGGCAGACGCCACGCCCCACAGCAGCCAGGTCTGATAGTAGAACTTGAAGACGGTGTTCATACGCGAGCCAAAATTGTCGCGCAGATACACGAACTCCGGCGCCAGCGTCAGCGCCGCACCCAATGCGATCAGCAGCAGCACGAACCCGGTCGCAGCGGGGTAGGACACCGTGACGCGGCGCGTCTCGGTGGGCGCCGCACCTGTCAGCGGATCCCCGCCGGATGGACGCGGGAACAGCCGCGCCGCCACCATGATCAACAGCGCGGTCAGCAGCAGTGCCGTCGGCAGATGTGTCAGCCGCTTGGTCAGCAGAATCAGCAACGCGGTCGCGCCGCCCCCGTTTTCCGCGATCACCCGATTCAGCACATCCGACGCCCCCGGAATCAGCGATCCGAGCAGCGCGAACAGCACCATGACCAGCGCCAGCAGCCCAAAAATACTCAGTCCGACGCCGACGCCGAAACGCCAGGAAATACGCGCTCCCCCGCGCCACGTCTCGACCAGCAGATAGGGTACCAGCAGGATCAAAAGCGGCGCGAACATCAGCAGAAATTGCGGGAAATAGGTCGGATCGATCAGGTTGGGCAGCACACCGCCCAGCTGCGAACGGAACGATGCCAGAAACGGAAAGACCGCGATCCCGCCGATCACCAGCAGCCGCGCGCCAAACCAGATGATGCCGATCCAGTCGTCCGTCATCAGCCGACCATGCCCACCAGCACGCAGCCGCCGAAGCGCTTCTGCCGCCGATAAGCCGAGCAGATAAATAGCGCCATCCCAGGTATTCATGAAGATCAAGCCGCCGACCACGATCCCGTAAAAAACGATCTCGCGTCCATCAGGCGCGCGCCGGGTCAGCACGACGTTGAGCATCAGCGCGATCGCCAGCGCCGCAAATGGCAGCGACAGCACATGCGGATGGTTGTCCGCCAGGATGAAGCTGAACGCTGGAAATTCGTCGATGACCTCGCTGTGCTGATCGTTCAAGCCGCGGTCGCTCAGGGCGCGCGCCGACCGGAACCACCACCAGTAATCCCAGCGGTTGAGCGCTCCACGCCCCTCAGTCAGGATCGACGTATCGAGCGGCTCTCGACGCTCGTTCATATTCCAGAATTCGAGATAGTCACTGGTCGCGGCACCCGTCTGATAGGGCGTCTCGACCAGCGGCAGCACAAAATTGCTCATCAGCAGCACGAACGTCACCGCCAGCAGCGCGGTCAGCACGGCGGCGCCAGGGCGCGCGGGACGCTCATATACCGGAATCGGATAAGGCATAATCGCCTCGACTGCATCCGGGTCGATCGCCGCGTCCGCTTCGCCGTCGTCACGCTGATCGCGCGAGCGCACCAGGTTGTAGACCACGCCGAAGACACTCGATGCCGTGAGCGCGAACAGCATCGCGGTCAGCATCGAAAAGCCGACCCCACTGGTGACGTTACTGAGCGTACTCAACATCGCCGCGATCACGTAGCCGAAATAGTAGTAGCTGATCGCATAGCCAGCGAACCAGGGATCGTTGGGTGGAAAGGCGTCGCTGCGCATGACCCCGCTCAAAAAAGCCAGTTCCATCGGCTTTTCGGTAGTAAAGGCGTCGCCCTGATAGGCACGGTAGACCGCCCAGATGATGAGTGCCAGCGCGAACAGCAGCTCGCCGGCGATCAGCGCGGTACGGTGTGCCCGCCACCACGCCCGCAGATCGACGCGCCCGCGTCCGCCAAAATAGGCCACGATCCCGATCAGCGCGACGATCACATATGCCAGCGTCATGCCGCCGGTGTCGTTGCGCACAAAGCCGAACATCGCCAGCAACCAGAAGACAAAACCGATCGCCAGCAAGCCGAGCGGACGCGCCAGCAGCAGCCCGCGATCGGGCAAGCCCGCCAGCATGCGCAGCGCCAGCGGCGTCGCCGCCAGACCTGCTAGAGTCACCAACAGCCACCAGCTAAAAATCACCCCGCCCTCGCGGACGAAAAAGTCGATCAGCATCGTGTTAACCAAACTCCTCTAATTGCGCGCCAGGAATCACGCGGTACAGCTTCGTCATGCTCGTCTCTGCATCGCTGTAGACCACTTCCAGCAGACCGAGTTCCACCATCCGATCGAATTTCGCCAGACCCTCAGCGGCAAAATACGCTCGTTCCAGCCGACCGACGACCAGATACTCGACATCGTAGTAGTCTATCATCTCCCACGCCATGCCGATCGACGGCAGTTGATAGAAAGCGTTGATGTTGGCGTTGCGTATCTCCACCAGCCGTCCCATCGGTTCGAGCGTGCGCTGTTGGCGCTGATGGAAATTCCAGCCCAGGACCGACGGGTTTCCAGTGTAAATGGAGATACGTGCGTTCCAGCGGTACTGGGTGTCGCTGCTCAACCCCTCCAGGATCACCGGGAGTCCGGCGAGATTGTCCTGCATCCAGCGGATCAGGCGGTAGTCTTCTACCAGTGGGAATGGCGCCACCTCCGGCGTCTGCGCCTGAATCGCGGGTTCGCCCTCGTATTGAGTCGCCGTCGTCATGAAGGCGGCGCCGTCGAGTGTCGGCGGCAGGTCGCGGTCAAAGCGAAAGACCGCTTTGCCCTGGATCGCCATGACTGGCAACAGCGCCGCGACGAACACCAGCAGTGTACAGGCAGTCGTCCAGGCAGCCCGCGTCCCGGCGCGCCAGCGCGGGAGCGACGCCACCATCCAGGCGAACACTGTCCCGCCGACGGCGCTCAACAGCAGCCATGCCTGAATGTAAAACTTGAAGACGGTATTTTGCCGTCCGATATCGCCGTCCAGCACGATGAATTCGACACCGAGCGTCAGCCCCACTGCCAGCCCAGTCAGCAGCAGCACAAACTGCATCACGCGGCTCTGCCCCGGACGCAGCAGCAGGATCGCCGTCCACAACAGCAGCGGCATGGCGATCAGCATCACCTGCCACTCGATCAGCGCCGCCACCAACGCCGCGATCAGCCCGACGATCACGATCGTCATGCCGATTACCAGCAGTCGCAACTGACCGCGCAGCGCCCGCACGCGCGTCGAACGCAGCCAGCGCCCGCTCTCCCACAGCAGCAGTGACAGCACCAGAAACAGGAACAAGCCATGTATGTCGAAATACGCCCACAACGGCGTCTTGCCGTCTGTCCAGAGACGGATGCTATTGTAGATGGCGGTGTAGTAGGTGGTGTACGGGAACACGCCTAAGACGCTGGCGAGCGCATAGCCGCCGACCGAGCCGACGAATGCCAGCAGCGATGCGCGGCTGAAGCGGCGCCAGAACATGCCCGGTATGGGCGAGTCGGCATACGGCTGCGTATCGGCTGCCAGCGCCGCGACACGCCGTGCCTGCGCCAGCCACCATGCCAGCGTCAGCACGATCCCGCCCAGCAGCAGATAGGTGATCCAGTCCCAGGTATTGGTCGCACGCAGCATTCCGACGGTGACGCCGATCACGCCGACGGTGATCGCGCTTAGTGCGAACGAACGCGGTTCCGTTTCATAAGGTTCAACAGCTTCGGCGTCGTCGTCCTGATCGGCACGGCGGCGGCGCATATGGCGCCGCCCGGCGATCAGGAATTCGTTGAATAACAAGCCGACGATCAGGAACTGCATTGGCATGGCGATCATGTGCGCGTGCAGATCGCCGTACACGAAGGTGAAGATCGGCATTTCGGTGATGGCGCTGCCCTCTACCCCTTGCGTCTCCGCGAGGATGCGCGTCGGCGCCCAGAACCAGCGTTCCGCGCCGATCCCGATTTGCTGCCCGTTGGAGAGCGCGGTCACCCCACCCGCCAGCCCGGTGATCATTCGGCTGAGGTTGTCCACCTCGTAGCGCACCGAGTCGATCAGCGGCGGATTCTCGGTGCGCTGGAACAACTCGAACAGCGCGGCTTCATCCGGCTGAGCGCCATTTTCCGCGACGTAGCGGTTGATCAGATAGCTCGCCATGCCGTCCGGCTGAGAATATCCGCCGGTGCGCGCCAGCCCGTTCAGAAACACACGCGGCGTATCCAGATTACCCAGGACGACCGTCAGCAGCAGGGCAGCCATGCCCGCCAGCGCGGGACTGGCGTTAACACGCCAGCGTCCCGCCGCCTTTCTGAGCGCGGCGACAAAATCGTAAGCGACGCTGTAGGCGGCGATCGCCGTCAGCGCGAACAACATCGGCACGATCACATTGTAGGCGACCGACGGCACCAGCTTCAGCAGCAGCACCGGGGAGCCGACGATGACATAGCCGAAATAGTAGTAATTCAGGAATCCACCCGCCTGCCAGGGATCGATCGGTGGAAAGATGGTGCTGCGCAGCACACCGTTGAAATAGGCGAAGTCCATCGGCTTTTCGCCACCATACGATGGGTGCCACAGGTCGGGGTTACCCAGGCGCACCGCGACAAAAGCCAGGAACGCGATCAGGGTGATCAGCTCCATGATCGCCAGCCGACCCCGATTTTCACGAATCCACGCGCCGAACGCCGCGCGCTGCCGCCACACCAGCGCTGTGCTGATCAGCGCCATCCCCAGTAAGCCGACCGCGACCCCGGTCTGAGACCACACGGGCAGCCGCGCGCTGCCCAGCATCCACAAGCCCCATCCAACCGCGAACATGCCCGCGAACTTGGCGTAGCCATAGCCGCGCAGCGATGTCCCTGGCAGCAGCGCCCACAGCGCCGGAAAGGTGACCCACCCGAAGATCAGCACGACGATCCACCACGCCACGATCGTCACGATCGGCTGCAGGCTGATCATGCTGTCGGCATCGAAACGATCCGACCAGGTGCCACCGCTGTACTGAGTCGCCCGAGTTTCTTCGCTCAGTCGTAAGCGTGTGGGTGACTCGGCGGCTTGCAGGCTGTTCAGGGGCGAGGGACCTACCAGCGTGGGATCGCAGTAGTATTTCTCGCTGCCCTCGCAGTTGTTGAACACAGGCGCATCGTTGACGCGCGTGAGCGGCACACTGTAGAGCGCATCCAGCACCACATTATGATCGTAATCGGCGCGTTTTTTGAAGATGAATACGACCGGATGATCGTAGACATGAAACGCTTCCTCCGCCTCGAATTCCTGCAACCATTCCGGGGAGTCGTAGAACGGCAAATGCTGATCGCTGACGCGGAAGGGACCGAATTCGAAGGTCTCCTGGAACATGACCTCCAGGTCATAGCCCAGTTCCCCGGCAAACAGCTTGTCGTAGAACAGGTTGGTCATGGGCCAGCGCTGCGGGTTACGCGCCATCTGGTCATAAAAGCGATTGCTGCTGATCAGGTAGTAGTCGCTGTACTGCATCGTCTCCAGCAGCACGATTCGCTTGGACGGCTCGTCCTCGTAGACCAGATTGGGCTTGTAGCCATTGACCTGGGCGTTCCAGGGAGAAACTTCCCGACAACCGCGTCCATCCCAATAGATGCCTGGCGGCGGATCGTCGGCGAGCGTGATCCCATCTGGGAATCGGCATACCCCGGTCGGGATCGGGTCATCCCACGCCCCTTCCCAGCTCAGGATCGACCCGCCGCTGATCACGGCTTCGCCCTCGATCAGCGTGACGGCAAATTCGTAAACCTCGCCCTCGGTCACACTCAGTGGCGCGGGCAGCGCAATGTCATAGGCGTTTCCGACCGGATGATCAGCGCGCGGCAGGTCGCTCGACCACTGGAATTCGACCATCATCTCCAGACTGGGCACGCGCTGGATCGTGAACTGAAGCGTCTCCGCCTCCGGCGTATCGAGTGGGTCACCCAGATGCGGCGCATAGATGCTGGAGATCGTCCCGGAAGCGGGCACGGTGAACTGGAACGCCGCGCGCGGGGCAAATTCGCGTTCGAGCCGTGAGACGCGCGTTTCGAGCGGCAGCTCGTTGTCGCCGTGCCCGATGTTGATATTGACCAGTGGCGTTCCTTGCGGCGCGCCGTCGATGCGCATGGCGAAATCGCCGGGCATGTTCTCGATCACCCAATGGCTGGCTGCTACGCGGGTGAGCAGATTACGGTAGATGTTGGTGAACATCACTGCCCACAGCAGCGTAAACGCCGGGACGGTCACCAGCGCGACGCGAAAGGCGACCCGCAGCCAGTTGGGACAGTCGCGCGTCCAGCGCCACGCCCCGACGATCGCCCAGGCAGCCAGCACCGTCAGCGCCGGGTAGATCGGCAAAAAGTAGCGCATGGTCGTGACCCAGTTGCGCCCGAAAAAGCCGAAATAGACGATGATCCACGCCAGCAGCAGCGCGTTTGCCAGCCCGCCGGGCTTGCCGCGCACCAGCCGCCACAACGCAAAGGCAAAGCCGATCCAACATGCCAGTCCGAGCGGCGCCCCCATCCCCCACAGGATCAGGTTGCCGAGCGGGTAAATGTACGGTGTGCGCCCGATCCACTGATAGTTGGGCGGCGAGTCCGCGCGTCCGCTTTGCAATTCCTGGGCGGTATCGAGATTTCCCAGCCAGCGATCGTGCAGCGTGATGAATGGGAATCCGCCCTGGAGATCGACCAGATCGAATGCGCCGGGTCCGTCGAAGGCATAAGGGTTGAAGACGCGGAAACAGGCGAACCCGACGACTCCAGCGATCAGCAGCCCGGCGAGCTGGCGCGAGACCGCGTAATCGCGCTCGCGCAAAGGCGTGCGCGCCGCCAGGATCGGATACACACGCACGATCGCCACGACCACGCCCAGCCCAAACAGCGGCAGCACGTTGATACGACTGGCGATCGCGCAGCCAAAGCCAAAGCCGAACCACAGCCAATAGGTCAGCCTGCCCGTGCGCTGAATCTGCACGGCGGCGAAAATGGCGAGCGCAACGAAGAAATTCGCCGTCGCATCGACAGTGGCGAAATGTCCCATCTGGATCGAAAACACCGTGACCGCATATAAAAATGCGCCGACGATCCCGACCCATTTGTCGTGCAGCCGCACCCCGATCGCAAACACAAAGACGATGCAGCCCATCTCTGCCAGCGCCGACAGCATCCGCCAGACCAGATGTACGGCGTCGTAGCTGATCCAATAGCTGCCGTCATAGTCCGTGATGCCGTTGACATTGACGGCGTACCACTCCATGCCCTGTCCGTACAGCTCGGCAGCACCGCGCGCCATGAACAGCGGCAGCGTACCATACACGTACAAGCCGTGACCGCTGTTGGCGTTGAGCGGGTTGAGCGTGCTGCACAGCGCATCGAAATAGCCGCCGACGCCGAACGTCTCCGGGTAGCGCCGCTCGCATTCCGCGATCTGTTCGTTGCGGCGCACCTCGTCCCCACTCGGATTGAGCGAGCGCCCTAATCCTTGTGCCACATCGGTGAAAAAGCGCTCGTCCGGGTGCAGATGGGTGAAGTCATCCCAGTTCAGCCCGACGAAGCGAAAATAGCCGCCGATCAGCATAGTCATGCCGAGCAGCACGCCGACCAGGATATTGCTCCAGGCGATCGGGCGGGCATCGATACGGCGAGCGTGAACGCGGGTCAAGGCGGATGGAAAGGTCGGGTTGTCCTGCATCGGGATCACCTGATTGCGTGAAGGTCGGCGTTTATACACCCCATCGCGTGGGGTTCCTCACAAAACATCACGGACAATGCGTGCATTGTCCGTGATGGCGAAAACAATGACGAGGATCGCAATCTGTAGGGACACATAACAATGCGTCCGCCGCAAAAGTCATGATACCGTCAATCAAATTCTCCAGGGCACTCACGAACCGGTTGCGGCTTCCAGCCCCGCGCGTGAAAACACCTCGTTGAGACCCTGAATTCCGATCGCGGGCGCCTCGAACACCACGTATGGGCGTTGATTGTAGCTGGTCACGTCGAGCGCCAGTCCCGCGGGAAGATTTTCGATCAGCCACGCGCGTCCGCTCTCGTCGTCGATCGACAGGAAGAACAGCAGCGCAGCGTTGGGGTCGAGCCGGAAAGGATCATTCGCCGCGCGCATCACGCCATCCCGCAGTACTTTAGCGATCTCATCGGTGTTCAGGATGGTGTTATTCCAGCGCAGCGCGCCGCCGGAGATGCCCAACGCACGATGATCCCACCAGTACGGGTACGCCAGGATGAAGCCATTGCCATAGCCATTGCGATCCGCAACCGCGAACCGACGCAGGATCGCGCCTGCTTCACTGTACGGGAGCGCATTTTGCGCATACGATGCGCGATAGCCCGTGAAATAGTGGTCGCCGCTGCCAGCGACGCTCACGCCGATCACTGCCGCACATCCCACGACCGCGATGGTACCCCCTACGCGCCCGCCCAGTCGTCTCAGCTCCAGCACGATCACGGCGAGCGCCAGCGCCATCAAAAAGTACACGCCGGGGAGTGCGCCGCTGATGCGCGTATGACTGGGATTCTCGACCGGGAACGCCAGTGATAGAATCGATGGCAGCATCATGATCAGGATCGCCGGGACGATCAGCCAATCGACCGGATCACCGCGTCGCGCCGCCCGCGCCAGCCACGCCGCCGCGCCGACCACCAGCAAGCCGCCCGTCGCAAAATCGAGGACAGGCTGATTAGGCGAATTGTGAAACCACGCCACGTCGCCGCGCCAGTGAAACATCAGCAGCGCGTTGCGCGTGTTCACCAGCAGATTCGGGACATTGGCACCAAAGGCGTCCAGGCGTTCCTGCAAGGTCGGGGTGCGCCGGCGCAAATTTCCGTTTTCGTCGGTCTCCTGCGTCAGGTCGTCTCCAAACAGACGTCCGCTCGACCGATTCCAAAAGTCGTCCGGGTAGTCGATCGAATAGCGATAGAGGGGAATGAAGATCACCGCTGCGATCACGATCAATGCCGCCATGTTGCCGAGCAGCGTCAGGCGCACGCGCCATGTCCCGGCGCCGATCGCCAGCGCCAACACAGCGCCGACGACCACCACGATCGGCAGCATCCGCAGCGCCTGATAACTGTACAAGCCGACGCCGATGGCGATCCCCGCGTAGATAAAATCCCAACGGCGGTTGTAACGCAGTCCACGCGCCAGGAATCCCAGTACCATTGCCACGACCAGCGGCGTCAGCACCATACGCAGCCCGATCCGACTTAGGAACAGGTGCCACGCACTGACCGCGATCAGTGCCGCCAGCAGCAAGCCGACGATCTCGGCGAGCGCGCGATCGCCCTTGCCGATCAGCTCGCGCCCCATCCAATAGACCGCCACGATCGTCAGCGTGCCCTCGATCGCCGTCGCCAGCTTGAGCAGGGTAAAGTTGAGTTCGACGCCGGGCAGCAGCGATAAAGTCGCCAGGAAATAGAAATGCAGCGAGTCGCGTCCGCCGTTGTTGGCGAAAAAGACGTTCGCTCGTCCGTTGCGCACGATGTCGTCCACGTCGAGCAGCTTTTCGACATGATCGCTGGTCATTTCCGGTGGCAGACCATCCACATCAGCCAGTCGCAGCGCCGCGCCGCCGATCACGATGGCGATCAGCACCAGACCCGGCAGCGTCCAGCGCGGACGCGCCCCCCGGATTGCGCCGACGATATTGCCGACCAGTGTCAGTGGTGACCAGCCTTCTGGTGCCACCGTCCACACTGCCGCGAACAGCGCGATCGCCCAGGCGAACACGCCCAGCGCCGTGAACTGGTTGCCCTGGCTGCCGACATACGCCTGCACCACCGCGACGATCGTCACCAGTGCGGCAAAACCACGTCCCAGCGTCAGCGGCACCAGCGCGCGATCGTCGCAGCGATAGGGCGCCACCCGCACATTGTTGACATTACGCGGCACCCCCCGCACTACACGGGAAACGAACGGCAGCGCCTCCCCGACCAGCCACACGATCGCCGCCACCACGAATAAATACAGCCCGTTCTGGATGAAATCGAACTCACCTCGCACGGGCGCGCCGATCATACGGGCGCTGCCGACCAGCGCGATCACCAATCCAATCAGGCGCAGAATCAGCCGTCCTAGGCGCACTCCCGACAATACATCCGACGCCAGCACCACGCCGGGCGCAGGACTATCCATCCCAACGGAGGCTGTATCGAGTGGAGAGCGCATCGTGTCCGCAATCCCCGTCTCAGCGGGGACGGCGGCGTATTCCAGCGTCGATGAGCGAGCGCTGCTGTACGCGAACGGCGCCTGCACGCGCGGCGGCGCCGACAAGTCCGGCAGTTCGAGCGATTCGTCACGCGGCGCTCGCGCCACTGCCACCAATGCCACCAGCGTCGATCCCGGTCGCCTGACCAGCAGCCCGAATGCCTGTGCCAGTGTCAGTTCTTCAAAATCGATCGGCACGTTCGATGGGCGCGTCTCCACGACGACCGGGGAGATCATGATTGAGGGTGCATCGGAGGATTCGACCGTGCTTTCCAGCCGTTCGAGCGACCCAGACCCCATCAGCGACGCCACTTCGGTCACATCGGTTATATCGACTGCATCGGCAACGTCCGGGCGACTCGCGTCGCCCTCATTGGTCTCTGGCTGGTCGGGGCGTTTCGGGTGCAGATACGACGGCAGCATACTCATGGTTTGCGCACCTTCGCCGCCAGGTTCACGGTCGATCGTCCGAGGGGTTCATCGATGGGGTTGCGACGGTCGAACCAGTTCAGCACTGCTACTCCCAGGTTGATCGGGTTGAACAGGCTGCCGTCATTTTTGTCGAAGCTGAGGCGGTCGGCGGCTTGTGCCATGTTACCAGGCAGCGCGCCCGACTCCAGCAGCGGCATCCCGATCCCGTAGACCAGATTATGGATGAACGGAAAGCTGTCATGCGTGAAAGCGCGCTCTGCTTCCAGGATGAAGCCTGAACCCGCGATCGCCTCGCGTAACTGGTCGCGTCGATACAGGCGGACGTGATTCGCCCACAACCCGGCGAACGTGCCCGTGCGGATCGGACGCTTGAACAGCATTTCCAGCGTCTTATTGATCGGGTCCCACCAGAACGGGTAATCGGCATTGGGGACGGTGATCACCGCCACCCCACCCGGCTTCAGCACGCGCAGCACCTCGCGCAGCGCCGCCACGTCGTCATCGATGTGTTCCAGGATTTCCGAGACGATCACACCGTCGAAGGTGTCATCCGGGAAAGGCAAACTGTAGATATTGCAGTTGACCAGCGCGATCCCCGGCAGATGCCCAACGTTGCGCGCCGCCTTTTCGATCACGGGCGCGTCCAGCTCCCCGCCGACCAGCCGCACGCCCGGACTGACATAGCGCATCATGTTGAGGTAAAAGCCGCGCCCGCACGGCATGTCGAGGATGACCATATCGTCGCGCGGCGGCAGCCAGTCAAAGACGGTCTGCACGCGCTTCTTGAACGCCATATCCGCCTCGTTGCGAGTCATGCGGCGGATCAGGTCGGACGAGACCGGGCGGTTAGCGCTGCCTGGCGTGTTGGCGGAAGTGGTGTTCATAGCGATCGACCGTCTCCTTAAATGAGAAGATGTCCTGAATTTCCTGGCGCGTCTTGCGATAGCGAGCGGGATCGTCCAGGACGGCGATCACACCCTCCCCGATGCTAACCGGATCGCCCTGTTTCGCCAAGACACCCATTCCGGTGAGGGTCACCGGCACGCGCCCGCCGGGGATGTCGGTCATGACCATCGGCGTCCCACACAGCATCGCCTCTACCTGTACCAGCGCGAAACATTCGGTATCACTGGTCAGCAGTACCACATCACAGGCAGCGTAAAAGTCCGCTACATCGTGCGGATCGTGCAGCAGCCCCAGGAAAATCACCTGTTCGCGGTGCGCCTCGACGAGTGATTGATATTTCTCCCAGGTATTCTCGTACCTGATGTCGTATTCGCCCATGAACACCAGCCGCGCGCCTGGGTATTTCTGAGCGATCGTGTCGAGCGCGCGCAGGGCTAAATCAGGACGTTTTTCCTCGACGAAGCGTCCAGCATAGCCGATCACGGGCGCGCCCTCCTTCGACCACTCGGCACGGTTCGCCGCCACCCGATCGGTGCGCGGTTCGGGCATCGCAATCGGCGGATAGACGACCGATACCTTATCCTGGTACGGTTGCAGATAATACGAGTGGTCGGCATAATCCTGACTGTATGCCAGTATGCGGCTCGCCCGCGCCGCCAGCACGCGGTACATGGCGAACATGGCACCCTGGATGAAGCGATTCGCAAACGACGTTTTGGGCAGGATCAGATCGCCATGATGGGTGACGACGATATTCGTCCCGCTCAACCACGACATGATCGCCAGCAGCGCTGTCTCAAGCATCGGCGTGTGCGCGCTGACGACATCGTGATCGCGCATCAGCGTGTACGCCGCCCAGGGATACGCGGGCATGATCATACCGCGACTGAGGTGAATCGGCGCCCACAGGCGCACGACGCGCACACCCTCATGCATGACTCTGTCGTCGCGCGGCAGCTCGTCGCTGTAGCGCGCGGTCAGGACGGTCACCTCGTGCCCGCGCCGCACCAGTTCCTCCGCGATCCGCTGGACGTGGATCGTCAGTCCGGTGCGATGCGGAAAATAGTACAGCAGGCAGATCAGAATTTTCAGGCGATCGGGTGCGGATGAACCCATGCGATCCTCAGTCCTTCATGTTTTGTGGCGGGCATAGCATGCCATGCCCCACCGTTACCATGACACACTTGCTGCCTAAATCGTTTTTCATTCACGGCGTCGTATGCAGCGCGCGGACGCCGCGCGTCAGTTGTCCGAGTGAGACACCCTCCGCGAACAGCCCGATCCCCCCAAGCAAGGCGTTGATCACGATATTCAGCCCGTGAATGGTAATGGCGAAAGCGGTCGCTGTCGCCAGCGGCTCACCGTAACCCATTGCCGCCAACCCCACCCACACCGATGCCTCGTAGGTGCCGAGATTGCCTGGCACCGCTGGTACCGCGACCGCGAACGAGGCAGCCGCCGTGAACAACAGCGTCGCTCCGATGTCCCCCGCCGGGTAAAAAGCGAACATCAGCAGCCAGCCGCTGGCGACCGAGAACGTCCAGGCGATGCCCGTCCACAGCACAGCGGCGAACAGCGCGCGCGGCTGGATCAGCGGCGCGAACCCGTCCAATATCTGCCCGACCAGCTTCACCATATCGATCCGAGTCAGCCTGAGCCGCGACGCGATCGCCTCCGTCAGACGCAGGGTCCACGCGCGGTTCGCCGCCAGACCGATCAGCACGCCAAAGCCGACCGCCGTCACCGGCACGAATAGCAGCGCCGACGCGCGCAGGGCGTCTGGCAGCGGCGCGAACGCCAGCGCCAGCCCTAACAGGATCAGGACGGCGAGTAAATCGAGCAAGCGCTCCACGATCACGCTGCTCAGGGCGTGCAGGGGCGCGACGGCGGGCGTCCCGCGCGAGGCGAGATAAGCGCGTGCCAGTTCGCCCAGACGCAGCGGCAAGACCGCATTGGCGAAGTAAGCGACGTTCAAAATATGAAACGCGCGCACGAGTGGCAGCGGCACCCCCAGCAGTCCACGCCAGCGCACCGCCCGCGCCGCCAGCCCCGTCACGATCGCCAGTGCGGACGGGACGATCCAGCCCAGACGGGCTGCGCCGAGCGCGCTCGTCAGATCGTCCAGTTCAATCTGCGCGGCGAACAGAATCACGACAGCGAGGCTAATCCCGACACCGACCAGCGCGGCACGCCACTTTTTCAGAAATTTCAGCACGGGTATGGTTTCTGTGCATTTGATCCGGCAAACGGCGGTAGTATATCATGAGGGCGGGGTGAGCGCGCGCCCGTAATGCGCACTGGTGCCATTCAGGATCAGCGAAGCCGTCGTGATAGTTGCGTCCTGATAGCACAGGCATAATCACGATCCTCAGGTCAATACTGACAACTGCGAATGCTCTTTGTGAAAAGTAACCAAAAACCATGCCCGTTCTTGGTGACTTTTCCAGATGAACACGCGGCATTGTATCCATTAGCATAAGCGCGTTCTTGTCTTCTTTTGCCGATAGGACGCCACTCATGAGTACCATTCTCCGCGACTTCTTCGAGCTTCCTTATGACGAGCTGGAAGAGTTTAATCTCCAGGCAAAGTCACAGCGCCTCGCCCGCATCCCCATCGATCAGATTCGTGAAGAGCGTCTCAAATTCCTGACCGACGAAAAGCGGATCAAGGCGGTCACCGTGTGCTTCTCCGATTTGGAGGGGCGTCTGCATATGCTCGACTACGATAAAAAATTCCTGCTCAAGTCGTGGGACAACCTGACCTTTGACGGCTCGTCGGTGCGCGGCTTCAGCGCGCAAAAAGAGTCCGACCTGCGTCTGGGCATCGATTGGTCGGCGTTTTACCTGCTGCCGTCGGACGTGTTTGGTCCCGGCAAGGTGCTGGTGTTTGGCGAAGTGCTGGAAAAGGACGGCAGCCCTTATCCCGCCGACATTCGCAGCCAGTTGAAGGCGTTCACCGAGGCGAAATTCGCCAGCGAGGGACTGGTCTTCAATGCCGCCAACGAGATCGAAGGCTTCCTGTTCAATAGCAAGCGCGCCGAACAATCGTATTCGCTGACCGGACATTTCGAATATGTCGGCACGGGCGGCTATTACCACTCGCTGCCGGGCGACCCGCTGCGCAGCTTCATCGACCACGCCGCCGAAGTCCAGCGCGCGCTGGGGTTCCAGAACGAAAAGGATCATCCCGAAGTCGCGCCGTCACAGTTCGAGATGAACTACAGCTACGCGGAAGCGATGATCGCTGCCGATCAGGTAGCGCTGTACAAGCTGATCTGCCGTCAGGTAGCGGAACAGCGCGGCTTCACCGCCTCGTTCCTGCCCAAGCCGGTCGCGGGCGTGAACGGCAGCGGGATGCACACCAACCTGTCGATCTCCAAGGGCGACACCAACCTGTTCTGGGATCCAAACGGGATGGAAAGCATTTCGACCGCCGCCTGGGATTTTGTCATCCGTGTGCTGACGCACGCTCGTGACATCTGCCTGATCCTCAACAGCAGCGTCAACGCCTATCGTCGTCTCGACCCGCACTACGAGGCGCCGAACCAGATCAAGTCGTCGGCAGTCGATCGCGGTTCGATGGTGCGTATCCCCGTTGGCAACTCGCGCTCGGCGCGTGTCGAGGTGCGCTCGGTCGGCTCGGACACCAATATGTATCTGGCGCTGTACGCATTGCTGCGCACTGGCACCGAGGGCACGCGCCCCGAAAATGCCCCGCTCGATACCGGTCTGTATCTACCCGATAACATCTACACTGCGATCGACGATTTTGAGGGCAGCAGCTTTGTACGCACCCTGCTCGGTGACGATGTGACCGATAAATATGCCGCGCTCAAGCGCGCGTCGGCGGATCGCTGCCCCCGTCTGCTCGGCACGGTGATCAAGGGCGCCGAAGTCCAGTTCCATCACGAAGTGCAGAATCAATTCCTGTGGAACAATTTCTAGACAGCGCACTACGACGGGGGACGATCGAACTGATCGTCCCCCGCTTGACAAACAGGCGCGTTTGGCGCTATATTTAACGACACACGCGGGTGTGACTCAGTGGTAGAGTGTCTGCTTCCCAAGCAGAATGTCAGGGGTTCGAATCCCCTCACCCGCTCAACAGGAAAAAAACTTAGGTTGGGCTTCGGTGGCAGTCTACAATCAGCTCGACACAGATTTATCCAGGCTGTATGATGAAATTGCGGATTTTTTCGCCTCGTCTCCTTCCCCGGAAGCGATAATGGTGTTTCAACTCTCCGAAGACTCGGAGCGCCTCATCAGCACACTTTTAGAAGTAAATCGAACGCGCGGATTGACCCATGACGAACGTGCTGCGCTCGACGATTACACTCGCTTAGAACGCTTGATGCAAGCGATAAAAGTTCGCGCGTTTGCAAAAGTACGTACGACGGATAGCTGAGCTGCTCCTCAGGATCAATGATCCTGAAAGAGCAGTTCTGCGGCAGATGATCTCAATTATGGGATTCTAACCGCAGTCAAAATGTTTTTTACCCATTGCAGTTTTTCACACCCCCACCCCCGCCACATACCCGCTCGACCATGCCCACTGAAAGTTGTAGCCGCCGATGCGCCCGTCCACATCGCAGATCTCCCCGCACAGGTGCAGCCCTGGCGCGACCCGCGACTCCATCGTCTCCAGCCTGATTTCGCTCAAGGGTACGCCTCCGGCGGTCACCTCGGCGTAGGTAAACCCGCGATCGCCAGCGACGGTTACCTCCATCGCAGTGACCGCCTCCACCAGTGCCCGCCGTGCCTCGCGCGTCAGTTGATCCGCCGCCATCGCCGCATCGACCCCGGCGATTGCACACAGTGCTGCCGCCAACCGACCCGGCAGTCCGTCACTCAGCACACGCCCGACCGATGATCTCCCTGCTTTCAGCAGGCGTGCCGTCAGCATATCGGCGTTCAGATCGGGCAGCCAGCGCACGATCAGGCGCGTCTGCGGGTCATCCAGCCGCGCATCGGTGTAGTAACGGCTGATGTCCAGCGCCGCCGGTCCCGACAAGCCAAAATGCGTACACAGCAGCGCACCGTCGATGGCGGCGATCCGTTCGGCGCCGCGCCACACCTCGACTGTCACATCCGCCGCGATCCCGCTCAATGTGCGTAAGAGGTGTTCGCCAGGCAGCACCAGCGGCACCAGCGCCGGAAACACACGGGGGGTGATACTGTGACCCAGCGCCCGCGCCAGCGCGTAGCCGCCGCCGTCCGACCCCGACTTGGGCAGGCTCATTCCCCCGGTCGCCAACACCACTTTACCCGCCGCTACCTGTCCCCACGCGCCGCCGACATCGAAGCCGCCGCCCGCGCCCGGCGTCAGTGACTCGACCCGGTACGGATAACCGATCGCCGCGCCCGCGTCACGCACGGCGTCAAGCAGCGCGTCCAGCACCGTGCGCGCGCTGTCGGTCACCGGGAACAGCTTTCCGCTATCCTCACGCTTGAGATCGACGCCGATGTCCTCGAAAAATGCGACTGTTTCCGGCACATCAAAGCGGCGCAGCACCTTTCTGATGGCGTTACGCGATCCACCGGCGTAGGCATCCGCCGTGACCTGATCATGGGTGACATTGCAGCGTCCGCCCCCGGCGACCAGGATTTTCGCGCCCAGCGTGCGCGCGCCATCCAGCAGCAATATGCGGCGCCCATGTCCTGTCCGCCCTGCCCAGATTCCGGCGAACAATCCCGCCGCGCCCGCGCCAACGATCAGGACATCCACCTCGTTTGGCAGCGGTGTAATCATGATGCGCTCGATAACCCAGGATTGACTAGCACGCTCATTTCCCCTAAAATTTCCCGTACTTTCGTTCGCAAGATCGCTCTACCCTCTCGACGTTCTCAACCAATCCAGCCGTGCATCATCAGGCGCGTGCCTGATCGAAGGAGTAAGTAATCGTGGCAGATACATACACGCTCGACGCCCAGTCGCGTACCGTGACGGGCAAGAAGGTCGGGCAGCTTCGCGTGCAGGGACTCGTCCCGGCGGTGATTTACGGCGCGAAGATTCAGCCGATCCATCTGCAAGTACCCTATCGCGCGCTGGAACTCACCCTGCGCAAGGCGGGTGGCACCAATCTGATTGACGTGAATATCGACGGCAGCGTGCAGACCGTCCTGGCGCGTTCTGTACAGCGCGATGTGATCCGAGGCAGTATTCTACACGTCGATTTCCTGGCGATCGACAAGAGCGTCAAGATCGCCACCGATATTCCCGTGCATCTGGTCGGGGAAAGCCCCGCAGTCAACAATCGTCAGGGTGTATTGCAGCATGATCTGATGGTGCTGCACGTCGAGGCGCTGCCCGGTGACCTGATCGATCAGGTGACGATCGACATCAGCAATCTGAAGCTATACGGCGATCATATCACTGTCGCCGACCTGAAGCTGCCATCGGGTGTGACGGCACTGGTCGAGCCGAGCGCGGTCATCGTCCGTATCGTCGGTGCGAAGATCGTCAGCGAAGACGGTCTGGACGCTGCGCCAGTCGTCGCGGAAGTCGAAGTCATCAGCAAGGGCAAGATCGACGAAGACGAGGCGTAACCACGCCCTGCCGTCTGTCTCCTGCTCATCGAACGGGCGCACGATTGTGCGCCCGTTTTTTATTGTGGTTCAGCCGATCTCGTCGTCGCTGTCGAGTGCATCCAACGGCAGATCACCCTCGTATTCCGCCACCACTTCACCCGACTCACCGCCATCGTCCAAACCCTCGCCCATATCGGCAGCGTCCAGTATTTCCGCGCCGTCGATCGGCTCGTCTGGCTCGACCGCGCCGCCCTCCAGAATAGTGATGCGGACGACCTGATCGTCTTTGGTCATGCGCACCAGCTTGACACCCATCGCGTTGCGTCCGACATCGCGCACATCTTCCAGACTGACGCGGATGATGCTGTTGTTGGCGGTGATCGCCAGGATATCGTCTTTGGGATTGATGCAGCCCATCGCCACGATCGGACCAGTCTTGGTATTCTTCGAGATGGTGCGAATACCCGAACCGTAGCGCCCCTGGATGCGGTATTCGTCGAGGTCGGTGCGCTTGCCATAGCCGTTGCCCGTCACGACCAGCACATGGGTATCGCCGTCGCGGATGACATCCATCCCCACGATGGTATCGCCTTCCTTCAGGCGCATCGACATCACGCCGGAGGCAGTGCGCCCTTGTGCGCGGACTTTGGTCTCGCTAAAGCGGATGCTCTGTCCGTCTTCCGAGACGATGACGATGTGCTGATCGCCATTCGAGCGCGCCGCCCAGTTGAGCGTATCGCCCGGATCCAAGCCCATAGCGATCTTACCCGCGCTGTTGACGGTGGCGAATTCACGCACATGCACCCGCTTGATTCGTCCCTGGCGCGTCGCCAGCACGAAATAGCCATCTTCCTCAAAGTCATCTTTGGGCACCGGGACGATCGCGGTGATCTTTTCCTCGCTCTCCAGTCCCAGGAAGGCGTGAACCATCGTGCCCTTGGCGGCGCGTGAGGCTTCAGGCACGACGTAGCTCGGTTGGCTGTAGACCTTGCCGCGATCGGTGAAGAACAACAGCGTGTCGTGACTGCTCGCGGACAGCAGATTGACCACGCCATCTTCTTCCCTGGTCGTCATGCCCATCACGCCGCGCCCGCCACGCCGCTGCGCCCGGTACGCGCTGGCGGGCACGCGCTTGATGTACCCGTTTCCAGTCAGCAGCACGACGATCTCTTCATCCCGGATCAGGTCGAGTTCGTCAAAGTCGGTGCGCACGCCATAGGCGACATCGGTGCGACGGGCGTCGCCATAATCAGCAGAAGCCTGGATCATATCCTCGCGGATCAACGCCAGAATCTGGGTTGGTGATGCCAGCAGATCTTCCAGGTAGGCGACGCGCGCCATCACCTCGTTGAACTCATCGGTCAGCTTTTGCCGTTCCAGCGCTGCCAGACGACGAAGCTGCATGTCGAGGATCGCGTTCGCCTGGGTCTCGCTCAGTCCAAAACGCTCGACCAGCGCCAGGCGCGCGCTCTCGGTGTCGTCGGCGGCACGAATGGTCTGGATGATCGCGTCGATGCTGTCGAGCGCGCGCAGCAGCCCCTCCAGAATGTGCGCACGTGCCAGCCGCTTGCCCAGCTCGTAACGCGACCGGCGGGTGATCACCTCAAAACGATGCTCGACGAAGATTGTCAGCATCCGCTTGAGGCTCATCGTGCGCGGTTCGCCGTTGATCAGCGCCAGCATCTGGATGCCAAAGGTACTTTGCAACTGCGAATATTTGTACAGTTGGTTACGCACCTTGTTCGGCTGCGCACCCGGCTTCAGCTCGATCACCAGCCGCATCCCGTCACGGTCGGACTCGTCGCGCAGGTCGGCGATATGCTTGATGCGGTCTTCGCGCACCAGCGCGACGATGCGCTCGACGATCGAGGTCTTGCTGATCTGATAGGGGATTTCGGTGACGATCAGGCGCATCCGCCCGTTCGCAGCCAATTCCTCGTGCATTTTGGCGCGCATCATCACCCGTCCGCGCCCGGTCGCGTAGGCTTCTTTGAGTTCGTCGCCAGCGATCACCGTGCCGCCCGTTGGAAAGTCAGGTCCGGTTACGAACTGCATCAGGTCATCGACGCTGATATCTTCGAGCCGCTCCCAGTTTTCAATCAGATAGGAGACCGCGCTCGCCAGCTCATTCAGATTGTGCGGCGGGATGTTGGTCGCCATACCGACGGCGATGCCGCTGGTGCCATTGAGCAGCATGTTGGGCAGGCGCGCGGGCAAGACCAATGGCTCTTGCAGCGTGCCGTCGAAATTCTCGCCAAAATCGACGGTATCCATGTCGATGTCACCGAGCATTTCTTCAGCCATGCGCGCCAGCCGCGCCTCAGTGTAGCGCATCGCCGCCGGGCTGTCGCCGTCCACGCTGCCAAAGTTGCCCTGTCCATCGACCAGCCGATAGCGCAGCGAGAAATCCTGTGCCATGCGTGCCATCGCGTCGTACACCGAGGCGTCACCATGCGGATGATACTTGCCCAGTACCTCACCGACGATACGCGCGCTCTTCTTGTAACTGGTATTGGCACGCATCCCCATATCGTACATAGCGTAAAGGATGCGTCGATGCACGGGCTTAAGACCATCGCGCGCATCCGGCAGCGCACGCGCGACGATGACGCTCATCGCATAATCGAGGAAGCTGCCGCGCATTTCCTCGTTGATATTGATGGGGCGCACAGACCCGATATTTTCGGTCATAATCGCTCGCAATTCGTGATTGGAGGGCGTTATTTTTGCTCGATTGCAGTGTTAATTTTACCACAAATGGCGTCAGGAATCCAACATAAACATAGTTATTTAGCAATATGGCTAAGATAACCAAGCGAGGGCTTGTACGTCGGCGCCGGGTGGGGTACAAAGGGACGTGAAAATATGCCGGCATGTGCAGTTATAATCTGCATCCTACGAAAGGAGTCGGCGCGCTGGCAGATGCCTCCGCGCCCATCAAACGATGAGACTGTTACGCATTCTGCTGCTGGCGCTGCTGGTGATCGTCGTGATCACTGCCGTCGGCGCGTTTACCCTGTATTGGGACACCACGCGCGGTCCGCTGCCGGTGACGGTCGGCGCCTTGGAGGTGATCGGTCTGGAGGCACAGGTCGAGATTTTGCGCGATGAATGGGGTGTGCCGCACATTTACGCTTTTACGCCGCACGACCTCTATTTCGCCCAGGGCTACACCCATGCCCAGGATCGCTGGTGGCAGATGGAATTTGCCCGGCATGTTGGCAGCGGGACGTTGGGCGAATTGGTCGGACAGAACGATCGTATCTTTGGCAACGATGTCTTCATCCGCACCGCCGGGTGGCGCCGCGCCGCCGAACGCGATCTGGACGCCCTGAACGACGACACCCGCACCCAAATGGAAGCGTTCGCATCGGGGGTCAATGCCTATCTGCGTGACCGTACCCCGGACGATCTGGCGCTGGAATATCGCATTCTGGGCGTGACCGGAGCCAATATCACTGTCGAACCCTGGACACTGGCTGATAGCCTGGTGTGGGGCAAGGTGATGGGCTGGCTGCTGGCGTCGAGCTACGATCAGGAATTAGAAAATCAGGCGCTCTTCACGGCACTGGGCGAAGCGATGGTGCGCGATTACCTCCCACCCTATCCTTACGATCTGGAGACCGCGCCGACTATCCTGCGCCCTGAAGACCTGCCGATCCTGGACGAGTCGACGGTCAATCCGCTGGCGTCGGCGCCTGTATTCGACCGTGTTTACAATCCGCGCATGGCGGGTGGGGTCGCGCCCGCTGATCGACTGGGTGGGCTGGTGCGCGCCACCACCGCCGACGGCGTGGGCAGCAACAATTGGGCGGTCACGGGCACGATGAGCGCCAGCGGCTTGGCACTGCTCGCCAACGACATGCACCTCGACCCGTCGATACCGAGCGTATGGTACACCGTCGGGCTGCACTGCCTGCCTGTCCGCGACGAATGCCCCTATGACATGGTGGGGCTGACCTTCCCACCGATCGCCGGGATCATCGTCGGGCACAACGCGGACATCGCCTGGGGCATGACCAATGTCGGCGCCGACGCACAAGACCTCTATGCGCTGGAATGGAATCCCGAGAATCCACTGCAATATCGCTGGGACGGCGCCTGGCGTGACGCCGAGGTGATCGAAGAGACGATCACCTTTGCCGACGGGACGCCAGCGGTGACCATGCGAGTGCGCCAGACGCATTTAGGTCCCGTGCTGAACGATAACGCCATCGACGCGGACGGCGCACTCAGCGGATACAACACGGTCGATCCGCTGGTGCTGCGCTGGACAGGCTACGAACCGAGTACGCTGGCAAATGCGCTGCAAGGCTTCGCCCGTGCCCGCGACTGGGAAGATTTCCGCGCAGCGGCGCGCGAATTCACCATCCCGGCGCAAAATCTGGTGTTCGCGGATGTGCGCGGCAATATCGGCTACCAGATGCCGGGGCTGATGCCGATCCGTCCGGCAGGGCGCGACGGTCTCACCCCGCAGCCGGCGTCGAGCGATGCTGATTTGTGGCAGGGGTACGTGCCCTTCGACGATCTGCCGCGCGTGCTCAATCCGGATCGAGAGTTCGTCTTTTCCGCCAATCAAGCCGTCGTGCCACTGAGCTACTACGAGTCGCTGGACATCGCGGGCAACACACGCTTCAGTTTTGGCTGGGCGAACGGCGAACGCGCCCATTCGATCGAGACGCGCCTGAACGAGCGCGCCCCGCACACTGTCGAGAGTTTCAAAGACATCCAGCGCGACAATTACGACCTGAATGCTGCCCGGCTGCTGCCGTATTTCGCCTCACTCTCACTCGACGAGGGCAGTGTACGCGAGGCGCGCGATTATCTGGTGGGTTGGGATGCGCGCTGGAACGGCGACAGCGGGCAAGCCGCGCTGTACGCCCACGTCGCGCGTGCGCTGCTGGCGTCGCTGTTCGACGATCAACTGCCAGACGATTATCAGGCGGATGTGCGCCAGCTTTTCGCCGCCTGGCTGCTGATGGAAGACCCGAACAATGTCTGGTGGGATGACGCCGCGACGACCGATACGGTCGAGGCACGCGACGACATCCTGCGCCGTGCGCTGACTCAGGGCGTCAATGAACTTGCCGCGGCGCAGGGCGCAAACCCGGCGGATTGGTCGTGGGCGGCGCTGCACGATACCCAGTTCGTGAGCAATCCGTTGGGCGTGAGTGGGATCGATCTGATCGAGTCGATGGTCAACCGTCGCGCCGACGGCTACGACGGGGCTACCACCGCCATCAACTCACAGGACTGGACCGCGCCAAGTGGCAGCTTCACGATCACGCAGCACCCATCGGAGCGCTTGATCATCGATATGGCGAATTTCGACGCCAGCCTGTCGATTCTCCCAACCGGACAGAGCGGACACCCGTACAGCCCGCACTACGACGACATGATCGAGCCTTATCGACTGGGTTCATACGCCGCGTTGGTGTTCACCCGCGCCGAAGTCGAGATCCGCACCAAAGAGCGCCTGGTGTTAAGTCCGCCAGGGGTGGAATAACAGCAGCAGCGCAGCATGGGCGAGATTGGGAACTCGCCCATGTCCTGCGTCGAAAGCCCGCTGTGTGTTCACACCCCCTTAATGTGCTTGCATAGCTCCCAGATAGCGGGTACGATACAGACGTGATCAACGGTTTATTTGATCCGCGCGTCTGAAAGGGGAAATAGATGCGCCGCATTGTGTCCGTTGTACTGTTCGGTTTTGTCTGCATCGTGATCGTGGGGTTGACCGTCGCGCAAGACGCCCCGCCGCT
>DAOTUN010000080.1:0-27840 GCA_034437395.1 Anaerolineae bacterium | reverse complement strand
TACACCAGCCCCGTCGCCGAGTCGAATGGTTCGCCCGTGAACCCGTACTCGCTCTGGCTCATCGCCCCGGCGAACAGGTTCCCGAACGGGTCGAAGTGCCGATGTTCCAGCACGCCTGCCGCGCTGCTCACCACGCCGCGCACCGAACCCAGTCCGTCGGCGAGCAGCCATTCCCAGTTCGCGGACGAGTCTTTCTGCGCCAACAGTCCACTTACTCAGATTATACGCGAAATTCGTCGTCGTCGGGCTGCCCGCGCCGATCGTGACCGTCTCGCTGGTGCGGTTGCCCGCTGGGTCGTAGTCCGCTTCAACAATAATATTCCGGTCGTCCTCGTCCCTTCCGTTCCAACGGCAGAGACTCTTTCAATTTCTCCCATTGTCCATCCGTTAAATCACTGGTGTAACGCTTCGCTTTATGCGACACTTTCTTATCCTGTTCGGTTTTGAATGTTTGGCTGGCACCTTCATTCTACCGAACAGAAACATTCAGATGGTTTCTTAGGCGGTGCTGGACGCTTCATGAGTGTGGAGATGCAAATGCGCTACGCGATCGTAGACCTGGAAGCCACCTGCTGGCTCAACAACAAAGACAATACCCGCATGGAGACGATCGAGATCGGCGCCCTGCTGCTGCCCGACTCGCTGACCCTGCCCGCGCCGGAATACCAGCGCTTCATCCGCCCGCAGGTCAACCCACAGTTGAGCGACTTTTGCACGCAGCTCACCACCATCACCCAGGCGGACGTGGATGCCGCCGCGACCTTCGACGTGGTATTCCCGGAGTTTGTCGCCTGGGTCGGGGTCGATCAGGACGAACCAGTCACATTCTGCTCGTGGGGCAGCTACGATTACAAACAGCTCAAGCTCGACTGCGCGCGCTGGGGCACCGCATTTCCGACGGCGTTCGAGACGCCGCTGAACCTGAAAAAGCTGTTCAAGCAGTTTCACAAAGAGCGCCCCGGCATGAAGGACGCGCTGGCGATCCTGGGCTTGACGCTGGAGGGCACGCACCATCGTGGCATCGACGACGCCCGCAACATCGCCCGGATCGCGCAGGACCTGCTGACGCGGCTGCGCGACAGGCAAGCCGAGCGCGCGCTGCCCCCTGCCCCCGGCGGTGCCGCCTGACGATCCCCCTACGCCATGAGGCGGGCGGGCGATCCTATGCTGTACACCCGATCGCCGTGTCCCTATAATCGAGACGTGACTCGACAGAGAATGACGCGACCTTGACCGATAACCTCAGCGATACTCAACCCATCAAAGCCTTTTCCGATGACGCGCTCACCCCGACGATCGATCCTGAACGGGACGAACGGCGCGGACGCGGCTGTCTGCCACAGGTGGCGATCGGCGGCGGACTGCTGCTGCTGGCGACCGCGATCGTGGCGCTGGCGGGCTTGGCGGGCTGGACGAACGGGCAGCGCGAGGCGAATCGGCTGATCGCGGCGACACGCGGCGCCGCCATCGACGCGCAGCTGCGCGACATCCCGGCGGATGTGGCGAGCCGCAATCTGGTGATGTTCGACGCGCGGCTGCGCTGGCTGGCGACACAGACTCCCGGCGTCGCGGCGCTGCCCGACCTGATCCTGACCGCGACCGCGCTGTACATGAACAATCTGCCGACCGCGACGCCGACGATCACCCCGACCATGCTGCCGACCGCGACTCCCGAAAGCGCGCAAGCGGTGGTGCCCACGCCCGCGAACGGACAGTACGACCTGCCGACGATCTTCGCCCAGGCGCAGTCGGCACTGGCGACGGCGCAGTATCAGGACGCGATCGCGCTGCTGGATGTGGTGATCGCCGTCGATCCCACCTTTCAGACGGGACAGGTGCGCGCCGCTCTGTCGCAGGCGCTCAACGCCTACGCCCGCGACCTGTACAACGGCGGTCAGCCCGCAGCGGCGAATCTGCTCGTCAGCCGCGCCGAGGAATACGGCACGCTGGCGGAGGGTCTCAGCTTCGAGCGCTACGCCGCCGAGCTGTATCTGACGGCGCGCGCGGGGGTCAGCACGGGCAGCCAGACGGCGCTCAACGCGCTCAACGAGCTACTGGGCTTGGGCGCGGCGGGGCGTTATTACAGCGAGGCACAGACGCTGCTGTACAACGCCTATGTGCGGCGCGGCGATGCCTATGTCGGTCAGGGCAATCCGTGCGGCGCGATCGGGGAATATCAGCGCGCGCTCGGCGTGTTCGCGTCGGGGTCTGCGAACGGCAAGTATGCGGCTGCGGAGGCGTCGTGCGCGGCGCTGGCGCTGGCGACGCTCGATCCCAACTTCATGCTGACGCCCGGAGCGGTCGCGCCGATCGGCGTGCCAGGGGCATGAGGGCGGCGATCTCATGAACGCGGTGGTCCGGCGTATAATCGATGCAAAGGGATGGGAGATTGTGCGATGCCAGACCGTGTAAAAGCCGTATACCGTGAGGGACAGATCGTCTTGTTAGAAGCCGCCGATCTGAAAGAAGGCGATGAGATCGAGGTGATAGTGCCCACGCATCGGGAACGCCTGCGCGCCGCGATGAGCGATATCCTGATGACACCCAAGCCGCCTCAAAATCCCGTCGATGAAGAAATGCTCTTCCGACTCATCGATGAAGGTTTTCGCGGACAGAAGCCGTTGTCTGAAGACATCATCGAAGCGAGGCGGACTGGCCCATGAGCAACTATTATCTCGATAGCAGCGCATTGGTCGTAGGGACGCATAACAATGCGTCCGTTGCCTGCCTCATCAGGGTTTGACACGCCAAACCTCTGCACGTCATTTTTAATTAGTTTCTCCATCAGCACCCGAACGGCGTCGTGATATTGAATGTTGTCCCGACATCGTACAGATCGTAGCGCAGGCTGACATCGCCGCTCACCGGGAGCTGCCCGTCGAACAGGATCACGTTTTCGACCTGTAAATTGAGATAGTAACGCACGACGGCGCCATGCTCTGGCGCGATCCACAATTCTCCCCCCGCCAGCATGATCCTCCCATCCGCACCAGGACGCAGCGACGGCAGCAGCAGATCGTCCGCCGTGAAGGTGTACAGAAACACGGTCGCGCCGTTGATCACCGCCTGGCGTCCCCCCGGAGTCGCCGCAGTCACCCCGCCGATCAGATCGCCCGCGCGCAGATCCGCCGCCGTCACCGCGTCGCCGCGCGCCCCGACCAGACACGCCCCATCGCGCACCAGAAACGTATCGGGTCCCAGGCGCACCGCTTCGTAGGCGCTGCCCTCCCCCGTGCCGATCAGGTCGCCGTCGGTGCGGAACAGCACTCGACGTGCCGAGGATAACTGGCTGAACGAGACTTCGGCGGTCGCGGATGCCTGGGTGGAGCGCGGCGTACCGGAAAATGTCCCGGTGAAGTCGAGCTGCACGATGTAGCGCCAGCCGGAAAGCTCATTCAGGCGATGATCGATCTGGTCGAAAGCCGTCAAAACGCGATCGAAAGGCGCAGGCGGCGCGTTTTGCGTCAGCGGCAGTGCGGTCTGCATCATCTCGATCGATGCCGCCGTCGGCAGGTCTTCAGGGCGCAAGCCGCGCTCGGTGTTGCACGACACCAGCAGCAAAATAATCACGGGCATGATGCGGCGTAATTTATTCAATCGTTCCACCCATACAGCGTATAGCGCACGCCGTCCGTCCAGACCGGGGTCATGCGCGACTCGATCGCGGTCACGAACGACTCGTCCAGCGCACGATCACGCGAAAATTCCAGATAGGTGCGATAGCCCGCGTCGAAAAAGAGCAGATAGTCATCGCCCGACTCCCGGTACGACGCGAATACGTCATCAGCCGTCGATCCCTCCAGCAGGGGGCGCAGCCAGTGATCGAACACCATATCGGCGCGACAGGTCACCGTCGCCGGGCACAGATAGCCGCGCGGCTCCCACATCAGGCGCACACGCGACCCGGCGGGCAGATTTTTCATGGCGTTGGCATACGCGCCGGTGTTGGCATACAGGTACTCGTCGAGCGACACCTGACCGAGCAGGTAGGCGGCGGTACGCTCGCGCACGACCGTCGTCATGGCGTCGATGATCGTCAGCGCCATCGTGATCATGAACAGAATTCGCACGATGAAGGCGATCATGATCGGCTTGTCCGGCAGCCGCCACACACCGACGAATGCCAGCGCGCCCGCCGCCGCAAACGCGGGCAGCGCCATGATCATCAGCCGGGTCTGCACGCCGATCCCGCTCACCGATCCCACCAGCGCCCACACCCCCCACAAGACGCCGACGGCGATCAGCGCGATGCGACCGAGTCGGCGTTCCGGCGGGTGCAGCCCGCGCCACACCAGCGGCAGCGCGGCGAAGCTGGTCAGCAGCCAGCCGCCCGCCGTGAAGCCGTAGCTATCGACGCGATCCTGTCCGAACACGGTCGCGGCAAAGGGCAGGATCGGCAGTTGCCACGCCCATCCGCGCGCGATGAAATTGTTGAACGGAAAGGTAAAGGCATAGTTCCGCCCGGCGTCCCACTCCAGCCCGCCGAACAGCAGCGGATAGATCGGGTTGCCATACAGGAAAATTCCCTTGATCGCCCAGGGCGCGAACGCGATCAGCGCGGCGATCGCCATGATCAGCCCATGCCGGATGGCACGGCGCGGCTCGGTCGCCAGCACCACCGCGCCCATGACCAGCGCCAGCGCCCCGGCGTTGTACTTCACCCCGGCGGCAAGCCCGGCGACCGCGCCCATAACCACGATCCAGCCCGCGCCTCGCCCTTCATCCCATGCCGACAGCGCGATCAGCGCCAGCGCACCGTAGAGCAGCGTACCGAGGTCGATGTATGCCCATCCGAACAGTGCCCACAGGCTGTAGGCGCTCATCAGCAGCAGGGCAGCCGTCCAGCCAGCCCAGCGTCCGGCGTGGCGGCGTACCAGCCCGCTCACACCGAGCAGCGCGACCAGCCCGATCCCGAAATGCAGCGGCGCGGCGGCGGTGTCGCGTCCAAACAACCCGATCGCATAACCGTAGAGTATCTCGACATTCTGCGAAAAACCGAGATAAAAGTTGTCCGGGTATGCCAGGATCGCGCCGTCACGCAGATGCCGTGTCGGGGCGATCAGGTGATAGGTCAGCGAGTCCCAGTGGGTGGGCGGCGCGAATGCGACCGTCAGCGCCAGCAGCAGCAGCAGCGCGATCGATGCCAGCGCGAATGCCTCCCATCCCGATCCCACCCGGATCGAGGCGGCGATCGCCGTCCAGCGGGTCAGCGTCGCGCCGACTCGTATCCGCAGCAGCACGGCGACGAGCGCCACCGCGCCCCACAGCAGCTCGACGCGGTACAGCCCGATCAGCCCGATGACCGCGCCGAACAGCGCCATCGCGCCCAAGCCGATCCCGGTCTCCAGTGCGACTGCCTCCAGCCGCGACAGCCGATCGCGTTTCAGCGGCGCGGCGCGATCGAGCTGGTCGAGCAGCCAGGCGCCGATCGCCCCAGCGATCACGAACAGCGCGCCGACGGTCAGCGCATCCAGCAGCACACCGCCGATCCGCACTGCCGCCGGGGGGATACTGCCCGGCTCGATCCCGAACGGACGATGTGTCCAGAAGTAACCTGCCAGCACGATCGCCATGCCGATGAAGATCGCCAGCCCGCGCGCCAGCGCCTTTCGAGTCTCGATCATATCAGCGGCGACTGCGTGGGCAGACCGGGACGACGCGGGTACAGCGGCGGCGTCGGGGCGATCTTCTCGACGATCACCAGATGATGCGCCCCCTCGACGCCAGGCAGGTCGAACGATTCGATCGCGTGCAGCCGTCCGCCCAGGATTTCCAGCGCGCGGCGTGCAGAAGCGCTTTCCTCGTGTGCGCTGGTGCCCTTCATCGCGATCGCCAGCCCGCCGACCTTCACCAGCGGCAGCAGGTATTCCAGCAGGATCGGCATTCGCGCCACTGCCCGTGCCACCGCGACATCGTAGTGCGCGCGGTGGGCGGGGTCTTGTCCTGCTTCCTCGGCGCGGGCGTTGGCAAAGGTCACGCCGTCCAGCCCCAGCAGATCGATCAGATGTTTCAGAAAGGCGATCTTCTTGCCTGTCGCTTCTAACAGCGTCACGCGCAGATCGGGACGGACGATGCGCAGCGGCACCCCCGGAAACCCGGCGCCGCTGCCCACATCAATCACGGTAGCACCCGCGCGATCGGGCAGCGATGCCAGCAGCGTCAGCGAGTCCAGATAATGCCGCACGACGACTGCGCCCGGTTCCGTGATGGCGGTCAGATTGGTGTGCACGTTCCACGTCGCCAGTTCGTCGGTGTAGCGCGCGAATAACGCCTCCTGATCGGGCGTGAGCGCGAGTCCGAACAGGTCGGCGGCGGCGGCGGCGAGGGTCATGGGCGGCTAGTTGCTGTTGATGTTATGCACAGGGCCCGTCGTCGGGAAGTACAACCCGGTGTAGTTAACCGAGCTGTCGGTCGGGTTGCGCAGCACGTCAAAATTGCAGATGTTGTTCTGAAACGGACGCGCGGTGCCAGGACCATAATCGTCGTAGCCATCGTTGACGGCGGCGCGCCAGTTGAGCGAGTAGCCGACTTCGTAATGCCCCGGACGCAGATTGCCGACATTGGCGCTGTAGAACACATAGATATTGCCGTCGCGCTCGATCGGTTCGCTGCGGGTGGTCATCGGCAGGTCGGCGGTATTGAACGTGACGCGGTAAATGGCATTATCGAGGTGCTGCTGCATGTCCTCGATCGTCGCCGTGTACCACGACCAGAAAATCGTCACGCTGTCGTTGTCGTAGACCAAGCCCGGCTCCGCCAATGGGAAGGCGTCACATTCAGCGAAGATCAGCCCCGGCGTATCGGAGCGGTAGCGATCGGTCTGACGCGCGCCGATCACGACCTGGGCTTCGGTGAGCAGATTGGGGTTGAGCGTGCTGCCGTTGGGCGCCAGGATGGCGGTATTGATGCCATAGAGCGTGCCCGCTGTCGCTGTGTTGGTGGTCTCGCTGGCAGATGCCCCCGTGTCGGTGCTGGTGGCGGCGGTGAACTGTGGCGTGGCACAGCCGTCCTGAAGGTCGTTGACCACGAACTCGAAGTCGATGCGACTGCTGTCGGTCTCGCGCGCCACCGAGATATTGGCGCTGCCCGTCTGACCGACCGGGACACTGCCGCCGGTGTAGGTCACGGTGTCACTGACGGCGAATTCGCCCGCGACCGGGATTTGACGCACGCCGGTGAGCGCGGTGCCGGTGGCGGAGCCGCCAGCAAAGACCTGATAGTACACGTCGAAATTGACCAGCATCGTCCCACTGACATTGACGATCGCCTGATTGTCGCAGATCACCAGAAAGGCGGTGGCGGCGTTGCTCGGACCCGTCACCGTCGCGGTGGCGGTGGGGGTGGTCTGTCCTGCGACCGGAAGCGTGAGCGTCAGCGCCGCCGCGATCAGCAGCAGCGACGCGAGAATGAGCGGTTTACGGAAATTCATGGTCAGGTTTTCCTTAATATGATCAAACCCGTCGTTATGATAGCGCAAAATGGCGCGTTGCACGACGGTACGGGCTTACGGGTCACCCCGACCGTATTCGCCAGACATGCGCCCAACCGTCTGCTTCATCTTCACACACAGACGTTCACACACAGACGCACCCTCAGCGCACCGTGAAATTACACGTCCCGGTCTCCAGGGGCGTCCCGGTGCCAGGCCCGAACTGCTGCACCCCATCGGAAATGGCGCGCGTCCAGGTGACGGTATAGGTGATGGTGTGATCCCCGCGTGACAGCGGACCCGCCGGGACATACCAGTACGCGACGAACTGACCATTGGTCTGCTCGCGGATCGACCCGACAAACCCTCGGTATGCCAGTACCGTCCCATCGAGGCGCACATCGTAGACCGCCGCGTCGATGTGATCCTGCACCTGCGCGCGTGTACCAGCGAACCATGCCCAAAAGACCTCGATGGTCGATCCAGCGGCGAGATCGGTCGGCGCGGGCGATCCGAAGCTGCGGTTGTCGCAGTATGCCAGCACGTCGGCGCCGCGCTGGGTCGAGACGGTGCCGGCTGGCAGCGGCGTCGCGGTGTTGGACAGGATGGGACCGCCCGTCGGACCGCCCAGATTGGGCAGCGTCGGACGCGGCGCGGCGATCCCCCCGCCCGCCAGCGCGGTCGCGGTCTGGTTGATCGCCTCGATATTGGGAAGCTGCAGGCTGGCGATGGCGGTGGCAGCGTTGAGCGCGGTGCTGACGGGCGTACCCGGCTGCGGCGTCCCGGCTGACCCTGGGGCGACCCCGGTCGGCGTCGCGGCGGAGATCGAGCGCGGCGGCGTCGGTGTGATCGTCCCGCCGCCAAAGAGCGCGGTCGGCAGCGGCGTCCCTTGTGCCATCAGCGTCAGGTCTGGCGACGGCGTGAGCGACGGGAACGGCGTCGGCGTCGGCTCCAGCCGCACCAGGGCGCTGCTCACCCAGCCCTCGCGTCCGTCTTCCATACGGATATTCAACCAGGCGCCATCGGTGTTTTGTCCCAGTATCTCCAGTCGGGTGGCAGGGCGCATGACCTCGATGGTGTCAAAATTGACGCCGGGTCCCGATCTGACATTGATCGACTGGATCGAGTTGACACTGCCCCGGATGGGCGGGGTGACCGTCGGCGTCGGCGTGTTTGACGGCGTGGGCGGGATCACGGTCGGCGCGGGGGTAAAGGTCTCGGACGGCAGCGGCGTGCGTGATGGGATCGGTGTGGCGGTGAAGCGCGGCGTCTGGCTGACGATCGGCGCCAGGGTCGCGGTCGGTGGCAGTGCCTCCGCCACCTGGTCGCTGGTATCGCACGACGCCAGCACCAGCACGAACGCGGACAGCAAGAGCAGGACGAGTAGTCGTTTCATCGGTCAGGCACGTTCCATGTCTGATCTGAAAATTGATGTTTATGCGATCAGGATAGCAGTAAACACGGCATGACGCAAAACAGCGGCGCCCATCGCGCGTCGCATCGCAGGGACGCATAACAATGCGTCCGCACCCCTCAAGCCTTAAATAAGCGTTCCCATAAGTTCGTTTGACATTGTGCCACGACGATCATACACTGAATTACATCGCGCGTTATGAACGGCGCGCCGACCTATTCAGCTTTGGCTGAGGAGAAAAACTCGATGAATCGTCTTTTCCGTGCTGGTTTTGCGTTGATGCTGCTGGCTGCATTGCTGGTGATCGCCCCGGCTGCCTTTGCTCAGGACACCACATTGGGCTTGAGCGATGCCGACTTTGCTGCCTGGAGCGCCGCCAATGAGAACAGCGCCGCGTTTGAGACGCTCTCCCTGAATTTTACCAGCACTCTGAACGTTGCCGGTCTGGGCGAAAGCCCCATCACCTGGGACCTGACGGGCGCCACGCAGATCGGTGTCGAGGGCACCTTTGGACTCCTGGTCACCGGAGAATTCAACGACGGCACTCAGACGCTCCCGGTCAACTTTGAAGTGCGTCTGGTCGGGGACATGCTCTACATCAATGCCGACGGCAGTGAGTGGATGGGCGGCAAGACCGAGGACGCGCTGGGCAGCTTTGCCGAGGGCGCGGGCATCGACCCGGCAGCACTGGCGAGTGGCGACCTCAGCGGCATCATGGGCGCTGGTGGCGCCGATGCGATGGGCGCGATGGCAGGTCTGTCGAGCCTGAACCCGTCCGATTTTGTCGCCGTGACGCGCGACGGCTCCACCTTCAGGACCGAAGTCAGCATTTCCGACCTGCTCCAGAGTCCGGCGATCGCTGGTATACTGGGCGGCGCGATGGGCGGCGGCGCTGAGATGACCGAAGCCGAAACGCAGCAGATGGGCATGATGATGAGCATGATGTTCGCTGAAGCCGCGTTGAGCTACACCCAGACGATCGACAGCGAGACCAACCGCGTCGAAGGCGGTCTGCTGGAAATCAATCTGCCCCTGAGCGCGTTGGGCATGGGCGAAGGCGCGGCTGTCGCGCTGACGCTGGATATGAACACGCTCACCTACAACGAGGCGCTCAGCGTCGAAGCTCCGGCAGAATTCACCGAAATGACCGCCGAAGCGATGATGGGCAGCTAGACCAGACCGACGGATTTGGCACGCCAAACCCCTGAATGACAGAGGCGGAGGAGACATCCTCCGCCTTTTTATTTGCCCGCAAATATTATTGACACATTTTTGACCTTACCTACCGCGATTAGGGTGTAGGATCGAGCGGCATGACCAATAATCTGACACTGTAGCCGAAGGTTGCCTCAAGGAGGCGTGGATCGTGATCGAATCTCTTTTGCCATTTGTCCTGGTAATCGTTGTGATCGGGCTGCTGGTAGCCCTGCTGCCAGGACTGGTCGTCGGGCTGGTAATCGTGGGCGAACGCCAGGTCGGTGTGGTGGTGCGGCGCTTCAGCTTCAGCGGAAAGTCGCTGCCAAAGGGGCGTCTGGTGGCATTGAATGGCGAGCCAGGCTATCAGGCAGATACGCTCGCCCCTGGCTGGCATCTGGGCTACTGGACGTGGATGTACAACGTCATCCGTGTGCCCGTGACGGACGTGCCCCAGGGCGAGATCGCGCTGGTGGTGGCGGCGGACGGCGCCTCGGTGCCGCCAGAGCGCATCCTCGGCAAGATTGTGGACAGCGAAAATTATCAGGACGCGCGCAAATTCCTGATCAACGGCGGCGAAAAAGGACGGCAGCTCAATATTCTGACGGCGGGCACCTATCGCATCAATACCGCGCTGTTCAACGTGATCACCACCTCCACTGCCGGACAAAATGGCATGGATCCCAAAGACCTGCAGGTCTACTCGATCAAGCCGGATCAGGTCGGCATCGTCACCACGCTGGACGGCAAGGCGATCCACGAGGGCGAGATCGCCGCGCTCTATCTGCCCGGACACGACAATTTTCAGAATGCCCAGGCTTTTATGAGCGCGGGCGGACAGCGCGGCTTGCAGGAACAGATTCTACTCAGCGGCTCGTGGAACCTGAATCCCTGGTTCGTGCGCATCGAGCAGGTGCCCATGACCGAGGTGGCGATCGGCTATGTCGCGGTGGTGATTTCGTTCATCGGCAAGGCACATGAGGACATCAGCGGCACCGATTTCAAGCATGGCGATCTGGTCAATGTCGGTCATAAAGGCGTGTGGGCGACCCCGCTCTATCCCGGTAAGCACCCGTTGAACACGCGCGTGCTGCGCGTCGAGCTGGTGCCGACCACCAATATCGTGCTGAATTGGGCAGATCGCACCGAGATTCACGGCTACGACAGCCGCCTGGACGCGATCACCGTGCGCAGCCGCGACGGCTTCGCCTTTAGCCTGGAGATCGCCCAGGTCATCCATATCGGCGCGCTGGAAGCGTCGCGCGTGATCAGCCGCGTCGGCAGTATGCAGAACCTGGTCGATCATGTGCTGGAGCCGACCGTCGCCAACTATTTCCGCAACGCGGCGCAGAATTACAGCCTGCTCGACTTTCTGATCACGCGCAGCGAGCGCCAGGTCGATGCTGCCGTACACGTCACCAAGGCGCTGCGCGCCTATGACGTGGAGGCGATCGATACCCTGCTCGGTGACATCATCCCGCCGCCACAGCTCATGGCGACTCTGACCGACCGCAAGCTGGCGGAAGAGCAAAAGAAGACCTACGAAGTGCAGGAGATGGCGCAGGTACAGCGTCAGCAGCTCGTGCGTCAGACGGAAATGGCGAATATCCAGGAACAGATCGTCAAGAGCGAGCAAGGCGTCAATATCGCGGAGCTGCTGGCGAACGCCGCGATCAAGCAGGCGAGCGGTGAAGCCGAGTCGATCCGGCTGCGCGCCAGCGGTGAAGCCGAGGCGATCCGCGCGCGCGGTGAAGCGCAGGCATCCGCCCATCAACTGGGCGCGGCTGCGATGGGGGCGCAGGGCTACACCGCCTTGCAGTTGATGCAGCAGGTGGGTATCAACGGCATCCGTATCATCCCCGACGTGTTGGTCGGCGGCGGCGGCGCCAATGGCGGTGGCAGCATGGTCGAGGCGCTGCTCGGCGTGGTTTTGAGCAACCAATTGGCGCCACATGCGCTAAAATCAGCAGCAGACACGGATGTGATCGTCAAGAAAGACGATGAAGGACAGGCGTAATGCAGGGTATTCAACGCATTGGCAAGGCTGGACGCGCCGGGCACACGCTGATAGTGTGCCTGCTGGCGCTGTGGACGCTGATCGGATCGAGTGGACGCGCGGCGGCACAGGATAATACGCCGCTGCGCGCGGAACCGCTGCGGCTGGAGACATTCGTCGGTGACGTGCCGTTCGCCGGGACGTATGTGCAGACCTTCGACGCGATCGCCGGGGACACGCTCACCATCACCGCGCGGGCGGTCAGCCGCGACTTTGACCCGCGCCTGACCGTGCGCACGATCGATGGGGCGTTCATCGGCGGCAACGATGACAACCCGATTCCCGATCCGACACTGACGGCGAAAGATTCGCGCCTGATCGGGTTGGTCGTCCCGGCTGACGGCAGCTATACCATCGAGGTGAGTGGGCTGAACGCCGTCGGCGGTGGGATCGAGGTCACGCTGCGCTGGACGGTCGATCAGGCGTTCGAGGTCACGCGCGAACGGGCGTTGGCGGCGGCGTTTGCCGATCCGATCAGCGCCGATATGCAGGTGGTCAAGGTTGGATCATGGGATCGCTATACCCATGTCCTCGACGCCACTCGCGGCGATGTCTATTCGTTCTACGCGCGCGGACTGAGCGGCGATATCGATACACGCATGGCGCTCTACTACGAGGATACCCTGCTGATCGACGCCAACGACGATCACGGATCGTCCGATGTCTCGATGGGGTCGGGCGATGCCAGGCTGCTCAATGTGATGATGCCCAGGGACGGACGCTATTACGTCGAGGTGCGCGGGTATGAAGCCACAACCGGGGATGTCTCGTTCACGGTCGAGCTGGTGGCGCGCGGCGCGCTGGTGTATCCGGGTACGGACACACAGTTCGAGGGGACGATCGAGGTCGATGCACAGGTGACGCACACGTTCGAGGCGCGCGTTGGCGATTATGTCACGCTGACGGCTGCGGCGCACGACCCCCTGCTCGACCCGATCATCACCTTGATCGATCCCGATGGGGAGCGCATGATCGACAACGACAATCATGGCTACAACGATGCCGACATCGATTTTTTTGATGCGCGCATCAAGAACGTGTTGATCCAGCAGTCGGGTATATACACGGTCGAGGTCGCGTCGGCGCGCGGCGGTGAAGGGGCGTACACGCTGACGGTCAATACCAAACGCGATCGACGGCTGTTCGAGCGCGAGTACACCATGCCGGAAATGGGGTCGTGAAAGAACAGGGGTTTGGTGAGGCGCTGGCTCTGGCACGCCAGACCCCTGATAGTTCATATGGTTAATCTGGAAGCTGTTTTTGAGTCGGAGTTTGAAATTTCGACTACGCTGGATTCTGCAACCGTCAAGACCCGTTTATACAACCTTGCGAAAGAGAGTTTTACTCGAAGATACACTCTGCTAGTAAATATCGAAAAGGGTAATTTAATAAGAATCGAGGAATATAAGGGTAAAAGATCCGACGGTACTCTATTGCTTCATGGAAATATAGAAGCTCACGATGAGGGCACTCGCCTTCGTGGAACTATTCGTCCGCTTTTTGTGGCTCACTTTGTGAGTTTAGGTGTCATTTGCATGGGAGGAACTATACTAAGTGGTGGATTACAATCGAAAAATGATGGATTACTAATTCTAGGATTAATTCTAACTTTGTTGTAAATATTAAGTATCACAGCTAAAATCAGAGAGGTGGTTGAAAGAAAACAGGGGGTAATAAATGACATTACTGTTTTTCTAGATGCAGATAAATTAAATTGATGTATAAAGCAAAAGGAATGGGCATGATTGATGTCTTGAAAGAAATTGATCGGGTTTCGATACCCGCTGGTGAGTTTTGGTATGGCTTGAGCCAGGAGCAAGCCGACAAGCTGCGCGAACTTGCAATCATATTTTCGACGGAAGATCCTTTGTTGACCTTCAAAGGCTACAACGATCACATTAACGCAGAGATGCCTCAATAGCGTATTTTTGTTCATGAATTCTATATAAGTCGTTTTCCAGTAACGGTACGAGAGATGGCGAAGTTTCAAAAAAGCGCACATCCACTAGCGCTCTTTCAAAGATATGACCGACCTCTAATGGAGGAGCGAGTTCAAGCCCGCGAACGAGACGCTGCCGTAAACGGGAGACTCCCTGCGTTAGCAGACTGGATTCTAGCTGCCGCGTACTGCAGCACGATTGGGGTAAGACTCCCCACGCCGACCGAGTGGGAAAAAAGCGCACGGGGTCCCGATAGTCTATTATATCCGTGAGGAAACGACTGGGATATTAGCCGGGGAAACTTCGTCGACGACCGCGATCGCCCTCGAAGAACGCCTGTTGATCAATATCCTGCTGGGCAAAGTCCTTACGGTGTCATGGATTTAGCGGGCAACACATCGGTTTTCGTCTTGTCCTGGACAAGTAGTCCAGGCAAACGTGGTGAGAAATCCCGTTGGCTTATCGTAACTCCTCAGCCATCGTTTGAGAAATAAACGCACCGGCTATCGCACCTTCAAAGCCTACGACCAGCATGAAGTCCAGGCGCACTTACGAAGCGAGTTTCCTATCCCTGATGGAGAGAGACCATAAGAACCGCTTTGAGTTGGTTTTTTCTCCTTCTCCCTAAGGGAGAAAAGGCTGGGGTCGTTACAACCGTCACGCGCGCCGACAGTGTTATAATCGGCGCATCAACGAGTGGAGTGCCGACGATGGTCACCAACCTCACCACCACCCAAACCACCTTCTCGATCGACGAGTATCACGCCTTCTGCGATCGACCTGAGAACGAGGGGCGCGAGTTTGAATTGATCGACGGGGAGATCGTAGAAAAAGACATGGCGAGCTTATCGTCTTCTGAAATTGGCGGGGAAATATTTTTCCTGCTGCGTTTATTTCTGCAAAACAATCGTATCGGACGACTGACTCCCGCCGACGGCAGCTACATCATCAACGACAAAAACATCCTCATTCCCGATGTCGGCTACATCTCGAATGCGCGGATGCCCGTCACCCCCGATCGGGAAGGGCCGGTCGCGCCCGATCTGGCGGTCGAGGTGATGTCCCCGACCGACCGCATCAAGCCCGCCCGTAAGAAGGCGGAACGCTATCTGGCGCATGGCACTCGGCTCGTCTGGCTGGTGGTCCCTAAGACCCGATCGGTCGAGGTCTACACCCCTGACGACGCGGTGATCATCCTGAGCGGCGACGACCTGCTGACGGGCGGCGATGTCCTGCCCGGCTTTGCCTGCCGCGTCGCTGACCTGTTCCCGGTATAATCGAGCCATAGTCGAGTGGAGCGCCGCACGATGGTCACCAACCTCACAACCACCCAAACCACCTTCTCGATCGACGAGTATCACGCCTTTTGCGATCTGCCTGAGAACGAAGGGCTTGAGTTTGAACTGATCGACGGGGAGATCGCAGAAAAAGACATGGCGAGCTTATCGTCTTCTGAAATTGCGCTGGAAATCGGACGCTTGCTCGGCAATTTTCTCGCTGGCAATCGTACAGGGCGTCTGACCGGGGCAGATGGCGGCTACATCCTGGATGGCAAAAACATCCGCATGCCCGATGTCGGCTACATCTCGCATGTGCGGATGCCGGACATGCCCGAACGGGAAGGACTGTTTTCGCCCGATCTGGCGGTCGAGGTGATGTCCCCGACCGACCGCATCAAGCCCGCCCGTAAGAAGGCGGAACGCTATCTGGCGCATGGCACTCGGATCGTCTGGCTGGTGATCCCGAAGACCCGATCGGTCGAGGTCTACACCCCTGACGAGATCGTGATCATCCTGAGCGGCGACGACCTGCTGACGGGCGGCGATGTCCTGCCCGGCTTTGCCTGCCGCGTCGCTGACCTGTTCCAGTTCTCGTGATCCCACCTCGATGCTGATGCTGCGCCGTTTCGCCCTGATCTTCGTGCTGTTCGCCGCCGCCGCCGTCCGTATCGGCGCCCTGGTGCTGTTCCCCGATATTTTCGCGTTCGATCAAACCGGCACGATACATGGTAGCGCCGCCTATGACACCTATGCCGTCAATCTGATCGACACCGGTGTGTACGGCATGACGCCGGGCGTCGCCGATGCGATGATTCCGCCGTTGTACAGCTATGCGCTCATGGGCGCCTACACGGTCGCCGGACGGAGCGCGTGGACAGTCGGGGGCTTGCACATCGCGCTCGATCTGCTGTCGCTGCTGCTGCTGTACGCGATCGTGGGGCGCGTCATTCGTGGTGCGGTACGCACTGCGGCGGAGGCGGATTGGGTGGCGATCCTGGCGTGTGCCGGAGCCGCCTTTTATCCGTATCTGATCTTTCAAAATCTGACAGTCATCGATACGCCCTTTTTCATGGTCTTGATGCATGCCTTCATCCTGGCGTGCGTGCTGCTGCGCGATCAGCCGCGTTTCGACACAGCGACGGTCGCGCTGGCGATCGGCGCCGGGCTGCTGCTGGGCGTGGCGACGCTGACGCGACCAATTTTGCCGGTGCTGGCGATCGGGATCGCGGTCTGGTTCCTGTTTCGGCTGTCGCTGGGGGAGACGATCGTGCGCCTGGCGATCGTGGCGATCGTCGCGGCGCTGACACTCGTCCCCTGGATTGCGCGCAATCAGACCGTCTACGGCGAATTCGTGCCAATGTCGGTCACCAGCGGTGCCAATTTCTGGCAGGGCAACAGCCCGTATACCCTGCCCTATCTGCAAGCGGGCTACGATGTGCAGTGGACGAGTCCCGACGCGCTCACGGCACCCGACCCGAACAGTCCGGCAGCCGACCGCGAACGTTTCGCGCTGGCGCTCGCCTTCCTGCGCGACAACCCCGATCTCATCCCCGACCTGATCTGGACGAAATTCCGGGTTCACTGGAGCATCGACATCGCCCCACGCCTGAACCCGACGGCGGGCGAGCTGCCGCGTCTCGATTATCAGGGCGACGCGATCGCCGGGGTCGATCCGTCGGGCGAGCTGACGATCGGCGGACTGCCGCCGGGCGATGCGGTCGATGCCTATTCAACCCCTTTGTTCGACCAGATCGGGCGCTTGATCCATCGCATTTATTTTGGCGCGGCGCTGCTGCTGGCGATCGGCGGGCTGATCGTCTCGCTGCGTGGGTGGCGGGATGCCTCGCTGCTGGCGATCGTGCAGATCGCCATGACGGTCGTCTATGTGCTGTTCCATCCATCGACCCGCTACCGCGCCCCGACCGATCCGCTGCTGTTCGCGCTGTCGGCGCTGGCGGTCGTGACGGTCGTGGGGTGGGCGGCACGACGGCTGTCTCGACCGCGCTACGGCGCCCCGTCGAGCCTGATCGACTCCGCGCGGAGTCGATCGACATCATGACGCCGCGCGCTGCTGCCGCGCTCGCGTTGGCGGCGCCCTGGAAGCTGCGCAACGAACTGGCACGCCTGGCGCTGCTGCCGCTGGCGCGCTACTATTTCGCGCTGGCGGGAGTCGGGTGGGGACGCGGGTGGGCGCTGTACGGTCTGCCGATCATCCAGCGTCACCGCGACGGGCGCATCCTGATTGGGGATCGACTCAATTTGCGCTCGACCTATGCCAGTAATCCGCTGGCGCCGGCGCATCCGGTGGTGCTGACCGCGCGCGAAGCGGGCGCTGTCCTGACGATCGGGGACGATTTTGGCATGACCGGCGGATCGATCGTGTGTGCGCTGCGGGTGACGATCGGGGCGCGTGTCACGGTCGGCGCCAACTGTGTCATCACCGACACCGATTTTCACCCGCTCGATCCAGCCCTGCGATACCAACGCCCCGACGACGGCGCGACGGCGCCCGTCACGATCGCAGATGACGTATTCATCGGGATGCACTGTCTGATCCTCAAGGGCGTGACCATCGGACGAGGCAGCGTGATCGGCGCTGGCAGTGTGGTCACCCGCGACGTGCCACCGGGCGTGGTCGCGGCGGGCAATCCGGCGCGGGTGGTGCGCACGCTGTAAAGAAGCCGTCACCCTAAGCGATGGTTATGACCGGCGTGGCTTGGGCTTCAGGATCATCGCGGCAGCGGACAGCAAATCGGCGGCGCTGGCGTCGGGCTTACAGTGCGCGCGCGCGCCATCATCCGGCAGCATCCCCTCCTGGCGTCCGTCGATGAAAATCGTGGTACATCCTGCGGAGTCCCCTGCCAGGATGTCGGTCGATCGATCGCCGATCATGAAGCTGGAAGGCAGATCGATCCCCCATCGCACCGCCGCCGCGATCAACATGCCCGGCTGCGGCTTGCGACACGGGCACAGGTCGCCGTGGTCGTGCGGACAGATGACGATCTCGTCCAGGGGCAGCAGCGCGCGGGCGCGATCGTGCATCGCCTCGATCACGGCGAGCGTCTGGGTGCCACGCGCCAGGTGCGGCTCGTTGGTGACGACAATGAGCAGGTAGCCTGCGTCGTGCAGCAGACGACAGCCCTCGACCACGCCGGGCAGCAGCCTGAATGCGTCGTGTGTGTCAGGTGTATCAGGTGTATCAGGTGTATCAGATGTATCAGATGTATCAGATGTATCAGGTGTATCAGGTGTATCAGGTGTATCAGATGTATCAGATGAAAGTGGCTCATCCTCGCGGACGTTGATCGCGTTGATCACGCCGTCCCAACTGAGAAAGACGGCGCGTCGCCGGGTAAGGCTCACCGGGTTTCCAGAGGCGGCGGGATCGGGGAAGGGGTCGCATCCGCGCGGCGGATCGCCGGGATACGCGCGCCCTGGCGCAGCATAGCACGGGCGATGCGCACGCTGTGCGCCAGCCGATAGAGCGAGACAGGCAGCGCCAGCACCTCTGCGATCGCATTGCCGATCAACCAGCGCGGCGTTGTTTTTTGTCCTTCTTTGCGCCGCCACCCGATCACCAGCCAGCTAATCAGCGTCGCGCGCCACGCCAGTTTTTCACTGTGATAGCGCCCGGTGTGATAATAGACTGCCTGGGTCGGACGCGGCATCCCACTCCAGCGGCGCCAGCGATGCACATTGTTTGGGCTGCTGCGCGCGCCGCCGACAGGCGCCAGATAATGAAACCGACGCGCGTGCGGATTGTTGAGCATCACGCCCCCGGCGATCAGAAAGCGATCGCCAATGTCGCCATCCTCCTGAGGCAGCGAATTGTTGTACTGCATGTCGAACCCGCCTGCTTTTTCCACGATCGCCGTGCGACATACGGTCGTCCCGCAGTCCATGAACGAGCTGGATACCTCTGCCTGGTAGCCGTGCAGATCGGGGCGGGTGCGCGTGTAGGCAGGTCCCACCGAGACATCGGCGTCATAGGCTTCCAGGAGACGCAGATGATTTTCGAGATTGCGCGCGTCAAAGCGCGAGTCGTCGTCCACGAACCAGATGTAATCGCCGCTGGCAGCCTGCATACAGGCATTGCGTGAGCCACAGGTGCCGCGCTGTTCTGGCTGCAGATAGATCACCTTGAGCGGCAGATCGCTGAATGGGACGTAGACCTGTGGATCGACGGTATGCTCGAAATTGCCGTCGGCGATGATGATCTCGATGGGGCGAATCGTCTGCGCGCGAATGTCTCCCAGCACCTCGATCAGATATTTATAGCGACCGTAGGTGGGCAGCACCACACTGACGCGCGGCGCGGCGGGCAGCGTCACCGCCTCCAGATTCAGCTCTGCCGCCGCTGTCGGGATTTTAGCGAGCGTGGTGTGCCGCGACGCCGTGCGCGCCAGCCGCCACTCTCCAGGCGAGGCACCGCCGAGGATACGTGCCGCCGCGATCAGGGCGCGCCAGTTGGCGTTGCTATGCAGTGCCAGTAAACGATAGCGATCCGCGATCGGGGTCGCGGTCGTCTCCTGGACTAACTGGGTCAGCAGTGCCGGCTGCTGTCGGAGGACAGCGCCGCGTCGGTGCCAGCGCCAGCCCATTTCCAGTGCCGCCCCCTGTATCGAGGTGAAGCCGCTGTCAAAGGCGCCCAGGATTTGTACGATCCGGGCGCGCACGAACGCCGCCCGCATCGTCAGCCGGAAATTGACCGCGCCCACGACATCGCGGGGAATATCACTGACATACATATCCAACGGATAGATATAATCGAGAAAGTCCACATCGTGATTCGACAGGATGCCTGGATGCCAGACATCATGCCCGGAGCGGGCAAATTGTTCCAGTAAATCGAGCGGCACGCTGCCAAGTCGCGTATCCCAGAACACCAGCACGTCGTCAGGCGCGCACTGCGCGGCGCGTGCCGCGATCTGTGTGTGCGCCGTGTCGGGCAGTCGATCGAGGGCAGTGGTGGTCGCAAAGACACCGCCGATCGGCTCGCTCATCGAGGGTGTATCAGGATAGGCGAACAGGTGATAGGTCATGGGGAGATCGTTTTCCAGCGTCATCTCTGTGAATGCCGAGACGTTGGTCAGCGTGCATGTCTGGCGGACTTATTTTATCAAGAACTCTATCCCGGATCGAGGTCAGTCTGGCGTCCCGGCTAAGCCTTAACGCTAATCATAATTTCGCCATAACAGGGCATGGCACGCCATGCCCCTGTGTCGAGAAAGCGAATTTACAGCTCGGTCGGCAGATACTCGAAGCCGTCGCCCTGGCGCGCCACATAGCCCACGCCGGGGAATGGAAAGTGATAGCTCAGGAACGGAAGCTGCTCGTCCGCCAGCATTCCGAACAGCGTGCGGCGTGTCTCGGACGCCAGCGCTGGATCGGCGTCAAAGGCGAACGCCCAATCAGGGTCGTTGAGCGCCAGGATCGGATGGGTGGCGGTGTCGCTGGTGAGAACGAGCTGTGCATCGCCGCTGCTGAGGCGCATGGCGATATGTCCGGGCGTGTGTCCGGGCGTGTGCATGGCGAATATTCCTGGCAGCACTTCGGCGTCCATCGCATAGGTGGCGAATTGATCGGCGGCGACATACGGCGCCGACTTCGCCAGTGCCAGGCCGATCTGGTCGTCCATCGGCGTGCCGGTCGTATTCTGCACGTAATCCCACTCGACTTCCGGGAAATGCAGCATGGCATTGGGGAAGATCACCTCACCCGCCAGCGTGAAAATGCCACCCACATGGTCGGCGTGGAAGTGCGACATCAGCGCGATCCAACCGCGATTCCCGCGGCGCCGATCCCCAATGTCTTCAACAGATTACGACGCGAGAACTCCACCTTCTTATTTTGAATCATGTGCTTGCTGCCTCATTTTTTATCCAGCCGGACGATCCTGTACGATGGTGCAAATCGTTGGACGCCAATGTCTTAAGGATTCTTTCATCAGAACAATGTCAGGCAGGCAGGCGTGACCATGCGTCCGCCGCCCATCTGCGCTATCATCGGAGGTGCGCAGTCGTCGTCCGTCCGTAACGATGAGGAAAATATCGTCTCCATGTCTACCTGGATGATCGTCGAAGATGAACCCGATATCCACGATATGCTGCTGCTGCTGACCCACACCCTGGCGCACACCGGGCTTGCCTTCATCAACGGTGAAGAAGCGATGTTCTGGATCGACGATTACGATCTGGCGCCCGATCGACGCACCCGCCCTCAGATGGCATTGATCGATGTGCGACTACCGGGGCATATCCAGGGGGAAGCGGTGAGCGCGCGCTTGCGGCGCAGCCCGACTCTGTGCGCCATCCCGATCATCCTGATGACCGCCTATCATCTGCCACCCAATCTGGAGAAACAATTGTTGCAGCAATCGAGCGCCGACAGGCTGCTGCAAAAGCCGCTGCCGCATCCACAACAGCTGCAGGCGCTGGTGACGCAGTTGAGCGCGGCACGCACATGACGCGCATTTTCATCTCGTACCGTCGCCAGGACAGCGAAGGGCATGTCGGACGCCTGTATGATCATTTGCTCAAACATTTCCTGCCGACCGATATTTTTATGGATGTCGCCAGTATTCAGCCGGGCGCCGATTTTGTCGAGGCGCTGACGACGGCGGTCGGCGCGTGCGATGTCTGTCTGGTGATCATTGGCGCACAGTGGGCGCGTATCACCGACGACAGCGGCGTGCGACGGCTGGATCAGTGGAACGACTTCGTGCGCATCGAGGTCGAGTCGGCGCTGCAAGCCGATAAGCGTGTGATCCCGGTGCTGGTCGGCGGGCCAGGATGCCCGCCCCATCGGAACTGCCGGACTCACTGGCGCCGCTGGCACGCCGCAACGCGATCGAGCTGAGCCACACCCGTTTTGGCTACGATGTCGATCAGATCGTCGCGGTCATTCGTGCCAACCTGAGCGCGCGTCCGGTCAAGCCGACAGCCGACGCACCGGCGATCAAACGCAAGATCGACGCGATCAATGGGCTGCGCGCCGCGCTGATCAACGCCACCGACTCGCCCTTGTATGCCTACCGCGTCGCCAACAAGCTGATGCCTGTCCTCGGTAATGGTGACCCGGACGCCGGGATCATCTTCATTGGCGAGTCGCCCGGCAAGACCGAAGCCGCCGAAGGGCGTCCGTTCGTGGGTGCGTCGGGCAAGGTGCTGGACGAATTGCTCGACGGGATACGACTCAAGCGCGCCGACGTATTCATCACCAACCTGGTCCTGGATCATCCCGGATCACGCGAGCCGCTGCCTGAAGAGATCGCTTTTTATGCGCCCTACGTCGATCGGCTGATCGAGGTGATCGCGCCCAAGGTGATCGTCCCGCTCGGACGATTTGCCGCGCACTATCTGTTGAAGAAACACGATCTGCCGGAAAAAGGACGCGCGATCAGCGCGCTGCACGGGACGATGCTGCCTGCGACGCTGGCGTATGGCGACATTCACATCGTGCCGATGCTGCATCCCGCCGTCGTGCTGTATCAGAGCAGCCAGCGCGAGACGCTCAAACGCGGGTTCGAGACGCTGCGCACCTTTGTGTAGCGCGTCAACGCAGCAGCGCCAGCGCCGTCTGAAACAAAATCACGATGTCGCGCGGCAGCGACGGATGCTGTGCGTATTCCAGATCGACCTTGAGCTTGGCGGGCATGATCTCTTCGATGTACTGCGTCTCCCAGTCAGCCTCGGTCAGCAGCGCGGACTCGTTGCGATATGCGATCGATGCCGGGCTGGTGATGCCCGGTCGCACCTTCAGCACATCGCGCTGTTTTTGGGTGTACAGCGCGACGTACTTTGGCGATTCCGGACGCGGACCGACCAGACTCATATCCCCGATCAGCACGTTCCACAACTGCGGCAGTTCGTCGATTTTGGTGCGGCGCAGCAGCCGACCGACCGGGGTAATGCGCGGGTCGGCTGCCCCGGTGACGGCGGGACCGATCCTGTCGGCGTCGATCACCATCGACCGGAATTTCAGCAGCCTGAATTCGCCGCCGCCGCGTCCCACCCGCGTCGCGCGGTAAAAGACGGGACCCGGCGAGGTGAGTCGCACCGCGATCACCAGGATCAGCAGCACGGGAGATAGCACGATCAGCCCGACCAGCGCGACCAGTATATCGAAAGCACGTTTGAGCATCTGATCCCCTCGCTATCCGACGCGGACGCCTCTCACAGGCGTCCCTACGGTTAGACTGCGTGCCGATTGGCGATGTCCATCACCGCGCCGATCACGTCTTCCACATCGCCGCCGCTCATCCTGGAATAGATCGGCAGCGAGATACAGCGCATTCCTTCTTCGGCGGCGATCGGAAAATCTTCCGGCTTGTAACCATAGGTCTGGACGTAGTACGACATCATGTGCAGAGGAATCCAATGCACGCTGGCGCCGATATTCGCCGCGCGCAGCGCCTCGATGAAGTCGGCGCGATCGACGGTGAGCGCCTCCAGATTGAGGCGCAGGATATACAGGTGGTACGGATGCGTGCTGTCCGGCGATTTGGCGGGCGTGACCAGCGCCGGGTGTCCGGCGAACGCCTGATCGAATGTGTTGGCGATCTCGACGCGGCGGGTGTACATCATGTCCAGCTTATCGAGCTGCACCAGTCCGAGCGCCGAGGCGATGTCGGTCAGGTTGTACTTGTAACCGGGCGCCACGATGTCGTACTGCCAGGTACTCTTGCCGTCGTAACGTTTCCAGGCGTCCTTGCTCATGCCGTGCAGCCGCATGACGCGACAGCGATCCGCCCACTCGTCGTTGTCGGTGGTGATCATGCCGCCCTCGCCCGTCGCCAGCGTCTTGGTGGCATAGAAGCTGAACGAGGTCAGATCGCTCAAGCCGCCGATGATCCGCCCTTTGTACCAGGTCGGCAGCGAATGGGCTGCATCCTCGATCACGCGCAGATTGTGCCGTCGGGCGATGGCGTGGATGGCGTCCAGGTCGCACGCCTGACCCGCGACATGCACCGGGATGATCGCCTTTGTGCACTCGGTGATCGCTGCCTCGATCAGCGCCGGGTCGATGTTGAGCGTATCGCGGTCGATGTCCACGAACACCGGCTTGGCGTCGAAATAGCGCACCACCTCGGCGGTGGCGGCGAAGGTGAACGTCGAAGTGATCACCTCGTCCCCACGCTGGAGACCGACCGCCTCCAGCGCCAGGTGCATGGCAGCCGTCGCGCTGTTGACCGAGACGGCGTGCCTGACTCCGAGCAGCGCGGCGAAGCGCTTCTCGAATTCGACGGTCTTGGGTCCGGTCGTCAGCCAGCCAGAGGCGATCACTGCACTCACGGCGTCGATCTCGCGCTGGTCGATGTCGGGCAGTGCGAAGGGCAGGAAAGTATCGCGGATGGATGCGGTCATCATGAAAATTGTCCTTAAGTATGGGTGCGGATCACGAATTGACGGCGGAACGCTGTCTGAACCAATCGACGGTGCGCTGCAAGCCGGTGTCGAAATCGACGATCGGTGCAAAATCGAGCAGGTCGATCGCCTTGTCGATCCCGGCGCGCGAGTGCAGGATGTCGCCCGTTTTCGGCGGGGTGTGGATGGGAGTCAACCTGGTGCCGAGCAGACGATTGATGCGCGCCGCCAGATCGAGCAGGGTGACGCTGCCGCCCAATGCCAGATTGATCACCTCGCCGGATACGTCGGGCGCGGTCAGCGCCAGCAGATTGCCGTGAACCACGTTGTCGATGTAGGTGAAGTCGCGCGACTGCGTGCCGTCCCCGTAGATGGTCGGCTGCTGTCCGGTCATCATCGCCGCGACGAATTTCGGAATGACGGCGGCGTACTGCGAGGTCTCGTCCTGACGCGGACCGAAGACGTTGAAGTAGCGCAGTGTGACGGTGGACAGTCCGTAGACCTGGGTGAACGCCTGGCAGTAGTATTCCGCCGCCAGCTTGGTCACGCCATAGGGCGAGAGCGGCTGTGGCAGCAGCGTCTCCACTTTATAATCGACGTCGCTGTCGCCGTATGCTGACGACGATCCCGCGTACACCACCCGCTCGACGCCCGCATCGCGCGCAGCGAGCAGCACGTTCAGCGTGCCGGTGATGTTGGCGTGGTGTGTGGAGAGAGGATCAGCGATACTGCGCGGCACCGATGCCAGCGCCGCCTGATGAAAGACGTAGCGCGCCCCGGCAAAGACCGGACGCAGCGCGTCGAGGTCGGTGATGCTGATCGTATGAAGCGTGATATCGCCGTCGAGCGCCTCGAAATTTTCGCGTTTGCCCGTCGAAAAATCATCGACGATGCGGACGCTGTGTCCCTCTCGCAGCAGACGCTCCGCGATGTGTGAGCCAATGAATCCGGCGCCGCCGGTGATGACATAGGTGTCCGTCATGAAGCATCCTTCCAGCCTGTAGCGTGTGCAGTACCCTATCTGCCAGTTCCGATCGGCAGTCTGGACTGCATTGTCGCATATCCGGTGGCGTTGGTGTAGTGCAGGGGCAGTCCACGCCGTGCCTTTGCCTGACGGACTGGCCCTGTGTGGCATCCCTGCGCAAGGCTCGGCAGTCGGCGGCAGTAGGGACACATAACAATGGTCCGAAAACGGCATTGTTTTACTGATCCGTCGAGACGGCACGCCAGTCCGGGGGACGATGGCGCAGCCGCCACACCACCCCGACCGGATAGCCGATCATCTTGGCGACATCCCCGACCGCGCGCACCAGCGGCACCAGCGCCACCAGCAGCAGCACGGTCAGCGTCGTCTCGCGGACATGTCCCGCCGCTGCCGACCGCCGCAGCACGGTCAGCAGCCGCACATAAGGTGCCCGCAGATAGAGTACACCACCCACCAGCAGCAGCCCCCATAACCCGGTGAAGACGCTCGCCGCCAACGCGATCAGGATGGGCAGCGCGACCAGATAGGTCAGGTAGCGGGCTGCGTGCCGGGCGCGCCACAGGTCGGCTTTGCCGTCACCGCGCGCGTAGCGATAATACTGCCTGTAAAAGGCGCCGATCGTCTGACGCGGGCGAAAAGCAGCGATCGCCTCGGACGCAAACGCGAACGGACGTGCCAGCGCTTTGAGCCGCAGATCGAAGATCAGGTCTTCGCAGTAATCGAGCCATTCCGGGTAGCCGCCGACGCGCGCCCACGCCGATTTGCGAAAGGCGATGCTGCGGCTGCTCGGCAGAAAGGTCGCCGCGTCGATCTCGTCGATGAGCGGCAGCGTGCTCGCGCCGAGCGCTACCTCGAAGGGCGTGCGCGCATCGGCGGTGAAAAACCCGCCGCACACCTCCAACGCCGGATCGCGCGTGAACGGCTGAGTCAGCTCATCGAGCCAGTCGTGAACGAGGATCACCCCCGCGTCGGTCGCCGCAATGATCGGATCAGCGCCGCCGGGGTCGCTCACCGCCGCGATCGCCCGGTTGCGCCCGGTGCTGATGTTGGCACCGGGCGCCTCGATGACCGTGAGCGGCAGACGGTCGGCGTAGCTGCGCACCACCGCGACCGTCTCGTCGTGGCTGCCGCCATCGACGATCACCACGCTGTCCGGTCGGCGGGTCTGTGCGCACAGCGAGTCCAGCCAGGGACGGATGGACTCGCCTTCATTCAGGATAGTAGCGATGACGGCGATCGTCACCGCAGGAACAACACGCCGGGATCGAGCAGATTTGGGCGCATCCGCGTCCAGTCGGTATCATCCGCCTTGAACGACGCACGCATCTCCAGATGCAGATGCGCGCCGGACGAATTGCCCGTGTTGCCGCACGCCCCAATCACCCCGCTCGGCTGCACATCGCTGCCAACCGTGACGTTGATCGCCGCCAGATGCGCGTAGATGACATACAGATGCGCGCCGCTCAAGCCGCGTCCCGCCAGGCGATCGCGCGTCGAGGGAGGAAGCTGTTCATTCAGGTAGCGCACGATCACCGCGTTGCCATAGCCGAACCCCCACGCCGGGTCGAGAAAGACGCGCGTGTCGCCCAGCGACAAGCCCTGACTGAGCGTACTCGGTTTGTCGGGGGTGCAGCGTGTGCAGACGAACGTCCGCATCACCCGCCCGCCCAGCGGACCTGCCAGCATCGGCTCCCCGACGTTCGAGGCGAAGTCCCATCCGAGGTGATCTTCCTCGTTGGGATTATTGCGCAGATTGAAGCCGCGAATCCACCAGTACGTCCGCATCGGCGCCGGGTACTCGTCACCTTCGCTCAGATTGAGCGCGCTGCCATCCCCGGCGATGCTGAGGTTGTCGCTGCGCACCCAGCCGCTGCCACTCGGAGTCTGTACGCGCGCCCAGGTGTAATTGGAGGGCGCGCCCTGGGGTGCCGTCTCCAGAATGGTCACGGTGGACTTGAAGGTCAGCCGGGTGATCACCGCGCCGCTCACGGGCGCCTGACGCATGTTGAGTCCGCCTTGCGCGATCACGGTGCCGATGACCTCGCGTGTGGTCGGGACGGGGGTGATGGGCGGCGATGGCGGCACGGGAACAGGTGCCGGGATCGGTGGGACGGGTACCGAGACGGGGATCGGCGCGGTGATCACCCGGCTGACCTTCAAGTCCACCGTGACCATTC
>DAOTUN010000079.1:0-58108 GCA_034437395.1 Anaerolineae bacterium | reverse complement strand
TAGACGTAGCCCGCGTAGATCACCTGATCGCGCGCCCCGTCGTTGTCGCCGTCGAGCCGATCGAGATAGGGCACCACGCCATAGCCCTGACCGAACTCGACATGCAGATGCGGATTAGTCGAATTCCCGGTATTGCCTTCCAAGCCGATCACCTCTCCGGCGCGCACCGGGACGGCGCAGGGGACGCGCGGCGTCTCACGCGGACACCCCGCGCGAATCCACGCTGGCACGCTGTCCGCTGCCAGATGCCCATAGAGCGAGTATTGATGATCGTCATGCTGGATGATGACCGTATTCCAGTACCACCACCCGCCCGATTCGTAAGTCTGAATGGTCGAGGCGTCGTCGGCGTACACGATCAGCCCGTCTTTGGCGGCGGCGACCTCACGCGCGGTCAGGTCAAAGTCGATGCGCCCGATCCCGTGCGCGTCGTAGCTGCGCGTGATCGTGCCATAGGCACCGTCGGGAAAAGGCAGCTCGTAATCGAGCAGCGCGGCGGGCGCGACCAATCCTGGCTGTGCCTGCGTGCGCACCAGGCGGTCGGCGGCGTCCATCCCATCTTTGAGTGACTGTGAGAGCATACGGTAGGCAGTACGATAGGTGAGCGTGCCAGGCAGCGTAACCGTCCACACCCCCGCATTACGATTGACATAGAGCCACTCGATCACGCCGGGATAGACGATCCTGGTCGCGCCGTCGATCATCTCGGCAAAAATGATGGCGCCGTCGGCGTCGCTGATACGCCCGACCTCGCGCAAGGCGTGCGGATTGTTCGGCAGACGATTGTATGCGGCAATTGCCGCTGCCACCGCGCCGTCGAACGGGTCTTGCGCGCTGGTCGGCGCGATACCCGCCACGCTCACCAGACAGAAGATCGCCAGCCTGAAAAACCATATCCGCCTCATGACGCCCGCCGCCGCACGACCGTACTCATTCCCGGCGAGGGCAGCCAGATCGTGAAGGTCGAGCCACGTCCCTCGCCCTCGCTGCGCACCTCGATCTGTCCGCCGTGCGCTGTGACGATCTCGCGCACGATCGCCAGCCCTAAGCCCGTGCCGCGCTGCGGTCCGCGCGTCTTGTCCACCTGATAAAAGCGCTCGAAGATACGATCCAGCTCCGCCGGGGCGATCCCCTGTCCATCGTCGCGCACCGTCAGCGCGGCGCCGCCGCCCGCGTCCCGCGCCCCGACCCAGACATGACCGCCAGATGGGGTGTACTTGATGGCGTTGCCGATCAGATTGGTGACCACCTGCACCAGCCGATCGCCGTCGCCGTTGATGGGGATCGGCGCGCTGTGCGGATCGACGGTCAGCGTGATATTTTTCTCGTGGGCGATCACGCTCAGGCGCTGTGCGACGCTCTCGGTCAGGCGCGCCAGGTCGAGCGGGGTCATGTGCATCGACAGTTGACCCGCCTGCAGCCGCGCCAGGTCGGTCAGCTCGGTCACCATGCGATTGAGGCGTTCTGCCTCCTGGTGGATGATCTGCGCCGCCTTGACCGGATTGGGCGCGGTGCCGTCGATGATCGCGCCGGAAAAGCCCTGGATCGAGGTCAGCGGTGTCTTGAGATCGTGCGAGACATTCGCCATGAAGTCTTTTTGCGCCTGCTGCGTCGCCTTGACCTCGCCGCTCATGGCGTTGAACGACTCCGCCAGCGCCCGCACCTCACGCGGACCCGATACCGCCACCTGATGCCCGTAGTAGCCCTGTGCCATTTCGCCCGCCGCCGCAGCCAGCGTTTGCAGTGGACGGGCGATGCTGCGCGCGATCAGCCCGGCGACGATGACCGCGATCACGATCCCGACCAGCGCACCCTGTGCCAGCAGCGGGAACAGCTCGGCGCCAAAGTCGGTCAGCGCATCCTGGAGGGTTTGCTGAGGACGCAGATCGGCGTAGATCAGCGCGTGGGTGCTTTCGCGGATCGGCGCCCGATCGCCGCTGCCCATGCCCGGTGCGGCACCTTCACGTTTAAAGCCCTCGATGCCGACGAACAGCCATTCCTGCCCGTCTGCCGGGTCGGTGAACGAGCCGCCGATGGCGTCTACCTGGGCATAGAGCCGATTGGTGATCGCGGCAGGCACCCGGTATGCCTGGACTTCACCGCTCAGGATCGTGCCTCTGGCATAGATGGCGGCACTGTCGTACAAGACCGCCCGATCGCCCATACTGACCAGCAGCATCCGCACCTCATATTCCGTCGCCACCCCATCGAGGACGCGGGAGAGATCGGCAAAATCGGCTTCGTTGGGGCGGAACAGGCGGAAGTTGGACTCGCGCAGCAGGTCGCGCAGGTTGATATTGACGGCGAAGGTCGCCAGGCGTTCGAGGGTCGGCTCGATCGGGGCGGTGCGAGTGTTGAAGATCAGCAGCAGCGCCCCGCTGATCACTGCCAGCGTCACCAGCAGCACCAGCAGATAGGACAAAAACAGCCGTCCGCGTAAGGTACTCTGACTCATGGTCGGCTCACGATTCGTAATCGAGGCGGTAACCCACGCCCCACACGGTTTCGATCGTCGGGTGCATCCCCTTGAGCTTGTGGCGCAGATGCGCGACATGCACATCGACGGTGCGCGTCTCCCCGGCAAAATCGTAGCCCCACACCACGTCGAGCAGCTTTTCGCGGGTGAAGACGATGCCTTTGCTGCCAGCGAGCGCGCTCAACAGGTCGAATTCTTTCATACGCAGATCGACTGGCACACCGTCTACATGGACGATGCGGCGGTCGGGGTAAATGGTCAGATTGGCGATCGTCAGCCCGGCGGCGCTGGTCTCGGTGGGCGCAGGACGGTAGGCGCGGCGCAGGATGGCGCGCACACGGGCGACCAGCTCGCGCGGGTGAAATGGCTTGGTCAGATAGTCGTCGGCGCCCAGCTCCAGCCCGACGATCCGGTCGATGTCCTCGCTGCGCGCGGTCAGCATCAGGATCGGCAGATCGGAGTCGGCACGGACGCGGCGGCACACCTCCCACCCATCCAGCCTGGGCAGCATCAGATCGAGGACGACCAGCGCGGGCGGCGTCTCCGCGATCAGCTGCAACGCGCTCATGCCGTCGGTGGCACTGGCGACCAGATAGCCTTCCTGTTCCAGATACATTTGTGCCAGGTCGATGATATTTTGCTCGTCATCGACGATCAGGATCGTCTCGTTCATGGATTCGCCCTTTCAGATTATGCGGACGCATGGTTATGCGTCCCTGTTCCCGTGCCAGCGCATCTGCACCAGCGTGCGCTGTGCTGAAAATCCGTAACGCCGCAGCAGCGCCGTCACCACCTCGTCATCGGCGGGATGCTCGATCGTCAGCGCTGTGCGCAGCGCGAACCGCCGTATTGCCAGATGCAGCAGCGCCTCGCCATAGGTGGCGGTGTAGTCGGGATCGCACAGCAGCGTCAGATGGGTGCTGCTCGTGGCGAACCCGGTCTCGATCCACAACGCTGCGGAAAGGTGCTGTGCCTCGGCGCCGTCGCCGCGCACGATCAGCCGCTCGATGGCGCGCAGATTGATCATATCACCGAGCAGCACCCACAGCGGCTTTCTGAATAATCCCGGCACCGTCGGACGCAGCCAGCCGACGCCACCGCGCTCATTGGGGCGCACCGCCTGCGCCAGTGCATATTCTGCGCGCCACTCGTCGGGACGGCGGCGGGTGATGTAGAGTTCGTTGGCGCGCAGCGGTGGCGGAATGCGCGTCATGGACGGCGCGCGCCAGGTGGTGAACTTGCGCTCGAAGGTGAATCCGAGCCGTTCGTACAAATGCAGCGCCACCGCGTTGGGATCATGCACCTGCAGAATGGCGATCGGCGTGGCGCTGCCAGAGCGCGCCCGCACCGTGTCCATGCTGGCGCTCATGAGCGCGCTGGCGATGCCGCGCCCGCGATAATCAGGATGCACCGCGACATTGGCGATGATCCAGGCGCGCGGCGCGCCGGCGGGTAGTGACGCCGGATAAATGGAGGCATTGCCGACCACGCGCCCGTCCTCCACCCACACGAAGCCCAGATTGACACCCGCCGCCAGCTCGTTCAGCCCAAACACCAGGGCGCGTCCCACCCCCATGCCGCTCAGGGCGCGCATTTCGCGGATGGCGCTGCGTCCGTTGCTGTCCATCGTCTCGGCAAACGCCAGCTCGATCAGGTCCGCCAGCGCCGCGAGATCGGTATGCAGATTGACCGGACGCAGCCCGGACGCGGGATGATCTGCTTTGCTGTCGCCGGGAATGCCGATGCTCGCCATAATGGATCCTGTCTAGTCGGAACTGTATCAGTGAATTGTAATCGTTGTGTGATGTGAGTGAAACGGATATTCGATCTCATGGCGTTCCCAACGGGAAGTCAAACGACGTAGGGACTGCATCACCATACGTCCGCAGAGAAAACCGTGATCTACCGTGATCTAATCAAGCTGTCTGCATTTTACGTCGTTGTGAAAACCTGTGGGTTCCCTCCGAAACCCGCCGTATGAAAGACCCTACGGTTGTCAGTGATAGGGTATTTCGTTTAGACTTGGCATTCTATCAACATAAATGTATGACGACGGCTCGCGCGTCTGAACGCGCTCGATCCGAGGAAAAGGGTGTCAGGATGTCACGAAATTACGGTTATGTCGGACGGCGATCGGGTGGCGCAGCCTGGCAGTGGATCATCATCGGCTCCGTCTTGGGCTTCGGCTGCTCGGTTATGCTGGTCCTGGGCGGGCTGGCATTCGGCTTTCTCGCCGTCGATACCAACGCGCTGGCGAATTTGCCCTCCCCGACGCCACAGGTGCTGATCGTCACCGCCACACCCGCGCCCGCCACGCCGACCGACCCCGCGCCGCTGGCGACCGCCACCGCCACGACGGGTATTTCGCTGGAGGTCATGCCGCCGACCGCGACTCCGACTATCAACGCGACCTTTCTGACGCTTGCCGCGACACTCCCGCCCACCCCTGGACTGGGCGTCAATACGTTTGGCGCGACGGGCACAGGCAGCACCGGCGCGGCGCCGCTGGTCGCCCCCGGCGCCTTTGACGCCCTGCGCTCGCTGGCGAGTGAGACCGTCCTGATCGAGGGAGGCACCTTTACGATGGGCACCAACGTCGCAGAGGTCGCTCAGGCGGTGCGCGAATGTCTGGCTGGATACGGCGGCGAGCCCGGCGCCTGCGCGCCAGAATACGGTGAAGACTCTGCGCCGGAACATCAGGTGACCGTCAGCGCCTTCAACCTCGACCGCACCGAGGTCAGCTACGCGCAGTTTCTCGCCTTCATGAACACGCTCGGACCCGGATCGCACCGCAACGGCTGCGGTGGTCAGCCCTGTATGCAGACGCGCAACGACTCAGAGACCAGCAACATCAACTTCGACAGTCAGACCTACAGTGTCCTGACCGCGGTCAACGACTTTCCTGTGACCAACGTCACCTGGTACGGTGCCAAGTCCTACTGCGAGGCGGTCGGTCGGCGCCTGCCCACCGAGGCGGAATGGGAACGCGCCGCGCGCGGACGCGATGGCAAGATTTTCCCCTGGGGCAATGCCTGGGATCCGCTGCGCGCCAGCACCCGCCGTCCGGCATCGGGCGACCCCGCTACCGTGCCCGTATTCGCGCTCAGCGAAGGCGCCAGCGATTTTGCCGTGCTGCATCTGGCGGGCAATGTGGCGGAGTGGATGGGCGACTGGTACGATGGGCGCTTCTACGGGCGTCCTGAAGCCACCATCCCCGATCCGCGTGGACCGTTGTCCGGGACGACGAAAGTGGTGCGCGGTGGCTCGTGGGACAGCGTGCCTTTCTTCACCCGCACCGTGCATCGCCAGGATCGGGATCCGCTCCAGCCGACCGCCTGGATTGGCTTTCGCTGCGCCCAGGACATCGGCGCCAACGCCAACACAGCGACCAATAGTCCGCTCGGCGCCTCGCAGACCTTCACCCAGGGCGATCTGCTGATTCCACAAACCCCGGTAGCTGCAGGCAGCGAAGAGCTGATCGACAGCGCGCCCACCTTCCCACCCGCACCCGCGACTACCGCACCGATCCTCAATCCGACGACGGCGCCAACGATGGTATCAGGAGGCTAACCCATGACGATCACTCGTTCCCTGATTTTCATCGCCCTGATCGCCCTGCTGCTGGGCGCCGCTGTCTCCGCGCAGGAGGCGACTCCAGAAGTGACACCGGAGCTGACAGCCGAAGCGACGATGGAGATCACGCCCGATGTCGCGCCCGTCGAGCCGCTGCCGCCGGGCACCATCCGCGAATTTCCTGGATTCGGCTCGTACAGCATCGAGGCGACCCAGCGCGGCATGGATCGCGCCTATAACGTCTACATCCCGGAAAGTTACCTGTCCACGACCGCGCCGACCGCGCTGGTGATCGTGCTGCACGGCGCCAACGGCACGGGCGTGCTGGCGGAACAACAGACCGGGTTCAGCGCGCTGGCGGACGAATTTGGCTTCATCGCCGCCTATCCTGATGGCATCAATGGCTATTGGAACGATGGTCGCCCGGCGGCGATCGACTCGCGCATCGACCCAGCGGTGTCCGACTCGGCGTATCTGCTGGGCGTGATCACCTTCCTGCAATCGACTCTCAGCATCGATCCGGCGCGTGTGTACGTGACCGGCTACTCGATGGGCGGCATGATGGCGCTGCGCGCGGGCTGCGAGCTGGGCGAGCGCGTGGCGGCGGTGGCGTCGGTCGCCTCGACCATGCCGGAATATGTCATGCCTTACTGCGATGTCGCCGCGCCGCTGCCGGTGCTGTTCATGGTGGGCACCGACGATCGCATCGTGCCCTGGACGGGCAGTCCGCGTTCTGGCATCGGCTACATGAGCGCGTTCAACAGCCTCGATTACTGGGCGCGGCACAACGGCTGTACCGATGACGCCGATGTGCTGGCGCTGCCCGACAGCGACCCGGACGATCGCATCATTGGGATCGTCAGTCGTCACAATGCCTGTGCGGGTGGGGCGTCGGCGACGCTGTTCGGCTTTGTGTTTGGCGGACACACCTGGCCCGGTCATCGCAACCCGATGGGCGTCGATCCGGGGTTGGTCGCCTACGATGTCGATGGCACCCAGGTGATATGGGACTTTTTCGCCGCGCACCCGCGCGGAGAATAAGTAACTACGCATGCCGCGATCCTCTCTCCGACTGCCGTCAGGAATGGGCGTCGGGGAGAGGAGAGCCAAATAGTGCGCGGGTGACCGCATTGTTTCGACTGCTTCCCGGCTGGACTGGCAGGCACACGGATATTACCGAAAAAGCACCCTAAAGCCCCCGGCTTTAGCTGTTATGAGTCGCTCGCCAGATCGACCCAAAATCCGTCCACCCGTCCGCCGTCGAAGCCAATCGTGCGGATGACATAAGGTAACCCGCGTCCGCGCACTTTGAGCAATTCCGCGCCCAACCGTGAACGTGCCTGGGTGGTCGCCCGCAGCATTTTATGCGGCGGGATCGACTCGCCAAACGCAGCCAGTACCTCGGACTCGACGATGCCGCGCCATGCCCAGTAGTACACCATCGTCAGTGCCAGATAGCGGCGATGCGCTGTACCGTCGCGGATGGGCGTCATCACCGCCGCGATCGCCCGGTTGATGTCAACATCGTATGCGGCCAGATTGCCGATGTAGACGGTCGTATTCGCCAGCGCCGGGAGCAGGGCGGGATCGGCGCGATCGGCGCCCTGACTGACATCGACCAGCGCGGTACGATGTCCTGCGGTGATCGCCGCCTCTACCTGGAGGGCGGTGACGGTCGGATCGGCGCCAGACAGATGCAGCACCAGCGCGATGTCGGCGTCATCGGAGTCATCGGCGACACTCACACCGTCGATTTCACCGAATGCGCCCAGATAGACGAGAGCAGGATGGGGGGCGTCGGCGCGATCGGGATCGATCAGCTCTGGCAGCATCAGCGACAGCGGACGACCGCCGCTCAAGGCGCGGACGAGCTGTGACGTATCCGCCAGCTCGTCCTGAGGGGGGACGGCAGCGATCGCCCGCAGCAGCCGCGCCAGATCGGGTCTGCCAGCACGGTTGATTGTGCCGAGCGTCACGGGACAGCTACAGCGTTCCGCGCCGGCGTGCCACGCCAGGTGTGCAGGGTGGCGTTCCAGTCTTCACGCGGGGTCAGGCTGGTGTCGAGCGGCACGGTGTCGTTGTCGAGATATTCCAGCACCAGCGATTGAAAGTGATGCACGCCGTTTTCGTGCCGTGCCGAGAAGCGCCCGCGATTGTAGGCACGCGATTGCAAGCCGCGCTGCACGTACTCGCAAATCTCGATGTCCTCGTACTGCACATCATCGGCAAAGCGCACCATGCTGGTCACGGTGGCGTCGTCGTGTTCGTCTTTGAAATACCACTCGAAACTGAGCAGCGTCTTATCGACCGAGACGGGCTTGACCACGTTGATCGAGAGATTGTCGGGGTATTCATCGATCATGAAGTTGGGGAACATGACATGATATTTGATGAAGTCGTTCTCGCCAGGCGTGGGATAACGCCGATCTTTGGCGCTGCCCTTGCCCGCTGGCTTGATCCGCACCCGCTGCTGACTGTGAAAGCGCCAGGTATCGACAAAGTAATCATCCAGGTTCATCTCTTTGGCGATGCCGGGATGCGCGAACGGCACATGATAGCCTTCCGAGTAGTTGTCGAGATAGACCTTCCAATTGCAGTCGATCAGATACTCGGCGCGCTCGACCATGCGCCACTGGTTCAGGTCGATGCCGCTGGTCGCCGTCAGCGCGTCACCCCACACCTGTGCCAGCGGCGCGGCACCGGAGTCGAGATTGACAAAGATGTAGGCGCCCCAGGTATCGACCCGGATCGGCTGCAGGGCGAATTGCGCCGGATCGAAGCCCTCGGTGCCTTCCAATCCCGGCGTGCGCAGCAGACAGCCGTTGAGGTCAAATGTCCAGCCGTGATACAGGCATTGCAGCGCCTTGCGATTGCCACTGCCACGCGCGACGATCCCGGCACGATGCGGGCAGACGTTGTAATAGGCTCTGAGCTGATTCGTCTGGTCACGCACCAGTACGATCGGCTCACCCGCGACCTCGGTCGCCAGGTAATCGCCTGGTTTTGCCAGCTGATCGAGGCGCGCGGCGACCTGCCAGGTGCGCGCGAAAATGCGTTCCATCTCCCGGTCGTAGACAGCCGGGTCGAGATACCAACTGGCGTCGAGCGTTTGTGCGCGCGCGACATTCGAGTCGTATGACTGAGGAGTCGTCACCAACTTTTTCATAGTCCAGAAGCCCCTATCGTTAAACCGATAACAGAGCGCCCCTTGAACGAGCAGATTTTATGTCAGTCGTCAGGTGGATGCGGATGGTCTTGTCTCGATGAGGGCGTCCGCGCTGGACGCAGACCCACTGCCCACAATCACTCGATAGTCTACCCCGGATTTCTCCCCCTGTGAACCCATGATTCCCCCCGTATTTTGGGGGCTTTTGGCATTACAATGGGTAAATTACATGACCACAACCCCAGGGGTGCAGCGATGTTGTACGAAGATGAACCACAAAAATCGAAACGGTCGGACGAGCCAGGCGCAGCGTCCGGGCAGCGCCCGACCGCCAAGACCATGCTCCAGATCATGGACGGCACCTTTCGCATCTACCGCGACAATCTCGGTCCGCTGCTGATGCTGTCGGCGCTGCTGATCGTGCCGCTCACGGTCGTCGGCACGCTGCTGGGTGCCACCACGCCCGCCATGCAGATCACGACGGCGCAGTTGGAAGGGATGTCGTCCGAGGAAATGATGAACGTGCTGGGACCGTCGCTCGGTCTGGCGTGCCTGGTCATCGTCGTGGCGCTGATTCTCGGCATCATTCAGGTGGTGGTGCTGAACGGGACGATCGTCACGATCGCCTCGGAGTCGCTCTTTGGCAATCCGCTCACCCTGCGCGAAGCCTGGACGATGACTCTTCCGCGCCTGGGCAAGCTGTTCTGGGCTTATCTCTCGTTTTATCTGATCCTGTTCGCGGTCACGATCGTGATCGTGTTCGCCGCTGCGATCTGTCCGCCGCTGCTGCTGATTCTGGCGTTCATCCTGTATATCTCGATCACGATCGGATCGCTGATCGCCCCGGTCGCCGTCCTCGAAAATATCGGCAGACCTGCTGTATCACGCGCGCACGTCCTGGGCAAGTCGCGCTTCTGGCAGGTGTTCGGCATCAGCGTGCTGATTGGGCTGGTCAGCTTTGGCGTCTCGCTGCTGTTACAGGAAGTGCTGGGTGGGATACTGCTGTCGATACCGGCACTGGCGGGCGGATCGACCGCTGTGGTGCTGTCGGTCACGATCGCGGCGATCATCGAAATTCTGATCGCGCCGCTGCTGCCGATCGCCATGACGCAGATGTACTACGATGCACGTATCCGCAAGGAAGGCTTGGCGGACTTGCTGGCAGCGATCGGACCCGACGCCCGTCCGTATGACGTGCGCCCGGTCGTCAGCGACGAAAGCTGGATCGCCTCGTCTGACCTGGTGAACATGCTGATCATGATCGGTGTGGTGGTCGTACTGACGCTGGTGGCGGGATCGGCACTGGCGGCGATCCTGAACGTGCTGGCGCCGGGGTTAGGCGATCTCAGTTCGTTGGGCGGCAGCCCGATCTAGCAGTGCGTCAGGAAGACAGGCGTGCTGCATCCGTGATTCGTGACTGCTCAGTTATCCCTCATCCCCCGACCCCTTCTCCCACAAGGGGCGAAGAGGAGAAACACAGTAGCAAGTCCCTCGCCTCTTGTGGGAGAGGGACTTAGGGTGAGGGCTGTATATTTACCGTGATTCATTGAATTTCTGAATTTCGCTGATGGGCTTCATCAAAATAGCAAAACTGGTTTATACTGGTCAGGATAACGTCCATACGTCTAAGGTGCCCCCGTGACCAGCGTCGCAAAAGACCGCTTCGGGCGGATCATCAACTATCTGCGTGTCTCCCTGACCGACAAGTGCAATCTGCGCTGCGTGTACTGTATGCCGGAAGATATGATCTTCCGCCCATCGCACGAGCTGATGCAGGATGACGAGCTGATCACGCTGGTCGGTGTATTCGCGTCGCTCGGCTTCCACAAATACCGCCTCACGGGCGGCGAGCCGACTATCCGACAAAATATCGTCCCGATCGTGCGCGCCATTGCCGCGCTGCCCGGCGTGCGCGACATCTCGATGACCACCAACGGCGTGTTGCTGGACAAGCTGGCGCAGCCGCTCGCGGATGCCGGACTGAAGCGCGTCAATATCAGCATCGACACGCTCGATCCGGCGCGCTTCAAGCGGATCACCCGCTGGGGATCGATCGATCAGGTGTGGGCGGGAGTCGATGCCGCCGAGCGCGCGGGCATGACGCCGATCAAGCTGAACGTGGTCGTGGTGCGGGGCTTCAACGAGGAGGACGTGACCGATCTGGCGCGTCTGACCGTCGATCAGCCCTGGCAGGTGCGCTTCATCGAGATGATGCCGTTTGGGGAAGTGGCGAAGTTCGCCAAAGCGCAGATCGTCACCGACGCCGAGATTCGCCAGCGTATCGCGGATGCCTACATGCCGCTGGAGCTGCTGGACGATGGCACGCTCGACGGCGAAGCGCGCATGTATCGCTTTCCGGGGGCGCGTGGACAGGTCGGCTTCATTTCCAGTGTGACACAGCCTTTTTGCGCGTCGTGCAATCGTGCCCGCCTGACTGCCGATGGCGTGCTGCGTCTGTGTCTGCTGCGCGACAAAGAGGTCGATCTGCTCACGCCGCTGCGCGCCGGCGCCGGACACGACGAAATACGCCAGATCATTCTGGACAACATCTGGTGGAAACCCTGGGGACACGGGTTAGGCGAGGATGTGGTGCCGCTGACGCGCGTCATGTCGCAGATCGGCGGATAGAGACACCTAACGATCTGTTCCGCCCACGTCAGGCGAAGGTCACGCTGGCACAGATGTCGCTGAACGCGAGGCTGGCGCCGATGGCAGGCAGGGGGATCAGACTGTCGCGGGTGTAAATCGTCTCCAGCCAGCTCGACTCACTCTGACGCTCCAATACCTTGACTCGCGGCACCTGCTGCGCGATGAAAATCAATGTTTTAAGCGAGGCGATCGCCTGATACGCCTCGCGTTTTTCCGTCAGGTCGTACTGCTGTGTCGAGGGGGAGAGAATTTCGAGGATCAAGACCGGATTGAGCAGTTGTGCCATGCTATCCGGGTCGAGAATAATCGGTGGCTCGCACACGATCGACAGATCGGGAAAAACATAACTTTTCGGCTCTTCGATGCGCACGCTCATATCATTATTGTAGACGTGGCAGCCGCTCCCACGCAGCGTCGTCTTCAACGCTGCGAAGACATCGCCGCTGATGTCGATGTGGCGCACGCTGGCGCCTGCCACCAGAAAAATTTCGCCCTGGATGAATTCAAAACGCCGTTCGCTGACAGCGACCAGCGCCAGATATTCCACTTCGGTGAAAAAGATCGATCCCTGAGAACGTGCGCTCATCCTGTCCTCGTGCGTATGATCTGAGTGTTTTATCCCAACAGCGACAGCAGCCCTGGCTGAATAGTGAAGGTCATGTCGTGGGCGCGCGTCAGCTCACCATCCAGCTCGATGCCGATCGGGGTGACGGTCTGCACCTGAGCGATGCGGGCGCGGGCGCTCATGACGGCGGGATGCGTCAGGTGCGTGCCGGAAAACACCCGCTGCAAGGCGATCAGCACCTCCAGGCGCGGCACATCTTTGACCAGGATCACCTCGAATAATCCATCGCGCGCATCGGCGTGCGGCGCGATCTTCATGCCGTGTCCAAAGGTCGAGCCGTTGGCGATCGCGCACACATAGGCGCGCCCGTCGAACCAGGGCGCGCCGTCGAGAGTCACCTGCATGGCAACCGCGCCGCCGCCGACGATCGTGCCGACGGTCGCGCGCAGGAATGTCCAGGGGCGCCGCCGCCCCACCGCCGCCACTCGCCGCACCACCTCGGCGCCGATGCCCGCGCTGGCGATGTTCAGGAAGTATTCCGCGCCGCCTTCATGTGTCAGTCTGCCGATGTCGGTCGGGATCGGCTGCGCGCGGGCGATCCAGCGGGCGGCAGCGGCGGGGTCGTGGTGGGGCATACCCTGTCCGCGCGCCCAGTCGCGTCCGGTGCCGATCGGCAGGTTGCCGTAGATCATCGGCGCTTCGTCGGGATAGCGGGCGTTCAGGTGCGCCAGCGCGTTGATCAGCCCGTGATTGGTGCCGTCACCGCCGATGGCGATCACGCGGGTAATGCCGGCGGCGCGGGCTTTGTCGAGGTGCTGCGCTACCTCTTCGGGGCGCTCGGTGACCGCGATCAACAGCTCGCCAAGCTGCTGCCACAGCAGCGGTTCAAGGTCACGCCAGGCGCGTCCAGCCTGACCGCCGCCCGCGTGAGGATTGAGGATGATCAGGGTGCGTTGTGGAGAAGCTGCGTCGAGTGTCATGGTATATTTTCTATTGTGTGCTGCAAATAAGGTCATATTTCCGCGCGCGGACGCATCATGATGCGTCCGCACTGTATGTCACAGGTCGAAAATATCCGCAACCGGCAGCGTAAAACCGGGCAGCAGGTCGGCGGTGATCAGGTGAATGGTATCGGTCATCGCATCAACGCTCATCCATACACAGGCTGATTATAGCGCCTTTGTCGAGATGATGAACGCCGCCGTCGCCGGGTTGGTCGCCAGCGGCACATCGTGGACGTTGCAGATGCGCAGCAGCGAATAGATGTCGGGATCGTGCGGGTGCTTGTCGAGCGGATCGATGAAGAAAAAGACGGCGGCGATCTCCCCGACCGCGACCCTGGCGGCGATCTGCGCGTCACCGCCGATGGGTCCCGACAGCATCCGCGTCACGGTCAGATCGCAGCGTTCCTGAATCAGCCGTCCGGTCGTGCCGGTGGCGATCAGGTCGTAGCGCACCAGCACGTCCCGATGCGCCAGCGCGAACTGGATCATGGTCTCTTTTTTGTTGTCGTGCGCGATCAGGGCAAGTGTCTTGGCGTCGGTCATGGGGTTGTCCTGGTTGCAGGGACGCATCACGATGCGTCCATAACAGTTCTAAACCTAGTTATGCCGCCCGAACAGGAAAGGCGAGCGCAGACCGAGCAGGCTCACCGCCCAGCGCGGGTGGACGTGCATGGCATTGGCGCGGGCGTTCAGATCGACCGCCTCGTTGTAGTAGCCTTCCAGCTCGGTCATGACCGCGTCCCACGAATTGCGCTCGACGGCGGCGCGAGCATTGGCGGACAGCCGTGCCAGCAGCGCGCGATCATCGCGCAGCCGCATGACGGTCTCGGCAAACGCACGTCCGTCCGCCGGGCACAGATAGCCCGTGACACCCTCCTCCACCAGATCGACGATTCCCCCCTGATCGATCACCACAGTGGGCAAGCCGGATGACTGTGCTTCCTGCACCACCTGACCAAAGGTCTCGTTGGCGCCCGTGAACAGGAACACGTCGGCGGCGGCGTAGGCGTCCGCCAAGTCTTCACCGTACAGATAGCCCGTGAAATGCGTGCCTGTCCCGGCGAACCGGTTCTCCAGTTCTGGGCGCAGCGCGCCGTCCCCGATGATCGTCAGAGCGACGCCGGGCGTGCTGGCGGTCTCCAGCAGCAGATCGATCCGCTTTTCGTTGGCGAGCCGACCGACATACACGCACAGCAGCGAGTCGTCCGGGCGACCTGCCAGCAGACGATCGCGCCATGCCCGTGACCGCCGCGCCGGGTTGAATTGTTCACCGTTGACCCCGCGCCCCCAGCGGCGCAGCCGCCGATAGTGCTGGTCACGCAGCATCCGCATGGTGGAATGCGACGGCACCAGCGTCAGATGGCAGCCGTTGTGGACGAACCGCAGCCAGTCCGCCACCAGCCCGCTCAGGAATGGATAGCCGTATGCCTGGGCGTAACCGGGCAGGTCGGTCTGATAATTGGCGATCACGGGGATACGCATCTGCCGACCGACGACCATGCCGCTCACCGACAGCAGCGCCGGGCTGAACAGATGGATCAGGTCGGGTTGGAATTCGTGCAGCTTTTGCGTGACCACCGGATGCGGCAGCGCGACCCGCGTCTCTGGCGCCGCTGGCACGCCCAGCGAGGGCAGCGCCACCACCTCGCTGCCACCGACATGACTCGGCGCGATGTCCGGCGCGAATACCAGCACCTCCCGCCCGGTCTTTTGCAGGTAGCGCAGCGTCAGATAGGCGGTCTTGGATACCCCGTCGATCTTGGGGAGAAAAGCTTCAGCGAAGATCGCCACGCGCTTGATCGGCGCGCGTTTTACGGTGTCGTCGGGCGGGCGGAGGGCAGCCTCGCGCGCGAAGACCTGTTCCGCTTCCATTGGATCGCGGTGTGCAAGAGCTTGAAATAAGTCGTTATAGGCCATCGTACCCCTTCAGCAGCCGTGCAGCTCTGGGCAATCGAGTCGCGTAGGTCTGCTGCCGTCTTTCCGCGAAACCGGGTGAAGCCGCTGCCGATGCTGTCCGGCATATGCGCGTCGCTGTTCCCCAACAGCGCGGCGCCGCAGCCGCTCAATACGAGCTTTGCCAATGCGTTACTGCCTGGTGTGAACGATCCTGCATTGAAGATTTCGATCGCATCGATACCAGAATCCCTTAACACCGAGGGGTGAGAAAGGTAGCGCCATGCCGCCGTCGGGTCGATGAACGGCTCGAACGGGTGGGCGATGACGGCTATGCCACCCAGATCATGGATCGCATTCACGGTCTCCACGAGGGTCATGTGGGGGGGAATGAGCTGTGTCACCCACAGCGCCAGCACATGCCCGGCGCGGGTGGTGACTTCGAGACCGGGCACGATCTCGAAACGATAGCGGGCACGGTGTTCATATGCCCACAGGCTGGCGTCGATGCGATCATGATCGGTGATGGCGATCACGTCGAGCGCCGTGTGATGTTCGACGTGGTGCAGCATCTCGCTGACGGTCGCCGCGCCGTCGCTCAGATTGGTGTGCATATGCAGGTCGGCGCGTCCGGTCAGGTTATCGAGCGGCAGGTTGTGCATCGTGTGTGGGAGTCCTATGCGCGCAATGCGATCGATCGCGTTAAACGATAGGCGCGTAACATCAAATTTTGAATAAGCGTTCGGGATAAGTGGGTTAACGAATGAAAGAACAGCCCACCCCCGACGATCGCCGGGCGTAGGGACGTATCACGATGCGCCCGACGTATGACAATGCGTCCGACCCGACAACGTGGTATCCTTTCATAATTATCCCGACCAGGATTCCTGTCCCGATGACCCCACCCACACCCGACTCACCTCGTCTCGTCTCGCTGCGCTGGCGCCTGCTGATTCCGGCGATCGTCGTCGCCGCGATCGTGCTGCTGCTGACCGGGGTGATCGTGCTGTCGGCACAGTCGCCGGATGGCAGCCGTGAGGCGGCGAACCAGCTTTTATGGGGGATGCTGGCGATCATCGGCGTGGTGGTGCTGATGCTGCTGGTGGTGATCGTGCGGCGTTTACTCGACCCGGTAGACCGGATGCGCGCGGTCGCGGAGCGGCTGGCGGCGGGCGAGATGACGACGCCGACCGGGATGCGCCCGACCGACGAGATCGGCGCACTCGGACACGCCATCGACCGCTACGCCGCCCGCGTGAACGAAAAGCAGGAAGAATTACGCGCCAGTCTGCGCAGGCAGCGCCGCGAACTGGAACACTTCACCGCCATGATCGAGTCGCTGCCCGACGGCATCATCGTGCAGGACATCGACGGGCATGTCACATTCATCAACGCGCACGCCCGCCAGTTGATCGGGGAAAAGTACAACTATTTCAAGCGCGCCGCCGACCGTGACATCACCGCCGCCGTCGCGGAGACGCTGGGCGGGATGCGCGCGCCGGGCATCATTGCCCAGGGCGCGCCGACCCGGATCGCGCTCGACGGCAAAGTCCTGAGCGTCAGCACGGCGGCGATCCAGTCGATGCTCGATCGCCCGATCGGGACGGTGCTGGTGCTGCGCGATGTGACCGACGCGGCAGGGCGCGATGAGGCGCGGGCGGCGCTGGTCGATCAGGTGTCGCAGACCTGGGGTGCCGACTCGACCTCCAGCCCATCGGCGCCGCGTCCCGCCGACGGCAAAGCGGACACAGCGGGCTTTGCCGATGCTGCACGGCGCCAGGAGGTCGAGGTCGGGCGGCTGCTGACCGGGCTGCGTGAGCTGACCCACGTCGATGCGCAGGTGATCCAGCGCAGCGGACGCCCGATCCCGCTGGAGACGCTGATCCACGCGGTTGGCAACGAGTGGCGCGCGGTCGCCCACGCCGCCAATCTGACGCTGGACGTGACGATCGAACAGCCGGGCTTGCGTGTGGTCGGGGACGAGCGCCGTCTGCGCTGGGCGCTCGGCAATCTGATCGACAACGCCGTCAAGTATACCCCGCCCGGCGGCAAGGTGACGATCCAGGTCAAGGGCGCCGATGCTGGCTATGCCCGTGTGCGCATCCGCGACACGGGCGCCGGGATCGCGCCGGGCGACCAGCCGCGCATCTTCGAGCGCTTTTTCCGCGCCGCACCCGTGCTGGACAACGGACGGGCGATCGAGGTGCCGGGGACGGGACTGGGCTTGTCGATCGCCCGCGACCTGATCACCGCGCATGGCGGGACGATCATCGTCCGCAGCACGCCAGGGGTGGGGACGGCGGTCTATCTGACGCTGCCGCTGGAGGGGACGCCGCTGCCGGCGGCGGCGCCAATAGAGGATGAGGATGATTAGGGTTTGGCGTGCCACAGCCAGACCTGCTCCGTCGTTCTGCGAACCAGTTGATCACGAGTTTATCCTGTGAATCGTGACTTCCTACACATTTGTTATGCGCCTCGTCACGGTTTACCACAGACTGCGCACCGGGTGATCCCGCTCACTGCTGCTGCTGCGCGATCTCGTACTGTGGCAGCACGATCTCCGGCGCCAGCGCCTGATCCTCGATCGGCATCTGTTCCAGACGTGACACCTTGACGCTCACATCCAGGATCGACTCGGCTTCACCGCGAAATACGCCCTTCGTCGGCGGCACGTCGGCGTAATCGCGCCCGACGGCGACGCGGATATGCCGATCGCCGCAGATCAGATTGTTGGTCGGGTCAAAGCCGATCCAGCCCAGGTCGGGGAACCAGCACTCCACCCAGGCATGGGTGGCGTCATCGGCGCTGCGATCGCGTTCGTCCCCGACCGCACCCTGAAAGAGATAGCCGCTGACATAGCGTGTCGGGATGCCCATGCCGCGCGCCAGCGTGGTCAGGATGTGGGTGAAATCCTGACACACGCCTTTGCCAGCGTCGAGCGCGTCCTCGATCGGGGAATCGACACGGGTGACATTGGGCATGTACTCAAAGGCGCGGAAGACCGTCCCATTGAGCCAGCGCACCGTCGTCAGCGGATCGTAGGCGCGCATGATGTCCTGACGCACGGCAAAATCGTCCAGCGCGGCGCTGGGACGGGCGAACTGGCTCGGCAGCAGCATATCCATCAGATCGCGGTCGTCATGCGCCGCGCGCAGCCCCGACCAGCTCTCCGGGGGCAGCGAGTCGGGCAGCGGCGGCGGCGGCATCGTCTCGACCACCGCTTCAGCGCGGATGGCGAGACGGCGGTGTCTGCCGGGAATGTCGAACTGGTGGATGGTATTGTCGAGGTAATCGCGGTGCGGGATCGGACGCGCCTTGGGACTGACGCGCAGATCGAAGCGCAAACAGCGCTGTGCGGAGTCGCTGCGCGGCTGAAAGCGCACCTCCATCACGCTGTCGGTGATCAGTGCGTCGTAGCTGAAGGTGGTCAGGTGCGTAATCGCATAGATCATGCTGTCATCCTAATGCCGCCTCGACGGAATACGAAATATAGGCATCGAACAGGCTGTCGTGAATCTGGATCGCCTGATGCTTGATGCCGTACAGATAATCGGTCACGCCCTGGCGGATCACTTCGTCGATCTCGTCGAAGCTGAACGTCGATTGCAGTCGCCCCGCCAGCCGATTGACTCGCAGCGACTTGGGGCGCATGGTCGAGTCTGCCAGCGCGCCAAACGAGCCGAACAGTGTATCGATACAGAAGCGCGCCGAACGCGGGAATTCGGCGTTGAAAAGCAGGAATTCTGCGATCCAGCTCGGCTGCATTTCGGGATTGTACACCTTGCAGAATGCCTCGAACGCGCTCACCGACTTTAGCAGCGCCACCAGCTCGAAATAGCCTTCGCTCGGCTGATCGCTGGTGCGCGTGCCATCGATATGCTCGACCACCTGCGCCCGCAGAAAGGTCAGCAGGCTGATCAGCCGCTCCATGTAACGCCCGATCTGGATGAAGTGCCAGCCCTGATTGTGGTTCATGGTGGCGTCGGTGATGCCCTGAAACAGATGGGCACCCTCTTTGACGTGCATGTAAAACTCGTGCGGCTCATCTGCCCAGACTGCCACCTTGTCTTTGCGGCGCACGTCGAGATACAGACTGTTGATCTGCAACCACATCTCGCTGCTCAGTTGCTCGCGCACATGGTGGGCATTGTCGCGGGCGATCGAGAGGTTGAAGAGGATCGAGCCTTCGTATGCGGCATCGAAAGTCAGGCTGTGAACGAGCTGATCGCTGTCGATCCTGTCGGGATCGGGCAGGTCGAGACTGCGCAGCAGCCGGCGCAACCGCGCGTCGCGCAGCGCCGCCCCCGGCGCGATCTCCAGCGTGCGATTGACGTACACATCCAGCAGTCGGGCGCTGTTTTCGGCGCGTTCCAGATAGCGCGCCATCCAGTACAGATTTTCCGCCACGCGCGAGAGCATCGAGGGAGTGGTCTTATTCATACAGCACCCAGGTATCCTTGCTGCCGCCGCCCTGCGATGAATTGACCACCAGCGATCCTTCTTTCAGCGCCACGCGCGTCAGTCCGCCAGGGACGATGGTCACGCGCTCCCCGAACAGGATATAAGGACGCAGATCGACATGACGCGGCGTGATCCTGTTGTCAATAAAACACGGCGCTGTCGAGAGCGATAGGGTCGGCTGGGCGATATAATTGCGCGGATGCGCCTGTATCTGCTCTGCGAACTCTGCCTGCTGCTGTCGGGTGCTGTGCGGTCCGATCAACATGCCGTAGCCGCCGCTCTCCCCGACCGCCTTGACCACCAGCTTATCCAGATTTGCCAGCACATGGGCGCGCTGCAGATCGTCTTCCAGCAGAAAGGTCTCGATATTGTCCAGGATCGCATCCTCTCCCAGGTAGTATCTGATGATCGCGGGGACATAGGCGTAGACCGCCTTGTCGTCCGCGATGCCCGTGCCGATACTGTTCGCCAGCACGACGTTGCCGGCGCGGTAGGCGTTGAACAGTCCGTTGACGCCCAGTGTCGAGCTGTTGGTGAACGCCAGCGGATCGATGAAGTCATCGTCGATGCGGCGGTAGATCACGTCCACACGCTTGAGTCCCGAGGTGGTGCGCATATAGACAAAGCTGTCGTGCGTGACCAGATCGCGCCCCTCGACCAACTGGATTCCCATCTGGCGCGCGAGAAAGGCATGTTCATAATAGGCGCTGTTGAACACGCCCGGCGTCAGCAGCACGATCGACAGGTCGTCCAGAGGCGGCGCCAGCGATCGCAGCGTGGTCAGCAGCGCCTGTCCGTACTGGTCGATCGGGCGCACCCCGTAATTGGCGAACAGGCGTGGAAAGACATTTTTCGCCACCTGCCGATTCGCCAGCATGTAACTGACGCCGCTTGGGACGCGCAGATTGTCCTCCAGCACGCAGAAGCGTCCATCTTCTACGCGCACCAGGTCTGTCCCGCAGATCGAGACATAGGCGCGCCGGGGCACATCGACGCCGCGCATCTCGCGCCGATAATGACGACTGGTGGCGATCAGCTCGTAGGGCACCACCTTGTCCCGGAAGATCAGCCCCTCATGATACACGTCGTGCAGGAACATGTTGAGCGCGATGATCCGCTGGGTCAGCCCGGCTTCGACGGTCTCCCATTCCTGGTGGGTGATGATGCGCGGCAGCAGATCGAACGGAAAGGTGCGCTCGGTGCCCTGCTCGTCGCCGTAGACCGTGAAGGTGATGCCCTGATTGAGGAAATTCAGATCGGATGCCTGTTGGCGGTATTGCAGCTCGCCCGCCTGATGGTTGATCAGCCGCTCGTACAGCTCGTCGTAATGGCGCCGAGGCGCGCCGCCCGCTGCGAACATCTCATCGTAATGGGGATGATCGAACGGGTAATCCCGGAAAAGATCGCTGCTTTGCTCGACGGACATCGTTCATCCCTGCATGGACGCGCTTTAGGGCGTCCATTGCTCCATTGAAAGTGATCCTGCTATTTGAAAGGCAATGGCGCAAAATGGTCTTGATCAGTTTCACCAAAGTTTACGCGATAAGTTTAGCGATATGCCACAAAATGGGCTGTCAGGGCGCCCGGATCGGTATGCGTCCCTACACACCGCTCCCCAAACCGGGTAAACTGCGATCATGACTCCATCTACCTTTCATCGGTTCAAATGGCTGCGCCTGATCGTCACAGTCGCGCTGGTGCTGTTCGTCGATCAGGTCAGCAAAGCCTGGGTGATCGCCTCGATCCCTTATCAGACCCGCATCACGCCGATCCCGGCGCTGGCGGACTTCTTCGAGATCACCCACACCCGCAACAGCGGCGCCGCCTTTGGCTTTCTGAGCGGGGCGGGCTGGCTGTTTCTGGTGATCGCGCTGGCGGTCAGCGTCGGCATGATCGCGTGGTATCCGCGCGTGCGCCCCGGCGCGGTCGTCACGCAGATCGCCCTCGGACTGGTGATGGCGGGCGCGCTCGGCAACGCTATCGATCGACTGCGCTACGACGCCGTGATCGATTTCATCCATTACACCCTCCCCGGCGTGATCTCGAATGTCTCCAATTTAGCCGATCATGCCATCGTCGGCGGGGTGATCGTGCTGGTGCTGCAGAGCTGGCGCGTCGTTGATCCGGCAAAAGAGACTGTAGACGAAATCACCAATTCGCAATAGAATGTCTACTGTCAGTTTGAATGTTTTTGAATGTTGAAAGGGATTTTTATCGATGACCCAAACAATGGCTGAACCAAAGCTCACAGGTGCCGAATCGGTGATGTGGGACCTGTCGATCCTGTACGCCTCGATCGACGATCCGCAGATTGATGCCGATTTTGCCCGTCTGGACAGCATGGCAGATGCCTACGCCGCGCGCTGGCGTGGACGTGTGGCGTCGTTGAACGGCACCGAGATCGTCGCGGCGATCGAGGAAGAAGAAGCCATCAGCGACCTCGGTGGACGCATCCAGACCTACATCTCGCTGATGTTCTCGGAGAACAGCGCCGACCCGGTGCGCGGCGCGCTCGTCCAGCGCCTCAGCGAGGTCGGGGCGCAGCTGGCGCAAAAAATGATGTTCTTTGACCTGGAATGGAAGTCGATCGATGACGCGGCTGCCGATGCCATCCTCGATCAGGTGACCGTGCCCAAGTACCGTCACGCGCTCGAAGCCGCGCGCCGCTACAAGCCGCACACACTCACCGAGCCGGAAGAACAGATCATCGTCGAAAAGGACGTGACCGGCGCGTCGGCGTGGGTTCGTTTTTACAGCCAGTACACCACCGCCTGGACATTCACGCTGACCAACGCCGATGGATCGATCGACCCCACACCGTACAATCAGTCGCAGATTTTCGCCAGGCTCTACGAGCCGGATCGGGATCTGCGCCGCCGCGCCGCGCTGTCGATCACCGAGGTACTGCGCCGCGATCAGATGCCGCTGACCTACGTCTTCAACACCCTCATCGCGGACAAAGGCACAGAAGACAAACGGCGCGGCTATGAGTCGTGGATTTCCGCGCGCAATCTGAGCAACAAGGCACCCGACTCGACCGTGAACGCGCTGATCCATGCGGTCACCTCGCGCTACGACATCTGCCAGCGTCATTATCAGCTCAAGCGTACCCTGCTCGGCTACGATGCTCTGTACGAATATGATCGCTATGCGCCGCTCAGTTTCAACGGCGAAAACAAGTTTCACACCTGGGATGAAGCGCGTCAGATCGTGGAGGCGGCATACGAGCGCTTCAGCCCGCGCGTGGGCGAGGTGGTGCGCCGCGCCTTTGACGAGAACTGGATTCACGCCCCGGCACAGCCGCACAAACGCGGTGGCGCTTTTTCGGCGTGGGGCACGCCCTCGTCGCATCCATATATCCTGATGAATTTCGTCGGCAGGACGGACGACATCATGACGCTGGCGCACGAGCTGGGTCACAGCGTGCATCAGTATATGGGTGGACGCGCCAACGGCATGACCGGGCTGTACACCCCGCTGACGACCGCTGAGATGGCGTCCACCTTTGGCGAGATCCTGACATTCAACGATCTGATGGCGCACGAGACCGATCCGCGCACGCGCCTGGAAATGCTGTTCGAGCGCACCGAAGGCAATTTCGGCACCATCTTCCGTCAGATCGCCATGAACCGTTTCGAGGAAGCGATCCATATCGATCGTCGTGACAATGGCGAGCTGAGTACGGAGCGTTTCAACGGACACTGGATGGCGACCCAGCGCGCCTTGTATGCCGACAGCGTGAGCCTGCAGGACGATTACGGGCTGTGGTGGAGCTATATCCCGCACTTTCTGCACACGCCGGGCTATGTCTATGCCTATTCGTTTGGCGAGCTGCTGGTGCTATCGCTGTACAACCTCTACAGCACTCAGGGTGGCGATTTTGCCGATCGCTATGTGGGCGTGCTGGAGGCGGGCGGCACCGACTACCCCGACAAACTGTTGGCGCAGGTCGGCGTCGATCTCAACGATCCCGGTTTCTGGGACAGCGGGCTGGACATCCTGAGCGGCATGGTCGATCAGGAAGAAAAGCTGGCGCGCGAGATTTTCCCGGAAAAATTCGCCTAGGGTCTGCGGATGCGTTGGTAGATTCCGACTCGATCGGTGTCATCCTGACGAAAGCTCGATCCGTGTCATCCTGACGACAGACGGAAAGCTGAACCGGGTGCGGCGATCGTCAGCGCCGCACCCGGTACAGCATCTCCCCCGCTTTGGGCACGAACAGCACGCCGTCGTCCTCGTGCCCCTGCCAGTCCTCGATGCGGATCGTCTCCGGGTCGAGATACCCCAGCGCCAGCCGCTCGGTCTGGTCGCGCGGGATAGGACTAGACAGCGTGACCGCGATCCGCGCCCGCTCGATGCCGTCTGTGTAGCTGCCGCTGCCGCGTAAATGCGTGCCGTGCGCCAGCACGCCCAGCGGCACATGCCTGAAGCGTTCCCACTGTCCCAGGTAGTAATCGCGGACGTGATAGCCCGCCTCGGCAATGTGCGCGCCGTGTACATGACTGACGATCTGCATGTGCGGCGCGTACACGATCACCTCACCGCCGTCGGCGATCGCGGGTTCCAGCTTGTACATCGCCTTGGCAGCCGTCCACAGCTCGTCATACATCGGCGGCGCCCACGACAGCACACGCTGATACGGGCGATCGACCCAGGTGATATGGCGCTGCGCCGACAGATCGGCGGCGGCAGACCAGGCGGCGCGGGCGTCGCCAATGGCGATCCCGGCGATCGCATCGCTCACGCCGTCATGACTGACCACGACCAGGCTGACCGCCGTGACTGGGATTGGCACCAGCGCGGCGGCAGCGTCGATCATGGCGCGCACAGGAGTCTCTTTGACGCCGATGGTGTCGAGGATGGTCGCCAGCGCCCCCAGCCAGTGGGTGACGTTGATCATCTCGGCGGCGCCGATTCCGGGGAACAGATATTTATTGCCGCCGGAAAAGCCGACGACCTCGTGCGGAAAGGTCGGACCCAAAATCAGGATGTGATCATAGTCGAAGATACGGCGGTTGATTCGCACGGGCACATCGCCGCCCAGCGACGGATGCCACAGATCGCCCGCGATCGCCTGAATCTGGTCGCGTGCCAGCGTTCCGATCTGCTGGAGCGCGTCCGGTCGATCCCAGGCGTGATTGAGCAAGCCGATATGCGCGTATTGTCCGGCGCGGGCGTCGGCGTCGATGCCGACCAGCCGATTGAGCGCCGCATCGTCCAATGGCGGATGCGTGCCGAGCGCGACCATGAAATCGAGCGCGCGGGCGTCGTGCAGAATTTCGACCAGCATCCGAAACAGGAATGGCAGCGGCATGGTGCGGGTGTGATCGGGGATCAGCACCAGCAGCCGGGCACCGCTGAATTTGCCGGCGAGTCCAGCGGTGAGCGCGGCGCGTACCGCGTCGGCGTCGAGGACGGCGCCAGGGGGCGCGACGATGTGCGAGTCGAGCGGGCGGATCGGCGGCATGAGACCTCGTTTCTACAGACGCGCGGCGCTGCTGTCCGCGATTGTATCATGCCGTCAACGAGGGGCGGCACAAGGCTTCCTTGTGTGCCACAACAGAGAGTAGGTTTCCACGACTGCGCTGGGTTATTGATCGATGTCAAACCGCATTTTAGCGACCAAACTTTACAGGAACGATGCGCGCGCTTGAGCTACGGGCGCGACGGCTCCTGCTGTGCCGCCTCGCCTTTGTCGATCGTCCAGGCGGGGCTGGCGTTCATGTGGGCATCGGGATAGACGCCAATCCCCAGACGATAGACCAGCTCACCACCGAGCCAGCCACCCAGAAAGCCGACGAAACCCGCCGCGAACGCGATGAGGATCGCCAGCGCTTCCGGTCGGGCGGGGTCGCCCATACGGATTAGCCAGCTTATGGCAAACAGGATCATCATGCCGATATTGGCGGCGGCGTGCATATTGCCGATGCGTTTGGCGCGGGTGCCGGCAGGGATAGCGCGCCAGTCGATCGCACCCAGCACGGCAGCGACGACTCCGAAGATCAAGCCTGTACCGATCAGATAAAAGCTGATCAGCGACCAGATGCCATCGTTATTGAAAAGCTGAATCACGTCGAAAATCAGGGCGGTGAAAAATAATCCCAGGGGAAACACGATCATCAATGGATGGGCGGGGTGCCCAAATTCTTTCACGCGGCTTTCCATAATCGAATTTCTCCTGAATTGATGACTGGGCGCAGATTTTGATCCTTATCTTATCGAGCTGCCATCGTGGTGACATCATGCTCTATACCTCTTTCGGTCTAGCCACTACGCCTGACAATATTCCCCCCGATCAACCCGTCTCGAATGTGTCTGCGTCAATCATGACGCTGGTGATGCCGGGCTCTATCATGATGTGCAGCGTGCCTGTAACCGATTATAGAAAGGCGAGACGGTGACCGTGATCGGCTATCACTGTTCCCATGAGCGTTACACACCGAGCGAGCTGCTGCGACTGGCGTGTCTGGCTGAGGAGTCCGGCTTTCAGGCTGTCATGTGCAGCGACCATTTCCACCCCTGGAATGAAGCGCAGGGACAGAGCGGCTACACCTGGTCGTGGCTCGGCGCGGCGATGCAGGCGACACAGACGGTCTCATTCGGCATGGTCTGTGCCCCCGGACAGCGCTACTTCCCGCCGATCATCGCCCAGGCTGCCGCCACGCTGGAGGAAATGTTCCCAGGGCGGCTGTGGTGTGCCTTTGGCAGCGGACAGTATCTCAACGAACACATCACCGGCGGCGGCTGGCTGCCCAAGCCGGAACGATGGGCGCGGCTGCGCGAGTCGGTCGATGTCATCCGCGCGCTGTGGGCGGGTGAGACCGTCACCCATCGCAGCCCCTATCTGGTCGTCGAGGAAGCAAAGCTGTACACCCGTCCTGCACAGCCACCGCGCATCCTGTGCGCCGCTCTGAGCGAGGAAACGGCGGCATGGGCTGCCACCTGGGCGGACGGCGTGATCACGGGCGCCAAGCCGAAAGCCGACCAAGCGCGCTTCATCGAGGCGTTTCGGCGGGCTGGCGGCGACGGCAAGCCGATCTTTGTGCAGGCGCTCCATGCCTGGGCGCCCGACGAAGATGACGCGCTGCGCGGTGCCTGGCGCGAATGGCGCACCAACGTATTTGGCAGCGAGATACAAGCCGATCTGAAAATGCCGTCGCATTTCGAGGCGGTCGCCTCGCGCGTGCGACCAGACGACGTGGCGAGTATCGTCCGCCTGTCCGCCAACCTGGACGACCATGTCCGCTGGCTGCAAGACGATATATCGCTCGGCGTCGATCGCGTCTATGTGCATAACGCCAGCACCCACGCCGATCGCTTTATCGAGATATTCGGTCAACACGTCCTGCCCGCTCTAGATGTAGACAAGGTGAAGCCATGACCAAAAAGAAGTCGAACACAAAAGCCGAAGCCGCCGCCAGCCCGGTCACCGTGCAGGTGCCGTCGCCTCAGTCCCCCGCGCCCCTGCCAGAGACACAGCCGACGCACGAGATCGCCTTTGACCTGTTCGCGCCGCGCGTCAGCCATGTCACACTGCAAGGCAGTTGGAACAATTTCGAGGATGTGCCGATGAGGCGCGCAGACGGCGGACACTGGCATATCACGCTGCCGCTGGGGGACGGCACCTATCAGTACCGCTTCGCGGTCACCCGCCCGCCAGTACCGGAATACCAGGAAAGCGGCGAGTCGGTGCGTGTGTACGCGCCCGACCCGACCAGCCTGCGCATCGTCGGCACCGATCTCGATGTCTCGGAAGTGGTGGTCAAAGACGGGAAACGGGTATTTTTCGAGTACGACTGGCAGCATGACGGCGTGCCGCTTGTATCGAACGATAAACTGATCATCTACGAAATGAGCATCGCGGACTTTTTCACAGGCGGTCCGATCGATCCGGACGCCGCGCCGATGGGGCTGTTTCAGCATATCTGTGAAAAGCTCGATTACCTGGTCGAGCTGGGCGTGACGGCGGTGGAATTCATGCCCTTCACGCAGACCGATCGCGGCGATATGTGGGGCTATTCGCCGCTCAGTCCGTATGCGGTCGAGAGCGCCTTTGGCACCTCGGACGAGCTGGCGGAGCTGATCGATGCCTGCCATGCGCGCGGGCTGCGCGTCATGCAGGATGCGGTCTACAACCATCTGCATGAAAACGCGCCGCTCAACAGGATCGACCCGTCCTACTGGTTCTACATGCAGAATCCTGACGATCCCGATCTGCACTTCGGACCGAAGCTCAATTACGAGATGCACGACGAGGCACTCGGTCTGTTCCCCGCGCGTGAATACGTGCTGGGCGCGCTTGAGCGATGGGTGAGCCATTTCCATGTCGATGGCATCCGCTTCGACTGCACCCGCGCGATTCGGATGCACGAGGTGCTGCACTGGTTCGGCGACGAAACGCACAACCGGGCTGGGATGAAGCCGTTCTTCACGGTTGCGGAGCATCTGCCGCAAGACCCATCGGTGACGGGCGTCGATGGACCCCTGGACGCTGCCTGGCACGACAGCTTTTTCGCTCAGGTGCGCTGCACCGTGCTGGGCATCCCGGTCAACGGCATGGAGCCGTTCAATACTGACGCCGTGCTGCGGGCGCTCGACGCGCGTAATGACGGCTTCGACTCCAATTACAATGCCGTGCGCTACCAGAACAGCCACGATCACGAACGCACCATGACCATGCTCGGCAGCGAAGCCAGCGTGTTCGATGAGGCAGCCTTTCGCCGCTGTCGGCTCGGCGCGATCCTGACGCTGACCGCGCCCGGTATTACGCAGTTGTGGATGGGTGAGGAATTCGGTCAGGGCACGCCGCGTGGCAGTCACAAGGAACGCGCGCCGCTCGATTGGTCGCTGCTGGACAACACACCCAATCAGGATTTATTCCAACTGTATCAGCGTTTGATCGCGCTGCGCAAGGACTGTGACGCGCTCACCACCGACACTTTCGAGCCAGTGGCGAACCTGTCCGACCGAGGCATCATCGCCTACAAACGCTGGACGGATCACGGCGATATCGTGGTCGTGGTGGCTAATCTGCGTCCGACCTACGCTGGAGAAGTCGAGATCGGTCTGCCAGGGATCGCGGATGGTGCCTGGCGCGAAGTAGTCTTTGGCTACGAGACGCGCTCGCGCGATCGCAGGCTGACCACGACGCTGGCGGAAAGTGAAGCGAAAGTATTCGTCTATCAGGGTGTGCGAGAGGAAGAAGTAACCAATGTACAACACAATTGATCGCGCGGGTCAAAATGGATCGAGCAAGGTGCGCTATGCCGTCGTCGGCTTAGGCTGGATCGCACAGCAAGCCGTGCTGCCCGCGTTCAAGGGCGCGGCGGAAAATTCCGAGCTGGTAGCGCTGGTGTCGGACGACGCTACCAAGCTGTCCGAGCTGGGCGATCTGTATCAGATCGATCAGCGCTATCCCTATGCCGCCTACGATGAGCTGCTGCACAGCGGCACGATCGATGCGGTCTTCATCGCGCTGCCCAACGCCCTGCACCGTGAATACACGGTCAAAGCCGCCGAAGCCGGCATTCATATCCTGTGCGAAAAACCGATCGCCAACACCTCCGAGGACGCGCGAGCGATGATCGAGGCGGCGCGGACGGCGAACGTGCAGTTGATGATCGCCTACCGCCTGCATTTCGAGGAAGCCAATCTCACAGCGATCGAGATCGCTCATAGCGGCGATCTGGGAGGGCTGCGCGCCTATAACGCCATGAACACCATGAACGTAAAGACAGGCAATGTCCGTCTCGACGAAGACCTGAGCGGCGGCTCACTGGAGGATGTCGGCATCTACTGCATCAACGCAGCGCGCTACCTGTTCCGTGCCGAGCCGGTCGAGGTCGTGGCGATGGCGTCCAGCACCGACAACCCGCGATTCGACGAAGTGGACGAGACGATCAGCGTGGTCATGCGCTTTCCTGAAGATCGTCTGGCGAGCTTCATATGCAGCTTTGGCATCGCCAATCAATCGTTCTATCAGGTGCTGGGGACGAAAGGCGATCTGCTGGTCAAGCCGGGATTCGGCTTTGACGGCGATCTGGTGCATATGCTGACCATCGATGGGAAAAGCCAGGAAAAGACCTTCCACAAGCGCGATCAGTTCGCGGCGGAGCTGCTGCATTTCTCGCGTTGTGTGCTGACTGGAGAGCCAGTCGAGCCGTCGGGCGACGAAGGACTAGCCGATATTCTGATCATCGAGGCGATCCATCAGTCGATCCAGACGCGCCAACCAGTCGCCCTGACGCTGCCCGTGCGCAGCTATCGTCCGTCGTTGGATCGCGAAATCAGAGTCCACGCGGTCAGAGCGCCGGAGCTGGTCAACGCCGAGCCGCCGAAAGCGTAAGGCGTCTCCATCCCGAACGCCCCCTCTTGCAATTAAAAGGAGGGGGCGGGATGAGCGCGAACTGATTCATCTGCGGAGCTGGGGAGGGGTGCGGGCTGACTCACACCCCATTGCGATGCGTGTTGCGCTCGACCAGATTTTGCTTGACCGCCATAGCGACCGCCTCGGTGCGGTTGGCGATCTCGAATTTTAAGAGGATGCTGCTGACATGCTTCTTGACCGTCGAGAGCGTGATCGCCAGTTCGTCCGCGATCTGATGATTGTTGAGTCCGCGCACCATATGACGCAGCACCTCGCGCTCGCGGTGCGTCAGTCGGCTGTCGGGCCTCTGCGGACGATGGGCGGCATCGACCAGCACCTGTGCTGCCTCGCGCGCCAGCGTCGATTTGCCGGCATGGGCATCCCGGATCGCCTGCGCCAGGTCTTCCGCGGAAATGCTCTTGAGCAGATAGCTGACCGCCCCCGCCGCCAGCGCCGCCTGTACGCTGGACTCGTCGCTGAAGCCGCTCAAAGCCACGCACTGCATATGCGGGTGAGTGGCGCGAATCAGGCGCATCGCCTCGGCGCCGCCCATACGCGGCATCGCCATGTCCATCAGCACAACGTCGGGCACCAGCGTATTGCACAGCTCGATCGCCTCGACGCCATCGCTCGCCTCACCCACGCATTCCAGATCGGACGTCGTCTCTACAAAGACGCGCAGCCCTTTGCGCAGTAAATCATAGTCATCTACGATCAGGATGCGAATCTTCTCCGGTCGGGTCATCGTGCGACTCTCCTTCCGTTGGCAGATTCTCCCGATTGTGGCTGCTCTGATCGTGACTGCCAAAGCGCCCTTGTGACTCACGTCCCGCCATGCCCTGCTGCACCTCGTCGTCCGACTCAGCGCGATCCTCCTCGTCGAACAGCGTATCCTGTGGCTCAGGCGGACTCACAATTTCCTGACCGCCGCGCTGATAGCGCGAGGGAGACTCGCGGTCAAATTCGGTCGTACTGCGTCCAGAGCCGGTCCTGGGAGGATCAGCTTTGGGCGTGGTCTTAGGATCGGGCTGTGACATCGACGGTTCCTTTATTGTTAGTACTTCTGACGTTAAGATAACATAATCATGTGAGCAGTTCATGACATTCCAGCATGATTCAGGGGTATGCTACTGGCTTATCTTCAGGCGGGAAGAGCCGCACAGGCGCACAGGACAGATTTTATGGATGCGCAATTCCCAGTGATCGTCATCGGAGGAGGTCTGGCTGGTCTGACCGCCGCTGCACATCTGGCAGAACGGGGCATGGCGCCGCTGCTGTTGGAGGCAGATCAGGCATGGGCGGGGGGACGCCTGAGCGGTGGCGATGCGGAAACGTTCGAGCATGGTGGACGGGCGTGGTCGTTTCCGAGCGAACATGGCATCCACGCGCTGTGGGGCGGCTATGGCAATATGCGCGCCACCCTGTCCCGGTTCACCACAACCGAGTTACAGCCATCCGAGGGCGAGGAATGGATTCACCGCTGGCGTCGTGAAGTCCGTCGCGTGGAAGCGGGCACGGCGGTGCGTTCGCGCTGGCTGCCGGCGCCCTTCCATTATTTACAGCTTTTGTTCCGTCCGCGCTTCTGGACGACGATCACCCCGCTCGACTTTTTGTCGCTGCCTGGGTTTCTGGCGAGCATGATGCTCACGGTCGGCTTTGACCCGATCCTCGAAGGCGTGGCGCTGGATGGTCTGACCATGCGCGAATACTTTCGCGGCTGGACGCCCAATCTGCGCGCGACCTTCATCGGTCTGGCGAAGAATCTGCTGGCTGCCCCGCAGGAGTCGATCTCGCTGACGGGCATGATCGCCGCCATGCGTTTCTACACCATGCTGCGCCGCGACACCTGGCACCCGTATTACCTGCCCGACGACTCGCACAGCGCGCTGATTGCCCCGCTGATGGCGGCGATCAGGGCGCGCGGTGGGGAGGTGCGTCACGGCGCGACCGCCGAGTCGATCGATAGCACGCCGACGGGCTGGCGGGTGGTGGTGTCGGATCAGACGCGGCGCGGGCTGCGCTCTGCCGAGGCGCCTTTTGTCGTGCTGGCGCTGAACGCGCCCGGCGCGGCGCGGCTGCTGAATGCGCCAGAGTCGAGTACGCGCGCTGAGGCGGGGAAACTGATCTTTCCCGGCGCGCTGCGCACCACGACGGTGCGTCTCTGGTTCAGCCGATCGCCCCTCAGCGGCGCCAGCGGCGGTATGTTCACGGGCGATTTTGCCTTCGATAATTTTTTCTGGCTCCACAAAATGCAGCCCGCCTTTCGTGAATGGCACGATGCCAGCGGCGGCAGCGTCATCGAGCTGCATCTGTATGGCACCGCCGCGCAGCACGACGAACCGGACAAGCTGCTGCTGATCCGCGCCGCCGACGAGGTGCAGCGCGCCTTTCCAGAATTGCGCGGATCGTATGTGCATCACGCCATCCGCCGCAACAGCCGCACGCACACCGCCTTTCGCGTGCCGACCTCCGAGAGCCTGCATGTAGTCACCCCCTGGGAGGGAGTGACGGCGTGCGGTGACTGGATCGGGTACGAGTCGCCGTCGCTGTGGATGGAACGCGCCTGTACGACCGCGATCGCGGCGGCGAATGTGGTATTGGCGGCGGACGGGCGCGACGGATTCGCGCTGGTCGAGCCGCCGCGCCCGGAAATGCTGGCACGCGGATTGGGCGGGCTGGTGGGGGGCGGGCGGCGGCTGGTGGCACCGTTGGTGCGACGCAGAAGAAAAAACAGGAAGACAGGAGATTGAGCAGGAAGGCGCGAAAGGCGCGAAGAAAATGAAGGGAAAACAGCGATGCGTGTGGAGGTGATGGACTGGTATCGTGTCCCACTGGCGATCATCCTGGCGATCGGCGCGGTCGTGCGGATCGCGCTGCTCGATCAGCCGATGCGCTACGACGAGTCATCCACCGTCATCAGCTTTGCCTCGCAGTCGCTCGGTCATCTGCTGACCGACTACTCCGCGCCCAACAACCATATCTTCCACACGCTGCTGGTGCATCTGTTCACGCTGGGCGGGACGCAGTACAGCGAAGTGCTGGTGCGCCTCCCGGCATTGCTGGCGGGTATGGCGGCGATCGCGCTGACATATGCCGTCGGGCGGGCATGGTACAGCGCACAGGTGGGCATACTGGCGGCGGCGTGGATGACAGCCTCGGCGCCGATGGTCGAGTACGCCACCAACGCGCGTGGCTACAGCCTGATCGTCGTGTGCTTTCTGAGCCTGTGTCTGATCTCGACGCGGCTGGTCGATCGGTCGCACATCCGCGACTGGCTGCTGTGGGTGCTGGCGGCGGTCATTGGCGTGTATACGATCCCGGTGATGCTGTACGCGCTGGCGATCGTCACGATGTGGCTGGCGCTGCTGCTGATCGTGCGCCGTCGTCTCGCTGCGCTGTGTGACCTGGCGCTGGCGCTCGCGGCGACGGCTGTGGCGTCGCTGCTGCTGTATCTGCCCGTATTCGCGGGTTCGGGACTCGACGCGGTGATCGGCAATCGTTTCGTCGCGCCGCTGTCGTGGGCTGATCTGATGCACGCGCTGCCCGCATCATGGGCGGAAACGTGGACGAGGTGGCACGCGCACCTGTCACCGCTGGCGATCGCGGCGATCGCATTCGGCTTGCTGAGCGCGATCGTGCTGCATCGTCGGACGGCGCCCACCTATCCAGTGCCGATCCTGCTGGCGATGGCGCTGTGCATTCCGATCCTGCTGATTCAGCGGGTCGCGCCTTATGCACGAGTGTGGTTGTTTTTACTGCCGGTCTACGCGATCGTGTCGGCGGCGGGGTGGGTGGCGCTCACACGGATTGTGCCGCGCGTGACGGCTGTGATTGCGATCGGGTTGTGCGCGCTGCTGGCGATCAATCTGCCAATCGACGACACCATCAACCCGCTCGACGATCTGTTCGCGGAGGACAGCGCCGAGGCGGTGGCGCTGTTCGTAAGGGACCTGACAGAGGGCGAAACGCGGTCGGTCGGCGTGCTGCCAGTCAGTGAGGCGCTGATCTTCTATTTTCGTAAACACGGTTTGTCCGATCGGCTGTTTCCGGCGCGACTCGACGCGCTCGACCAGGATGTGCTGATCATCGTGGTCACGACGCCAGAATACACCATTGAGCGGTTGATCGCGCTGCTGGCGCAGTTCGGAGCGGATTTTTCGCCGTACATGCCGCCGGAGCTGCTGCGGATATTCCCGTTTTCACAGGTTTATGGCGCGGTGGGTTTGGCACGCTGACGCCGCGATCTGTTAAAATCATTGCATGATGGACGCATTGTTTGTTATGCGTCCCTGCGATCGTCGTGATGGCGGACGCATTGTTATGTGTCCCTGCGTCGTTTGACTTCGTTTTGGCAATTCTATACCCTTCATGCAAAGGCTCACACCGATCATGGCATTTCTCGACAAACCGCGCGCGATGCGTTCGCTGCGCAAGACCCCGACCTATCTGGGCTTGATCCTGAACGGCGTCGATCAGGCGCGCGCCGTCGGCGCGACCGATGGCGCCGACGGCTGGAGCGTGGTGGAGACGCTGTGCCATTTGCTCGACTTTGAGCGCATCTTTGCCGAGCGCATCCATGCGATGGTCGATCAGGAGCAGCCGCGTTTCGCGGTGGTCGATCATCTCGAACTGGTCACCCGCAACGGCTACAAGACGCGCGAGCTGGCGACGGTGTGGGACGAGTACCTGAGCGCGAGGCGGGCACTGGTCGCCTATCTGGAGACACTGCCTGCTGAAGCGTGGTCGCGCACAGGGGTGACCGGGGATGGCACCACCATCACCGTGACCGAGCAGGCGATCAATCTGGCGCTGCACGACCTGAATCACGGCGAACAAATGTCGCACACACTCGGACTCACCAACGAGATCGATTATTAATCCATGCGACCCGCGCTGATCGCCCTGCTGGTCTTCGCCGCCGCCCTGATCCCGCGCGCCTGGATGGTCGCACAACCGATTCCTTATCAGCTCGACCGCGCGCTGCCTGACGACGCCTACTACTACTTCCTGACCGCGCAAAATATCGTCGAGTCGGGCAGTCCGTCGGTGGACGGCATTCATCCCAGCAATGGCTGGCATCCGCTGTGGATGGCGATCACCGTCGCCGTCTTTACCCCCGACTACGCCGACCTGGATACCCCCGTTCGACTGGCGATCGGCATCGGCGCGCTGTGCGACAGCCTGGTCGCGGTCGCGCTCTACCTGCTGCTGCGTCGTCTCGGTGAAGCGCCCGCGCTGCTCGCCGGGCTGTTCTACGCGCTCAATACCATGCCGATGCTGCAATCCGTCAACGGCTTGGAGACGGGCTTGGCGGCACTGACGATCGCGGCTGCCTGGGCGCTGACCCTGCGACTGGTCGAAAAGTACAGCGCCGACGGACGGGTCTCGCTGGTGCTGGCTGCCGGATGGGGCGCATCGTTCGGGTTGGCATTTCTGGCACGCACCGACAGCGCGCTGATCGTGATCCCGCTCGGACTGTACGCCGCCTGGATGCTGCGCCGCCAACTGACGCCGATCGTGATCGGCGGCGCGGCGGCGGCGCTGGTGATCGCGCCCTGGCTGGCGATCAACTACGCCGTCTTTGGCGCGCTGCTGGAACAGTCGAGCGCGGGCGCGGTGCCCTGGGCTGCACGAGCGCGCTTCGCCGTGTCGAATCCTGGCGGCTCGGAGCTGGCACACGGGATCAGCGTGCTGCTCGGCGCGCCGTACTGGTTACGCGGCGATTATCTGGGGACGCCGCCGCTGATCGGCTTCCTGCTGTGGATACCGGGGGCGATCGGCCTGTTCGCCGGACTGCGCCGGGTCGAGACACGTCGTCTGGCTGCGATCGGGCTGCTGCTCACCGTCGGCGGGATCGCGCTGCTGCTGGTGCATACGGTCGTGCGCTGGTATCCGCGCCCCTGGTATTTCGTGGTCACGGCGTCGGCGCTGGCGATCGGCTTGGCGCTGTTCTGGAACGTGGTGCGTATCCCGCTGGTGCGGCTGGCGCTGATCGGCGTCGGCGCGGTCGGGATGATCGTCGGCGGACTGTACGCCATCGGCATCGGCTACTATCCCTGGCAGAGCGGACACCAGTATGCCGCCGCGCTGTGGGCGCGCGACAACACCCCACCCGATGCGCTGCTGGCGAGCATGAACAGCGGCGTGATCGGCTATTACAGCGGACGCGCTACCGTCAACATGGACGGCGTGGTCAATCCGGTGGCGTTCACGGCGATCCAGGATCGGCGGATGCTGGCGTACATGCGCGAAATTGGCGTGACCCTGCTGATCGACTCGGACAACGCCGTCGAAAACGAGTATGCGCTCTTCATGGGCGCGGACTATCCAGACGGGCTGCCCGCGATCGAGACGATCACAGCACCGTATCCGGGGCTGGGCGTGATCCGGGTGTATCAGGTCGAATCGTAGGGACGCATAACGATGTGTCTGCCGCGATCGCGCAACCTACGTCGCGGTCTTGCGACGATAATAGGCGGCGGCTTTGCTGCGATTGCCACAGGTACTCATATCGCACCAGCGGCGGGTGCGGTTTTTCGAGGTGTCCAGAAAATAATGAATACATTCCGGGTTGGCGCATTTCTTCACCCGGCTCAGCTGCTCTGGATGGCACAGCACCGCCACCGCCGACTCCGCAATCGGGATCAGCCTGTGCATCGGGCTGGCGATCGTCCGTGCCGACGCCATGCGGTAACCGCCGTCGTCGGCGCGTGTCAGCCGTTCGTGCGTCACCCGCACCCCTAGCAGCGTATTGATCGCGTCGAGCGCGCCCTCATCGATCGGCGCGCCGCGACTCACCGCCTCGGCTGCCGCGCGCAAAATCTCCCGAAATTCGTGTACCGCCCCGAACGACGCAGCGTCGAAAGCTGGCTCCGACGGCAGCGTCACACCGACCACGCGCAGCCATGCCTCAAACGCCGCTGGCGTGTCGATCTGATCGACGTAGGCGCCATCGACGATGCCGAGCGTATTGAGAAAGTCGAGCCAGACCGCGCCAGCGCCCAAACTGAAATTCAGCATGTGACCTCATTGAAGGATGAAGGAAGGATGAAGAATGACGGATGCGCCGCAGCGCGTCCGACCTCTGTGCAGCCAGGTTATTGCAACCACCAAAATGGCACTTGACAGGTTAGTCAAACACGCTGCCATTATAACTATCTAATCTGCTTTTTAGTAGTGAAAAGGTGAGGACGATGACGGACTCTATGGTCGCAACGACGCTCAAGGTCGGGCATGTCGGCATCAATGTGCGCGATCTTGCGCGATCGCTGGCATTTTATCAGGACGTGTTTGGCTTGCAGATGGTGGGCGAGGGCACCGAACCGGATCGGCGCTTCGCCTTTCTGGGTGATGGACAGGGGGTCACGGTGACGCTGTGGCAGCAGAGCGACAGCGCGTTTGCCCCACGCAGTGCGGGACTGCATCATCTCGCCTTTCAGGTGGCGAACGTCGAGGCGATTCAGGCAGTGTACGAAAAACTGAAAGCGAAAAATGTACGTTTCCTGCATGACGGCATCGTCGGTCATGCCGAGGGCGCCGCGTCGGGGGGCATCTATTTTGAAGACCCGGATGGTGTCCGCCTGGAGATTTACGCGCCGACCGGCCTGAGTGAGTACGCGCCCGCCGAAGGGGTGTCGTGCGGGTTTTTCTAATCCGCCTAACGATGCGTCCGCCTAAAAAAAGGACATACGATGGAATTTTCACCCTATCACGAGGGCGAGCGGCTGGTGCAGATGCGCGTCGGCGTGGCTGCGGAGGCGGCGCGCATCGGCAGGGGGATTCATGACACCATCCCGCCGACAGCGGCAGCATTTCTGGGTCAGCAGCGGATGCTGATCGTGGGGTCTGTGGGCAGACCAGATGAGACAGCAGACGGACAAACCGCGATATGGGCGTCGCTGCTGACAGGTGAACCCGGTTTCGTGCGCGCCGTCTCCGCCGAACGCATCCGCGTCGAGGCGCTGCCCGTCGCGTCCGATCCGCTGCTGGACAACCTGTCCGCACACGCCGACATCGGACTACTGGCGATCGATCTGGCAGCACGCCAGCGGATGCGCGTGAACGGTCTGGCGGTAGTCCGCGAGGACGGGATCGAGATCGCGGCACATCAGGTCTATGCCAACTGTCCCAAATATATTCAGTCGCGCGATCTGGTCGTGACGGATGCCCCGACCAGCGCATTCACTGGGGACGCCCAACATGGCAGTGCGCTCACCCCGGCGCAGCGGGACTGGATCGCGGCGGCGGACACATTTTTCATCGCCAGTCACCACAGCGAGGGCGGGGCGGATGTCTCGCATCGCGGCGGGCAGCCGGGGTTTATCCATGTCGAGCAGGTCGAGAACACCAGCCACCTGCTGTTTCCCGACTATTCCGGCAACCGTATGTTTCAGACGCTCGGCAATCTGACCAGTAATCCGCGCGCCGGGCTGCTGTTCATCGACTTTGAAACGGGCGCCACGCTGCAACTGACCGGAACGACAGTCATTCACTGGGATGAGGCGATGCGGGCGCGGTTTGTGGGCGCGCAGCGGGTGATCGGGTTTCACATTGAGCGCACGATCGAGACGCCGGGCGCGACGGCGCTGCGCTGGGCGTTCGGGTCGTATTCCCCGGCAAATCCGGTAGAGCGCGGACAATAACAGAAAAAAACGGCGAACCCGTAATGAGTTCGCCGTTTTTTGTTTTTGTTGTGAACGCAGGTCTGTCTTTAACCATGCGTCCGATTTTCGGTCAACGGCTTAGACGCTTGGCTCGATCATTTCGACCGGTTCAATCGGCTCGACCATCTCGATCGCCTCTTCCTCGATCTGCTCCAGGATCAGCTCTCCATCGCGGGCGGTCACCCGCACGATCCCCGCCAGCTTGAATTTGCCGGACAGGATACCGTCGGACATGGCGTCCTCGATCTCGTTCTGGATCAGGCGGCGTAACGGACGCGCGCCGAATTCCGGGTCGTAGCCTTTTTCAGCCAGCCACTCGCGCGCCAGGTCGGTGACATCGAGCGTGATCGCGTGTTCGACCAGCCGCTCGCGGACTTTGTTCAGCTCCAGATCGACGATCTGCTTGGTTTCGGGGCGGGTCAGCGCGCGGAAGACGATGGTCGCATCGACGCGGTTCAGGAATTCAGGGCGGAAGACGCGCCGAAGCTGCTCGGTCACATTCTTGCGCATATCGGCGTAGCTGGTCTTGTCGTCGCTGGCTTCATCACGCGGGGCGTTGAAGCCGAGACCGGAGCCGCGCTTGATGGTATCGGCGCCGACGTTGCTGGTCATGACGATCAGCGCGTTGCGGAAATCGACGCGGCGACCACGCGCATCGGTCAGCGTGCCTTCTTCCATCACCTGCAGCAGCATATTGAAGGCTTCAGGATGCGCTTTTTCGATCTCATCGAAGACGACGATGCTGTAGGGACGGCGACGGATCGCCTCGGTCAATTGTCCCGCGTCCTCGTAGCCGACATAGCCAGGAGGCGCCCCGACCAGACGCGCCACCGAGTGACGCTCCATGAATTCGCTCATGTCGAGCTGAATCAGCGCGTCTTCACTGCCGAACAGGAATTCCGCCAGCGTCTTGGTCAGCTCGGTCTTGCCGACACCGGTGGGTCCCAGGAACATGAACGACCCGATCGGGCGGCGCGGGTCTTTCAACCCGGCGCGGGCACGACGAACCGCCTTGCTGATGGCGTCGATCGCTTCGTTCTGCCCGATGATGCGCTGATGCAGGGCGTCTTCCATGTGCATCAGGCGTTCGCTCTCCTCACCCGCGATGCGCATGGTGGGGATACCGGTCCACATCGCCACGACTTCGGCAATGTCTTCAGCACCGAGGCGCGGCTGCTGAGTCTTTTCATTCCAGTTGGAGCGAAAGGCATTGAGCGTGGCGCTGAGGCTGTCGCGCTGTGTGCGCAGACGGTCGATCTCGTCGCCAAAGGCGCCGTCTTCTTCGAGCAGCTTGATGTCGTCCTCGACCTGCTGGAATTCCTGCTGGGCGCGGCGTACCTGGGCGGCTTCGGGACTCTTGTACATGCGCAGCCGGGCGGATGCCTCGTCGATCAGGTCGATCGCCTTGTCTGGCAGGAAGCGATCCGGCACATAGCGCGCCGACAGGTCAACTGCCGTCTCGATCGCCTCGTCGGTGATCTCGACGTTGTGATGATCCTGATACGGACCCTTGATGCCCTGGAGAATTTCTTTGGCTTCTTCGATCGACGGCTCGTTGACGATGATCGGCTGGAAACGCCGCTCCAGCGCCGCGTCGCTCTCGATGTGCTTGCGATATTCGTCCAGCGTGGTCGCGCCAATGCACTGAAGCTCACCGCGCGCCAAAGCGGGCTTAAGAATGTTGGCGGCATCGACACTGCTGCCCGCAGACCCCGCGCCGACGAGCATATGCACCTCGTCGATGAAGAGAATGCTGTCAGACGACTTCAGCTCTTCGATGACACGCTTGAGGCGTTCCTCGAACTGACCGCGATACATCGTGCCCGCCACCAGCGAGCCGACATCGAGCTGGAGGACGCGCTTACCGAGCAGCGGCTTGGGCGTCTCGCCATTGACGATGCGCTGTGCCAGCCCCTCGACGATGGCGGTCTTGCCGACGCCAGGCTCGCCGATCAGAGCGGGATTGTTCTTGCGACGGCGGCTGAGCACCTGGATCACACGTTCGATCTCGGTCTCGCGCCCGACCACTGGGTCGAGCTTGCCTTCCGCTGCCAGCGCCGTGAGATCGGTCGCCAATTGATCGACCAGTGGCGTCTTGCCTTCTTTGCGCGATGGACGTGCAGGGCGTGGCTCTTCGGGGGGGGGCGTGGTATTTTGCACGGGACTCTCCTGTAACACCCGGCGCGTCTGGCGGCGCACCTCTTCGGGATTGACTTCCAGTTTTCGGAGAATGTCGATCGCCACGCCATCGGTCAGGCGCACCAGACCCAAAAGCAGGTGTTCGGTGCCGATGTAATGATGACCCATCCGCCGGGCTTCATCGACGGCAAGTTCCAGTACGCGCTTGGTGCCAGGAGACAACTCTGGCTGGCTGGAGCCGGTGCGCGGGGTGGCGCGCGTCAGCCGCTCGACCATATCTTCGACACGGCGCATATCGAGACCGAGTTCGCGCAGCACGCGCCCGGCGACTCCGCCTTCTTCGCGGATCAAACCCAACAGCAGATGCTCGGTGCCGATGTAATTGTGTTGCAGCTTCTCCGCTTCTTCCTGGGCTAAGCTCAACACGCGCCGCGCTCGCTGCGTGAAGCGTTCCATTTTGCTCGGCACGATGCAAAATCCTCCGTTGCCGATCGGAAACGACCGACCTCTATTCAACTTCCGACGAATCATAAACGACGATATAAACCCTACGGTCGATTATAGCACAGTCACGCCGGGCACCTGGTCTATTCCGTGAGCATCGCGTAAATTCTTTGCAAGAATCAGCCTATCCATAAGTGTAGGATCACAAAGGGGCACGATGATCGTGCCCCTCACATTCAGCCTGCTCTTCCACCTTAGGGACAGCGGGCGCGGCGCAAGCTGCTGCGTTAAATCTGGTCTTCGTCCGCTGACGGTGCATCATCGACGGGTTGTTCTTCGTCCGCTGACGGTGCATCATCGACGGGTTGTTCTTCGTCAACGGGTTGGTCTTCGTCCGCTGACGGTGCATCATCGACGAATTGTTCTTCATCCGCTGACGGTGCATCATCGACGAATTGTTCGTCAACGGGTTGGTCATCGAACGGCTGGTCATCATCGGTCGGCGCAGCATTGTCTTCAATCATCTGCACCTCTGGCTGCACATCATCGCCCGACGCGCTCAGGTCGCTCTCGATCGGCTGATCGGGCGCTGTGACGGCATCGGGCGCGGGAAGCACATCCGCCGTCCCGCCGTCATCCCCCGACGGCACGACATCGGCAAACATTGCTGTGTCCGCAGCCGACAGGCTCTCACCCATCGACAGCGACCAATCGAGATCGAGGTATTCCGCCGAGTTGACGCGCTTGAGACTCAGCCCCAGACGGCGGCTCTTGATGTCGATCTTGACCACGCGCAGCGTCAGCTTATCATTTTCGTTGACGACCTCGCGCGGATGCGCGACGCGCTTGTCGGACAATTCCGAGATGTGAATCAGCCCCTCGATCTCCGGCAGATCGACCAATTGGGCAAAAGCGCCAAACTTGGTCAGCTTGGTCACCATCCCCTGCACCAGTTGTCCGATGGTGAAGGTGGTGGCGATGCGATCCCAGGGATCGGCTTCCAACTGGCGCATACTCAAGCCGATGCGCTTGTTGTCCTTGTCGATGCTGATCACCTCGACGCGCACGGTCTGCCCGACCTGCACCAGATCGCGCGGGTGGGTGACGTGCTGCCAGGACAGCTCGGTCAGATGCACCAGCCCTTCGGCACCGCCAATATCGACGAACACGCCAAAGTCTTCCAGGCTGACGACGCGCCCATCACGGGTCTCCCCGACAGTGAGCTGCGAGATCAGGCTCTCTTTGCGTTTTTCGCGCGATTCACGGGTGGCGGCGCGCTCGGACAGGATCAGACGGTTGCGACCGCGATCGACCTCCATCACCTTGACCATGATCGGTTCGTTGACCATGCCGCCGAGCTGTTCCTCCGACGCGCCGATGCGCCGTTCTGCCGCGATCTGGCTCTGCGGGACAAAGCCGCGCAGCCGCCCAAAGCGGACGATCAGCCCACCTTTGTTGTAGCCCGCGACACGCGACTCGTAGACTTCCTGTGAGCGGCGGTAATCCTCGGCGTCCTGCCAGTCCTTTTCCTCGATGGCACGGTTGATCGAGAGGATCAGGTTGCCGTTGTGATCCTTCGCCTTGACGACGTAGACCGTGACCGCCTCTCCGACGCGCAGCGCATCGAGTGTGGGGCGGTTCATACGCTCCAGTTCGCCAGTCGGGATCATGCCCTGGCGCCCTTCACCCACGTCGATCAGCACCTGGGTGGGGGAGGTGGCGGCGATGGTGCCCTCGACCAACATGCCCGTGCGCAAGCCGCCAACAGCTTCTTCGGCGGATTTGTCTTCGGCGGGTTTGTCTTCGGTGGGCTTGTCCTCAGCGGGCTTGTCTTCGGTGAGCTTGTCTTCGGTGAGCTTGTCTTCGACCGGACTCTCGTCGATCGGTGCGGCGATGTTCTCGTTCGGTTCAGCCGTTTCAGCCACGTCCTCCGGGACGACGGGGGAGACCGCCGCTTCCGTTGGTTCAGCAGCAGCCGGTGGCTCGGCAGCGTCCGGCGCGGGGGCGTCGTGCGGCTGCGCGTCAATCGCTTGTTCGGCGGTCATTGTAGCCTCGGCTGACTGGGGATGGGTGCTGACATCCACCGCATCCACTGAAGCGCCCGCCTCCAGCCCTTCAGTGTCACCCAATCCTGGCTTATTCGGATCAATCACGGACGATTCCTCAGACGATGTGCGAGTATGCGAACGCTATTATACAGAGTGACCGAACGAACGCAAAGGACAACATATCGTGATTCATAACAAGGGGTCAGGAATGTGAGTCGAGTACGACCCAGGCGCAGTTGTGTGTTCTGGAAAGATTGACCAGGAGGACACGGGGGAAAAGAGAAAAGACAGGGAAAAAGAAGAGTACATAATTATAGATCGTCTTCGCGCCTTCGCGTCTTCCTCTTCAATATTTCCCCGTTTTTTCCCTTCGCGGCGCTCTACTCATCCAGCGCCGGAAAATGCAGATGGATGATGGTGCCGCTGCCAACCTCGCTCTGTGCCGTCACCCGTCCGCTATGCAGCTGCATGATACGCTTGACGATGGTCAGGCCCATGCCCGCGCCAGCGCTGGTGCGCGCGCGTGCACTGTCTACTTTGTAAAAATGCTCGAAGACACGATCCAGATGTTCCTCGGCGATGCCCACACCGTGATCGATCACATCGACCACGACCTCCCTGTCCACGCGCGCCATCCGCACCATGATCGGGCTGTCGTCGTCTGAAAAACGAACCGCGTTGGCGAGCAAATGGCGCAGAGCGACCGCGATGTACGTCGGGCTGCCGTCGATCCGTATCCGATCCGCCGCTGTCGAGTCGATCATCTCGACTCGCAGCACCGGATAGCTCAGCACCACTTCCGACACCAGGTCGTACAGCCCGATCGCCACACTTTCGAAGTCGGTCAGGCGATCGAGTCGTGCCACCTGATGGAGCTGGTCGATGATGGTGCTGAGATAGGCGATCTCCCGATCGACCTGTTCCCCTTTTTGCTGTCGCACCGCTTTGTCGTCGCTCCGTGCCATCAGATAGGTGCTGGTGGCGATGATGGCAAGGGGAGTGCGCAGCTCGTGCGAGGTATTGGTGATGAATTCGTTCAACAGCGCCATACGTTCTCGCTCGGCTTTCAGATTGCGTACCTGGGTGATGTCGGTAAACGACACCACCACCCCATAAGGCTGCGTCTCGCCTGGATGAAACAGCGGCTGCGTGTTGAGCAGAATCCAGGTGTAGCTGCCATCACCATCAGGTTTATGCACGCCCATGACCACATTGCCGACCGGCTGCCCCGTCTGGAGCGCGATCACTCCCGGATACGTCTCCCAGGTAAATGGCGAATAATCTTCATGCACCGAGGGCCAGACCAGATCCAACGAGCTCCGTCCGATCACCTGTTCGCGTGTCAAGCCGAGGATGCGTTCCGCTGCCGGGTTGCAGGTCTGGATCCTGCCCTCGTGATCACGCATGATCACGCCCTCGGTCAGGGTCGTGACGATCGCCTGATAATGGGCATCCTGCGCCTCCAACGCTATACGCGCAGTGATGTCGAGGGCGGTGGCATAGATCGTGTCACCGTGTGCCTGGGCGCGCCATTCGAGATGACGAAAGCTGCCATCGTTGCAGCGACAGCGGTTGCTGAAATCGAGGACGGTGCCCTGCATCTGTAAGCGGGTCAGTGCGGCGAGGGTCGCGGTCAGATCGTCAGGATGCAGATAATCGAGCAGTGACCGCCCTTGCAGTCCGTCCAAATCATAGCCAAGCAGATCCTCCCACTGCCGATTCAACCTGAGAAACATACCGTCAGCGCTGATGACACACCACAGATTGAGTGTGAGCGCGAAAAAATTATCGAGTTCGCTGTGTGTTTCAGTATCGGTCAGCTGTGAGAGCGGCATTGAGATCGATCCAATTTACATCCTGCATCGAAACGATTATAAAACAGGATGCGATGTTACAATAATGAACGTTCTCACAAACCTTGATGATAGCTACCTGATTCTCAGTAAGGATATAGCGCATGGCGCACTTTTTAGGCAGTGAACTTTTACAAGGCGATCAGGTCACACTGGCACGCGCTGACAAAGACGAGATGACAGCGATGTCGCGCTGGTCGCACGATCTTGCTTTTCAGCGCAATCTGCGTCGGCGCATGGTCTACCCCAGCGCGGACAGCGACGTGCAGGGCTGGTTTGATGACATTATCGAGAAAGAAGAAGGCTACCCGTTCGCGGTGCGCCGCCGCGACGACGACCACCTGGTCGGCTTTGTGGTCATGACCAACCTGTTCTGGCAGGCGCGGCACGGAATGCTGATCCTGGCGATCGATCCAGGTCAACAGGGGCGCGGCTATGGCACCGATGCGGTGCGCGTCATCCTCAAATATGCCTTTCTGGAGATGAATCTGAACCGAGTCGGGCTGGAGGTGATGGCGTACAACGACGCCGCGCGCCGGGTATACGAGAAAGTCGGCTTTGTCCTGGAGGGGACGGCGCGCGCGTTCGTCTACCGCGATGGCGTATACTACGACATGCACGCTATGGGCATCCTGCGTGCGGAATGGGAAGCGCGCTACGGCTACCCGCCGATCCGCTACGCCCCCGCCGAATAAAAGTTGCGCGTCCGCCGCCTGAGCGCCATAATGCCCGCTGACCATCATTGGGGACTCTCATGGCGGACACACGCGCAGTACGCATCTTTTTATCGTCGCCGGGCGACGTGCCCTACGAACGCCGTCTGGTGCGCTCGATCGTCGAGGGCTTAGGCTACAGCGACAGCCTGCGCGAGCGCGTCACGCTGGAGGTCGTCTCATGGGACGACCCCGACTCGCCCGCTGCGATGTTTTTGTCGATGCCGCCGCAGCAGGCGATCGATCTCGGTCTGTCCCGCCCCGCCGACTGCGACATCGTGCTGATCATCTTCTGGTCAAAGCTAGGATCGCCGCTCGATTTTGACGGACAGCATTACGAGTCGGGCACCCATTTCGAGATGATGGACGGCGTGCGCGCCGCCGAAGCCAACGGCGGCTATCCGCCATTCGTGCTGTTCTACAAAAAGACCGAGCCGGTCACGATCACCCTGGACGATCCCAATCGCAGCGCCAAAACCGAACAGTTCGATCGTCTGAATGCCTTCCTCAAGGGCGATTTTTTCCTGGCAGACAGCGGCAGGCGCTTCCTGCGCGGCACCCACAGCTACGCCAGCATCGACCAGTTCCGCCGCGATGTCGAAAGCCACCTCAAACAGACGATCGAGCTGGTGCTGACGCGCCCGCTGCCGCAAAAAGTCGCGTCCCGATCGGATGCCGCGTCCGCGCTGCCCCTGTGGCAAGGATCGCCCTTTCCCGGCTTACGTGCCTTCACCGAAGCCGACGAGCCGATCTATTTCGGGCGATCAGGCGAGACTGCCGACGTGATCCGGCTGCTGGCTGAGCGCCGATTCGTGGCGATCGTCGGCGCATCGGGGTCGGGCAAATCGTCGCTGGTCGGCGCGGGTATCATCCCCAAGCTGCGCGCCGATGTGATCCCCGGATCGCGCGATTGGGTGATCGTGCGCTTCACGCCGGGCGAGCTGGGCGCTGATCCGCTGATCGCGCTGGCGGATCGCACCATCAAAGTCGTGCAGACCCCCTATGCCGACCCGGAAGAGCTGGCGCGTGCGCTGGCGGCTGACCCGGCAGCACTCGACGGTATGGTCAACGCTGTGCTTGCCGATCGTGCGGCGGGGGCGGAGCTGTTGTTTTTCGTCGATCAATTCGAGGAGCTGATCACCGTCGCGGGCGACGTGGCGCGCGCCGACGCGATCGCGGTACTGGAGCGGCTGGCGGCGCATCCGCGCGCCCGTGTGCTGATCACGCTGCGGGCGGATTTCACCGACCGGGTGATCGCCATCGAGCCGCTGGCGCACCTGCTCAACGAGGGGCTGTACACATTGTCGGCACCGGGGCAGGGCGCGCTCTACGAGATAATCACCCGTCCGGCGGAGCGCGCCGGACTGACCTTCGAGGACGGCTTGCCCGCGCGTATATTGCACGACACGGGCAGCGATCCCGGCGCACTGGCGCTGATGGCGTTCGCGCTGGATGAGCTGTACGACGAGACCATCGAGGCGGGCGCGACGGTGCTGACGCGCGCGGCATACACCGCCATCGGCGCGGTGCAGGGGGCGATCGCCAAGCGCGCGGATGACGCCTTCGACGCGCTCGACAGCGACTCCCAGGCGGCGCTGGCGCGCGTGTTTCAGGAATTGATCCGCATCGATGATCGCGGGGTGCCGACGCGCGCCCGCGCGCGGCTGGCACAGTTCGACAGCGACGCGGCGGCGCACACGCTGATCGACCGCTTCATCGCGCGGCGGCTGCTGATCGGCGGCAGCGGGCAGGACAACGCGCCGACGATCGAGGTGGCGCACGAGGCGCTCTTTCGCGGGTGGGGGCGGCTGGTGTCATGGATCGACGAGGCGGCGGGGGATCTGCGTTTGCAGGATGCGGTCAGGCGCGCCGCCGCCGAATGGGAGGCGCACGCGCATAATTCAGAATATCTGTGGTCGAACAGCCGCAATGCCGAGGTCAACGCCATGATCGCCCGGCGCGATTGGAACGCGGGCGCGTCGGTGCTGGCGTTCATCCGCTCGGAGAGCGATCGCTTTTTGGACGAGATCGCGGATCGCGCGATTGCGCCGGAGCGCCGCCGTGAGATCGGGCTGACGCTGGCGATCCTGGGCGATACCCGTGCGGGGGTAGGCGTGCGCGACGGTGTGCCCGATATCGCCTGGGTGGATGTGATCAGCGCTGCCGGATCGTTCCAGGTCGCGCGCTATCCGGTGACGATCGCGCAGTATCAGGCGTTCATCAATGACACGCGCGGCGATCCGCGTTTCGACCCACGCACAGCGACAGAGCGTCAGTTTGGCGCGCTGCGTCAGGATGTCGCGCTGCGATCCGGCGGCACCAACAGCAATCAGCCGATCACCGGGGTCACCTGGAGCGAGGCGATGCTGTTCTGTACCTGGCTGGCGGACACGACCGGGCTGCCCGTGCGTCTGCCGACCGTGAACGAGCGCGCGGCGATCATGGCGCGCATCGACCTGCGCCAGACCGGGGACAATCCGGCGAACACGCTGGAGACCGGGATCGGCATCGCCGCCGTCGGCGTCTTCCCGCCCGACGCGCCCGATCTGCACGATCTGCGCGGCAATGTCTGCGAATGGGGCATGGAGGCGGTGCCGCCGCTGATGTACAACCGCACCGGATCGCCGTCGGACGATCTGCGTCCGCTGTTCGGCGCATCGCACGGGCGAATCGCGCACGCCGTACCCGATGTACAGTGCGCCGATCCCGACTTACGCGCCGCCGAATGGGGCTTCCGCGTGGTAGCCAGCGCGTTCCCGGTGCCGGAATACAACCCGCCGCCGACGCCGCCAGCCGGAACAACGCTCGTCACGCGCTCGTTTCAGGACACCCGCCACCGCAGCGCGTGGCACGAGCTGGTTCGTCTGCTGCCAAAGCTGCGCTTCAAACAGCTCAATACCAATTTTCAGCTAATCCCAAAAGACGATCTCACGGCGCTGATGCAAACGCTGCGCTCCGAAGCGCGTCGCAGCATCAGCAGTGATATCGATCGTTTGGAACATGACCTGCTGCCCTTGTTTCGCCAGCGCGATTACGCCGCCGCCGCCGCACAAAACAGCTTTCGTCTGGGGCAATTGGGTTATGCCGTGCTGGTCATCGCCATCATTGCAATGGGAAGCCTCGCCCTATGGTTGGTTTTTGTGAATCCGACCCTGACCCGGTTTACCGCTCCTGGTGCGCTAGCGCTTACGCTGTCGGTACTCTATCTCGTCACAATTATGAAACGTGAACCTGCCTATCCGCGCTATCTTGACAGCCGCCGGAAGGCTGAGGCTCTCCGCCGCGAGTACTTTCGATACCTGGCGCGGCTCTCTCCCTACAGCCAGGAGCGCGACGCGATCACGCGCAGATATCTGCTCAGTGAACGCGCGGCAAACCTCAATCTGGGTACAGATGCAGCAGAGGCAGGCTCAAAAACCTCGACTGCACAACCGATGTTTCTCGCCAACGACCGCGAGACGGATGAAGCCTTGTATGCGATCATCAATCACCATCTGTTGAACGACGCGCGCATCTTCTTTATATACAACATTCGGCGCTACCAGACGGTTGCCGTCCAGTGCAGTCTAATCAGCGCGACATCGCTGTTGGTGGCGGGCATCACTGTCTCCCTAGCGGGAGTGCTGCACGTGATGAACTCCGTGTGCGACCCGAATGACTTGTGCTCGATTAGCCCGATTCTGCTGGTGATCAGCCTGACCGCTGCCGGGATCGCCCTGCTGTTCTTCGTCATGACGCTGGTCTATCAGTTTGATCGCCTCATAAGTATTTTCGAGCTGAGTCTGGAGAATCTTGAGGCAGCCGATGCGATCAGTCCGCTCTCCAATGAGCCTGACGATCGCGCCTTCCGGGTCGAGCTGGAACAGTACACCGAGGCGATCCTGCGTGTGCTGGAGGATGAAGCGGCACAGTATGGACAGCCAACGCGCTCGCCTGAATTTTTCCGCCGCTAACCGCGCACCCACCCGCGCAGACTCGGCAGCAGCGCCGCCAGCGCCAGCCCGCGATGACTGAGCCGATTCTTCTGTTCCGGCGCAATGGCGCTGAATACCACATCGTAGCCCGTCGGCACGAAGATCGGATCGTAGCCGAATCCGTTGCTGATCGCGCCCGGCGCAAAAGCGATCGTCCCCTCGACCTCGCCGCGCGCCTCGATGATCGACCCGTCCGGCGCCGCGCCGACGGTGACGCACACGAATCGCGCCGTGCGCCGCTCGGCGGGCACGTCGGCAAGCTCGCGCAAGAGCTTGTCGATGCGGTCGGCATCCGATCCGGGCGCGTAACGCTTGCTGTACACGCCGGGGCGTCCGCCGAGGGCATCGACTATCAAGCCCGAGTCGTCGGCGATGGCGCGTACCCCGGATCGCGCCGCGAACGCGCGCGCCTTGTGGCGGGCGTTGTCCTCGAAGGTGTCATACGGCTCGTCCACGTCGAAATTGCCCAAGCCGATCTCGTCCAGTCTGACGATGGTCACGCCGTGCAGCGCGGCATCGGACGCGAACATCTCGCCGTATTCGCGCAGCTTGCCGGGGTTGTTGGTGCCGATCAACAGACGCATATAGAATAGCCTCTTTCGCTCATATTGCCTTCAGGATGCAGATCGATGTCAGGCAAATACTACGACGAACTCACCCCTGGCATGGTCATCCCCCATGCGCTCGGCAAGACCATCACCGAGGCGGACAACAGCCTGTTCTGCGCGCTGACGATGAATCAACAGCCCTTGCACATCGACGCCCATTTCGCCGCGCGCACGGAATATGGACAGCGGCTCGTCAACGGCTTGCTGACGATGAGCCTGGTGGTCGGGATCAGCGTCGCGGACACCACCCAGGGGACGATCGTTGCCAACCTGGGATACGAATCCGTCCGGCACCCGGCGCCCGTCTTTCACGGCGATACCATTTACGCCGAGACGACGGTGGTCGCCGCGCGCGAGAGCAAGTCGCGTCCTGACGCCGGGATTATCACGCTGACGCACCTCGGACGCAATCAGCACGGCGTGATCGTGGTCGAGGTCACCAGGTCTGCCCTGTTTCTAAAACGTCCAGTGGGGTGAAGGGCGCCGCGATCTGCTCCGGGGTGGCACACCCCACCTCGATCCAGAAGATCGATCCGCCGCCAGGCGCCGCGTCGACTCCGTAGCTGCCATGATGCAGCTCGATCAATTGGCGGACGATCCACAGTCCCAGTCCGCTGCTGCTCTCCCCCCCCGTCGGTCGGTTACGCAGCTTGACAAACATGCCAAAGAGCGAGTCGCGTTCTGCAGGTGGGATACCCGGACCCTGATCGATCACGCTGAAACGATAGCGATCGCCGCGCATTTCGCCGTGCAGCCGCACCTCGGTCTGGAATGTACTGAATTTTAGCGCGTTGTTGACCAGATTGCTCAATGCCTGGTTGAGCAATCTGGCGTCACCCCACAGGGTGGCAGAGGGAATGCTGCTGGACAGCACAATCGCTTTGCGTTCGCCGATGAGCTGATGCTGTCCGATCACGTCGCGCGCCAGTCGCTCGACCTCCACGAGCGCGAAATGCGGACGGAGCTGCTGCGACTCGATAGCATCGACGAACACCTGCACCATATCCACCACCGAGATCAGCGTCAGCTCCATATTGTCCAGCACGCGCACCACCTCTCGACTCTCGCTCGCCAGCTCACGCAGCATGTAATGCCCGATGCGAAAGTTGGTGAGCGGGCTTTTGATGTCGTGGCTGATCACCCGGCACAGCTTCTGCTGGGTGTCACGGGTGACGATCAACGCCTCGATCGCCGACTGCTGTTCGGCGGCAAAACGCTGCAAGCCGATCTGCATCTCGATGCGGGCGCGCAGCACTTCGAGATCGAACGGCTTGGTGACGTAATCGTTGGCGCCCAGATGGAGCGCCTGGATCACGATGTCGCGGTCGTTGAAGGCGGAAATGATGATCACGGGCGGCGGCAGCTGCATGGGCTGCGCGCGTAAATGCGCCAGCACTTCCAGTCCGTTGGCACGCGGCAAGCCGATGTCGAGCAGCACCAGGTCAAAGGGATCAGCCAGCAGCGCCTCGATCGCGCTGATGCCATCCGCCACCAGAGTCAGCGCATATTCGGCGTCGAGCATGTAGCGCAGGATGTATTGCGACGCCGGATCGTCTTCGGCGATCAGGATGCGTGGCACACTGTTCATCGCAGCGTCACCTGCCAGCGATTGACATGCACGATCACCCCACCGCGCCGCACGAACAACACGGGCAGCAGCGGCGCGTCCGGCGCATCGAGCCTCAGCGGGATGCCGATCTGTTCCTCGTTGACGTAGAACGCCAGCAGCCCGGAATTGCGATCCAGCTCCAGCCGAATGCGGGCGATCTGGCTGCCGATCGAGCGCTGCACATCGACCCCGGCGGCACCCTCGCGGCGCTGTCCGATATTGAACGCGCCCGGCTGTGCCAGCGCGATCTGCACGCCGATGCCGTCGGCGGGCGCGTCGGGCGGACTGAGCAGCAGCCCAAAATAGACCTGTTGATCCAGCACCAGCGGCGGATTGTAGGTGACCAGCTCGACCTCCGCCACCAGCCGCATAATCCGGGTGGCGGCGTCGGCACCATAGCGCCCTTCGAGCAGATCGAGCGGCACTGGGATCAGGATGTCCGCGCCCGGTTCTGCCGCGCCGACTCCGAGCCGCCACACCTCCGCCTCGACGACGCGCGAGAAGATCGTCTCATCCCATCCTGCTGCCGCATTTGACCCCGACGCCCCCGGAGCGGAGACCGACCCGATCAGATCGAGCAGGTCCTGCTCGCCGCGCACGCCGTCGGGCGGCGGCGACGGGGTGAGCGTCTCGGTCGGCGGCGGGGTCGGGCTGGGCGTGTAGGTCTGCGAGGGGGTGGCACTGGGCGCCAGGGTGCGGGTCAGCGTCGGCGCGGCGGTCGGGAGGATCGGCGTCAGCGACGGCAGCGGCGTCAGGGTCGGCGCGACAGCGGTCGGAAAGGCGATCGGCAGGGTAGCGGCGGCGATCTCGATGCCCGCATCGATATTGGGGGTGCGGGTCGGTGGACGCCGCGTCTGAGAGGGCACGGCGGTGGCTGGATCGCTCGCTTCGTCGGTCACGGCGGCGAGGACGAATGGGCTGGTGAGCGCCGCCTCTGCACCAGGCGCCCCACCGCCGCGCGTGAACAACACAATCGCCACGATCAGCATCGCCAGCGCGACCAGCGCGCCGCCCACTCGCAGCACCGGGAAACGGCGTCCGCGCGCGGCACGCGCCTCATCCGCATCATCTTCGGGCGTGTTCAGCCGCACATAGGGCGGCGGTTCGAGGTCGTCGTCGGCGCCATCGGCGATCGCGGGCACGGGCTGATCGGTCGGCGGCGGCGGGTATTCCGGCGCTGCCTCGGTCAGGTCGTACCAGTGACGGTAGAGCGGATAGGCGGGATGACGGTCGATGAACATGGCGCGAAACAGGTCGTTGAAGCGCGCCAGCCGCGCGCTGCGTCGGGCGGTGTCGCTGTAGGCAGCCAGGAAGGTCTCGAAGGTATCGCGCCACTGTCGCAGCGTGCTGGTGTAGGCTGTGCCAATGGCGCGCTCGGTCACGTTCACCTGTTCGCGGTGAATTTGCAGCGCGACGGTCTGCGCATCGCCATCGCGCCGCTCGACGATCTGCGCCAGCTTGCGCGATCCGGCGTGCAGATCGGCTGTGGCACCGATCAGGCTCATCAGCCAGGCGCGGTAGACCGTCAGGGTGATATTGGCGCTGGTCTCGATCTCGTCCACCGCCCGCAGCGCGTTCTCGAATTTGTTGCCCGCCGCGCGAAACTCCCCGTCCGACCAGTCGCGCAGCGCCGCCGCCACCTCGCGCAGGCTGTGCGTCCCCGACGCCAGCAGCCGGGATTGCGGATTCTCTTCCAGCGCGGCGCGCGACCGATCGAGCGCGGGCAGGGCGTGCGCGCCGCTGATGCTGTTCAGCAGCGCCGCCGCCGCCAGCAGGTCGCGCCGCCGCTGGATGAATCCGGTCAGCGTGGCAGCCAGCGGATGCACGTCGGCGCTGGTCGGCAGTACCTCGACCGCGACCGCGCGCCAGAAATCGGCATCGTCGAGCTGATCGTCGTGTGCGTCGAGCGCGCCCAACAGCGCGACGTTGGCGAACAGCACGCGCACCGCTGCCGTACTCGTCCGCGCCAGCGGCTCGATCAGTCCCTTACCCATCGCGCGCAGATAGGTATCTTTGCTGGGCATATGCGCGGCGAACTGGTCGCGCGCGGCGATCTCGTCGGGGGTGTACAGCAGCTCGATCTGCATCAGCGCCGCCTGGGCGCGAGTCTTGTCGGTGATGCCGCCGCGCTCAATCCATTCGCGCACGATCGTAGTCAGATCGCGCAGACGACGCGCTGCCCCGCGTTCGATGTCCGAGCGGGCGATGTCGTATGCCTGGGCGCCGAGCTGTTCGGCGTTGGTCAGCTTGCCCCGGTCGAATTGCTCCCAGCCGTCGGCGAGCGCGCGACCGAGTCCGCCGTAGAGCGCGTGCCGCTCGACATAGCTGGCATTGCTCACCAGCGAGCGCAGTTGATTCAGCCACACCGCCAGCGCGGGCGCCACCGTGCTGATGGCGTCCAGGGTCGTGGTCAGCGCGGTGATCGCGCCCACGCGATCGCCCTGGATGGCGGCGTCGGCATACTGTTCCCATGCCGCGCTCGCCAGCTTGAGTCCCAGGGTCATCCCGACCAGCACCTCATCGAACAGCCGCTCGACGAACGGCGCCAGATCGGAGCGCGCGTCGTTGAACCAGCCCGCCAGATCGCCGCCGTCGGCGATCGGCACATAGGTCTGGTACGAGCCGAGCAGCTCGTACAATCGATCGAGCAGCCGACGTACTCCGTCCCAGGCGCGGTTGGTCGGATCGATGGCGCGGCTGCCGTCGAGGGCGGCGAGCGCGTCGCGGGGGCTGCCGGTCGCCTGCTTGCCGATGATGTGCATGTTGTCCGCCAGCGCCATCGTCGCGTTGATGGCGCGGTCGAGCGACGACAAGGGCAGGCGACGGTTGGCGAGCTGGTGCTGCGTGCGCACGGTGCCTAAAAATTTGTTGAGCGCGGTCATCTGATCGACCAGGGCGCGATAGCCGTCGCGCTGCGCGATCAGGCTGGACGCGCCACCGCTCGCCAGCGCGTCGAGGTCACGGGTGATGTCGCGCAGAAAGGCGCGCGGCTCCGTGACCGCCACCCCTTCGGCGTCGAGCTGTGCCAGCGCGCTGTCCAGGCGAAACAGATTCGGACGCAGCAGCAGAATGTCGGGCGAGTGCGCCGAGATTCGTTCCGCCAGCAGCAGATAGAGCGCGCCGCTGTCGGCGTCGGGTGGCGTCTCGGTGAGCAGACGCTGCGCCGCGTTCATCAGATCGCCGTCGAAAAGCTGTGCGATCGCCGTGTCGATCGTCGGTGTCGAGCTGGCATCAGCATCGATCAGCAGCCGTGCCCAGTCCGATAGCAAGCCGATCAACGCCGCCAGCGCACCACGCGCGCGCGGACGCAGGTCGTCCAGGATCGGGATCGCCCGCGACCAGGCGCCGCTCTCCAGGTAAATGCGCGCGGCGTCCAGGTCGGCGGCGACTTCCAGATCGCCCTGACGATTTACGACTTCCTGATAGACCTGGCGCGCGGGCGGATAACCCGGATCCATCGCCAGCGCGGGTTCGAGCGCCTTGACCAGCCCTGTCAGCTCTTCCTTGCTAAGCTCGCGGCGCAGGCGCTCGCTGGCGCGCGAGACGACGGCACTGCGCTCGCGCTCCAGGGGCAGGCGCAGATCGGTCAGTTCACGGCGCAGCTCCGCGATCGATCCCAGACGCAGACGCGGATTGGGGTGCAGCGCGCGGCTGACGATGGCAGCCAGGCGCGGCGAGACCCGCGCGTCGTCATCACCGAGATCGACGCGAAAGTCGTCGCGGGCGTCGCGGGGCACGTCGGCACGTCCGCCGCCCGTGATCATCGAGTAGAGCAGCTCGCCCGCCTGCTGCACGTCGCTCTGGCGGCTGACACCCTGAGCAGTCACCTCGTCGCCTTCGAGAAAGACGGCGTTGCCCCAGTCGATCACCTTCAGGCGATAGTGTTCCCGATCCCAGAACAGATGCTTGGCATCCACGTCGTTGTAGACGATATCGTGCTGATGCGCGGCGTAGAGCAGGTCGAGCAGCGCATCGACGATGATCAGCATTTCCAGCTCGGACAGCCGTTCGCCGCGCTGTGCCAGCTCGGACACCAGGTCGGCGGCGATCGTGCCTTCGGCGCGCTCCATGACGATGTACTGGTGCGCCATGCCGCCGACGGTGAACTGTCCGCCGCCGAGCAGAGTCGTCGCCACCGGGTGGGCGGCGAGCCGGGTGAGCGCCTTGCGCTCGTTGAGGATGCTGACTTCCTGCCCGGCGCGGATCGGGGGTGCGTCCTGCGGGGCGGGACGTTTGATCACGACCGGGCGATCGCCGTCCTGCGTATCGACGGCGCGCAAGGTCTCGCCCGATCGCCCGCGCGGGTAAATGTAATCGTAGCGGTAACGCTGGTCGAATAAGCCTTCTGCCATAACCCGCGTCTGAGCGCCTCTTGTCCGGTTTATTGGCGGTTATTGTACGCGCGCTGCGGGATGGGCGCCAATACGTGCTTAAGGCAGCAGCCTGAGATAATCGATATGGCGTGGGCGAAAAATGCTGAAGTCACGCCGTCTGAAGTCGGATTGCGCTCAGTATAATGCAGGTCCGGTTTTATTTATCCACGCCCGTCACCACCACCCCGCGCATGAACACGCGCTGCGACAGCAGGAACAGCACCACAGGCGGCACCAGCGCCATGATCGAGGTCGCCTGCAGCATCGCGGGTTCGCGCGAGTACACGTCGTTGAATTGTTGTAAGCCGACCGATATCGGCTGCAGCTCCGGCGCATTGAGCAGGTACAGCAGCGGCTCGAAGTAATCGTTCCACGCGAACACAAAATGAAAGAGCGCCACCGCCACCAGCACGGGCAGTGCCTGCGGGATGATCACCCGGAACAGGATTTGCAGCGGACCCGCGCCGTCGATCATCGCCGCTTCGTCCAGCTCGCGCGGCAGCGTCATGAAATACTGACGCAGCAGAAAGACGTTGTAGGCGTTGGCAAAGAAGTGCGGCACCAGCAGCGGCAGCCAGGTGCCCGTCCAGCCCAGCGCCGTGAAGAAGGCATAGGTCGGCACCAGCGTCACCTGACGCGGCAGGATGATGGTACTGAGCAGCACGACGAACAAAATCCCTTTGCCAGGGATCGGAAAGCGCGCAAACCCATAGGCGACCAGCACGCACGAGACCAGCGTCCCGATCACCCCGATCACCGCGATCGCGGCGGTGTTGAACAGCATCCGGGGAAAGTTGGTGCGCTCGTAGGCTTCGCCAAAGTTGCCCCATTGCAGATCGAGCGCCGATACTGGCTCCAGCGAGCGCCAGCGTCCTTCCCAGGGGATCAACCCGGCTTCCGGCGCGGCGGGGTCGATGAACTGACTGCTGGTGCGCTCGGCGACGATCAGCGCCCATTGACGCACGCCGTCGGCGGTCGGCACGTTGTACACGTCGTAGACCGCGCCCTCGTATTCATATTGCTGCGGCGAGACGGGCAGCAGGGTGCCACTGACGATCTGGGTGCTGCTTTTCAGCGCCGTCACCGCCATATAGCCCAGCGGCGACAGGTAGACCAGCAGCACGACCATGACGAACAGCGTCACGATCGCCGCGATGGTATAGCGGCGCGCATGATGGAACAGCACCGTCGAGGACTGGGTGTGGTCGCCGCGCCGCTGTACGCGCAGTGTGGTATTTTGTTGGATGCCCATCATTGATCCTGCTACCTTTCTTGTATACAAACGTGTACATCGAGGTTGTTCCTGATTCATCCAGTCGTGCCGCCCGCCCAAAGGCGTTTGGTCTTACCGTCTGTCCACAGGCGAGTTTTACGTCCCGTCCTAGCCAGTACCGGGGACGGTGCAAGGGGTTTAGGCGCCGCTTGCACTCAGTCGTAGCGCCTCATTCAGAATATTGATTGCGGCGTTCAGGTCGCGGTCAAGGGTGAAGCCGCATGACGGACAGATGAACGTGCGCTCGGATAGCGCAAT
>DAOTUN010000078.1:0-24368 GCA_034437395.1 Anaerolineae bacterium | reverse complement strand
ATGGTAGGCGCCTTTAATGGACGGTGCGATTTTGTGTCCATTATCGACAGAATCGGCGTGGCGCGCAAGGGATCGGTCGATGCAGCGTTGTCGCGCTGGCGGTGTGCCAGGAATGATGACAAAGGAAAAAAAATATTCAACGAGTACACATTGATAAACAATTTAGAACAGCTTATACACAGTTTGAAATTCAAGAAAAACCTGTCCTGACTGAATCGGTAAAATCAGCCTTTCGCTCATCCGATCGGAGCATCTCATGAAGCGGCTGTATGTCAGCGCGAACCGTCATCACATCGTGGACGAAAGCGGCGCCGGAGTCTTTTTGCTCGGTGATACCGCCTGGGAACTGTTTCATCGTCTGACCCTGGACGACGCCGCGCATTATCTCGATACCCGCCAGCGCCAGGGCTTCAATCTGGTATTGGCGGCGGCGCTGCCGGAACTCGACTTTGACACGCCGAACATGCAAGGCGATCTGCCACTGATCGACCTCGACCCACTCCAGCCCAACCCGCGCTATTTCGCCCACATCGATGCGGTGATCGATCTGGCGGCGGCGCGCGGCATCTATGTCGGCGTGCTGCCGACCTGGGGTGATAAAGTCGATAAAGTCTGGGGACGCGGACCGGTCATCCTGACGCCGCGCAACGCCGAGGCGTATGGCGTGCTGCTGGCGCGGCGCTGGCGCGACCGCGATCACCTCGTGTATGTGCTGGGCGGCGATCGTAATCCAGTCGGCAGCGATCGAGACACATCGGCGGTGTGGCGGGCGATGGCGCGGGGCATCCGGCAGGTAGTCGGCGGGGATGCGCTGATCGCCTACCATCCCCAGGGCGGACGCGGATCGTCGCTGTGGTTTCACCATGACGACTGGCTCGATTTTCACCTGTGGCAGTCAGGACACATGGCACCGGACGCCCCGATCTGGGACTGGGTGACCGCCGACTACACCCGCGCCGCGCATAAGCCGGTCATGGATGGCGAACCCAACTACGAGGATCACCCGATCAACCCGTTCACACGCGCATGGACGGACGAATACGGACGCTTCACCGATCACGACGTGCGCAAACAGGCTTACCGCGCGGCGTTCGCTGGCGCCTGTGGGCATGTGTACGGGCATCACAGCGTGTGGCAGTTTTATGACGAGACGCGCGCGCCGGTCAATTTCCCTGATCCGGCGTGGCGCCAAGCGATCGTTCGCCCTGGTGCCGAGCAGATCGGTCATCTGCGCACGCTGATGCAGGCACGATCGATCTTCGACCGCATCCCCGATCAGACGATCATCCTGTCCGACGTGGGCACCGGGTCGGATCACATTCGCGCGTGCCGTGCCGACGCTGGACATTACGCGCTGGTCTACGTGCCGACGCCCGACACGCGCGTCGAGATCGATTTACCCTGTCTGACCGGGCAGACGGTGCGCGCGGCGTGGTTCGACCCGCGCTGCGGCACGACGACGCCGATCGATGTGGTGCCGACCGATGCGCCCGCGCCGTTCGTCACGCCGTCGTCCGCGCCGGATTGGGTGCTGATGCTGGACGCGGTTTAGCGCCGCAGCCCGCCCGCGTCCCCCTCCACCAGCGCCAGCACATCGGCGCGGTCGATGATCGGCATGTCGCCCGGCATACCATATTTGAGCGCCGCGCACGCCGTCCCCCAGCGCAGCGCCTCCCCGATCGATGCGGCGGTCGGTGCGTCATCTTGCAGCCAGCGATACAAAAATCCCGCCGCGAACGCATCGCCGCCGCCCAGCCGCCCGACTTCCTGACTCGGAAAGGCGGCTTGCGCGACGATCGACCCGTCGGGCAACCGCGCGATCGCGCCGTCCGCGCCCAGAGTCATCACCACCAGCGCGGTCGGCGCATCCTGCGCGACCCGATCGAGCGCCGCATCGGGAGTGGTGACTCCGGTGACTCCATAGAAGGTCTGCGCGTCACCATAGCCGATCAGCACCAGGTCCGCCATCGCCATGTAGGGCAGGCAGCCTGCCAGGGCATCGGCGGGTGACCACAGCTTCGAGCGGTAGTTCACGTCGAAACTCAGCCTCCATCCGGCGCGTTTCGCCAGATCGCGCGCGGTTGCCGCCACCGCCCCGGCGCCGACCGCTGGGGTGATCCCGGTCAGATGCAGCAGCCGCGCCGCGCCTGGCTGAAACAGGTCGATCGGCAGGTCAGCCGGCGTCATGCGGCTCAATGCCGATCCCGCCCGATCGTAGATCACCCGTCCGCCGCGCGGCGCGGGCGCGGGTTCGTAGAAATACACCCCGACGCGATCGGCATCGGTCCAGGTCACGCGCGCCGTATCGACACCGTGATGCGCCAGCGCCCCGGTGATCGATCGTCCGAGCGCGTTGTCGGTCAGGCGGGAGAGCCAGCACACCTGCCCACCCAGGCGGGCAATGCCGACGGCGGTATTGCTCTCGCTGCCGCCGATCACGATCTCGAAGCTGTGCGCTGCCTCGATGCGCGCCATCCCCGGCGGCGACAGGCGGATCATTGTCTCACCGAGCGTCACGACATCGTAAGCGATCATCATGCCCGCCCCGCCGCGCGATCGGCATACGCCCGCGCCCGTCGCGCCACTGCCTCCCAGTCACCCGCCGCGATCGCCGCCGTGTCGAACAGGTTACCGCCGACGCCGACCGCCACCGCGCCGCTGCTCAGATAGCCCGCCATGTTGTCCAGATCGACCCCGCCGACCGCGATCAGCCTGAGATCGGGCAGCGGCGCCAGAACATCCTTGAGATAGGCGGCGCCCAATGCCCGGATCGGAAACACCTTGACGAATTCCGCGCCGTGCTGGTGCGCGCTGAAAATCTCGGTCGGGGTGTAGGCGCCCGGCATCGAGACGATCCCGGCGGCGCGGGCGCGGGCTATCAGCGCCGGATCCATGATCGGCGAGACGACGAACTGCGCACCCGCGTCGATCACCTGATTCAGACCGTCGATCGTGGTCACGCTGCCCGCGCCGATCGCCGCCTCGCCCCGGTCGAATTCCGGCAGCGCGTGGCGCAGATCGCGGATGACCGTGATCGCGTCGCGGTTGGTCAGCGTGAATTCCAGCACCGTGACCCCGCCCGCCAGCAGCGCGCGGGTCAGGTCGGCGGCGCCCGATAGGTCAGGCAGACGGATGACCGCGACCAGCCGCGCCCGCTCCACCATTTCGACGACAGCGCTCATACGCTCTCCCTTTAGCTTCAGAACCGACAGCAGACAGATCGAGAGTTTACCACTCGCTGAAAGACCCGTCACGGCGTGAAACGGATGTGGCAGGATATTCCATATGCGCGCCTTTTCGATTGCGCGTTACTATTGCGCGTTACTATTGCGCGGGCATCCTAAGGAGAAGTCTATGAATGCAGTTCCGTTTATTCTCGGCGTCAATTATTGGCCCCGCCGCAAGGCGATGTATTGGTGGTCGGACTTCGATGCGGGTGAGGTGCGCGAGGAATTCGCGCTGATCCGCTCGCTCGGCTTGCAGGTCGTGCGCGTGTTTCTGCTGTGGGACGATTTTCAGCCGACTCCCGACGCGGTGGACAGCACGGCGCTCGCCAATCTGGTCACGGTGTGCGATATCGCGGCGGAACACGGACTCGGACTCGATGTCACCTTCTTCACCGGGCACATGAGCGGACCGAACTGGACTCCGCGCTGGCTGCACGAGCCAAACGCTGTCCCGTCGGAAAATCGCGTGCTGATGAGCGGCGGACAGATCGTGCCCGGCTGGTATCGCAACGCTTTCACCGACCCGATCGCGCTGGCGGCGGAACGGCTGCAATTGCAGACCGTCGTCGGCGCGCTCAAGGATCACCCGGCGATCTGGATGTGGAATCTGGGCAACGAGTCCGACCTGTTCTCGATCCCGCCGAGTGCCGCCAGTGGGCGGGCGTGGGTGCGCGATCATGTGGCGGCGATCCGCGCCATCGACCCGGCGCATCCGGTCACACTCGGTCTGCACAGCGCCAGCCTGCTCGATGCACGCATCGGGCTGCCGATCGATCAGGTATACGCCGAGACCGACATCGGGGTGATGCATTCCTACCCGATGTATATGAATTTTCTGTCCAACCCGCTCGACCCGGATTGGGTACCGTTCACCTGTGCGCTGTCGGCGGCGCTGTCTGGCAAGCCGATCCTGATGGAGGAATTCGGCGGCTGTACTGCCGCGCCTGGTCAGGACAGCCATATCATGAAGACGATGCTGGACGGCGAGTCGCGCACCCAGTTCATGGCGTCGGAAGACGATTTAGCCGCCTATTTCGAGGCGGTGCTGCCCAGGCTGGTCGAAAACGGCTCGACCGGGGCGATCACCTGGTGCTTTGCCGATTATCACGAGTCGCTGTGGGACCGCCCGCCGTGCAGCACCTCTGTGCATGAGCGCTTTTTCGGCTTGGTGCGTCCCGATGGATCGCTCAAGCCTCATGCCGAGGTGATCCGCGCGTTTGCGGCGACACAGCCGACTGTGCGCGCGATCCCGGCGTGGGCAAAGCTCGCCATCGCCCCGGACGAGTTTTACGCCGATCCGACACAAAATACTATCGCGCTCTATCACACCTATCTGGCGCAGAAAGCCGCTGCGACGGTTTAAGTCTCGCTGAGAAGAGGGGGTTTGGCAGGTCAGACCCCCTCTTCTCAGCCCGTCAGGAAGATTGTGACGGCTTTTCTGCGCGCCTTCGCATCTTTCCTACTCAATCTTGCCTGATTTCAGTGAATCACGATTTTCTCTACGGACGCATGGTTATGCGTCTCCTGCTGCCAGCCATGCTGTCTTAGCGCCGCCGCCGACTCGGACGCTGTGATGCGGTCGGATAGAAGAACAGCACCATGCTGTAATTCCCGGCGTCCTCGCCCTCATCGTCCTCCCCGGTGAACTCTTCCAGGAGGCTGTTGAGGCGCGCGTAAAAGGCATCCGCCCGCTCCGGCTTCATACTCCAGACCGAACGATTGATCTTGAAACGATGATTGTCGGCGGGTTCGAGCGTCAGATCGACCAGCCCGGTGGCGATGCTGTTGCGCATATCGGCGCGCAGTGGCTCGATCAGCGCATCGATAGCGGTGTCGAGTCCGCCGTCGTCGTCGGTCTGCCCCGGCGCCAGCAGCGAGCGCTTGATCAGGTAGCCAGAGGCGGATACGTCGTACTGCTTTTCGATGATCCCGGAGACGATGCGCGTGTCGGTCACACGAAGCAAGCCGTGTTCTTCCATCAGGTTGATATGGTAGTACAGCTTGGTCGGTGCCATGTTGAGATCGGCGGCGATCTGCTTGACCGTCCTGGCGCCATCGAACAGGGTTTCGAGGATGTGCTGACGCAGTGGGTCTGCAAAGACTTTCAACGCTTCGAGCGTGGCGATCACATGGGTTTCGGGCAGGTCGCGGACGATCGGCGTAAGTTGAGTCATAACGTTTTCCTGATGAAAGAGCGCTAGGGTCGTACCAAAACGATCGGTCGTCAAAATTGAATGTTTGAATAAGTTACAACAGCGTAGTTTAGGCGACTCCGCCAAAAATTGCAAGTCCGCGCAACCCGTCTCGGCTGAGGGACGTATTATCCTTGACACGACTGTGCAAAACATCGCGCAGCGCCAGCGAGGGCGCATGTTACCATGTTATAATGGGAGGCGCGGCGTGCTGTAAGACGCACTCGACTACGAGAAACATAAAAGAGGGACAGCATGATGCTCCCCTGGTGGGGCACCGACTCCGATGTATCGAAACGGCTCAGGCAGGAATACGCCGCCATGCGCGCGGCGTTCGGCGCGACCTTCCGGCTGGTCGTACCGACGCGAGTCGGTCAGCCGCTGTTCTGGGAAGGCGAGGTGACGCTCAATCTGGCGGCTGTACGCTGGAAACGGTACACGCCTCTGCACACCCTGAAAATCCTCTATCCCGAAGATTATCCGAATCGTCCGGCGGAAGCCTACGTGCTGCTGCCAGAAATCTACAGCGAAAAACATCAGTACGAGGACGGACAGCTCTGCCTGTTCAATCCGAAAGACGGCAAGGATTACGGCTGGAATCCCAGTAAATCGACGGCGGTCACCGTGAGCGGATGGGCAATCCAATGGCTGTATGCCTATTACACCTGGCGTGACACAGGCGAATGGCCCGGTATCGAAGAACGGATCGATCCCAATTCCCCGCTGCCGCCGACCCGTCCGCAGCGCGCCTTCAGCGACGACGAATGAGGCGCATCGTGAGGTTGAGACCGTACCGCCATCGCCCCGACGCCCCGCCCGCGCCTGTCCCCAACCTGGTGATCGCCTGGCGGGTGCTGACGCGGATCGCCGCCGCCGCCCGTCAAAGCCTGGAAGACGAGACCGGCGAAGCGCTGATCGGCATGGTCGCGGCGGGTGCCGCCGGGGTGCCGACGATCTATGCGCTCGATACCATTTCGCCCGACGACTCGGCGCTGCGCCTGTATCACACCTTTCAGCAGGGGGACGCGCGTCAGGACGAGCTGATCTGGTGGCTGCAAGAGAACTGGCGCGCCGCCCGTCCGACGCTGACCCCCGCCGATGCCAGGTTCGATGTGCCGCTGCGCTACCTGGGTGACTGGCACAAGCAGCCGGGCGCGATGATCGCACCGAGCGGCGGCGATCTCGGTACTGCGCTCGACTGGCTCGACGATGACAGTAACGGCGCCGATTGGCTGCTGGCGCCGATCGTGACGCTCATCGACGCCGCCCACGCGGTCGCCACCGCACCGGGGAGCGCCCATCTGACGATTCCGGGAGTTGGCGCGACTGCGCTGCGGGTCGATTTCTGGTACATCGACAGCGCGCGCCGCGACTTTGTGCCGATCGCACCCGTCACCTATCCCGACGAACAATTACCGACGCTGGCACGCTACCCCTGGCACCTGATCGATGCGGATCGCTTCGACGCGGAAATGCGCCGTATCGAAGATGCGGGCTACTTTGTATCGGTCACGCTGTGGGATGCCGACGGCGCCGCGCCCCTGGAGGTGTGTCTGCTGGCAGCACGAGTGGGATCGGATACGCTGACGATCGTGGTGACGCCGCATGATTATCCTGTCCATCCGCCGACAGTCCGCGTCGCGCCGATCGTGCCGATGGGCACCGAAGACGACTTGTATCGTGTGTTCGCCGGCGCGTGGGCGCAGTCTCAGCCGACCGCGCTCGCCTGGACAGCCGACGGAGGCTTGGTCGGCATGATTCGCGCCGCCGACAGCGTGACAGTCGCGCGAGACTACATCCAGACAGACGAGGACGGCTCATGACCTGGGATCGCGTGGAGAGATGGGTAGGCGCGGACAATCTGGCGCGGCTGGCAGAAAAGCGCGTCGGTGTGGTCGGCTTGGGATCGGGTGGCAGCTTTGCCGCGCTCAGTCTGGCGATGAGCGGGGTGCGCCAGTTCGTGCTGATCGATCCCGATGTGCTGGAGCCGACCAATATTCCACGCCACGCCGCCGACCGACGGTATCTCGGCTGGAACAAAGCCGAGGCGGTGGCGGATTTGATCCGTCAGCGCAGCCCTGACGCCGCCATCGACGTGCGTCCGACAGCGTTCGAGTCGCAGCCCGATGCGCTGGCTGGACTCGATATGCTGGTGGTCGGAGTCGATCACGAAAATGCCAAGTATCGGCTCAATCAGCGCTGTCTCGACGCGCGCCTGACTGCCGTCTATGCCGGGGTGTACGAACGCGGTGAAGGCGGCGACGCGGTGATCATCCGTCCCTATGCAGGTCCGTGCTATGCCTGTTGGGCGGAAGAGCTGCGCGCGGGCGCAGCGCTGGCAAATGCGGTCGATGCCGACGGCGAGCTCGACTATGGTCTGATCGGCGCATCCGGCACGCTGGAGGGCGAGCCTGGACTCTGGCTGCATGTGGTGCGCATCGCCTCGGCACAGGCGGACATCGCCCTCAACGAACTGCTGATCGGCACGGCGATCTACCGGGCGCTGCCCGGCAATACTGTCGTCATGGCGAATACGACGCTGGAGATCGTGCCCGGTGAGATCACCCTGCCTTACGGAGCGGAATGGTTCGCCATCGCCCGTAACCCCGATTGTCTGGTATGCGGTGGCGCTGATACCCGCACCCTGTCGCTGCACGACCTGCTCTCGTCATCTGATGCCACTGATGCCACTGAATCCAGCGACTCGACCGACTCGACTGATCCCGCCCTGACCCTGAAGGATGAACGACCATGAGTGACCAACCGCTGAACCCACCCGCAGATCACGACGACCTGCCGATCGAGCCGCCCGCCAGCCCACCAGACGATGATCGCTATGGCGAACGTCTGGAACGGCTCGGCGGCGAACCCGCCCCGGTGATCACCCCGGAAGAATTCGCCCGCCTTCAGCGTGCCGGACAGGTGCATATCGATGCCGGCGGGCGCGTGCGCACCACCCGCCGCAGCGACGCCGAAGCCGGTGTCTCGCTCAAAAAACGCCGCGCCTGGTACGGCGATGATCGGATTATCCATGAATGACGGCGCCGCAGTGATGCCACCAAGCCCGCTGACCCCACCTTCGTCGCCAGCGCACACCTCCGCCGATCTGCTGCACATGCTCAGGACGGCGCTGCCTGACCTTGACCCCGCGCTCGAGGCGGCATTTTTGCGCGTGGAACGCGCCCATTTCCTGCCGACCGTGCCGCTGGAGCAGGTGTATCAGGACAACGCCATCCCGATCAAGACGACGCTGGACGGGGTGGTCGTCAGTTCGTCGAGCCAGCCGAGCATGATGGCGACCATGCTCGATCAGCTCGATCTGCGCGTGGGCGACAATGTACTGGAGATCGGCGCAGGCAGCGGCTACAACGCCGCGCTGATGCACGCCCTGGTTGGCGATCAGGGACGGGTGACCAGCGTCGAGATCGACGGTGAGGTCGCGGAAACCGCGCTGACCAATTTACAGCGCGCACGTATGGGCGCGGTCAATGTAGTCACTGGCGACGGTGCCCAGGGTTACGCGCTGCGTGCCGCCTACGATCGCATCCTGGCGACCGCCGCCGTATGGGATGTGCCGCGCGCGTGGGTGCGCCAGCTGCGCCCCAGCGGACGGCTGGTCGTGCCGATCGCGCTGGACGGCTTTCAGGTGAGCGCGGCATTTGTCGCTGGACGTGATGGATCCCTGACCAGTATCGACAATCATGTCTGCGCCTTTGTGTGGATGCAGGGGCAGCTTACGCCTGTCGAGACGGTGCGGATCGGAGGCGGCTTGTACCTCGACACCACCTTTCCGCTGGACTCGGCGGCGCTGACGCACCTGTTGAGCGACGACGCTGAAGATGGCTATCTCGCCTATACCCCCGATCACAACGACCTGTGGCGCGGGTTTCTACCCTATCTGGCGCTGCACCTGCCGCTGGATATGCACATCGTCAGCTATCACAGCCTGGGGCGCGACTACGGGATCACTGGCACGGGGTTCGGGCTTTTCACTCAGGGAAGCGCCTGTTTCCTGAAGATCGGCGGCACACACCACGCCTCCAACGACGATGCGCTGAAGATACGCTATTTCGGCGCCGCGGACACCTATCTGACCTTGCAGGATACCCTGAGCGCCTGGGTCAAGGCGGGACACCCCGATCAGTCGCGGCTGCGCGTGCGCCTGATCCCGATCGACGCGCAGCCGCTCGGCACGGCGCCGGGGCGGGTGTATCGGCGGCGCGATCACCTGCTTCAGGCGTGGCTGGAATTGTAGCGATCGAATTCGTAGTGCATCATCAGATAATACGACGCCAAGCCCGCATAGTCGCCATAGCGGGCGAACAGCGCATCCATCGCGGCGGGCTCGGCACGACCTGGGGCGTCGAAGCACAGCCGATTGACGGCGTTGCGCAGCGCCACATCCGCCGCGCCAAAATACGGAAAGGCGCCGACAGCGCGGATCATCGACCAGGCTGCCGTCCAGTGCCCGACGCCGGAAAACGCCCGTAATGCGCTGTAAAGGGTCTCGGTCGGGGCGAGTCGCAGCCGCTCGAAGCCATCCGCGTCGTCGGCGATCGCACGGGCAAAGGCGATCAGCCGCCCCATCCGTATCCGGGTGATCTTCATCGGGATCAACTGCTCGACGGTGCAATCCGCGATGCGCGCGGGAGTCGGAAAGACCGGGTAACGCGCTCCCTGGTAATCCAGTCCATCGCCCACCCACTCCATCAGCCAGCGCTCGGACGTTTGCGCCATCTTCACGGTGATCTGCTGCTCGATCATCGTCAGCGCCACCGCCTCGAACAGCGTATCCGCGCCCAGCGCGTGCAGCCCACGCAGACGCGCTGTCGTCGGCGCGATGTGCGCATCGGTGCCGTGAGCGGCGTAGAACGCCGCTAAATCGACGCGGGCATTGAGGAGCGCGCTGGCTTTGGGTTGCAGTCGATCCGGATCGATGGCGCCATCCGACGCCAGCAGCCTGACCTCGATACGCGGCATGTCCACCGTACCCCGGTCGCGCAGCTCCAGCAGCGCCAGCCGATCCCCGACCCGGACGGCGCGGCGGATCGCCCCGTCGGGCATCGGGCGGGCGGCGATGTACAGGAAACGCGCGGCGAACATGGTGTGCGCGAAAGCATAAGGTGCGGGTGGAGTCAGCGTGAAAATCATGCGTGATCCTGTGTGTTTTGTGAAATTTTGTGCAACGACCGCTGTAATCCCCTATAATATAACATGACTCGGTACCTTTGTTCTGAATCGCACGGTGCGCAATGGGCTACCTCATCGATGGACACAACCTGATCGGGCAGATGAAATCGATCACCCTGTCCGATCCGCACGACGAAGCCAAGCTGGTGATCAAGCTGATGGGCTTGTGTGCCCGCACGGGCAAACGCTGCGTCGTCATCTTTGACGGCGGGCTGCCAGGCGGCTGGTCGAAGCTGTCCACGCGCCCGGTCGAGGTGGTGTTCGCCTCACTGCACAGCAACGCCGACCGCATCATGCAGGAGCGTATCCGTCTGACCGCTGATCCGGGTCAGTGGATCGTGGTCAGCAATGACCGTGAGGTGCTGGCGACCGCGATGCAGTACAGGATGGCGGTGATCCGCAGCGCCGACTTTGCCGGGCAGATCGAAGCGACCGCCAATGGCACCAAAGCCTCGCCCGCCGCCGTCAAAGCCGCCGCCGAGGACAAGGGCACCGCGCCGAATCCGGTGGTGACGCCAAACGAGGTCGCGTACTGGCTGGCACAGTTCGGCGATCAGCCCGTCGCGCCGCGCAAGAAAAAGCCGAAAGCGTAGTAGTCCTTGAGAAAGGGTTTTGTGCCATCGGACGCCCTGTTTGGCGTGCCAAAATCCAGGGAGTCAACCTTTTTGCGTTGTGTCAGACGGGCGTTGATGCGCGCCGCTGTCGGTGTTATACTGCATCATGATTTACGGGGTGTAGCGCAGCTGGTAGCGCGCTTCGTTTGGGACGAAGAGGTCATCGGTTCGAACCCGGTCACCCCGATACCGCAAAAACAGCTTTACGGCAGCAGCCTGAGCGTCTCGGCAACCTGGCGCGCGATCGGTAACGTCGTCTCTCGGTCCGTTTCCATAAAACCAGATAAGCACAGCACGATCCTGGAGTCTCGCACCAGCATCCATCCTGCCCCATTCAACGTAACCGTTTCGGTGGGTGCGCTCATTTCGTAGTACAGTGCCCCGCCGGCTGGCAGGGATAGTGGCTCCCCATTGACCGTAATATAGGGTGTGAAGCCCCATTCTGTGTACAGCTGTTGCAGACGCAGATCGGCAAACTGGAGTGTAATCGGCATCCCGACATCATCGACCGATACGGCTAACCCTCGAATCCTGATCAGATCGCCGACGGCGATTTTCATGGCACCCGATGCGAAAAGTGCGTCAAAGCGCAAGCCATCGGGCAGCGTACTTAAAGCGGGTGCCATCATATCGATGACCGCCTGAAAAATCCTCAAAACGAGTCCAGTTGGCGGGCACGGCGATCTCGACTCCGTCGCCGCGAATGATGCGCCAGCCCTCCGGGATGTCTGCCTCGGTCAGCGAACCGATCGCCGTCGGCATCGCGGTCAGCACGGCACGCACGCGCTCCATGATAGCGCTGTCGTGGCGGCTGTAGCTCAGGAAAACGTCGTATGCCATATCTGCCCCTGGATATACACGCTCAGATTGTGTTCAGTCTAGCGCATTTTTGCCTGATCCGATTGGGCATGTACGACACCAGATTTATGCTATAATCTGAGCTGTCCGTGCGGGTATGGTGTAACGGTAGCACACGACCCTTCCAAGGTCTTAGTATCAGTTCAAATCTGATTACCCGCTTTTAGCAGCATCAGGGTGCATAGCTCAACGGCAGAGCAGCCGGCTCATAACTGGTAGGTTCTAGGTTCGAAACCTAGTGCACCCACAATCAAGGATAGTCATCGAACATCCGGCACCGCTGCCGGATGTTGTATTTTCCGGCTGATTACCTGCACCACCGCCCGACGATGTCGTCGCCGAGCCAGACGGAGCCGGCGCGCTGCGGGCGACCCGCACAAATTCCAACCCGATCTCCCACTAGGATCGCGCCCTCAAAACGATATAATTCATTTTTTGTATGACCCGATTCACGGGTCTGTTCCTGGAGTACACAAACCCATGCAAATCACGGATGGCAAGGTCGTCAGCCTGAATTACACCTTGACGGTAGAGGGCGAAGTCGTCGCGCAGACCGAGCCGGGCGATCCGATGGATTACCTGCACGGTGTCGGTGAAATCCTGCCCGGTCTGGAAGAAGCCCTGACTGGCAAGAGCATCGGCGACACCCTGACGATCACGCTGGCGCCGGAAGATGCCTACGGGGAATACGACGACGAAGATTTTGAAGAGATCGACCTCGAAGATATTCCCGGCGGCAGCGATCTCGAAATCGGTATGGTCGTCGAGGTCGAGGACGACGACGGCTACAGCTACACCGCCACCGTCACCGAGATCAACGATCAGATCGTCGTGCTGGACTTTAATCCGCCGCTGGCGGGCAAGACTCTGACCTACGCTGTCGAAGTGCTGGCGATCCGCGATGCGACCGAAGTAGAAGTCGAACACGGGCACGTCCACGACGGCGATGAGGACGAGTCGGAGTGGGACGGCTATGAAGAAGACGATGACGATGACGACAGCGTCAACGGCGCCAAGCCGTAGTCAGCGCTGACATGCCCGCGTCGCCCGCATTCATTCTGGCGTCTGGCTCTCCCCGTCGGCGTGAGCTGCTGGCGTCGATGGAGATCAATTTTACCGTGATCAAGTCGGACATCGACGAGACACAGCGCCCCGGCGAAAACCCCTTTCGCTACGCCGAGCGCCTCAGCCAGGAAAAAGCCGCCGCCGTCACCGATCGAGTCGGGACGGCGGCGATCGTGATCGCCGCCGATACCATCGTGGTGGTGGCGGCGGACACGATCGGGGTGCTCGGCGATTCGGCGGACGGCGCCATCCTCGGCAAGCCGACCGATGCCGACGACGCGCGGCAGATGCTGCGGCGGCTGCGCGCCAGCACCCACACCGTCTGCACCGCGCTGACCGTCGTCAGGCTGGAAAAGGGCGTCCGCCACACCCGCACCGCGCTGACCCTCACCCAGGTGACCATGCGCGCCTACAGCGATGCCGAGATCGATGCCTATATTGCCACAGGCGATCCGTTCGACAAGGCGGGCGCCTATGCGATTCAGCATCCTGAATTTGCCCCGGTCGCGGCGATCGACGGCAGCTACAGCAACGTGGTCGGCTTGCCGATCGAGACGCTGCGGTTGCTGCTGGCAGCGCTCGACATCGCCTGAGCGGACGTGGCACATTCACTCCTGTGTGATCCGTTTGCGCAACCTGTGCGATAATCAAGCTCGACTCCACCTCCGCCGATCCCAGAGTCGAGGACGCCGATCACATGACTCCGAACCCGAATGCGCCCTTCTATTGCAGTGAATGCTCTCGTGCCGCTGGTGAACAGCTTTTCGGCACCGCTCCACGCGCCGATGTGTGGATCATGCTGGAATACAACGGATCGTGGGGTGCCAAAGCGCCCGACGACAGCGATCTCTCCCCTCAGATCAAGACCTGCATCACCCATTGGCTCGCTGCCATTCCACATACCAAATTCACCTTCATTCGCCAGCGCGACGACGCACGCGCCCCGCATCCCATTCGCCTCTACATCGCGCGCGTGCTGGAGATGACGCCCGAACTCTACCGTCTCGACCTGAACAGCTACGACGAGCTGCTCACCGTCGATATGGCGGGCTTGGCATTGGGCGCCGCAGAGGTCGCGGAGCATCTGACCGACGAGACCCTGTTTCTGGTGTGTGTCAATGGACGGCGCGATGTGTCGTGCGCCAAATATGGTGTGCCTGTGCTGGAGGCATTCCGACACCAGTCCGGATCGTCTGTCTGGGGGACGACGCACATCGGTGGGCACCGTTTCGCCGCCACGCTGGTGACACTGCCCGATGGGGTGGTCTACGGCTATGTCGATCCCGCCGACGCATCGAGCCTGATCGCGGACAGCCGCGCCGGACAGGTGCGCCTGGACAAATTACGCGGTCGCAGCTGTTACGGCGACGCCGCGCAAGCCGCCGATCACTACGTGCGCCAGGCGCGGACGATCACCGATCTGCCAGGACTGCGGCTGATTGGCGTGGAGACGATCGACGCGGGCACATGGCGCGTGCGCTTCGAGATGCTGGGCAGCGGCTTGACCACGACGGTCACGGTCGCGCACGAGATGAGCACCTTTGACGTGTACAAAGACAGCGCCGGGACAGGTGAACCCGTGTCGCAGTTCCGGCTGGTGTCGATCGTCTAGCAGCCCGTCGGCATGAAAAATAAAAACACCCCCGCACAGCTTGTGCGGGGGTGTTTTTGCGCATTGGGTATGCCAAACCTTATATGATGGTTCAGCGTACCATGCTGCTACTTGCTGCTGCTGTTGCTGGTTGCCGTGACGATCCCAGTGGGCAGCGGACGCCCCATCCAGGTCGCATCGTAGTTGGGACCCATCGAGTCGATCGGCACCCAGATGTACTCGCACGACAGGATGATCTTGTAGAACGAGGCGCTCTCGTCCATGCCCAGCACCCAATAGGTGCCCGGCTCAATGAACAGCCCCGGCGACAGCTTGCCGGGTTCGTAGAAAATCTGCGTCAGGAAGGGCAGGCTGCCGACGACCGAATCGGCGGTCGGACCCGCAGCGCAGGCACGGGCAATCGGCGCGGCTGGGGCGTTCAGCACGCTGCCCCCACGCACCTGGAACAGATAGCGCGCCAACTGCGTCGTATTGAGGCGGTCGTTCACCAGCGCGTTGGGTCCGCCGTTAAGGAGGGCGCCGTTGATCGCCGAACCCGCCAGCTCCGCGAAACTACCCGGCGCGCCACTGCCATTGCTGTAGCCGACGCGCGCCGACGCGCCGCCAAAGCCGTTGACGCCGCCGCTGGCGTCACCCGTCTCCCAGGTGATGGCGTCGTAATTGAACTCGAAGTCGAATTCTCCGGGCGCGATATCGGATCGGTCGATGATGACGAGCTGGAACGAGTTCAGCTTATCCGTATGTGCCAAGTAATAACCGACATCGATCCAGTTGACGCCAAAGGCAGGGCGCCCATCGACCGTATCGGTGCCGAATTTGACCAGGTTGCCGGCGCGCGTATCGACATCCGCGAAAAACGGCGCGATGATCCTGACGCCGGTGCTGGTGAGCGGGAAGGGCGTGTAGGTGCCCAGGGCGCCGTCGAAGGTGATATTGCCGTTGGTGTTGACATACACCTGGCTGTAGCTGGCACCGAAATAATTGATCGTGAAGCCGAGACTGGTCAGAATGCTGTTCGAGTCGTCATTGGCGGGCTGCGAATTAGCATTGAAGCCCGCGTTGGGACGGGTCGCGCCGGTCACGGCAGCGACACGCCGCGCATCGACGCCGACAGAGACGATGGTGATCACGAGTGCGAACAATGTGAATACGAATAAACGCGACAGCTTGGGCACGCGCCACTCCTTGTGTGAGTTAGATATAATCCATTGTCTAATAGTAACGCGATGCGTTATTTTGTCAACACGATGTCGGCTGACCAGCGCAGCGCCACCCCGGTGCCATCTCCGGGCTGGCTGACGATCGTCAGACGCGCGCCGACCGCCGCCGCGCGCTCGCGCATCGATCCCATGCCGATCCCCTGCGACACCAGCGCCATGTCAAAGCCGTCGCCGTCGTCGCTGATCTCCAGGTCGAATACGCTGCCGTCGTACTGCATGGTGATCGTCAGATTCGCCGCCCCGCTGTGCTTGACGACGTTGTTCAGCGTCTCCTGCGCGATTCGATAACAGGCGACATGCACCTCCGGCGGCAAAAACACATCTTTCAAGCCGTCGGCGTGCAGCGCGACCGTGATCTCTTTGGCGCCGCGCACCGCCTTGCTCAGGTGATCGAGCAGCACCTCGAAGGGGGTGCGCACGATCGCCTCTGGGCGCAGCTCCAGCAGCAGCTTGCGCATTTCCGCCATCGCCGCCCGGTTGAGCGTGACGACCTCCTGGAGCCGCGCCTGTCCGTGTTTGGGATCGCGCTCCCACAGGCGCGGCAGGGCATCCGCCATGCTGGTCGCGGCGAACATGATCTGGCTGACCGCATCGTGCAGCTCGCGTGCCAGCCTTTGCCGCTCTTCATACGCCGCCAGCTGGCGATTCTGCTCCAGCAGGCGCGCCCGCTGGAGTGCCTGGGCGAAATAATCGGTAAAGGCTTCCAGGTAATTCTGTTCCCCGATGGTGAAGCGATGTTCCGCCTGATACGCCACCACCAGCACGCCGATCAGCGCGTCATTGACGTTGAATGGCACGATCGCCAGCGCCGGATACGCCGTGAACTCGCTGTTGCCTGTCACGATCGGCGCCAGCAGCGCGCGTTCTTCCGGGGTTTGCAGCCAGATCGAGCGATTTTCGATCACCGCCAGCGCGCCGAGCGCGGTCGGATCGTCGTAAGGCAGCGCGCGCCACTGTGCCAGCATGTCCTCGGTGTAGCCAAAATTACCGATCAGTTCCAGATCGGTACGCGCCTCGTTGAGGATGCGGATCGCGCAAAAGGTGGCGTCCGGTTCGGCGCGCACCTGACGCAGCATCGTCTCGATCACGTCGTTGGCTGTGACGGCGCGGGTCAGTGCCGACGCCAGCACATTCAACTGCTGCGTGCGCTCTTCAGCGCGCTTGCGCTCGTCGATGCTGATCGTCCAGCCGATCACGCGCAGCGGCGCGCCGTTTTCGTCGGACACGACGCGCTGATGATCCCACACCCAGATATAGTGTCCGTCGCGGTGCTGCATCCGGTATTCCAGGCTGGAATGGTCGGTCTCTCCGCTCAAGATGCGCTGTCCTAGCGCGCTGAGTGCAGCGCGATCGTCGGGGTGGGAACGGCTGAACCACCAGTCTGAGTCCTCAGGCGCCTCGGCGGGGTGATAGCCCATGAGCGGAAACATCCCTTCCGAGCGGTAGACCTCGCGCGTTTGCAGATTCCAATCATAGATCAAGCCGCGCATGGCTTCGGTGGCGATGCGCAGCCGTGCCTCGCTGGTGCGCAGCTCATCCTCGACCCGACGCCGCTCCGCCAGTTCTGTGGCAAGCTGTTCGCGTCCGACGCGCTCGCGCACGACCGCCTTTTCCAGTTCGTCGGTATCGAGACGCGATTTTTCGGCGTACTGGGTTGACAGCACCAGATTCCGTTTGGCGCTGGCTTCGCTGATCTGAGCGCGGGTGCGCACCACTTGCAGACGGTGGCTCAACAGGCTGATGAACACCCCTTCCAGCACGAACAGGACAGTCCTTAAAAGCTGTCCCGGCTCGCCGAAGCCCACCACGCCACTCGGCCCCACGAAAAAATAATTGGCGAGCAGCGCTGACAAAAATGTCGCGCACAGGCTGCCGAGCAGCCCGCTCGTCCACGCGCTCAGGATGATCGCCATGTACAACAACAGAAACGAACTCTCCTGGTCGATCGACGGCTCCAGGATCATCTTGAACACGAAGGCGAGCAGCACGAACGTCACCGCCAACAGCGCTTTGACGATCGGCTGACGCCAGAAGCGGCGCTCGAATAACCTCATCTGACCCTGCGATGACCTGGAACTGATGCCCATACATTTGCCAGCCAATCTGCTTCTGTTTATTTTATTGGATGAGATTACACCGTCCGCCGCGTGACGAAACGCACCAGCAGATCCTTGCGCACGAACAGCAGGATCAGCGGACCCGCCGCGAATCCCATCAGGTGCGCCAGATTGTTGGTGCCGCCGACATCGGTGCCCTCGGTGATAGTTTGCAGCGATGGCAGCAGCTCACGGAAGGCGAAATACAGTAAAAACAGTCCGGCGGGCAGCACCACGAAGCGCGAAAAGACGTGTTCGGCGCGGGTGAAGATGCGGTAGGGCAGCCACAGGATCATCCCTAAAAACCACATGCACTGGATTTTCGCGCGCGGGAACAGCACCAGAAAGGCGCCCATCAGCCCCGCGATCGCCCCGGATGCGCCCACGCCGGGCAGATCGCTGGCGATGGCGTTCAGCAGCTCCGATCCCAGGTTGGCGATCATGCCTGCGATAATGTAAAACAGGAGGTAACGCCAGGGACCACAGGCGTCTTCCAGACGGCGCCCGAATGTCCACAGGAAGATCATATTGCCGAACAAATGCCAGATGTCGGCGTGCATGAACATCGACGTGAAGGTGCTGAAGGCGCCGATGCTGATCCCCTGAGTCATGAACACGTCGCGGTAGCCATACGTCCACAGCTTATCCAGATACGGCTGCAGCTCGGCAATAGTTTCAGCGCCGTACAGATCGGGTGCCTGCCACACGATGAACACCAGCGCGTTGGCGATGATCAGCAGGTAGGTCATGGTCGGCATGGTGCGGTAGCGCACCGAGCCAATGTCGCTGATCGGCAGTGGGTACAGCACCGACATCTGAAACAGCACCAGAAAGACCGCGATGATGAATCCGAATAAGGCGCCGAAACCGTCCATTGTGTAGATTCCCCTGTCTGTGACGACTATATGCAGGCTGCTTATAGATCAGGTGGCGCGATGTATCTTCTACTTTATACCCTGATCGAGGACAACATGCGAGAGCATCGGCTGGGGTGATCGGATGATGAACATCGGCATAATCTTTGACCCCTCGTGAACCCTCGTGCGCGCCTATGCCCTGATCAGACATTGATCAGCACCCCGGCGCGTGTTATACTGGCGGCACTATGAACGAAAAAGTGCTATCCACCCTTGAACTCACCAAAGTGCTGAATCGCCTGGCGGATCACACCACCTTTTCCGCCGGTGCCGAGCTCGCACGCGACCTGTATCCCACTGCCGACCTGGGCGAAGCGCGTCAGTGGCAGCAGGAAACCGCCGAAGCGCGCCAGATGTTCGCCAACCAGTTCAACGCCTCGCTCGGCGGCGCCCGCGACGTGCGCATGGCGGCGATCTCGGCGCAGCGTGGCATCGTCATCGACGCGCAGGGGCTGCTCGACATCCGCTCGACGCTGCGCCGCGCCACCACCCTCAAGCGCACGCTCGGACGCATGAAGGGGCAGTATCCGCTGCTGGCAGACATCGCCGAGGGCGCCGAGGAATGCGCCGAGCTCCAGCAGGAGATCGAGCGCGCCATCGACGAACAGGGCATGATCAAAGACAGTGCCAGCGCCGCGCTGGCGATGATCCGCCGCGACCTCAAGCTCGCCTTTGACCGTCTGCAGAGCAAGCTCCAGCGCATCATCAGCAGCGCCGCCAATCAGATTTATCTGCAGGAGGTGCTGGTCACCATGCGCAACGGCATCTATGTGATTCCGTTGAAGGCAGACCACAAAGGCAAGATTCCCGGCGTGGTACACGACGCCAGCAGCAGCGGCGCGACTCTGTTCATTCAGCCGCTGGATACCGTCGAGCTGAACAACAACTGGCGCGAACTCCAGCTCGCCGAAGAAAAAGAGATTCGGCGCATCCTGGCAGCGCTGACCGATCAGGTCGCGGTCGAGTCCGAGCAAGTCGTGCGCACTGTCGAGGTGTTGGGCTATCTCGATCTGGTGTTCGCCAAGGCGCGCTACGCCGATGCGCTGAAAGGCGTCGAGCCGCAGCTGGTGGGCTATCTGGCAAAGCCGATCGCCAATCACCCTGGCAGCGTGATCGAGCTGGTCGGCGCGCGCCACCCGCTGTTGAAGGGCAATGTCGTCCCGATCGATGTCACCTTTGGGAATGATACCTATCTGCTGGTGGTGACCGGACCGAACACCGGCGGCAAGACTGTCTCACTGAAGACGGTCGGATTGCTGACGCTGATGGCACAGTGCGGCTTGCACCTGCCCTGCGAACGCGCGCGTCTGACGGTGTTCGACGGCGTGTATGCCGATATTGGCGACGAGCAGAGTATCGAGCAATCACTCAGCACGTTTTCCTCGCACATGACCAACACCATCCAGATCATGCGCGAATGTACGCCGCGATCGCTGGTGCTGCTGGATGAGCTGGGCGCGGGCACCGATCCCGCCGAAGGTTCAGCGCTGGCACGGGCGATCCTCAATTATCTGCGTGAGAACAGTATCACCACCATGGTCACCACCCATCACCCGGAATTGAAGGTCTACAGTGTCGAGACGCCGGGTGTGCGCAATGCCAGTGTGGAATTCAATCTGGAAACGCTGGCGCCGACCTATCGACTGATCATCGGCTTGCCCGGTCGCTCGAACGCGCTGGCGATCGCCGGGCGTCTCGGTCTGAACCCGGAGATCATTGAAGACGCGCGCAGTATGGTCGCCACTGAAGACCTGGTCGCCGACGATCTGCTCGACGAGATTCACCGTACCCGCGAGGACATCCGCCGTCAGCAGACGGTGATCAACAATTTGCGTGCCGACATCGAGGCGGATCGGATCGATCTGGCGACCCGGCTCAGTACGGTCGAGGACGAGCGTCGCAATATCATCAACGGCGCCCGCCGCACCATGCAGGACGACATCGATACGCTCAAAAACGAGATTCGCAAGCTGCGCGGCGATCTGCGCGATGCCTCGCTGCCGCTGGACAAGCTGCGTGAGGTGCAGACCGCCTCGGAAACACTGGAAAAGCTGGCGCGCCAGCCGGTCGCGGATGCGGTCGAGATTCCGCACGAACAAATCTGGGCGCCGCGCCTGGGGGATGCGGTCTGGCTCGACACGCTCAAGACCGAGGGCGTGGTCATGGAGCTGGACAAAGCCGAGGCGATGGTGGCGGTCGGCGCGCTGAAAATCCGGGCGTCGCTGCGCGATCTGAAGAAGCCGACGCGCACAGAAAACGAGATCATGCGCAAGCGTCGCGGCAGCGCCTACGACATCGAGCGCGACCTGACGCTGCCCAAAGCGGTGTCGCCCGGTCTGGAGCTGGACTTGCGCGGGACGCGCGTCGAGGATGCCCTGGAAAAGCTGGACGGCTATATCGACGCGGCGTATCTGTCGGGGATTCCGTTCGGGCGCATCATTCACGGCAAGGGCACCGGGGCGCTGCGGCGCGCCGTCCAGGAAAAGCTGGTCGATCACCCGCTGGTCAGCAAGGCGATCCCGGCGCCCCCTAAAGAAGGCGGCGACGGCGTGACAATCATCTATATGGTGCCCGTGACGTAGGGACGTATTATGTGGCATGTGCAAACTGTCGTGTCAGCGTGACGATCACGTCCAACGGTTCGTCGCCGCCCAACACGTCACTGCTCAGCCCTCACCCCCTGCCCCCTCTCCCACAAAGAGGAGAGGGGAAAAAGCGGTTGGGAAGTCCCTCGCCCCTTGTGGGAGAGGATTTAGGGTGAGGGATTTTGCAGACATACCCTCAATCCGAGACGGACTGTAAGAAGCGCTTCGAGTTGGTTTGCTCTCCTTCTCCCGCAGGGAGAAGAGGCAGGGGGTTGAGGGCGTAGTCGTCATGCAAACACCATGAACCCGATCGTCATCACCGCCACACAGCTTCGGCACCTCTATGGCTGCCACCGTCGTATCTGGCTCGACGCCCAGGGCGATCCGCGCGAACGCGCCCCGATCGACCCACAGGCAGCCGCCCGCCTGGACGCTGGATGGGCACACGAAAACATCGTGCAAACCGCGACCGCTGGTGCAGTCACGCTGATCCCGGTCACGTCATGGGCGGATGGGGTGCGAGTCACCCGTGAAGAAATGGATCGCGGCGCCGCAAACTTTATGGGTGCGCATCTGGAGCACACCTTCGCGCTCGACGGGATGGCGCGCCCGATTCAACTGCGCGGGAAAGCGGATCGGCTGCGCCGTGCGACCAGCTTTGTCGGCGGGCAGCGACGAGCGGGCTATATCGCCGTCGAGATCAAGAGCTACGGCGTGCTGACCGATGCCGACCGTGTGCAGATGGATGCCTACATCTGTCTGTTGCAGCAGACAGACAAGGCGATCGGATCGACGGGCGAATTCTGGCTCGGACGCGACGCGCGCGGACAACCCAATACACGCATCCAGCACACCCTCGATCGGGAGCGCTTACGCACCGCTGTCCTGGCTGCCGCGCAGGTGATCGTGGGTGACGCGCCCGGTGTCCTGCTGACGAAAGGCTGCGCTGCCTGTCCCTGGCTGTCCGCCTGCCGCCGTCAGCCTCGGATCGCGCACGATCTCACCCTGCTCTCCGGGCTGCGGACGGACTCTCAGGCGGCATTACGCGCCGCCGGGATCAACACCCTGGATCGGGTTGCGGCGGAGGCGCCCGATCATCTGCGCCGCTTCCGCGGGATCAAGACGACCGCCGAAGCGATGCACGCGCACGCGCGGGCATGGCTGGCTGAGGCGCCGATCTGGTTCAGCCAGCCGCCGCCGATCTGTGCGGAGCAGGGATATTATTTCGACATCGAGACCCGTCTGGATACCGGCGCCACCTGGTGTATCGGCTGGCAGCACGACGCCGCCGCACCAGAGATCGCCATCGTCGCGCCAGCGCGGGCGCCGGGCAGCACGACCCTCGCCGACGGACAACTGCTGCACCTCGTGCCGGACACCGCCGCGCTCTGGCGTCGATTTGCACGGGGTGTCAGCGCCGACGAGTCACCGATCGCGCATTGGACTGCCTTCGACGCGACTGCCATGCGCCATGAAGCCCCTGCCGATGTCAGCGACGCGCTGGGCGCGCGGCTGCACGATTTGCACGCCAGCGTGACGCGCTCGGTCAGGCTGCCTACGTTCGGCGCGTCGATCAAAGAGATCGCATCCACCCTGGGCTTCGCCTGGTCGGGCTACAACAGTCATGTGCCTGCCTACGCCGATTATCTGGCGTGGCTGCACTCAGGCGATGACGCTGCGCTGATGCAGGCATGTGCCTATCAGCGCGATGACGTGCTGGCGCTCCAGCATATATGGCGATGGATGCGCGCAATCACCCCTCACCCCTGACCCGTCCCCTTGTCAGGGGTAGAATCGGTGACACAACCTCCATGATGCTGTTGGCGAACTTCTTTCGCTGATTAATGGCTACAACTACGCCAACGGGAATCCGGTCAATCGAGTAGACCCTAGTGGAATGGTACCGCTCAATATATGGGTCGCTACCTTCATAGAACCTCCGAGCATCATATTTCCTTACCCTTACCCAGATAGTACTGTCATCGATTTCAATGCGGTTTGGCATGGTGACGGTCGGACATGGTACTCAGGTGGGACACATCCAAGTTCCAGAGTGCGGTTTAATATACAAGTCGATACGGCTGAAATTAAGCGATTCGGGTTCAAGGTGTTCCAAGCCGATATAACACTCAAAGCCATCTTCTAGTGGGGTATGAGTGCTGTCAGTTACTTCGCGTGCTACATCGCCAAAGCGGACGGTGGGATACTCTGGTTTAGTCATACACCAACTCAGGGAATTGATTACGAAAAATCAGCGAGTAGAGACGGACAATCAGATCATCAATGCGGTTGTTGTTGATACCGTTTTCATCAACAACATTCAGAATAATATTTTCAGGGAAGTTCTGCACCTTCGACATTCCCAGATTGGCAATAATCAAACGATTTTGTTCAAAAGCCGCCTTCATTTCTGTTCTCGCATAAGCGTGAGATGGTACTTTGTCTTCGTCATAGAAAGCGAGTACATATCCACCGATATCGATATGTTCACTCATCCCAGATTCTAACCACTTGATAAAACCTTGAGTGGAGCCAACCAAACCATAATCGTCCAGCCAAAATTTAAAATATCGCTCGTCTGCCATGTAATTGATGAGTGGTCGGGCTGCCTGTTGAACTGGATAAGCGATACTCGGATAAATCGCCAGATTTAATGGCGCACCATTGAACAATGCTGCTGTCTGGTTTGCTGAATGAAAAGCATAGACTTGTTTTTGACTTCTGAGGGCGTAGTCGCGCTCAAAAGCAACCCAAAATGAACGACTTGACGCTCCATCAGCAATGTAGATTAA